>CAZEXP010000035.1:0-23565 GCA_964516845.1 uncultured bacterium
CATCCTTGCCGATGATGCCGTCGCCGTCACAGTCGCCCGGGCCGAAGTAGTACGTAAGACCTGCGAAGGCCTCGAGAATCGAGTCGTTGGCGTCAACCCAGTCCGCGCCCTCAACCGCGCTCAGACCGACGTTGTCGACATCGTTGCCGATGAGCAGGCTGTAACGACCACCGACTGTCACCGCAAGCCGCTCGGTCACGAAGATGTCTGCGCCGAGACCGACGCTCGCGGTGATGTTGGTGCCGCTGAGCGTCTTCTTCTTGCCGTCTTCGTTGTAGCCGTCGGGAACTTCGCCTTCATCGAACTCGTCCTGCCAGTCCTGGACCTCCCAGAACGTCAGGCCGAGTCCCGCGCTCACGTACGGGAGGACTTTCCCCTCGTCCATGAACATGTACATCGCGGCGAACTGCGCCTTGTTCCATACCGTCTTGAACTCATCCGCCGAGCCGAAGCCCTGCATCCGCGAGGTGGTACCCGTCGGAATCGCCTCACCGTTCGCGGACACGCCGTGCGTGTACTCGAACGCGCCCCAGACATTGCCGGCAAGCGGCTTCTTCACGGTGATGCCCAGAACCATGCCGGAGTCCTCGTACTCCTGCTCACCGCCGGATGGCTGCAGCATTCCAAAATTCACACCGACGCCGAGATCGTCGCAGGCGATGTCCGCCGACGCGACCGCGGCGAACACCATAAGAACCGCCAGAGCCAGTCCCAGTGTCCGCACCATCTGTTCCTCCTCCTGTTGGTCAGCGGTCCTTCCCCCCGCGCCAGCACGCGCCTGGACCGCCGCTCCCCTTGGCATGATACGATTGACAAACAGGGCGCAAACGCCCTTCACACTTGCATATATCACCATCGGCGTGCCAGTGTCAACCGATTCGTGAGACAGACCCACGGCACACACACTTCTGGAGGAGTCATGCTCATCAAGGACGTGGCGCACCTGCCCGATGTGCAGGCGACCGACTACACTGAGCTCAGGGAGATCCTGCACCCGCAGAGGGATGATGTGGCGCTTCGGTACAGCCTTGCGCTCGCAGCGGTCGCCCCGGGTGAACAGTCGCTCCCACACAAGCTCGCATCGAGCGAGGTCTACTACATCCTCTCCGGTACCGGGACGATGCATGTCGGAGACGAGATCGCGCCGGTCCATCCCGGCCAGACGATCTACATCCCGCCGGGCAAGGTCCAATGGATCGAGAACGTGGGACGCATGCCACTCGCGTTCCTCTGCATCGTTGATCCGGCGTGGCGCGAGGAGGACGAGGAGACCATCGAACTCTAGCATGCATTGCGAGACTGGCTGGGACTCAGCAGCGACGCGCGTTTCCACTTGACGGATTGCGTCATATGAAGCATTCTGCGCGCAAGAAAAGGTAGCGGGGTGGCTCGAATGCTCCCCGCGTGGATGTCGGGGCGCAGGCTCCGACCAACAAACGGAGGATGTGATGAAGCGCTTCGCCGTGATCGCCCTTCTCATGATCGTGCTCGCCGCCTCCACGGCGTCGGCCGACATGTATGGCAGTCTCCGCTATGCGGGGATGTTCAACCTGAAGGAGTTCGCCTTCGGAACACAGTCCGAGAAGTTCGGGGCTGAAGTCGCCGTGGGCTACACGAAGGCAACGCTCAGCGACCTCGACTTCCTTGCTGATATCGAGCTCCTGGACGACAGCATGCCCGAGCCCGACATCACGATCATGTCGCTTGGCGCGGCCGTCTTCTTCACGATGGCCGACAACTCGCAGTACTCGCTCGATCTCGGCGCACGGGCACAGTATCTCTCGATCTCCATCTCGTCGGACATCCCCGAGATGGATGCGCGCTCGGACGAGGTGAGTCTGTCGCTCTCCGGTATCTCGTTCGGCCCGGTCCTCCGTGGCCGCTGGTATCTGGCGGACGGCGCGATGTCGATCGGCCCGGAGATCTACCCGAAGTACACGATGTACTCGACTGATGCCGAGATGGGCAGCGAGAGCGTGGATGGCCCGAGTCTCAGCGTCATCGACCTTGAGTACTCGTTGAGGATGGACTTCTACTTCTAGAGCAAGCGGCCGGTCGGCGCAGCCGAGTGGGCTCTCGGCACGCCGGTTCGACCGGTCGACACTCGCGCGAATCCAGGCTGGACGCGCGAGTACGATGCACGGGAGACGGGGGACAGCAATGTCCCCCGTTTCTCATGTCACGCGCCCTCCCCCGTGTCACGCGCCCTTCGTCTTCGTCCGCGATTCCGGTTTTCTCTCTTGACTGCCGGCCACTCTGTTGTATGGTTTCCGTGAAAGTTGTCTCGGGCACTGTTTGGCCCGCGGCACGAGGTTGTCGGGTGTTGGCTGCTCGGCGGACGGGCGGTCCGCGCCGCAATGGGCGCGGTCGGACCGATGCGCACACAGGTGTCCTGCCGGATCGCGGCGGCACCCCGCCGGGCTCAGCATAAGGAGGAACCATGCATCGCGGTCTTGTTCTCTGCCTCGTGGCTCTGCTCATGGCTTCAGCAGGAGTCGCATCGGCGGAGACGTACATCGGCCTCAGGTTCGTGGGAAACGGCACCTACGAATACGTTGACGGCCCCCTGTGGGACTCGGGTTGGTTCACGTATCGTGAGTTGTGCGTCGGCTACGGCGACAAGATCCAGGGCGAAGTGTCGCTCGGCTGGAGCTCGATCAGCGAGACGTACGATGAGTCGGGCGAGGTGGACCGCCGCGGCGACGAGGAGGACTCCTGGTCATCGTTCGTCTTCGGCCTCGCCGGCTTCTATCCCATCATGGAAGGCAGCAGCTACCGGGTCGACGCCGGCGCGCGGTTCCAGTACCACACCGGTACGTACACGTGGACATGGGACCCGACGGAGCAGGAAGACACTGAGAAGCTCGGCGGATGGTCGTTCGGTCCGCTCGTCCGCGGCTCGTGGTGGCTGGGAGACCTCCCCATCACATTCGGGCCCGAGATGTGTCTCAAGTACACGAGCCTCAACTACAAGTACGAGCGCGCGCAGAGTGGTGAAGTCTTCTACGAGGACGAGTACGACATCTCGGCATTCAACATCGACTACTCATTCCGGCTGGACTTCCATTTCGACTAGGACGGAGCAATCATGCGATCTCCGGGTCCCGACGACCGGGGACGCTGAAAGGAGACAGAGATGCATCGCGTACTGTTCGTAATGCTCGTTGCTGCAGCTCTGCTGATTGCTCCCACGGCATCGGCAGAGACGTATACCGGCCTCAGACTGGTCGGAACAGGAAGCTACAACGGCGACCTTGAGATCCTGAACGACTCCGGTTTCCTCACGGCCCGCGAATTCGTCGTCGGGTTCGGCGACAAGATCCAGGGTGAGTTCGGGATCGGATTCGGCAACATGTCCGTGGAATGCGCATGCGACGATGAGGACATCGCTGCTCGCATCATCAACGAGAACAAGGGCGACTACAGCTCCATGACGTTCGGTCTTGCGGGGTTCTACCCGGTCGCCGGTGATGTGGGTGGAAACCGCGTCGACGTGGGGATGCGCTTCTCGTACGTGAGCGCGAGTTCGAAGTATGAAGACGACTACTACGGGCGCGCTGATTTCGAATCAGAGTACGGCTTCAGCGGCTGGTCCATCGGCCCGGTCATGCGCGCCCTCTGGCGCTGCGCCAACGACCGGATCGGGATCGGTCCCGAAGTCGCTCTGAAGTACGGAAGCTACACGCTCACAGAAGAGGGCCAGTACTGGGGCGAGCCGTACGAAGAGGACGACATCAACATCACGGCCTGGAACCTCGAGTACGCACTGAGGTTCGACTTCTACTTCGATTAGGTTGTACGGGCTGCGCCCGAGCTGACGCGGCCACACTCCCAGCCGATCCGGGGTCCGTCAGGCACCGATTCCGGACGGCCAGCAAAGAAACCGGGGCGTCTCATTCGAGGCGCCCCGGTTTCTCTTGTCGTTCGCTCCGGCGCGGGCGTGGGAATCAGTTCGCGCGCTGCGACAGATCCACGTCGGCGAGTGACGGATCGTCGTTAGCATCGTAGATGTCGTGCGTATCGACTTCTGCCTCTGAGGCGTGGTCCCACGTGTTCCCGCGGGCATAGACAACGGCGGCGGTATCGGCCGGCACCTCGACATAGAGATCGTAATCGGCATTGCCCGTGATGGTGTTGCAGCCGACGCTACCCTGCGCGCCGCCACCGAGGTCGATATCACGGAAGAGCCTCACGCCGGCCCCACCGTTGTTCGACACCGTGTTCCCCTGGAAGGGCCCGTAGTCGTAAGAGAGGTACTCAGCCAGGAACCGGATTCCGTCGGATGAACAATCGAGGACCGTATTGCCGTTGACCGGCTTGTCCATGCCGAGCGCAGCCACGATACCGTAGTACGCGCCGCTGACAGTGTTCCAGGAGAGAGCCGTGGCTCCGCTCACATCCCAGATCCCGATGGACCCGCCGCTCACTGTGTTGCCCTGAATGACACCCTCGCCACACGTGGCCTTGATGCCGATGTTGCGCCACGTCTCCGGAGCGCCGGTTGGCGCGGCGCCTCCCGGGAGGATCACCGTGTTCCCGACCAGGTTCGCCGGGGCTCCGCAGTTCATCAGAATCGCGAACGTGTCCACCGGCGCATTCACCGTGTTGTAGCGGACGGTCGTGCACCCCGAATTGATCCTCATCACACCGTTCTGGATAGTGTTGCTCTCGATGAACTGAGTCTCGCTCCCCCAGCCACCGCTGCTGTCAACGATGTCACCGGTCGGCAGCGTGTTCCCCTCGATCGTCGTGAAGCATGCGCCGGAAGCGTCATAGATCCCGTGGACCACATTGTCGGTGATCGTGAACGTCGGCCCCGAGGCGCATGCGATCCGAATCATGCCACCGATCGTGCAGCCGTCTATGACGGTGACCACATTTCCGGATCCATGAGTGAAGTGGATACCCCTGGTGACAACACAGTTCCTCAGTACATGGGACGCGTGCTCGGAGTCGCCCTGCGCGAAGCGTACACTGTCGATCTCGCTGTTCATCACGGTGTAGCTGTGTTCCGGCGGATAGCCGACGCCAACAACGCCAGCGTCGCAGCTGTCGATGCGGATAGGAGCGTACTCGACCCGGGCGATGTTCATGGCGAACGTCGCTCCATCGAACGCCATGTGCTTGAAGCGCACGGCCATGGTGTCCTCGGGAGCGCTCACCGAGAAATACGCGTCCACGATCGTCTGGTCGCGCCCGGCACCCAGTATCGCGATGGCGACCGGCACGTCGATGGCGGTTCGCCGTGTGTAGTTTCCTGCGGCGACGATGACGGTGTCACCGCGCGATGCGGCGGCAATACCTTCGTCGATCGTGTTGTACGGGTGTTCGAGCGTGCCATCCTCGACTCCGACGTTCGAGACATCGACGTGGATTCGCGCCCCGGCCTGGTCATCATTGTCACCATCGACGCCGCCCGGATTGCTGCCGCCGCTGCAACCCAATGCGAGCATGAGGGCAACCGCGGTGATGACGAGAAGCACCTGGAGAGTCTTGAGCTGTGGCGGAGATGGTGTGCTGTGCAACTGGGAGTACCTCACGCTGCCCCTCCTCCTGAGAACGTGTCTGCCAGGTCAGATGGCTTCGAAGCCATGCGCTGAGCGCATGTCGCCAATCATACAACGGATCTCCCAACCGCGCACATGACTAGCCGCGGCGGAACGCGGCCAGCAGCTTCGCTTCGGTGCCGAGAAGGCGGTCCAACCCTGCCGCCGCGCGGATGGCTGTGCGAGCGGCTGGACGGTAGCGGTCGGCGGCGAAGCGGGTCACATGCGCCTCCTTGCAGCGGACGACGATGTCGGCGGCGCCGAGACGCTCCAGCAGAAGCCGGAGGCTCGACGGCGTGAAGTAGGTCAGATGTGACGGATGATAGAGCGCGTGGAGCGGCACGGCGATGCGACCGCCGGACGCAAGGAATGCGGCGCGAGCAACCGCTCGGAATACGGTCACCTCGGACGGGACCTCAATGACCGCCCGGCCGCGAGGATGGAGAAGCCGAAGGATCTTCGCGAGTGCGGCCGCGGGCGAGATGACATGTTCGAGCACATCGAATGCGGTGACGAGCCCGAAGCACCCCGGGGGAAGACCTGCGGTCTCGAATGTCTGCCCGCGAAGATCGAGACCGAACTCATCCTTCCCCCGTTCCGTCATCCGTCTCGAGGCGTCCACACCAATCAACTGACGCTCCGACATATGCGCCCTGAGCAGGTTCAGGTAGTGACCGCGCGCGCAGCCGATGTCCAGCACGGGCGACCATCGCGGGAGCTCATCGAGTGACGTCGCGACAACCGCGAGCGCCCAGCGAGTACTCTCAACCTGCTCGCGAGCGATCTCGTCAGGGTCGAAGGCCTGCATGTACCCCGTGTCGAAGTGGTCCCTCTGATATCGGATGCGCTCCGCCGCAGCACTCCGTTCACCGCTGAGATAGACCAGGCCGCACGCCGCACACCGACTGACGGCGTAGTCGCCGAGATCGAAGATAACGCGGGCATGGTGGTCGGTTCCGCAGACCGCGCACTCGCCAACGGCGCGCGCGTCGCTGACTTGCAGGACGTGCTCCATCACCGGACCCCCTCCTGCGGCAGGCGGCATCGCGCGGGTGCTCAGGCGCGAAACGCTACGCGAGCGCTCCGGCGCGAGCCGCAGCCGCCGCATGTGGAGTGTCGGGGGGCACTCGGTGATAGCTGTTGTGCTTGTGGGATCCCCGCGGGGGGCGAGGGGGTGAAGGGGGGCGCCGGTCGGTGCCTCCAGAACAGACGACGGCCCGGCCGAATCATTCAGCCGGGCCGCGTGCTCTGTGCGAAGCAGGTCGATGAAGCAGTCGACCATGACGAGCTGGTGCAGGCGACGGTCGAATCTCACCTGCCGCAGGATATGTGCTAGGGCAGCGGTGCGCGCACGACCTTGAGATCGTCGATCCAGACGCGACCGGCGCCGCCAACGACAAGATTGAGCCTGACGTTGTCGGGGTTCTGACCAGGCTCGAGACGGAAGACGGCCGTAAGCTCGGTCCAGTCCTGCGTGCCCGTGAGCGTGCTGTCCATCCCTCTCGAGAAGAACTCGCCCATCTCGCCGAACTCGCACCACATCTCGAGCATGGCGTCACCCTCGAGCGCATCGGTGCGGACCTTCGCCGTGTAGAAGAGCAGCGAGTTCTCAACATCGATATCGCCCGTCACGAACAGGTGGTACGTCGTCGGCTCACTCGCCTCCGCGAGAAGCGACGGCGACCCGTCGCAGCCCTCGGCATCCAGCGAGAGCATCTCGCGGTCCACAACGCCGTCGAACGAGTCGGCCGGGAAGGCTGCCAGGACATCGCCGACAGCCCCGGTGCTTCCTGTTGCCTGCCCGACTGTCTCGACGGCACCGCGGTTCTCGGCCGTCTCGGCTTCGTTTCCGGAACACCCCGCGATCGCGAGCGCAATCGCCAGCACCACCACCAGCATGACGCGAGCCTTCATACTCCCCCCTTGGTCAGGCGCCGCGCTTCACGGCGCGCACGCAGAGAAACCCGGGCCAGCGCAGAAGCTTCTCATAGTCGTCTGGATCGGCCTCCCGGAACTTCGGTATCGGGAGCGGCTCGACAAGCCGCTCAATGACAAACCCCGCGTCGGCGAGCGCGTTTATCAGGTCCTGGAGCGGGCGGTGCCACGCCGTAACCTCGACCGGATCATCGAACCCTCGCCAGACCGCGCCGATCAGCTGCTTCTCGAAGTAGCTCCCGGCGTGGCGCTGAGTGTAGTCGCTCGCCGGGTGTTCCTTCGAGGCGATGAACCGACCGCCAACCTTGAGCACACGGTGGAACTCCGAGAACGCCGCCGGCCAATCGGGAAGGTAGTCGATGACCAACGGCGCGATGACGAGATCGAAGTCGCTTTCATCGAGGAAGTCGAGCGGCGCGCCGAGATCCGCCTCAACGATATCCGCCCGGTCGCCGGTCCGCGCCCTCGCATGCTCAAGCATCTTCGGGCTCGCATCGACGCAGACCACGTCCGCCCCATGGTCGAGCAACCACTCCGCGTACATGCCGGGGCCGCACCCCGCGTCGAGCACACGGAGCCCCGCAACATCCGGGAGAAGCTTGAGCATTGCCGGTCGCTCGTAGTAGGCGTTGTGGGCTTTGGTCCCTGCCCACTTCGCGTACCCGTCCGCCAGCGCCTCATACGCCTCGAACGCCAGCGGTTTGTCCCGCTCGCGCTCGTCACGGTTCTTCTCGTCGTTCGGTTCGTACGTCACGCGGACCTCGAGCTATACGTCCTCGTCCGGCTCTACATCCTCACTCATCGTCAGACCGTTCTCGCGCAGGAAGACGCCGAACTTGCTATCGACGTCCTTGATGTGCTTCGTGAACCAGCTCATCAGAAGTGTCTCAATGGAGTCCGCGAGATCCTGTGTCGCACCCTCTTCCTCGAAGTCCTCGGCGAGGTTCTCAAGGGTCGTCCTGAAGTCCCCGTGCTTCTTCATGTGCGCCGGCATCCCGGGATAGTCGAACGCGCGCATATTCTTCTCTTCGGTGGCGAAGTGGTAGTCCGTGTAGTCGATGAGGAAGTCGAGGATGCGGACGATCTCCGCCGGACCCTGCCCGGTGCGGGTGGCGTCCTCGAGATGCGCGATCTTCTCGATGAGGCTCTTGTGCTGCGTGTCGATGAGGTCGACGCCGACGGACAGTCTGTCGCTCCACGCGATATTGCTCACGAGATGCTCCTTGTGGCGGTTTCCGACCGTGTCGAAGCCGGGCTCTGGAATGATATCCTGCGGGTAATGATGCGCGAAGATGGGGCGGTGTGCAAGTCCGAGGTTCCGGCGAACGCCCTACCGCGGTCCGCCTAGGAGGCTGCGCCGCACGATGACGCGGGCCTCGGACGGGAGGGCGACCGGAGAGGATGGTATTCCATGGTATGACTCAGGGCCGGACCTGGCCGAGCGCGTCGCGGACCTTCGCGGCGATCTCGTCGATAGTGAACGGCTTCTGGATGAAGCAGACGCCGTCCTCGAGCACTCCCCGCTTGGAAATCACATCAGACGTGTACCCTGACATGAACAGCGCTCTCAGGTCGGGCGCGCGCTCCCTAATGCGCTCCACGAGGTCGCGCCCGTTCATCTCAGGCATGATGACATCTGTCACGAGAAGATCTATGCCGCCGCCGTCCTCCATCCGGGAGGCGATACGCAACGCCTCACCCGGTGTGGCCGCGGTGGCGACCGAGTACCCGAGTTCCCCCAGGACCGCTTCGCACAGACTCAGAATGGCCACTTCGTCCTCAACAAGCAGAATTCGCTGGCCACTTCCCCTGGGACTCTCGGCCGGGGGAGAGTCCTCGCGGGTAGCGTCAGGGGAGTCCTCACACCTCGGGAGATAGATCCTGAACGTCGTGCCGCGGCCGACGGCGCTCTCGACGTCGATCCATCCGTGGTTCTGCTTGACGATCCCGTAGACGGTCGAAAGCCCGAGGCCTGTGCCATGTCCCAAGCCCTTCGTGGTGAAGAAGGGCTCGAAGATCTCGGAGAGAGTCGAGTCGTCCATGCCGCTGCCGTCATCCCTGACGGAAAGCACGACGTGTTCACCGGGACTCGCGCCCGAATGCTGAGAGCAGTACGCATCGTTGATGGTGATGTTCCCGGTCGATATGTCAATGCTCCCGACCCCACCGATCGCGTCCCGCGCGTTGACGCACAGGTTCGCCAGCATCTGGTCGATCTGTGAAGGATCGAGCCTCACGGCCCAGAGCGAAGGCCCTGGCGCCCACGTCAGTCTGATATCCTCGCCGATGAGACGGCGCAGCATCTTGAGCATGCCCGAGACAGTCTCATTCAGCTCGAGAACCTTCGGTGCCGCCGTCTGGCGACGCGCGAACGCCAGCAGCTGCCGCGTGAGGTTGGCGGAGTTCTGCGCCGCACTCCGAATCTCCTTGAGATCCCCCTGGAGCTCGTCGCTGATGTCCGCGCGCTGGAGAGCGACCTCTGTGTTCCCGAGGATGACCTGAAGCATGTTGTTGAAGTCGTGTGCTACGCCACCGGCCAGTCTCCCCACGGACTCCATCTTCTGGGCCTGGAACAGCTGAGACCGAAGCTCTTCGCGTTCGGCGTAGTCGCGCTTCCGCTCCGAGATATCCCGGGTCACACCCTGCAGGGCGGTGGGAGCGCCGTCCTGATCGAGAAGGACCCTTCCGACGATCTCAACGGGAACCTGCTTCCCGTCCCGGGTCTGCAGCCGCGATTCGAACGTCAGGGTCTTCACTTCGGGCAGCGCCGCTATCGCTTCCATGAGCTTCACGCGCATGAACGCGTGGCTTTCCTGGTCACAGTGCTGCGAGAGCGGCGTTCCGATCATATCCTCCGGCGGCCAGCCCAGCATCGCCTCAGCGGCCGGGTTGACATAGGTGAACCGCTCGTCCGGGGTAATCACCCAGATGACATCCGAGGTGTTGTCAGCGAGGAGTCTGTACTTCTCCTCCTGCGCGACCAGTTCGAGCTCGGCCTCCTTCAACACGGTGATGTCCTGGAACGTCCCCCGGAGGCGGGCGCACTTGCCGTCCACGTGGACCGGCTCGCCATAGGCGCGACACCAGAAGATTTCCCCGTTCTCCCTCCGACCCTGAAGTTCCAGATCGAACGGCACCCCCTCGTGTGCCGCCTGCCGGTAGGCCTGCTCCAGTATCTTCCGATATTCGGGCAGGTAGTAACTCAGGTGTCTCTCCACACCCGGCGGCTTCGCGCCGCGCTCGATGCCGACGATGTCGTAGAGAGCGCCGGTCCAGACGGCCTCGCCGGTTGTGAGATCGTGCTCCCATCCGCCGATCTTCGCCATCGAGCCGGTCTGGTCGAGTATGCGCTGCTGTTCGAGCACTGCTGACTCGGCTGCCAGGCGCTCCGAGATATCTCTGATGATGCCGACGAGACCCTGAGGGACACCGTTCTCGTCACGCTGCACATTGACCGTCAATTCGACCGGTACGCGAGTCCCGTCCTTCCTCACCCGTTCGCTCGTAACCCCCTGCACCGAGCCGCTCTCGATCGCCCTCCGCATGATCTCGCTCTGCTCTGCATGCAGCTCTTTCGGACTGATGTTTGAGACGTGTGAGCCGATCAGCTCGCCGGCGCCGTAGCCGAGGAGCTTCTCAGCGCCCGGGTTGCACGCCGTGACCAGACCATCCATGTCAGTCACAACCACGGCGTCGCTTGTTGCCTCGAGCGCTGCCGCGTACTTCCGCTCAAGCTCATGCTGCTGCTTCGTCACTTCAATCGTCGCGAGCGCGAAGGCCACATCATCCGCCATCTCAGCGAACAGCGCCCGCTCATCCTGGTCGTCGACAAACACACGAGGAACGGTCGCGGTGAAGAGGCCGTAGACACGCCCCTCATGTTCAAGGCGGATCCCGAACGCGGCGTTGTCGGATGCCGGCCCGCTGTCGCCCGTCGGGACGGATGAGGCATCGGACGAACCCGGACAACCACAGCCGGGTTCAGGCTGGTCCATCGCCACGAGCCCGGGCGACTGAAGGATCTCCAGTGCACACGCCGGCCACTGCCCGCGGTCCAGGCTCTCCTTCGCCTGCTCGAACTGCCCCCCGTGTCCCGCATGTCCGAGCCCGGCGAACGCACCCACGCGGTCGACGAGCGCGATACACGCGCTCCCCCCCTCAAACCGCCCTGTGATGCACTCGCAGGCGCCCTGGATCAGCCGCTCGCGATCGGTCTCGCGTGTGATAATCTGATTGACGTCGCGGATCGCTCCGAGGACGCCGAGAAGATGTTTCTGTTTGTTGAGACTCTCCTGGAGACGCCTCTCGTGTTCCCGCTCCTCGGTCGTGTCTCTGAAGACCAGCACAACCCCGGACACGTTGCCCTTCGCGTCATAGATCGGCGCCCCGCTGTCGGCGATCGAGCATCGTGAGCCGTCTTTGCTGATGAGAACCGTGTGGCTGGCAAGCCCGACGACGACTCCCTCGCGGAGTACTCGTTCCACCGGACTCTCCAGCACCCGGCCCGTGTCCTCGTTGACGATCCGGAAGACGTCCTGTATCGGCAGCCCGCACGCTTCTTCACTCGTCCATCCGGTCACGCTCTCCGCGACCGGGTTGATCAGTTCCACAACCCCCTCGACATCCGTCGAGATGACGGCGTCTCCGATGCTTCGCAGCGTGGTGCCGTACCGCTCCTCCATGGCTCGAAGCGCAGCTTCGCTCTCGTAGAGGGTCTGATACTGCTGACCCCGCTGCGCGTGAGTGACGGCGATTGCCACGACAACGAGCAGTGCCATGACACTGGCTACAAAGACAATGATGCCGGCGGCGCGGAAGCGCCACACCGCGAGGGACTCGCTTGTGTCCTCCTTGGAGACGATCGCCCAGGGTGACCCGGGGACAGGAAGCGCGACCGCGAGGACATCGATGCCGCGATAGTCCTGTCCCTGGATCACGCCGTAGTTGCCAAGCACCGCGGCGGTCGCAGGAAGATCACTCTGACTCAGGGGAATTCGAAGCTGCAGAGCCGTGCCGCTCCGGTGCCGGAGTTCGTTCAGGAAGAGCACATCGTCACCGTCCCGGCGCACGAGCACCGTCTCCGCTGTCAGACTTGGCATCGGCCAACTCTTGATGATCGGGTAGAGCGTCTTCGCTGTATCGGTGACGAGCAGGATGGCGGCCATCGGCTCCCGTCCGGGATACCGAGGATCGAAAATGGGCGCCACTGCGCTCAGGTGTGGTGCGCGGTGCGTTTCGCCGAGGTGGATGTCGGTCAGCGTCGCACGACCCTCGGTGAAGGCCGTCTCGACGGCGCGAGTCGACGCGTCGGCAAGCCTGCCCCTCACGCCGGTGAGGCTCAGCACGATCTCGCCGTCGCCCGTGACAAGGAAGACATCCTCATATGCGTGCTGATCGCGCAACGCCGCGAAGTCTGCCATGAGCATCTCGGTCGCTCTCGCGGTGTCACGACCTGTGAGCAGTTCGGCGACGGCATCGCTCACGAATGGGCTCCCAGTAATGAGCCCGGCATCGCTGAGTCGCTCGGTCCGCCACGCCACGATCTGCTCGGCCTTGAGCTGCCCGATGGCCGAGAGATCCCTGTTGACCTCGGCCAACTGAGACCGCTCCTGCTCCCGGTACAGCCAGGTGCCGCCGATGGCGAGGCCGATCAGCACGAGGACCAGCGTGACCCACATCCAGACAGGGAATGAACGCATTGCGCGACTCCATCTTGCAGCGAGTAGACATGATGGGCGTAGAAGCAGGGCGTGCTGGAGCACACGCCACCGTAATAGGGTTCACTAGCACGGATGTGGCCACAATGCCACGCGAAACGCGGCAATTCGGACGGACGTGCGAGTGAATCGACATTTGGTAATTATTGCATGTGAATAATACTCACCATAACAGACCGTCCCGGGATCGTCCCGGCCGGGAGGTGGGGCACTCAACTCTGAGGTCTCGCTACGGCGGGTCAGCCTGCCGGTCGGACGACGGCTGCGAACTGGATGGCGTCGGGATCGTATGGTGCGCCGGCGACATCGCCGAGGAGTTCGACGACTTCGAACCCGGCTTCGGCCAGCTCACGTTCGAGCGACTCGGGCGAGAAGCTCTGGAGCCAGTTGTGGATCTCGCGCGTGCGATTCGGCTCGACGACCGAGTACTTGTCGAGGGAGACGTGCTCGGATTCGTATCTGTGGGTCGCCTTGATTACGAAGTGCTCTTCCGGCGACCAGAACCCCGCGTACTCCGAGTGGTCGATGCTCGTCGATTCCACCACGCTCTCGAAGTAGCCGATCGATGGGACGTCGAGAATCAGCGTCCCGCCGTCGGTGAGCGCATCACGGCACATCGTCAGGAGTGTCGACCGCTGGTCGGGGTTCAAGGGCGCGAGGTCCCAGTAGATGAAGGTAATGAGATCGTACGGGCCCCCGTGTGCGTACTCGAGGTAGTCGGCGAGCACGTATTCTATGGAGAGGCCTTCGCGTTCGGCCGTCGCGCGTGCGTACGAAAGCGAGTTCTCGGAGAAGTCGATGCCGGTCACGTGAGCGCCGGTCCTCGCCAGCGGCGTCGCATAGAGCCCGGGGCCACAGCCAAGGTCGAGCACACGCGTCCGCGGGCCTACGCCGAACCGATCGACGATCCAACTGACCGAGCTCTTGATGAAGTCCGGATTCCGCGACGCGAGTTCAGTGTCCGGATTCAGATGGAACCCGAGCATCTGCGTCGCGATGTGCGGGTGGGCCCAGAGACCGGCCGCCGTGTAGCGGCTCCAGATCTCGGGGCGCTCACAGGCCGCCGCCAGTCTTGTGAAGAGCGGCTGCAGCCCCCGGTACCCGCGCCTCCCCCGCTCGCGCGCCGTCTCATCATCGACAGCATCCTGCCAGCCGCAGACCGCGTCGTCGCGCGCGTCGAACCTGGCCGAGTATGGCTTGATGTCAAGAAGGGGCGTTCCATCGAGGATATCGACATCCTCGACGTACAACATGCGGCCATCGCGGCCGATGACCCGCACGATACTCATGCCTATCGCGTTCGGACGATGCGGCGAGCGTGTGGCGAAGACGCCGCGCTCGACGTCCCCCATATAGGGAGTCACGGTCAGCTTCGGTGCGCGAGCCCGGTCAAGCGAGTAGATGAGGTGGACATGCGAGTAGCCCTCGACATCCCGGAGACCGGCTTCGAACTCGGGAAGGACCTCGACCGTGCCGCGGACACCTTCCGCGAACACCGGCTGGATCGGCGTCTCGGCAGGATTCGTGTGCGGCGTGTGGATGACGCCCACGGGATGATGGATGATGTCGATGGGCCGCGAGGTCATTGGGTCTCCCGGTTCTGGAACGTCTCGCGCTGGAGACTACGTGCCACGAGGCAGGATGACGCGCGGACGCTGGACGCCGACGCGGAGTTGCGTCGTCCCATCGATGAGCACGGTTTCTCCTCTGTGCGACTCGAGTGCCGCACGGATGTCCACCGGCAGCTCCGCCGTGCCGAATTCGTTCATGACCACCAGCGTATGCGGAAGCTCCACATCCAGCACCTCGCCGAGATCCACACCTCCGGCGATGAGTCCGGCGACTCCGGCGGTGCGGCATGCCTTGAGAGCGGCATGCCCTGCGCGCTCTGCGAAGACGACGGCCCCCGCGGGCAGCGAGCGGGTATCCGGAGGTGCCGACCCACTGGGGCCGACCGGAAGAAACGCCAGAGGTCCGACGACGGCGCCACCGCTCCCCCAGACCCCCATGATCTCCGTACCCTCGCTCGCGATCATGCAGCCACGCGGCGTCACCGACTCGACCACGCCGGGGAGCCATGCGGCGACCTGGAGCTCTTCGAGAAGCGGCTCGATCATGACCATTCCGAAGTGCTCGTCGATCCTCGCGACCTTCCCGCGGACCGGCGACTCGGCGCTGTTGTGCTTTCCCCCGGCCATCATCGCCGCCACCCACTGGCCCCGCTCGACCTCTTCGCCGATGGAGACCCGGAGATACGGCTTCAATTTGCTTGGATGGATGCCGAGGTCCTTCGCGGCCTCGATCGTCGTGAGCACCTTCGCGTCCTCGGAGTGCTCGCGAACGACGAGCGTTCCGTCCGGGAGAATGCGCTCGATCACCCCGGCGACCGGCGAGCGGTACGTCGACGGCAGACCGAACCGGATCCTGTATTTCGCGATGACCTCGTCGCGCTCGACCTTTTCGCCGACATGTTTAAGGAGAACGTCGTCGAGTTCCTCAACATCTATATGAAGCGACCGCGCGACCGAGAGGAAGAAGGGTCGCAGGAACTGCCGCGTCGCATGCGCGACGATGGTGTCGGATGTGACGCTGTCGCCGACACCGACGAGCACGTCACCGCTCGTGGCCAGCTCCCGGACCGCGGTGATGCGACCGCTGCGGATGCGCGCGGCGGGGGCGAGTTCGGTTCTCGCGTCAGCCGCGTCGGCGTCGTCCTGCGCGTTCGTAGAACTTCCCGCGTCAGCATCGCCCCGCGCGGCTGCATCATGTTGTGCGTCCGTACCGTGCGCCGCGTCCGTACCGCGTGCCGCCGAGCCCCGGTGCTCCCCGACGGTTCCCAGCTCCACGAGCGCAAGATCGAAGAAGAGCTCCTTCGCAAGCGCCTCGTCCACTTCGGACAGGACACCGAGATGCGGGAACATGAACGCGCGATCGACAGCGAGCTTTACGCCATCGTCCGGCTTGAGCGCGTCGATGAGTATCCTCGCCGCCGCCTCGCGAGGCGAGTGCGACAGGATCCCCCCGCTCCCGATGATCATGTCATAGCCGAAAACATGGAAGTCCGCATCCTCTCCGCCTCTGACCTGCGCAGCCGGCACCTCCATCTCGCCCGGGCGCTCCCGCTGCGGGATACCCCTGAGCACGCGCCTGTGCTCGCGGAACGCCTCCCGGATAGCGACGCTCGCGGTGGCCCACTCGACCAGGGTGCCTTCACGCGTCGTCGGCAGACTTGTCGGCTGCGTGTACTTGTTGCCTATACGGTTCCAGAGTTCGCCTTCCGTCATCGGTGTCTGAAGAAGACTGGCGATGGCCCTCGTCCCCGCGAGGCGCGCCACGTTGAGCACGCTGTAGCTCATACCGATGTTCGCGCTGACGGTGCGGATGACCTCACCACGACACGCGGTGAAGACGTCGGTCGTCGCGCCGCCGATGTCGATGGCGAGCACCGTACCGTCCAGCTCCGCCGAGGCGAGCGCCATGATATCGGCGAACGCCGCCGGCGTCGGGCGGATGGGGGCGGCGACCCACGGCTTGAGCTTGTCATAGCCGGGGGCCATCGACATCACATGGTCCATGAAGATCTCACTGATGGCCGCGCGCGCGGGGCGCGTCTCCTCGTGGTGCTCGTCCGGCCGAACGTTCGGGACCGCGTGGAACAGGAACCCGTCGCCGAGCGTCTGCTCGACGTAGGAACTCGCATGGATGTTGCCCCCATAGACGACAGGAAGCTTCGAGTCAGGATTGAGCTTCGGATGGATGTCGGATTCGACGATGAGTTCGGCGAGAAAGACGGGCGCGGTGATCGCTTCGCCGTCGTAGCCGCCGGCCAGGAGTACCATGTCCGGGCGGAGCCGCTTGAGGTCCTCGATCTGGCGGTACGCCGTCCGTCCGTCGTTCATGCAGATGATGTCGAGAACGATAGCGCCCGCTCCTAGCGCAACGCGCTCGGCGGTCTCGGCGGTGAGCTCCTTGACGAGGCCGGTGACGACCATCGCGAGCCCGCCCCCCGCGCTTGATGTCGAGAGGTACGGGACGACCGGAGCGCCATCAACGAACAGAGTCTCCCCCGTCGCTTCCTCGAGCGCGCGGAACGCCTGCGTCACGCCGATGGAAACATCTTCGTACGGACGCTCGACGGTCGTCGGCGCCTCGCGCCGGACATAGGTCCAGGTTCCGTCCTCGCCGCGACGGAAGAGAATGGCCTTCGTCGTCGTGCTGCCGACGTCTGTGATGCAGAGCTTCGTCGCGTTCGTGAGATCGCCTGTCACTCTTCTATCCTGACGTTAAGACCGCATCACATCGCGCACCGCTCGCACGTCGAAGGGTGCCCCGTGGGCACACGCCTTCGGCCACAACACGACATCGGGCCAACCACGAAGGGTCGACCCGATGATACCACAGGTTGGGACATCGCGGCTCACGTCGCGGAGCGCTCGCGCTACTCGAGGTTGATCCCGCGCGCGGTGAGCTCTGAGGGAAACTCAATCGTGTAGGCGGCCTCGATCTCCGAGCGTTCACCCGCACCAAGCGTGAGCTTCCAGGTCAGGAGTCCCTCCTCGCTCTGCACATCGGGCCCCGGCAGGATCTCAACATCCTCCACTGTGACATCCTTCAGGAGCGAGACCGGTATGCGGTCCTGCACCCAGAGTTCCACGGGCGCCTGGCGGAAGCTCTCAGACGTGATCTTCACAGTGTAGCGGATCTTCGTCTTCTTGCCTCCCGTACGGGAGAGTACCTCGCGCTCGACCTCCTGTTCGACCTTGAGACTCTGGTCGGCGCCGAGGTACATCGTGAACTCCTCGCCGGAGGCGACATCGTCTATCGTGTCCTTCCCGACGAAGTTCGTAACGGGCGGACCTCCCTTCACGGGAGCGGATTCGACATAGACCTCCGCCGGCCCGGCGAGGATCGGGACATCGAGCGGGTTCTCGAGCGTGCCCCGCACGAACACGTGGTCGGAGTAGCGCGGAATGGCCTCGCGAACGAACGTCCCGGGTATGCGCCGCTGGACGACGAGCACGCGCTTCGCCTCCGCACCCGAATCCAGATCTACCGGCGTCGCGATGACCAGATTCGCGGCAAACTCGGAGCCGGCGACACTCATCTCCGTGTAGGACACCGCCTGTCCCTCGTCGTAACGCTGGACCTCCGACGAACGACCTCCGCGGACGTGGATCTCTCCGTCGTGCTGCACGATGCCAGGCTGTGAAGCGACGGCCTCGCTGACGGTGTTGATGGGGCGGATCCGGCTCTCGTCTCCGATCATCGGCCGCGCCGCCTCGATCATGACCTCGCTGCCCTGGATCCTGATGGGCTTGAGCGCGAGGTCAACGCCCCTCGATGCGCCGGCGAGCACGCGGATGCTCGTCCGGCGGGTCGTCTCATACCCCATGAAGTTCGACTGGACCGTGTAGTTGCCGCTCGGGACACCGCGAATTTCGTAGTGACCATCACTGTTCGACATGGCGGCGTACGGCGCCCCAAGCACAGAGACGTTCGCGTACGCCAGCGGCGCGCCGCTCGTCGCGTCGGTGACCCGGCCCCTAATGGTGCCTCCGGACGCGCCGAGGACGTGCGGGAAGAGTGTCGGCGGCGCCGCGCCGACGTGCGGACTCGCCGTGGACAGGAGGACGTCCACCGCACTCCAGTCCTCGCCGGTGCTCTGTGAGATGCGGGCCGCATAGGTCAGCTCGACCTCGTCGAGTTCCTCGATGTAGCGCACCGTGTACTCGGGATGCCATGCGGCGCCGCCCACGATGTACGTGAGCTCGAACGCCAGATCCCCCGCTTTCGCGACCTCGCAGTCGATGACGAGGTCCCGGCCGCCGGAGGCGTCGCCGCGAATCTCCCGCATCTCCGCGACCGCCTGCGCCCGACGCTCGCCGATCTCTCCGGCGCGCGCCTTGATGTCGGTCAGACGAGTCTCTCCGTCGCGCGTCTCGTCCTCGATGAATGCCATGAGTGCGCGCCAGTCCTGAAGAGAGAACTCGCCCGCTGCGATGTTGTCCTGCCCGCGTGCGGCGCTCAAGTCACCGACCGAACGCGTCAGCGTGTTGCGCCGGTCGATTGCGATGCGCTGCGCCCGAAGGACCTCAAGCTCTGCATCGAGATCATCGACCTCGCGCATGAGAGCCTGATACCGGGGCGTTCCCTCATACTCGCCATCGCGGCGCTTGAAGTCGATCCCGACGATCTGCGCATCCGCGCTGCCGGCACCCTCGACGATAAGGGATGTCTCAACGAATCCCTCCGGAAGGTCGGAGCAGATGAGCCGGACCTCGCCTGACACGAGTTCGACATCCCCGCGCCGGACGACCTGCGCCTGATGCCCGTAGACCGTGGCCGAGGTGATCCTGGTGTCGAGTTCGATGCTTCCGTCCTCAACATCCGCGTGAGCTGCGCCGGCGAGGATCGCAATGAGAAGCATGACGACTGCGACTGCGGCGGTCAGGGTTCGCGACCGGTTCGAAATGAGAGCAATGGGGAACATGGCGTTCCTCCCTCTGGGGGCGCCCGGTGGTGTTTGCGCGCTTGCTGTCCAAGGGGCCGGTGCAGAGTCGTGGCGCACCTGGGCGAGACGGGTCAATTGAGGGAAGGATACCACGCAGTGGGGGTGTGTGTCAAGTATAGTGGTTGCGCCGCCGGACAAGCGCACGGCGAGATCGGGGACGCGGCGGCTCGCCTCGGGACGAGACTCCCGCCTGTTACTCCCGGCCGGCCTGTCGCTCCATCGCTCTCGCGTACAGCCAGAGACCGAGAGCCGCGAACATCGCGAGCATGAACCCGCCCTCCAGCGCCGGCATCCGGAGCCACGCGTAGCGCGAACCGGGCACATGGCCGGCGGCGATCAGCGCGCCGATGAACGCCCCGCCGACGGTCTGCATCACGACGGCCGGCCAGAACGAGTTCGTGCGGAGGCGGATCTCGCCATACACGACCGACGCCGCGATGGCGCCGAGCAGGAACCGTGGCGCGAACGTCGCCATCGTCTCGGTCGAGTAGCCCGTGATCGCCGCGAGATACGGCAGGTGCCACGCGCCCCAGACGAGACCGACGATCGTGTGACCCATCAGCCGGTCGACGCCGAGCGCCGTGAGCTTCGGCGCGAGATAGCCACGGAAGCCGGACTCCTCGAAGATGTTCGTAAGAAGCTGTGGGAGAAGAAGCGAAACGAACACAGGAAAGAACAGCGCCTCGACTGAGGCATGTGCGCAGTCGCCGGACCAGTCGTTGATGCCGAGCAGGACGATGGCGGCAGCCGGGTAGGCCAGGATGGAGACCGCGTACCAGCGCCCGTCACCTCGGAGCGCGACCTTGATGCCGAGGTCCCGCCAGCCGTCACCCGCGAACGCGCGGAGGAGGAACGACACGAGAAGCGGCGACGCGATCCACAGCGTCATACCCGGACCCGCGAAGGAAGAGGCGCCCCCTGCCATGCTCGAACCCGTGCCAGCCACACCATCGATCCACCGGCCAACCCAGCCGAGAGCGAGGACGAAGAGTGTGAAGATCAGGACATTTCGCGCGGACGCCGGACCCTCGGCTTGTTTGGTGCTCACAAGAATTCCCTCATGAGGATGACCTGGAACTAGGGCTGCCGGTACATCGCCTTGATCGAGCCCCAGCTGCTCTGCTCCACGGGGCTGTCGCAGTCACCGCAACCGGACCCATAGACCCCCACGAGTTCGCCCCACGGATTCTCGGGTGCGCCGGGCAGGCACGGCGAGTTGCTGCAGAGTGTCAGATCCCATCCGGCCATGTCGCAGAACAGCGGATCGATGATGAGATTCGCGCGCGGACCATCAGCTGAGCGGTCACCGCCGGCGTTCCCGAAGATGATGCAGTGGTCGACATCACAGTCGTCGGTCGCGTACCCTGCCGTGCTGAAGGCGATGATGCATCGCCTGACGATCGGGGTGCCGCCGTGAGATCCGATCCCGCCTGCGCCCGTGTCCCCCGTGTTCCCCACAAGCGTGCAGCCGGCGATGGTGGGTGAGGCGCTATTGCAGAAGATGGCTCCCCCGCCGTTCGCCCCGCCGGTTCCCGCGACGTTGTCATAGAACACGCAGTCCGTGATGACGGGCGAAATATCCTCCCCCAGGCAGTTGTCACACGTGATGCCGCCGCCGCGGTACGGGGCGGAGTTGCCGAAGAACACGCAGTTACGGATGAAGCCGAGGGATGGCGCATAGCCGTAGTAGATTCCACCGCCGTTCATGGACGCAGTGTTGTTGGAGAAGATGCAGTTCTCGATCGTCGCAGCGGAGTCGTAGACAACGATCCCGGCGCCATTGCCCCCAATGCCGTTGGCCATGGTGAAACCACGAATGATCGATGTCGAATCCTCGCCGGTGTGGATATAGAAGGCGACATCGGCGCCCTCGCAGTCAATGATCGTCTGCGCGGCGCCCGACTCGGACATGACGGTCATGTTCGTGCCGCCGAAGTCCAGGTTCCGGTTGCCCGTGCCGGTGTAGGTACCGGGCGCGACGAGCACGATGTCGCCCTCGCCCGCCGCGTCGATCCCGGCCTGGATCGTCGGTTGGTCGACGGGCACATGAATGGTGGTCGCCGAACTCGGGACGCTCCCGATGGCCAGCGTGAGTGCAACGGCCAGCACAACCAATTCTCTCTGTTTCATATCACCCCCCCACTTCTCGGCAGACGCACGTACTACCTCATCGGCCAATCGTACTCGCGCACGATAGAGGCGAGAAGTCCCATGAAGAGCATCTCGTCGTTGTGGCCGCTGGTCACTATAATAGCACCTCTGCCGGCATTGTCTCCTGTGAACATGTCAACGCTCTGTGCCAGCACCCCGCTCCCAGGGCGCGACCGGCCCTTCTACAATGAGGAACATCGGATGCGGGTCGGGCGTCTTCACGCCGGCGAAGCGCTCGAGAGACTCTGAGGCGCGCGTGTCGAGCTTTGTCTTCAGATGGTTCCACTCCCAGAGCAGCTGGCCGTCGGTCTCCGTCAGGCGAATCCGCACACCTGCGTCACCGATCTTCGATGCGTCGAACCGGTAGCCGCGAACGAGCGACTCAGCATAGACGCCCGTGAGGTAGCCGGCGATCGCGCGCTCCGGGGTGCGGTGGGCGCGGAATCGCTCAAGCTGTGGATGGCTCCGGTAGCCCCTGGTCTTCCCGGCGAGCACGGCCTGCGCAAGGAGCGCTTCCCGCCACAACCCGCAGAGTCCGGGTGCGTCGAGGTACTTCGGGTGGATGGTCCAGAGTCTCACAGGCAGTTCCCCGATGACCGAGCGGCTGGATC
The DNA here is from genome assembly GCA_964516845.1 of uncultured bacterium. Classification (GTDB taxonomy): domain Bacteria; phylum Joyebacterota; class Joyebacteria; order Joyebacterales; family Joyebacteraceae; genus JAPEKQ01. Next base: position 22,472 of record CAZEXP010000035.1, read on the forward strand.
CCTGCGACGCGACGCCGGGCGAACGCGAAGACCGCCATGACAAGAAAGAGTGCGATCGTCGCGTGCTCCTGGTGCGCGACTCAGAACACCTCCATCCGCTCCTTGAGCAGCAGGATGCAGTAGTCGCCGACGTACTCGAACCCCAGCGCCTCGTATGCCCGCCGGGCAGCAGCATTGTCGAATCCGGTGAAGAGCACGCCCTTCTTCGCGCCGCCGCTCCGCGCGTCGAGAAGCGAGTGCGCCACGGCCGCGCGCGCATAGCCGCGCGAGCGCAGCTTCGGTGGCGTGTACACGCCGCCGACCTGGACGCACTCGCTCGTCACGGCATTGAAGGCCGTGGTGGATACGCGGAGCCCATCGCGCTCGAGGATCCACATCCGATGCGTGCCGCAGCTTCGCTTGAGGAATGCCTGCAGCTTCTCGCGAAGCTCGGGTGTCGGATCCGCGCCGAGTGTGTGAACCTCGTAGTCGATTCGCCATTCGAGCAGCAGCTCGAGGTCATCCGGCGCGATCTCGCGTCCTGTGACGCGCACCGAGACAAGATCGTCCGGCACGATGAGGTTCGAGAGATCGAGCGCGTAGAGCTTCTCGGTTCCGTCCATCTTGATGAGAGCGTTGTTCATCTTGAGCGTCGCCCGGGCCGCGACCACCTGCTCGGCCGGGCCGATCATGCCGCCGATGCCCCGCCCGGACGTCTTCACGGCGGCGCGCCAGAGCGGCGTCGCGTGTCGGGGCGCCTGGAAGACGATGTTGCCGTTCCAATAGTGGGCAGCCACGCCGGCGACCTCGCCGTCCTCAAGGAGCGCAGCGTAGGTGCCGCCATAGAGCTGGCCTTCATCCCTGAGTCCGGCCGCCCGCATATTGCCGATGAGGAACATCGACGAGTCGATGCGCGGAAGGAGGAACGCTTCGAGCAGCGCCTCGTCGCCGGGTCCGAGGATCTTGATGGTGGGTTCGTTCGTCAACCGCTTACCTTCGCACCGGTTGGGTCCGCGGCGTGATCTTGCCGGCTTGTGCAGGCATCATCTTCCCCAACACCATCCAACACACAAGAGAGCCGCCTGCGATGATCAGCTTCCTGCCGGTATCAACTT
>CAZEXP010000036.1:0-2294 GCA_964516845.1 uncultured bacterium
CATATCCTGTCAAGAGTTAGCTCACTCTCCCCGGCAGAATTCGTGCTATTTGCCATCAAGCGTGGTATCGTGCATGCGCGTAGGAGAGGTCACGGGGCGCCATCAAGGCTCCCAGTCGCGAGTAGACACGTCTGATGAGGGCGGGGCGGCACGCTAGTAGGAATGGTGCCCTCTCACGAGCACCAGATGATTGCCCAGCGGGTGTTCGAGCAGGTTTGAAACGCGTTCCGTGTACTCCAACCGCACATCCACCTGCGTCCGGCACATCCGCTCGTCACAGCCGGACCCGGTGATCTCACCATGCGCCACCCAGACCCGGTCAAGCCTCCGACCGCCGACCCGGAGCAGCGTCACCGAACCGTTCGGGATGACTCCCGCGACCGCCGCCCCGAGCCCGGACTCGAAGTGCGAGCGCAGCGAGTACGAGTCCACGATCGAGCACGGTACGGTGCAGTGCGCGAGTGTGAGCGCGTTGCTATTGATGTCGATGCGCGCGGGATTCGCCATCCACGGCGTCTCCCCCGTCGCCTCGCGTGCCCACATCAGGCCGAGCGCGCTGACAATGTCACCCTCGCATCCCGCGATGACGCCTTCGTCGGTCAACCGCGACAGCGCGAGACACCCGGTCGCGCCGAGACCGGTCACGAGGTCGAAGCACCGCACGGTCACCGCGTCAAGTTCGTGGTCTTCGATGAGCGAGCGAAGTGCGACGTAGATGTGTCCGGATGCATCGAGATCGCTCGCCGTCGGCTCGACGCACTCCGCAGCCGCGCCGGCGAACGATTCCGAGAACCGACGCACGGCATCCGGATGAGCGCCGCGTCCGACGCCATCACCACCCATCCGCCGCACAACCTCATCGAGTGCGATCGCAACGACGTCCGCTCCCCACGCGTCCCGCACGAACCCGGGGTCGGGGCTGCTCGCGACAAGCCAGTCGGATGGCTCGCCGATCAGGCCGATGCGCCTGCCGGCGAGGATGCGTCCCGGAGGCTTCGCGCCGGCCGCGGCAGAGGCGGCGGTTCCCGCATCGGCGGCGAACGCTGATGCCGCGTCGCTCCCGCCGCGTGTCGGCACAGCCTCGCGCAGACGCGCGATCCCCTCCTCATCCCCCGGTCCATCGAGGAACACGATCCGACCCGGCACGCCGTCCTGCTGGAGCCGCGCGAGCACCTCGAGCGACGCCGGGAGCGAGTTCCGACCCGGGTACGCAATGAGAGTCACCGGACCCGACCGCACCGCCGCGCGCCCGTCGACGGTATTCGCCGAATCCACCAGGTCCATCACCTGCTGCTCCGTCCCGCCCGTCACGACGAAGAGCACGCCTTGAGCGCCAAAGGGACCCGGCATATCACGCGCACCGTCTCCGTTGTTCGTGTCCATTTCAAAAGAGACGCCCGCGCGTTCAAGCGCGGGCGCATACTCGATCAGGACGGTCGCCAGCTCGTCGGCCGGAAGGAAGCTCGACGCAACGGCGACGCAGCGCGTCACCGGTACATCGCCTTGATGGTCCCCCACGATCTCTCTTCCACCGGCGACATGCAGCCCTGGTTGTGGCATCCGATCTGGACGCCGCAGTCATTGCCGCCCGGCATGCAGGGAGACGTGTTGTACAGGGTGTAGTTCTCAACGTCCATGCCGCACAGCTGCGGGTCCTCCATGATGTTCCCGTTGATCCCGGTCTGGTCGCTCAGTGCGCCCCCATAGTCATCCCCGCTGTTCCCCCAGACGTCACAGCAGGACATCGTCGGAAGCTGGGCCTCCTCAGCGTAGATACCATCACCGCTTCCACTGAACGCGATGATGCAGTTCGTGAGCGTGCCCGTGCCGGCCAGGCAGGTAACATTGCCTCCATACAGCGGGCTTTCATTGTCAACGATGGTGCAGCCGACGGCGGAGCCCGCCTGCAGCCACACACCCCCCGAGTGATTGGAGGTCGCCTCGTTCCTGGCGATGAGACAATCCGTCATCACCGGCCCGTTCCCCGAGAACCTCACTCCGCCGGCCCGTTGTGCGCTGTTGCTCACGATCTCACACTCGCGGATGTCCATCGACAGTGAGGCGGATACGTACAGGCCCCCACCGATGCTCGTCGCCTCATTGTCGATGATCCTGCAACCCTCGTAGGTTCCCCCACACCCGGACAGAGAGACCCCGCCGCCGTAGTCACCGGAGTTGCCCGTGATGATGCAGTCCTCGACCGTGGGCTCGGCGAGAGCGTTCACAAACAGGCCGCCCCCGCCGACGACGCTCCCCACCACATCGCACGCGGCCATGATGCAGCTGACGATCTC
>CAZEXP010000036.1:2394-23455 GCA_964516845.1 uncultured bacterium
TCTGCTCGACCGGCGAGTTGCACCCCTGACCGAAGCACCCGATCAGCGAGCCGCATTCGTTGTCCGGGCTCCCCGGCAGATTCGGCGAGGCTGCGTCGACCGACAGGTCCCAGTTGATGGCGTCGCAGTAGAGCGGGTCCATGGAGATGTTCCCGTCGCTCCCCGTCGGGTCACTGATCGTACCGCCGTACTTCGACGAGTTCGGACCCGTCGCGAAGCAGTTGCAGCACGTGAACGTCGGCGAGCACGAACCGTCGCTCGCGTAGACAAGTTCCCCGTAGCCGAGTCCGCTGTTCGCAAAACTGACGTTCGTGAACTGCGGCGAGCAGCTCATCTCCATGTAGACGCACTGGCCGTGAGCGCCGGGAGTGTTGCACTGCATCGTTCCGAAGCTCACGTTCGTCAGGTGAGGATCGGAGTGATCGGTCAGGTACAAGCCGTCGCCGAGGCTCTGCGTCGCGCCACCATGGAGTGCGCAGTCGACGAGCACGGGATCCGAACCGTAGCACGCCATATTGCCGCCGGACGCCGCCGAGTTCATCATGAAAACGCAGTTCTCGAGATGCGGGTTGGACCCGTCCTGACAGGTAATCCCCCCGCCGCCCATGGGGCTCGCGTTCCCCCGCATCGTGACGTCGACGAGTGTCGGCGACGAGCGGTCCAGGAAGATCGCCCCACCCATGTTCGACGAAGAGCACTCGGTGATGAATACGTTGCTGATCAGAGGCGATGAGTCTTCCATGCATATCGCACCACCGTTGCCCGGCGATACCATAAGGGACGTCCCCCTCGCCAGCGTGATGCCGCTGATCTCTGTCGTGTCACCACAGCTTTCCATCGTGATGATGCTGAAGAAGAGCGGCGGGGTGCCGGCGTCGATGATGCACGCCGCGGTGTCGCCGCTCGTGCTCCTGAGCTTGACCCCTGCCTTCATCTGGATGCCGGCGTCGTTGTAGACGCCGTCGTTGAGCAGCACCGTGTCACCTGCCGACGCCGAGTACATGGCGGTCTGGATCGACTGACCCGGGCTGACATAGATGATATCGGCCGATGCGCTGGCAGCAGCCAGCACCAGAACGAACATGAGAACAGTCCTCATTGGCTCTTTCCTCCCACCGCGACCGCCTCAGCGGCCCGGCTCTGTGGGTTCCCGTCTGCTCATCGCCAACGAGGCCTCCGGAAACCCGTTACCCGCTGCCAAGAGGCCCGACGACTCACGCCACCGGGCCTCCCCGCTTCTCACTCGGAGTGTCTGTCAAACAACCGCTCAGAGCGCCACTCGAGCTTTGCCCTACTTGAGCAGCAGCATCTTCTTCATCGACGTCTCGTCCCCCGCGGTCATGCGGTAGAAGTAGACGCCGGTCGCCATCGCGTCACCGTTGACGTCGGTGCCGTTCCACGTGACGGTCCTGACACCCTCGCCCTTGAATCCATCGACGAGCGTCGTCACGAGACGACCACTCACGTCAAACACCTCGATGGTCACATGCCCGCCGCCCGCGGGAACATCATACGCGATGGTCGTCAGCGGGTTGAACGGGTTCGGCACGTTCTGACGCAGCGACTGTCTGCTCGGCACGACGTCATCCGGCACGTCGGTGCCGTAATCCATGTTCAGACGGAACGCAAGGTCGATCGACTGACCGGCCATCTCATGCTGCGCCGGATAGAAGAGCTCGTTCCACGGACCCGGGTACGGCTCGACACCCATGCCCCACACAGCATCGTCGTTCCAGTGGTCGAGCGTCGTCTTCCAACCGAAGCGCGCCGACTGGTCGTGCGGCAGTGCCTGGACGTCAAGCCAGTAGACGACCGCGGAGTCCGGCATGCCGGTCTGGTGGAAGGCCTCCATCGGTAGAATGTCGAACGTGTACTTCCAGCACGTCCAATCGGCCGGGAAGATGTAGCCGTCCGGCGGATCCATCCACCCTTCTATGATCTGAGACTGGTAGATATCGGCATTGAACATGCCCGCTGGGAACGCGTGGAACCACAGAAGCTCGCCGGGCATGCTGTAACCGGTCGGGCTCTCCCACGCCGGGATGTCCGCGTGGATGCTCAGGAAGAAGTCCATCGCCGTTGGATTCTCGTTGAACGGAATATAGTCGTCGAGCCACGACCCGAAGATCTCAATATGAGTGAGCCTGCCCGGAGCCTCGCAGAGGAAGTCATCCGCGAGGATGAAGGACTCAGTGCAGTTCACATCGATACCCGTCGTGCTGAGGTCCGGGAGCTGCTCCCACTTCCACTCCTCCATGCCGCCGTCGATGAGCACGGTGTGATCCTCGACCTCACCGTCCATCGCTGCGCCTGTCGGCGGAAGCCCGCCGGTGCTGCTCAGGCGGAAGCGCGAGAAGGTAATACCGGGTACTGCCGTTGCCGGGACCAGGAAGTTGAACACGGTGGAAACGCCACCCGGCGCCCACTGACTGAAGATGATCTTGTCGCCCGGCTCGAGCCAGCTTCCGTCGTTCCCGAAGTCGACCCACGCATCGATGTACCCGCCGAGCGCGGAGCCCGTCATGTCAACGGACACGCTGCCCGTGCTCCCCGGCACGAGACCGGCCGGAAAGATCACGCCGTCCTCGTCGTCGGTCGTCATGTTGTCGTCACCCAGTGCTGCTGGGTGGGGCTGCCCGTCCTGCTCGCCGTCGATGAGAGCGCCCATCTTGAAAGCCAGCGTGAACGGATGGAACGCCCCGCCGCTCGCGGCGTACGTCGGGTATCCCGGGTCCGGAGCGTCGCCGAAATCCTCGCCGATCTGTGCGAACGCCGGCACCGCGACGGCCAGCACGAGCGCGAATACGAAGAGAGATCTTGACCAGTGCATCGTTCCTCCCGCGGAACTGCTTCATGGTGGTCTCGCGCCGCCCGGGGTCCAGTCCCTCCTCCGACGGCACACAACACTCAAGCGCGGGATGGCTCCCCCTGCCTCCCGCATGGCAGTCAGTCAGCAACACATCCAGTATCAACCGCATTGACACATCTAGTTTTATTGTACCACAAACCCTCGCTTTCGGCAAGATGGGGGATTCGGCCAGCGACCGACACCCAAGGCCCCCCGGAGCCGGTCGCATCGCAGACGACCGCACCCGGAACCGCCAGCGCGCCGAGAACGGCGACCGTGAGCACCATGAGCAGGGCGATGCGTGTGCGCATGAGGTCCGCCATACGGGTGCACGTGCCCCGCTTGACGGAGACCGCAGCGGGTGCTAGCGTCTGCGCATGTCACTATCCCGCACATCCATCTGCGCGCTCCTCCTCGTCGCATGCGGCGTGCTCTTCGCGCCGGACGCGGCGGCTGTCCCCGTCAGCGACGCCGCTGACGACTGCCACGCGGGCTCCAGCTTCCCAGCGCTCGCCGACACCGGCGCGTGGAACTGGTGCCAGGACCCGAAGGCCGTCACGTACATTGGTGAGCACCGCCGGACCTACACCGGTTGGGTCTCGGGCAACGGCAGCGTCATCGTCGCGATGTACGATCACGAGACCGGAGAGCTGACGACCTCCAACATCCACGAACGGCTCGAGCGCGACGATCACGACAACCCGGTCTTTCTGTTCCTCAGCGACGGTCGCATCCGCACCTACTACTCCCCCCACGGGGGCGTGAGCAGTCCCGGGGCCGTCCCGGGGCTCCGCTACCGGACGAGCCGGTTCCCCGAACACGTCGACTACTGGCATGATGAACGAACGCTCCAGACCAACACGGGCGGGCGCTGGGCATGGACCTATCCGAACGTCGTCACGCTCGCCGACGAGGGTGAGTGCGGACGCACGTATCTCTTCTGGCGCGGCGGGGACGGTCGGCCGGCCGTCTCCGCCTCTGACGACGAGGGCGAGACGTGGACGAAGGCGGCGAACCTCATCTTCAGCGAGGGCGTGCGCCCGTACATGAAGTGCGTGGGCGACGGCTACTCGCGCATCCACTTCGCCTTCACCGACGGGCACCCGCGGCACGATCCGACCAACAGCCTCTACTACTGTGTCTACGAGCGCGGCGCGTTCCACCGCGCCGACGGCACTCCCATCCGCGACATCGACGATCTTCCGCTCTTCCCGCGCGACGCCGACCGCGTCTACGATGCGCGCGCCGACAGCGTCCGCGCCTGGGTGTGGGACATCGCGCTCGACGAGTACGACCGACCCGTCATCGCCTACACGAACTTCCCGGAGACCGACGACCACCGCTACCGCTACGCGCGGTGGAACGGTGAATCGTGGGATGACCACGAGATCTGTCCCGCCGGCAGCTGGACGGTCGACGCCGACCCGGAGAAGCAAACGGTGCGCGAGGAGCTCTGGTACTCAGGCGGAATCGCACTCGACCACAACGATCCATCGGTCGTCTATCTCTCGCGCCCGGTCAACGACGTCTTCGAGATCCAGCGGTGGCGAACACCGGACGGCGGCGCGACGTGGACGCACGAACCCGTCACCTGCAACTCAGCGTCAGACAACATCCGCCCCGTCGTCCCGCGCGGTCACACGGCGGACGGACCCGATGTCCTCTGGCTCCACGGCGACTACATTCACTACGAGGACTTCGAGACCTCCGTGCGAATGCGAGTGCCTCCCTCCCGGTAGGTTCCTCCACCTGATGAGTTCCTCCACCTGTGACTGACCATCTCCACATTGACGACCAGCTCGACATCCTCTATCCTTGAGTTCACTACTATCATGCTGGCCTTGGCTCACAGGAGGATTCCATGCGGCATTGTGCACTGCTGGTCGTTCTCACACTCGTGCTCACGAGCTCACTCGCGTTCGGAACGCCGCGCATTGTCGACCAGGCAAGCGGCCCGTACTACGACATCCGAAGCGCGCTCGCCGAGGTCTCGCAGGGCGACACGGTCCGCGTCATGCCGGGCACCTACACTGGATACATGAACTGCATCATCACGACAGGCGGCATCTACCCGCTCGTTCTCGAGTCGTTCGGTGGACCGGACGTGACCATCATCGACTGCGAGGACTCGTGGAACGGCATCTCGTTCACCGACGGCGAGGACACGACGGCCGTGTTCCGCGGGTTCACGGTCCGAAACGCACTGGGCTTCTCGGGAGCGGGACTGGCGATCACGGCCGCCTCCCCTCTCATCGAGAACTGCGTATTCGAGGGCTGCTCGGGGACATACGGAGCCGGAGCGTGGATCTATGACTCGAACGCGAGGATCCGGAACTGCGTCTTCCGCGGTAACACGGCCAATCAGACTGGTGGCGGCATGTACCTCAACGCAGGTAGCCCGTGGATCCTGCGGTGCCTCTTCGACGAGAACATCGCCAATGGCGGCGGTGCCATCTACGCGGTGAATTCCAACCCGTACATCCGGAACTGCACACTGGTCGAAAACGGCTACGATCAGATTCGCATGGATGGCAGCGCCTACGTCCAGGTCGCCAGCAGCGTCATCGCGTTCAGCCAGAGCGGCCCCCCGATCAGTATCGTGGCCGGCTCGATTCTCACAACCTCGACGGTCGTGTACGGCAACGCGTCGGGCGACAGCCTCGCCGGGGACTCCAGCAACAATCTCTTCGCCGACCCGCTGTTCTGCAACGCCGCCGGCGATGACTACACGTACTGCGCAGACTCGCCGTGCCTCGCAGCGAACGGCGGCTGGACCTACGACGTTGGCGCGTATCACGAAGGCTGCCCCGACTGCGACACGCCGGTCGAGGAACGCACGTGGGGCAGCATCAAGGCGCTGTACAGATAGACTCTGCGAGAAGCCAGCATCACCGTGACGGCCGGGGGCGCCTGCCTCCGGCCGTTCTGCGTCCCGAAGCGCCGGGGACCGTGCGCGTCCTTCCACCCATGAGCAACAGTCATTGAAGGCCGCCCGCGAGCATAGTATGATGAGGGGAATCGACGCTCCCGTCATCTGATCGGGCGCGTTGCCATGAACCCGCGCCCCGACGTCTGCTCGACAACCACGACCGCGGAGGTCACCATGAGGCTCACTGCGCCCGCTCTTGCCTTTGCACTCCTTCTCACACTCGCCGGCGCCCCGCATGCATCCGCTGCGATTTCGTCACAGGACGCACTCGAGTCGGCGGCCGCGCTCATCGAACAGGTCGCGTCATACTCGGCGGACGCCCCGGAGGCCGCGGGCGCATTCGAACCCTGGAGCGGAGGCCGCGTGGAGCCCGGAGCACCGATTCTCGTCCACTCCTACCCCGCTCTGGAACCGATCTACTACTATGTTCGACTCACCGGCGACGATGGCGCAACGAGCTTCGTGACGATCGGTGCGAGCGATGGTGCGTGGCACGCGTACGGAAGCGTCGAGGGAAGAGCCGCGCAGCTCGTCGACGGCCGAGAGGCGACGTCCACGCTCGCGAACATGCTCGCGCAGCCCTTGTCCGAAACCGACCTTCGTATCGTGAGCATGCCCGACAAGCGCCTCTACTGGCACGCCGGCACACCCGGCAAAGACGAGGCCTTCGTCGAACTCGCGGACGCTTCGAACACACACGTCGGCCTCAACGAGATCATCTCCCCACCTCAGCCGAGACTCCCGGAGCCGCCGCTCACGACCGGCGACACCATGGACGCATCGACGCCGAACGCGGGCGGGCGCGGCGCCTCCGGCGCGGCCGGCGACCGATTCCCAACGAGCTACGACATCACCGGCGTCCCGCACTACTATCAGATCACATCGTACAACTGCGGCCCTGCAGCCTCGGAAATGGTGATGGACTACTGGGGCGAGCACATCCCGCAGGGCGATGTCGCTGACGTCGCCAACTGCCTGCCCAGCGTTGGGAGCTACGCCGACGACGTCAGGCGTACGGCACACTTCAGCAGCGTCAGCACCGCCATCCAGAACGGGTCGCTCCATGGATACAACGAACGCGGACTCGGATACGGCGCGCTCGACTGCTTCTGGTCCTATCCCGGCACCGGCGATCCGGACTACCCGGACCGCTACAACGACCTGAAGAATCTCATCAGCGCCGACTACCCGGTCCTGATCCTCGGCTGGTACGACTCGGGACACAACAGCGGGCACTTCCGCGTCATCAAGGGCTACGACGACAACACGAGCGTCTTCATCGTCCACGACCCGTGGTACACGGCTCCCTATCAGGGACCGGACGTCCATTTCAGTCAGAGTCTGCTGATCGACAACCTCTGGACACAGTACTACCGCTGGGGAACCCTGATCGCTCCGTGGGAGGTCGACATCGATGCCCCGCATCAGGTCTACTCCAACACGCAGTTCACGGTGAGCGCGACCGTCACGTACCGCGGCCCCCATCCGTTCGACGGCCAGAACAGCGCCTCATCCCCTGCGGTCACGATAGACACATCTCCGCTCTTCACACTCGCCGCGGGCGAAACGGCCACGAAAGCGCTCTCCCTCTCGACGTCGAACACCTCATCGACGGTCTCCTGGCAGCTTGATGCCTCCGAGACCCTCCTGGGAGGCCTCATCAGCGTCCTGGCAAGAGGTCTCATCAGCGACAGTTCGTCGTCGTACCCGAGCTACTCGGACTCCATCGGCGGGCAGGCCTCGAATCCGACGTTCATCATCGACCAGACCCGCATCCTCGTCGACCAGGCCGGAAGCGGTGACTTCCTGACTATCCAGGAGGGCATCGACGCCGCCGACCCTGGTGACACGGTCGCCGTGCTCCCGGGCACCTACATCGGCCAGCAGAACCGGAACCTCCACTTCGACGGGAAGCCTGTCATCCTCCGGAGCACGGGCGGCCGGGACGCCACCATCATTGACTGCCTCTTCGCAGGCCACGGGTTCGATCTGCAGTCGGGTGAGACGGCCGGGACGGTCATCGAGGGGTTCACGCTGACGCACGGGCTCGCCACCGGGAGCACCTGGCCCGGCAACTCGGGCGGAGGCATGCTGCTCGTAGGTTCATCCCCGACGATCCGGGACATGGTGCTCGTCTACAACCAGGCACCGAACACCGGCGGGGGCATCGCCTGCATCGACGACTCGGACCCCGAGATCACGAACGTCGTCTTCCTGGGAAACGCCGCCGACACGAATGGCGGCGGCGGACTGCTGGCCTACGACAACTCCGGCCCGACGATCGAGGACTGCCTGTTTGACGGGAACAGCTCGGTGGACTACGGCGGTGCCGTCTGGGGCCTCCTGGCCTCGGCGCCCCGGATGACGGGGTGCACGTTCATCAGGAACACGACAACGAACTACGGCGGCGCCGTCGCGTTCGGACAGGAGTCTCCCGGTGTGCTGTGGAACTGCACGATCTATGGGAACAGCGGGGCGGTCGCCGGCGGGATATACTTCCACAACTCCATGGCTCTCGCGAGGAACACGATCATCGCGGGCAGCACGACGGGCGCAGGCGTCTATTGCGCCGGCGCCAGCCCGACCTTCCAGTTCTGCTGCAGCTACGGCAACGCGGGCGGCGACAGCCTCTGCGGAGACTACCCGGGAGGCGGCCACGTGTTCGAGGACCCGCGCTTCTGTGACGCACCGAACGACGACCTCACGCTGGAGGACTGCTCGCCGTGCGTCGATGCCGGGATAGGTGGAGTCGACATCGGCGCCTGGGGAGTCGGATGCACGTGCACGACCGATGTTCCTGACCCCGGACTTCCGAGCGGCGTCGCGCTCTATCCCGCGTCACCATCGCCGTTCACTGGTGCAACGACGCTTGCGCTTGACGTGCCGCCCGGAGCAGGCAGCATCCGGCTCGCCGTGTACAACTCAGCCGGCCGCGTTGTCCGCACGCTCCTCAACGGACCGACAGCACCGGGTCACCGCGTTCTGAGATGGGACGGGTGTGATGAGTCCGGACGGCCGGTGGCCACCGGCGTCTACTTCGCCCGCTGCGAGTGGAGCAAGGGGGCGAGCACGCAGAAGCTCGTGCTCGTAAGGTAGGAGGCAGCGGCTAGTCGCAACGCACCGGATGCGGCCCACCGAAGACACGGGCCACGCGGAACGCCTTCCCGCCCGGCGGCACGGTCACGCGGCCGAGTACGACCGGCGCGGCGGCTCCCGAGGGTTGGATGGAGACTTCATACTCACCCGGGTCCACCTGGATCCGGGCGAGCCACATCTCAGCAGGGAGCGTGACCCAGCTCCGCGTGTCGGCGACCTCGGTCTCGGCGACGGCCCGCGTCGCGACATCCTCGATGATCCAACCGAGGATCCATGCCCAGACGCTCCCCTCTCCCGAGGGCGACGAGAACGGCCGATCGGTGTCCTGACCCCGGCGCTTCGCCTCCTCGTGCTTTGCCGTCGCGAGCGCGATCTGCTTCATCGTCGCGCGCAGCGTGGACCGCAGCTTCACGAACCCGATACGCCGCTGGAGCGTCCATTGCGCGAGCGCATCCATGTCCTGCGTTCGCTCGGCCCACGCATCGCGGGCGACTGAGGAGCCATCCACCGGCGTCGCCCCGACCAGGAATCCGCCCGGTTTCTGCCACACGCTCTCGAACTCCGGGTAGGCGATCTTCACGACCGCCGCAAGGTTCGAAGTCCCGCGGAGCTCCTCGGGCACGAAGGGGCGGTAGATGGGAACCTCGATCGACTTCTCGACCTTGAACGGCGCCCATCCCGAGTCGATCACGATCACGATCTCACCGGGCTGCGCGAGGCCCGCGCGGTCCGCGCCCGCGCCGGGACGAAGGCGTCCGGCGTCACGGAACTCATCGTACTCCGCGAGCGATCTCACCAGCCCGTCCGGGACCCCCACGCCGATCGCCCGGCCCGCGTCCCCCTCGTAGGCACGGAGCGCCAGCTCGTAGTCGACCCGAGCGTCATCGAGCTTCCCCTCGGATTCGTAGACGAGCGCGGCGAGATACCGGATGAACCCGTCCTCTTCGTATCGCCTCGTCCCCTCCTCGTACCGCGCATCCAGTTCCCGGAAGACCTCGTCGAGACGCCTGCACTCGACGAGCGCCCCCTCGCGGTCACCGAGCATCAGGTAGTTGAGCGCCACGTAGTAGTGGACGTACGCGCGTTCGAAGTCCTCGCCCGAATAGGCCTTCACGTTCTCGTTGATCGTGTAGTCGGCGGCGGTCCCGGAGAGACTGGCGGGCGCGAGTTCGGCGGCGGCGGCGGCAGCCAGTTCGAACTCGCGATTCGAGGCCTCCCACTCCGCGGCAAGATGGAGAAGGTGACCACGCTGCACGTGGTAGAGAAAGCGGTTGCGATCCGACGTCGCCAGCGGACTCTTGTCGAGCGCGCCGACGGCTGCCGGAAGGTCACCGGAGTAGCTGAGTTCGAGCGGCTCACAGATCTGTGCGACGTGCGGCGCGCATCCCGCAAGCAGGATGAGCGCCGCAAGCGCAAGTTTGAGCCTGGGTCCGAGGAGAGTCATCGGCGGCCGGCGCCCCTAGAACCGCGTCTTCGCGTTTTCCACGAGGTGCTTCCGCTCCGCCGTGCCGATCCAGACCTTCTCCCACGACCTGAGATCGGTGAGTGTGAGGTCGACGCGGTAGTAGACGATGGCGCTCTTGTCAGCCTGGTCGACGACGGAACTCAGAGTGCCCATGAGCATGAAGTCCGCGCCCGACACGCCGCGCGCGACATCGCCTGAGACACCGCCGCCCTTCGCCATATCGGCCTGCCACTCGACCTCGTCCATGAGCGCGCCCCGCACCTCGGGGTCGGCCACGAAACGGATGCGGCCGGAATTGATCAGCACACGCTCGAGTTCGTTCATGAACACGTCCTTGTTGATGTGGTCGGACGTGTTGTTCGCGATGTCGCCGATGACTATGCGCGGGCGCGTCTCGCCCTGCGCGCCGTGGAACTCCGGCAGCCACGCTCCGTCAAGCGCCTGCGGAATCAGCTGGTCCGCGACGGCCCGCGCGTCGCTGTCGTTCCAACGACCGCTCACGTAGCCCTCGGTCGTCGGATCGACGTTCGCGACCTTCGTCTTACCTGAACACCCTGCCAGAAGAGTGACGACCACCAGAAGAAGAGCGACCCATATGGTCGCATGCCGCATCGATGCCTTCATTCTCGCCTCCTCGCCGACGCAGTCTACGCTTGACGCCGGACGCACGAAGTGACTACGATTCAATCATAGCGAGTGTCAGTCTCCCACAGATCTCTGAGGAGTGCCACAACAATGAAGATCAATGTGGTGCCCACGCTCGCCCTGCTCGCTCTCCTCCTCTCGAATCCCACGGCGACCGGCGCGAAGACGATTCACGTCCCCGGTGACCACGCGACGATCCAGCTGGGCGTCTGGTACGCGGCGCCCGGCGACACGGTGCTCGTCGAGTGCGGGACGTACTACGAGAACCTCATCTACTTCGACAAGGCAGTGACGCTTCTCAGCGCGACGGGAGACCCGACCTGCGTGACGGTCGACGGCGAAGAGCAGGATCACATCGCCATCGTCTACGCTACGACGGACGTCGTCATCGCGGGATTCACGTTCACGAACGGACTCGCCGACTTCGGCGGGGCCGTCCGCATCGACAGCGCGGACGTCGCCATCTACGACTGCATCTTCGATCAGAACGCGGCCGCGATCGAGGGCGGTGGTGTCTGGTGGCGCAAGGGCACGCCGGACATCCAGCGATGTGACTTCACGCAGAACGAAGCCCCGTACAGCGCCGGCGGCCTGTGTCTCAACTACACGGACGGTCAGGTGGACGACTGCTGGTTCATGGGCAACGAAGCGCGGTGGGGCGGCGGGATGGCCTGCTACCACGGGGCGACGACTCTCATCAACGACTGCACGTTCGAGGAGAACGACGCGGTAGGAGAAGAGACATATGGTGGCGGCCTCTACACGTGGGACGGCACGGCCGTGACGGTCACAACCTGCGGCTTCTTCCGGAACACGTCAGAGCACTTCGGGGGCGGCGCGTGCACGGATACGGACTGCACCGACACATACCAGTCATGCGTCTTCTACTACAACTCGGCTGAGTGGGGCGGTGGGATGTACGCCTGGGGCAATCCGGGAGGGCTGGTCGACGGCTGCTCGTTCGACGGGAACTCGGCGGTGGCAGGCGGCGGAGCGCTCTTCGAGGAAGTGTCGGGCGCAACGCTGTCGGGCACGAGCTTCCTCAACAACACGGCCGACGACGCCGGCGGAGGTCTCACGCTGCTCGCCTCATCCATGGCGGTCGACGAGTGCCTCTTCGACAGGAATGCAGCGGCCGTAGGCGCCGCTCTGGCGGTCGCCGAACTCGCCACACTGACGGTCTCCTCGTGCACGCTCGTTCTCAACGGCGGTACCGGGGCCCGCACGTTGGGTGCCGGCATCGCAGTGGAGGCCGGTGGGTCGACAGTCGAGGTGACACAGACGGTCATCGCCTTCAGCCAGAGCGGAGAGGCGGTCCTGGTCGAGCCGGGAAGCGCCGTTACGCTGACGACGTGTGACATCTTCGGTAACGCCGGAGGTGACTGGGTCGGGAGCATCGCGGCACAACTCGCGCTCCGCTACAACACGGACGAAGACCCCCGCATCTGCGGGGTCCACGAAGGCAACTACGCCCTCTGTGCCGATTCGCCATGTCTCCCTGCGAACAACGACCCGGGTCTTCTCATCGGTCGCTACGGGCAGGGCTGTGATGCCTGCGGCTCCCCCGTCGAGCGAACGTCATGGGGACTCATCAAATCGATGTACCGGTAGCGCGGAGGCACACGAAGCAGCATCTATCGACCGGACACTCGAACATCCACCAGATCCCACATGCAACAGGCCCTCCCTTGCGGGAGGGCCTGCCTTGGGTCAGTCTGGCGTCGAAACCGTCGTGGGGCTCTCGTTAGTCTCGTGACTTTTTTTTGAACCCCCGGTTCCGCGGGAGTGACACCTCGCTGCCCCGCACTACATTCTGATGCGGGGCGGTTCGCGAGGGTTCCCTGTGCCTAGAAATCTATCTGAAATCTTGTCAAGAGCGCCGATGTGCTCCCCTCGACGTCCTCTCCCCGCTCCACCGATTCCGGTCCCACGTAGCTGGAAATCACATAGTTGAGCATGATGCGGCTGTTCGCCGACGTGTACCAGTTCAGGCCGACCGTCGTGTTCGTCAGTTCGCCGCCCTCGATGCCGGAACCCGTGTCAGTGAGATTGAGACCCGAATAGCGGACGGCCAGTTCGAAGGCACCGCGACCGTCGTCGCCGAGCGGACGGTTCGGCTTGATGCGCGCGGGCGCGCCCTTCGAGAACGGATGCGTCTCCCCCGTGATCATCCAGCTCGCCTGAACATAGTATCCCGAGAAGTCGGCACAGCAGGAGCCACGGACCGGGCCGCCGAGCCACGAGATCTCCTCGATCCGATCAACGGACGCCTTCACGTACTCACCCTGGATCAGGACCGGTCCAAACCCGGCCGCGGCTTCGAGCCCGAGCAGAGACACGTTGTGAGCCTGAAGCTCTCCGCTGTCGGCGAGCACGGGACCCAGGTGGTTCTCGGATGTCGACTTGAACCGGGCGATGCCATCACCGGGGGTCCGGTGGCTGTACGATGCGCCGAGGTGAATGAGCCGACTGTCGTCCTCGGCACGCCACCCGATACCGGCGAGCCTCGCGGTGTAGGAGAACTCGTCCTCGCCGCTCCCCGCACCGAACGCGTCCGCGTCACGGAACACGCCGGCCTGCCACGTGATGTTGTCGTCGGCCACGGTGTTGTGGAGCATCAGACCCGTGTTTCTGTACGGGTAGAAGGCCGACGTCAGCGCCGGCTCCATGAATGTCGTGTACTTGCTGCTGGTCAGTCCTTCGAGACCGAACGGCTCACGGATGTGACCGATGCGGATGTTGCCGAAGTGCGCGATCTTCCGATACTCCATGTACGCGTCTTTGAGCTTCGCCTCGCCGCCCGCGAAGTCGTAGTCGACAAAGAAGCCGATCCGGTCCGACAGTTCTCCCGCCATCTGGACGCGCGCCGCCCGGAACTCGGTGCCCCCGACGAACGCGTCCGTGCCAAATTCGGTCTCGAGCGCGGCGTCCGAGCTCCCCCACTCCATCCAGTCGCAGAAGAGACGGCCTCCGAACGTGACGTGCTTGAGCCCCAACACCTCTCGGACAACGGACTCGATCGACGCATTGTCATCGATGTCGCCGGCAGACACCGGCAGTGAGAAGAACGCGAGAACAAGAAGCGCCGCCATGGCGGCGACCAGCGACCTCCGAATCGCGAACATCCAAACCCTCCCGGTTCACCGTGAATCATCACTCCGCCGGGATTGGGCATCCCCGACCTGCCGGCAGTGTGCATCGTCAGCATGCGAGCATGACAAGCATAGCGCGCCGGTTCTTCGGGTGGAAGCCGGAACGGAAATGGAGTTCCTGTGAATGAGGAGATGTCAGCTTTCGAAGATGGTGACCTTGTTGCGACCACCCTGCTTGCTGCGGTAGAGCATCTGGTCTGCGCGCTCGAGGAGTGACTCCGGTGTGTCACCCGGCCGAGCCGTCGTGCCGCCCGCCGAGATGGTCACACCGATCTGTTCGCCGTTCCTTCGGACCTTGGAGCTGGCGACGAGCGCGCGGAGCCTCTCGCCGATGATGCGCAGCTGACCCCGGTCGACCTCTCTGATAACGGCGACGAACTCCTCGCCACCCCACCGACCGATCGCATCGAGCGGACGGCAGTTGTGCAGGAGCGTGCGGCCGACGACACGGAGGATCTCGTCGCCCGTATCATGACCGTACGAATCATTGACGCTCTTGAAGTCGTCAATGTCGGCGAAGAGCACACCGAACGGCTCGCCAATGCGAGACATCTCCATGCTGCGGCTCGTCAGCTCACGAATGATGAACCGCCTGTTCGGCAACCTGGTCAGCTCGTCGAGCAGCGCCAGATCCTCAAGGTGCTTGATGCGCTCGCGCGCAGCCAGGGTCGGCGAGTTGTCACTGAACACCTGGATGATGCCGACGATCTCGCTGCCGGGACCTTTGCTCCACACCGGCGCGACCTTCACCATCACGGGGAGGCGATGGCCGTCCTTGTGGTGGAGATAGAGTTCGGCGCTCCGCTCCTCCCCGGTCAGCGCCGCTTCCAGCATCGGACACAGTGAGTCGCACAACGTCACACCGTCGTCGTTCACGTGAACGAGCAGTCCGTCCCGGCACTGATGACCGACCATCTCGTCGCATGTGTAACCGGTCAGCCGTTCAGCGGTCCGGTTCCAATATGTGACAGTCCTGTCCAGATCGGTGCAATAGACACCGTCCGAGAGGTTGTTGAGCATCGCCTCGAAGATGTTCTCACGCTCCATAACATCCCCCACATACGCGCGTGATGCGGCTTCCCCGGCCCTGTTGCACCGGAATGCCATTCACCAGACATACGTCAATGCAATGTTCATGCCATTTACAGGGTTCTGTGGCCCGTCATCAGCTCTCAGAATGCGCTTGCCGGATTCTTCCCTCCAGTGTAGTCTGCCTCGGAGAGATGTAATGGCGTCGCGCGGACGCCGAAACAAAGGGAGCCGACAGGAGGCAGATTATGAGAAGATGGGTTGCAATGATCCTCATCGCCGCTCTGGCCGCCGTGTCATTCGCTGGCTGCTCGCAGGAACAGCAGACCGAGGCGGAGGAGACGATGGAGGGTGCCATGGAGCAGGCCGGAGAGGCCATCGACGAGGCCGGCGAGGCCGTCGAAGAAGCTGGAGAGGCCATCGAAGACGCGGTCGATGAGGTCGGAGATGCCGTCGAAGGCACGGTCCAGGACGCTCAGGAAGGCACAGGGAACTAGTCTGATTCGCGCCGGATCACCGGCGCGGGCGCATGCTGTGTGAATACAAAGAACGGCCGGGAGTACTCCCGGCCGTTCTTCATTCTGCACTCTCCCCGCTTCGTCGAGGCAGACTAGCGCTCCGGCTGACGCGCCCGCCACTCCCCCTCGAGGATCGACATCATCACGAAGTCGTGGAACTCGCCGCCGTGCAGATACCCGTCGCGCTGCACGCCCTCGCGACTGAATCCAAGTTTCTCCCAGAATCGCAACGCGGTTTCGTGGAAACCGACGACGCCGATCGCCACGCGGTGCACGCCGCAGTAGTTGAACGCGAAGTCCAGGAGGATCCGACCGACCTCCGAACCGTAGCCCTTCCGCCACGCGTCTCGCTCGCCGATGATGATGCTCATATCGGTCGTGCGCCATCCCTCGTTCAGACGGAGAAGCCCCGCTTCACCGATAACGCGGTCGCCGTCGCTCAGTGCGACGACGTACCACCGTCGATCCGGGTCCGACGACGCGCGGTCAAACCACGCCTCAACATCCCCCATCGATGACATGCCGGAGTGCCCGATAAGACCGCAGAGTTCGATATCCGAGAACCAGCGGTAGACGTGCGAGAGGTCACCGCGCTCCATGCGACGCAGGTAGACGCGCTCGCCCATGAGCAGGCGAGGGCCGATCCCGGAAGCTCCGGGATTCACAGGTGAGCTATCGGGGTTCGATGACATAGACGCCGCCACAGATGGAGACCTGGTGATAGTACGCGTCGAGCCCGACGTGGTGGAGCGCCTCGCGGGCTTCGTCGGACGCCCAGTAGTATTCCTCGTCATCCCAGACATCTGCCCACTTCTCCCGGGCGGTGTCCCGGACGTACTCGCTCGGGAACGAGATGTCGCCAACGACCAATCGGCCGCCGGTCGCAAGGTGCTCGGAGGCGAGTCTGCTGAGAAGCCGTACCTTTGAATCGAGATCGAACTCGT
The DNA here is from genome assembly GCA_964516845.1 of uncultured bacterium. Classification (GTDB taxonomy): domain Bacteria; phylum Joyebacterota; class Joyebacteria; order Joyebacterales; family Joyebacteraceae; genus JAPEKQ01. The sequence continues at coordinate 19,021 of CAZEXP010000036.1, forward strand.
GGAATGTGTAGGCTGAGACGATACGGTTGAAGGTCCTGCCCGCCGGAAGCGGCCAGTGTCCCAGAAGGTCCGCCTTGATGAGTTCCACCTGGGGAAGCTTCCGGTGGACCTTCGCCAGCATCATCGGCGAGAAGTCCATCCCCCACACCGCGCAGCCAGTCTTCACGAAGCGTTCGGCCAACCGCCCGGTGCCAATGCCCAGATCGAGCACGGAGAGACCGGCCGCCGCGTGCGAGAGCCGTTCTATCTCACCGAGCACGTCCTCGTATCCCTCGAACGGAAACTGCTTCGCCCACTCCCCGATCGAGTCATCGTAGTCCTCCGCCCATTCATCGAAGAGCTTGACGCGTTCGCTTTCGGTCAAAGACCCCTCCCTATCCATGGCCGAGTTGATATTCGGCGGATTGTACCGTTCGATCACCGCCGCGACAAGCCGAGAGTAGCGGCCCTTCACTGGCACGACCATTGCATTTCCAGGATGGAAGTACCGGAGCGCAGGCCCAGAAGGGCCCTGTGCAGACGCCTCACCTTGCACTTCGCCACGGGGGTATACAGATGAGAGGCCTGAGACCGCTTCTGCTCGCTCTTGCCATGGGGCTTCTCGTCGCCCTGATCGGCCTGCTGCTGTTCCCCGGCCTCGCCTCCGCGGGTCGCCCGGGCGAGGGTCGCACGGCACGGATGAACATCGAGGATGCGTACGAATTCGGTGAGATCTCCTACGAGCAGATGATCCTCTTCAAGGCCTACCTGCTCTACATGCCCGAGATGATACCGGACGTCTTCCGAACCGAATTCCCCGAGCCCTGCGGCACGCCCATCGCGCTCGAGGTCGACGCCGCGATCAACGACCTCCCGACGGCCTATGCCGACCGCGTCAGCGACATGCGCGCAAGACCTTCGTGCGACAGTTTCACCGACACGGAACACTTCCGCATCCACTACGACACGACCGGCACACACATGGTCGACGGATGGCCCGACACATCGTTCCTCGACTCGGTCGCCGTTGCGCTCGAGTTCGCGTGGGACCAGGAGGTCGACTCGCTCGGATTCCGCCGGCCGCCCAGCGACGCGGCCGACCCGGACGGGGGCGGCGGGAGCGCGCACTTCGATGTCTACCTGCAGGGTCTCGCCGGCGGCCTGCTCGGATACTGCCAGGCCACATACCTCAACAGCGGCCCGCCGGTGGCGAACGACGCGACCGCCTACATCGTAATGGACAAGGACTATCTCGGGTTTGGATGGGATCAGACGACCATCATGCGGCAGACGGCCATCCACGAGCTCTGCCATGCGTGCCAGTTCGCGCACGACGTCTACGAGGACACGTGGTACATGGAGTGCACGTCGGTCTGGGCGCAGGAGCAGATCGAGGACAGCGTGAACATGTACCGGGGCTATCTGGGCTACTTCCTCGGCTACCCGTATCTCTCGATCAACGAGCAGGACGGCACGGGCATGAAGTGGTACGGCTCGTGCGCGTGGAACATCTTCCTGACCGAACGGCTCGGCGCGGCCGTCGTTCCCGAGATGTGGTACGCGCTCGAGGGCTCCGCTCCCACGCTCGATGCGATCGACCTCGAACTCCGCGGCCTCGGAACGTCGCTCGCCGAGGAGTACGCCGAGTTCGCCGTGTGGAACTGGTTCACCGGCTCCCGCAACGACGGCCTCCACTACGAGGAGGGCGGCGCGTGGACGCAGGTCGCGGTCCAGCGTACCGTGGACGCGTACCCGGTGATCGACGATACCCCGGCCGTCGCCGTGCGGCCGAACAACTGGGGATGCAACTACATCCATCTCAACAACCCCGGGGGCGCCGAGGACCAGCTCGAGTTGAGCTACGACGGCCCCCTGACGAGCACGACCGCGAACATCGCCGGCATTTGCAGCCAGGCATCGGGCGGGGCGACATCCGAGCTGGGAGAGATCGTGCTCAACGCGTGGGGCAACGGAAACGCCACCGTCGAAGAGTGGGACACGCTGTCCCGGGCCTGTCTCGTCGTCATGAACACGTCCGAGAGCACCGATGGCATGATCTACACATATACCGTCGACAAGGCCTCGCCGGTGGCCGGCATCTTCTACGGTGTGGAGAACGACACCGATGAGGTCACGCTCCGCTGGAGCCTTGCCGACCCCTCGAGCGTCGTCTCGCTCGATCTCATGCGCGCAACTTCATCCGACGGTGAGTTCGTGGCGCTCAATGATGAACCGCTCGCGCCTTCGCCATGCGGTCTCTACGTCGATGCCGATGTCCGTCCCGGCGACCGGCTCTGGTACCGCCTCGTCGCGACCGACCACAGCGGGGAGACCGATGCCGTCGAACCCGGGACGATCACCGTGACGCTGGGAGATGCACCCGGCGTCTCGTTCGCTCCGGTCTTCCCCAACCCGGCACGGACGGCAGCGACGCTCGAGTTCACCGCGCCGTACGACGGCGCACACGCGACACTCGTGATCTACGACGCAAGCGGACGTGTTGTGGCAAGACTCGTCGACCGGACCGTCGGCGCCGGCCGTCACTCCTGCGGGTGGGACGGGCGCACGGACACGGGCTCCCTGGCGGCCTCCGGGCAGTATTTCGTCGTATTGACGGTCGACCGCGAGCAACGGACACGGAAGCTGATGCTCATCCGCTAGACACGCATGCACACCCGCCAGCCGCACATACACGAGCGGACTCCAGCGCCCCGGGGCTTCACGCCCTCGGGGCGTTTTTGTCGTACGGCGTGAAACATGGTTGCGCGCGAGGCGCGACATCGCTAGTCTGGGGCAACATGCGGACCGTACAAGGAGCCCCTGTGGATCGTTGCTCCAGAAGACTCGGCAGCGGCCGGACCGTCCTGCTCTTCACCCTTCCGGTCATACTGCTCACCGCCGTCTGGCAGCCATCCGGCGCGCAGCTCGCCCATCCCGAGCGCTGCGGCACGCCGTGGGCGCTGGAGATGCACTCCGCGCTCGAACATCCCGAGCTTCTCGAGCCGAGCGTGCGCTCCGCGTATGAGCGCGCGCGCAGCCGCCCCCAACTGCAGGCTTTCCTCGATACCGAGCACTTCCGCATCCACTACGATACGACCGGACAGAGCGCGGTCCTCGGGTGGCCTGATGCCGGCTACCTTGACGCCGTCGCCGACGCGCTCGAGCGCTCGTGGCAGATCGAGGTCGATACGATGGGCTTCCGGCCGCCGCCCAGCGACGAGTACGATCCGGGAGACAACGGCGGCAATGGTCTCTACGACTGCTACGTGATCGATCTCGGGACGGCGTACTACGGGATCACGCTGATAGGATACGCCACGCCCGGTGGTCCACCGAACGACTGCACGAGTTTCGTTGAGATCGACAACGACTACGCGGGCTTCGGCTATGTGGACCCGATCCTCCCGATGCGTGTGACCGTCGCGCACGAGTTCAACCACGCCTGCCAGTACGCGCACATCCTCAACGCCGATGACGTGTGGTACATGGAGTGCTCGGCCGTCTGGGTTGAGGACCAGGTGTACGATCAGCTGAACGACTACCGCCAGTTCCTGCCCTACTACCTCAGTTGCCCGTATCGCTCGCTCGAGTACAGGGGGGCCGCGATGTACGGCGCCGCGGTGTGGAACTTCTTCCTCGCGGAGCGGCTGGGACCCGGCATCGTTCCCTCGGTCTGGTATGAGATGGAAGGCGGGACCGGTTCCGTGGACGCGCTCGACTCGAAGCTCAGTGAGTTCGGGACGAACCTCGAGGACGAGTTCACCGAGTTCGCGGTGTGGAACTGGTTCATCGGCTCGAGAGACGACGGCGCTCACTATGAAGAGGGCGCCGCCTGGCCTGACGTCGCGCCCACCTGGACGACATCGAGCTATCCGGTCATCGATGCGATGGTCGGCACCGGTGTCCGGCCCGACCACCTCGGAGCCAACTACATCGTCTTCGACAATCCCGACGACATCTGCGAGTCGATCGAGGTCGCCTACGACGGCCCGCTCCCCACCCAGATCCCCAACCGCGCCGCGCTGCTGACGCTGAGTGACTCAGGAGCGGTAGCGGCACAGATCGAACTCATTCTCGACGGGATGGGCGACGCAGTCATCGCGATCGCGGACTGGGACACGCTCTCGTCGGTCGTGCTCGTCGTCGCCAACACGGCACTCTGGGCGACGGCCGACGACATGCAATACACGGTCTCCGCGGCGCAGGCGGCACCGTACAACGGCGCTTTCACCGCGGCCGTGCTCGACCCGCTCGCAGTCTCCGTGCACTGGACGCTGGACACGGTCGAGGCGCTCGATTCGATCCGCATCGAACGCGCGACGGCGGAGGACGGAACGTACAAGACCGTGGGCCCGGAATCTCACCCACCCGCGCTGACCGGCTCGGTCCTCGACGAGGACGTCATCGCCGGAGACGACCTGAGATACCGTCTCGTACTCGTCCGCGCCACGGGAAG
>CAZEXP010000037.1:0-8826 GCA_964516845.1 uncultured bacterium
CAGATGGAGCTGACGGACTACGCGGACCGACATCTGATCGACAGGTTCGCGGTCGTCGACGGTGTGGCCGAGGCGAGGATCTTCGGCCAGAAACGGTTTTCGATGCGCATCTGGCTGGACCGCCGCGCGCTCGCCGCCCGCGGGCTCACGGTCCAGGATGTCGAGAGCGCACTCCGGACCGAGAACGTCGAACTCCCCGCGGGCCGTCTCGAATCCGTTGACAGCGAGCTGACGATCCGCGTGCAGCGCGGCTATCAGACGCCGGAGGACTTCCGCAACCTCGTCATCACGAGGGGCTCGGACGGGCACCTCGTCCGCCTCGGTGACGTCGCGTCCGTGGAGATTGCCCCGGAGACGCTGCGCGACAGCTTCACCGCGGACGGGAAGAGCGCGGTCGGCATCGGCATCTCCCGACAGTCGACGGCGAACACGCTCGCGGTGATCGGCGGGGTCAAGGACGCGATGCGAGAGATCCAACCGAACCTGCCGGAGGGGATGGAACTCATCGTCCTCCGTGACAGCTCGGTGTTCATCGAGGCGTCCATCCGCGAAGTCCGGCTCGCGCTCGTCATCGCGTGCGCGCTGGTCATCGGCATCATCTTCCTGTTCCTCGGCAGCGCGAGGGCGGCGATGGTCCCGGCCGTGACGGTGCCCATCTCGCTCATCTCGGCGTTCATCGTCCTGTACGCGTTCGGCTTCTCGGTCAACCTCCTCACGTCTCTCGCGCTGGTGCTCGCCATCGGGCTCCTCGTCGACGACTCGATCGTCGTGCTCGAGAACATCCACCGCCGTATCGAGGACGGCGAACCCCCGCTGGTCGCGGCGTTCCGGGGCGTCAACGAGGTCGCCTTCGCCGTCATCGCCACGACGCTCGTCCTCGTGGCGGTGTTCCTCCCCATCAGCCTGATGGGAGGAGACACCGGGAAGCTGTTCACGGAGTTCGCGTTCACGATCACCGGCGCCGTCGTCTTCTCGAGCCTCGTCGCGCTTACCCTCTCCCCCATGCTGTGTTCCAGGTTCCTCAGGCCCCGCGAGACGGAAGCCCCGCTGATCAAGGTCGTCGACAGGACGTTCCAGCGAATCATCACGCGATACGATCGGACGCTTCGTCTGTGCGTGAAGCACCCGCTCGCATCGCTCGTGGCGATGATCCTCATCCTCGGCTCAATCTGGGTGATGATGGGCAACATCATCTCCGAGTATGAACCGCAGGAGGACCGCGGCGTCCTCATGACGAGGATGACGGCTCCCGAGGGAACCGGATTCGATGCATCGCGCACGTACATGGACCGCATCACGGAGAAGCTGACGCCGCTCATCGACCGGGGCGAGGTCACGCACGTCCTGGCCATGACGCCCGGCGGACGGAACAGCGGCGGCGCCGTCAACAGCGGCTTCTGCATCGTCGACCTGGCCGCGTGGGAGGACCGGGACAGGTCCGCGACGCAGATCGCGCGCGAACTCACCGGCGAGCTCGCGTCCGTCGCGGGCGTCCGCGTCTTCGTATTCCAGCCCTCGGGTCTCTCGTTCTTCTTCGGCCAGCCGGTCCAGTTCGTCATCGGCGGACCGACGTACGAGGACCTCGCCACATGGCGCGACATCATCCTCGAGAAGGCAAGGGAGTATCCCGGACTCTACGGCGTCGACGCCGACTACAAGGAGACAACGCCGCAACTGCGCGTGGCCATCGACCGGGACCGCGCGGCGGAACTCGGCGTGGCGTCGGAGACGATCGGCAGCACGCTCCAGACGATGCTCGGCGCGCGCACCGTCACGACGTATGTCGAAGGTGGCGAGGAATACAACGTGGTCCTTCAGGGCGCCGCCGATGAGCGTCAAACGCCCACTGACCTCGAGAACATCTACGTTCGCTCCTCACGGACCGGCGAGCTGATCCCGCTCTCCAACATCGTCACGCTGGAGGAACGGGCCGATGCAAGTGAACTCAGGCGGTACAACCGGATGCGCGCCGTCACGATCTCGGGAAGCATCACGGACGGATACTCCATGGACGATTGCCTCGGATTCCTCGAGAACGTCGTCCGCGAGGAGCTGCCGGCCACCGCGACGTTCAGCTACAAGGGCATGTCGCAGAAATTGAGGGAGTCCAGCGGGGCCGTCGCGTTCGTGTTCATCATCTCGCTCGTGATCGCGTACCTCGTTCTCGCGGCGCAGTTCGAGAGCTTCGTCAGCCCGTTCGTCATCATGCTGACCGTGCCAATGGGCATCTTCGGGGCGGTCCTCGGAATGCTGCTCCTCGGCGTGACGCTCAACATCTTCAGCCAGATCGGTCTCATCATGCTCATCGGTCTGGCCGCCAAGAACGGGATCCTCATCGTCGAGTTCGCCAACCAGCTCCGCGACCGCGGACTCGATTTCGACGAGGCGCTGTTCCGGGCGTCACGCCTGCGTCTTCGTCCCATCATGATGACCGGTCTGTCGACAGCGATCGGCGCGGTCCCGCTCATCCTGGCGAGCGGCGCGGGAGCAATGAGCCGCCTCTCGCTCGGGACGGTCATCGCATTCGGTGCGACGTTCGCATGTCTTCTCACGCTCTTCGTCGTACCGATCGGCTACTACTATCTCTGCCGCGGGCAGGCGTCCCCGAAGGCCCTCGCGAAGAAGCTCGACGCGCTGGAGGCCGAATACGACGAAGGCCAGGCGAACGGACGGTCTTCTGACTGACAGATGACGCAACGCAGATGGGGCCGCGCAAGCGGCCCCATCCATGTTGTCCGGTCGTGCTCTCCTGCCCGATTCTCCTGCTCGGCTCTCACCGCCCGGTCTCGCTACTGCACCGTAACCTCCAGATAGTACTCGACGTACTCGTTCCACAACATGGTGTAGATGTAGTGGGTGCCGGTTTGATAGGCAACATACGATGTGGCGACAGTCGACGTGGACGACGTGGTGATGTTGGCATCGTTCCCGTTCGGCAGCACGATGGCGATGCGCTTCGTATCGTAGATGTCGCCGGCCGTGGCGGTCATCGAGACGGAGAGCGTCTCCCCCGCCGTCAGGTCGATGCTGAAGTAGTCCCTGTCGTAGAGGCACAACCTCAGGTCTGACAGCGTCCCGGGACTCACCGGCGTGGCCACGCTGATGAAGTCGTTGTCCTCATAGGCGTCGTCGCGGCACGGGTCATCGGTCGTCAGCTTGAAGTCGTAGAGCGAGTGGCCCGTCTGGTACGAATGGGCGTGGGTGTGGAAGTAGTACGTACCGGGCAGGAACGTGAAGTGGTACCAGTTCACGGAGTCGCCCGAAGCGGGACCCCAGCCCGCCGAGTTGTACTCCTCGCCGTTGGCATTCTCGAAACCGGCCACCCACCCCAGTCCGTTGACCTCCTTGAACCACCACGAGGCATAGACCTTGGCGGTCTCTGTGACGGTGAACTCGAAGAGGTCCTGGTCGGCGCCTCCGGTGAGCGAGAGTGTGTGGTACCGTTTCCCAATCTCGATCGGCGCCGCGGCCGCCGGGGTCTCGTTGGGTTCGAAGTAGTCGTCGAGATGATCCGCGTCGAAGGTGCCCGTCTGGAAGCTCGTTGTACTCGGCTCCACCGGATCGCCGTCGTCGTTCGTGACGGAGTTGGTCACGAGGAAGTCGTGCCACGTCTCCGCCGCGTACAGCGTGTCCGGGATGAAGCTCGCCACGTACGTCTGCTCATCGTACTCGACGTACCCCGTGAGATCTCTCCCTTGAACCGTGATGTTCGAGTTGGTGATCGTCGAAGCATCCATGGCCTCCGAGAACGTGACATCGATCCTCTGAATCAGTCCGACGTCCGTTGCACCGTCCTCCATGCTCACGTCCGTGACCGTTGGTCCCTCCGTCTCGCCCTCGCCGCCAGGACCGCTCGAACTGCTGCACGACACGAGCGCGGCACAGAACGCCAGCGCGAACATCAGATGGACAAGCCTTGCTCCCATGGCACACCCCCCTGTGTATATTCCCACGTGCAGGCCTCTCGCGAGACAACCGTCTCAGCGGACGCTGTCCGTTAAGACGCCCCCGGCGGCACGTCAACAGACGCTGATCAACAGAAACGCAGAAGTATGTAACCGAAGTCCCACGCGGTCAATCAGAGACGGACCGGCCGACCCAAACGTGCTATAATTAGGCAGAATTCCATCGCACACTCCGACTTCCCCTTGCGGAAAGTGAAAGCCACCCATGAACAACACCAGAGGCAGGACACTTCCGCTCCTGGCGCTCGCGGCGGCGCTTCTCGCCGCCGCGGCCGCCCAGGCGGTCGATATCACGTTCCAGGTCCGCATGGCCTACCAGGTCGAGCTGGGCGCGTTCGATCCGCGCAGCGACGCCGTCGACATCGCCGGCGACTTCAACAGCTGGGGCTCCGACCCCCTCACGCCTCTGGCCGACGCCGACGGCGACACGGTCTACTCGGTCACACTCGGCGGGTTCAGCCAGGGGGAACAGCTCGAGTACAAGTATCGCATCAACGGCGAGTGGGACGGCACGGAGGAGTTCCCCGGCTACGGCAACAACCGGTACTACACGGTGACGGCCGATGACGACACCGTCACGGTCTGGTACAACGACCTCCAGCCGGGCGGCGGCTACGACCCGGACCAGCTGTCCTGGTGGAACGACTGCGTATTCTACGAGATCTTCGTGCGGAGCTTCTATGACGGCGACGGCGACGGGATCGGAGACTTCCAGGGGCTGACGCAGAAGCTCGACTACCTCAACGACGGCGACCCCCAGACCGACGACGACCTCGGGATCACGGGCATCTGGCTGATGCCGATCCAGGACTCGCCGAGCTACCACGGCTATGACGGCACCGACTACCGCTCCATCAACCCCGACTACGGCACGATGGCCGACTTCGAGGCGTTCCTCGCGGCGGCCCACGCGCGCGGCATCAAGGTCATCATCGACTACGTCATGAACCACTGCTCGAACCAGCATCCGTGGTTTGAGGCGTCCGCCGACAACGACCCGGCCTACCGCGATTTCTTCCGGTGGTCGAGCTACGACCCCGGCGAGTCCGGTCCGTGGGGACAGAACGTCTGGCACTGGAACGACTCGGGCTGGTACTACGGTCTCTTCACGGGCGGCATGCCCGATCTGGACTACGAGACACCGGCGGTGAAGGACTCGATGTTCCAGACGGCCACATACTGGCTCGACACGATCGGAGTCGACGGGTTCCGTCTCGACGCCGTCCTCTATGTCATCGAGGACGGAGGACAGCTCCAGAACACGACCGCGACGCTCGACTTCTGGGCCGAGTACAACGCGCACGTGAAGTCGGTGAAGGCCGATGCGTTCTCCGTCGGCGAGGCGTGGACGAACACGAGCACGGTCCTCCAGTACGTCACGAATGACCGGCTGGACATGTGCTTCGAGTTCGATCTCTCGTACGCGACCGTCGGCGCGGTCAATGACGGCGACGCGGGATGGGTGAGCGCCAAGGCGGATCAGGTCTACAACCTCTACCCCTATCTCCAGTACGCCACGTTCCTGACGAACCACGACCAGGACCGCGTGTTCACGTCCGTCGGTGAGAACGAGGGCAGGGTCAAGGCGGCCGCGGGCATCTACCTGACGATGCCCGGCGTACCGTTCGTCTACTACGGCGAGGAGATCGGGATGGTAGGAAGCGGCGACCATCTGAACATCCGCACGCCGATGCAATGGACGGACGGGAGCAATGCGGGATTCACGACGGGTTCGCCCTGGAACTACATCAGCAGCAACTACACGCAGTACAACGTCGCCGATGAAGAGCTCGACTCCGGCTCGCTGCTCGAGTGGTACAAGAAGCTCATTCACGTTCGGAACGACTCACCCGCGCTCAGACAGGGCACGCACGATCCGCTCTCGAGCTCCGAATCATCGGTGATGGCCTTCGTGCGCGGGCACGAGCTTCAGACGGTGCTCTGCATGACCAACACGTCGTCCAATCCCCGGAACAACATCACGCTGACCGGTTCGTCCGTCAGCCTCGAACCGGGAGAGCACACGCTCGTCAACCTTCTCGACCCGGGCGACACGCTGAACATCACGGTCAGTCCATCCTACGAAATCAGCGGACTGAGCCTCGACGGGCATGAGACCGCGGCGTACGAGTTCTCCGGTGGAAGCAGCGTCGAGCCACCTGACGACCCGCCGCAGACCGGCCTTCATCTCGGTCGGAGCTTCCCAAACCCTTTTGGCCCCTCGACCACCATCAGCTACTCGCTGCCGGCTGAATCGCTCGTCCGCCTCCGCGTCTACAATCTCGCCGGTCGTGAAGTGGCGGTGCTCCGGGACGGCGTGCAGTCCGCGGGTCCGCACGAGGAGCCGTGGAACGGCAGGGACCGCGACGGGCGGGAGCTCGGAGCGGGCATGTACTTCATCCGTCTGGACGCCGGCGGCGAGTCGCGGACATCCAAGATGTTGCTCGTGCGGTAACCGGCTCCGAGAGCCGCGGCACGACCGCTCGCGATCCCCCAGGAAGAGAGACGGCGGGCGCACGATTCCCCTTGCATTCCCAACCCCGGTATTGGAATCTTGCGTCGTCAGGGGTTTGACACTTGATGGTGTCGGATCCACGGGCAGCCGGGAGATGGCTTGGATCCACGGATCGAGGCGACCGCAGGAGGGTTCGGTCGCCGGAGTAGGGTGGGCGCCGATTGGTGGCCACGATTGAGGATCAACCCACTGCCAGGTGGTTCAGAACCGTAGAGCCACCACAAGGAGAGCAGATGAAGAAGGCTAGTCCGAAGGCCGCGAAGACCGCAGCTCCGAAGCCCAAGAAGAAGTCCAAGGGCAAGAAGTAGCCCGCCGGCTCTCGAGCAACGCGCAAGACGGCGCGCTCGAGAGGCGATCGAGGCGAAGCGCATGTGGGGACCCGGCTGCAGGGTTGTAGAGAGTACAGAAGCGGAGCGTCATCAGACGCTCCGCTTTTCAATTGTACTTCAGCTGTCCTGTGCGTCTGCGGTCCGGATGCAGTCTGCGCATCTGCCATCATCTCACATCTGTCACAGCGACTCCCACTGCATCGTCTCGAGCCGCTGGCGGAGCTGCCCGGCCGTGCTGAACTTTTTGAGGATCAGGGAACGCTTCAGACCACAGCAGATGGCCTTCACCTCGCGCGGCTGCCGTGAGTACCGGGTCCGCCCACCGACGGAGTCGTAGAAGATCCTGATGAGATCGCACACGTCATCTTGAATGTTAACGCGCTTCGGCGCCTGCCAGTGGTAGAGATCGAGCAGCTTCACGTCGAATCCCAGTCCGGCGCGCCGAACGATGATGTTCTCCGTGTGCAGGTCGCCGTGGTACTCGAGGAGGTTGTGGATGCTCTCGATGCCCGCCGCCAGCGCGTGAAGAAGATGGAACGCCTGGAACGGGTCGAGCCGCTTCCCCGGCTGCCGCTTGAGGAAAACGTTCAGCGGTTCCCCCTCGACATACTCGGAGACGATGAACGTGACCGGGACTCCCAGGTAGTCGATCGTCTCCTGTGTGTGGTACTGGATGAGGATCGGGCAGTGCCTCAAGCGATGGAGTATCGTCGCGTATCGGGTCAGCGTCCGATTGCCCGGGTTTCGCTGGGGAAAGAAGAGCTTGGCCGCGCGCTCAATGCCGGTGCCAAGTTCACGAACCAGGAAGACCTCTCCTTCCCACCCTCTCCCGAGATGGCTCTCGATCTCGTATTTGCCTGCGAGCACGTCGCCCGGTTCGAGATCAAAGGAATCGATCTGCGCTGCTCTGGCGTTTGGGCGGTGGACGGCCCGTGATGCGCCGGCCGTCGAACCCTGGTATGTCAATGCTCTCGCCTCCTCGGGCGAACGGTGCAGTAGCTTACTCTTCCTCGCGGGTTGGGATCTCTCTCCGATGCTCACGACCGAGACTTCGATCGCGCCCTTGACTGCGATCGTCGTCGGCGATGTGGATATCCTTGCTCTCGCATTCAGGACAGACCGACGGACGAGGCGCACCGTGGATCACGCGCCAGACATGGCCACACTCGAAACACTCGAACGTCCTCTTCGACACGATTCCAACCCTCCATCGCAGGCCTGACAGGCCTTGAACTCACGGACGACTCGCGCAGCGGGCGCGGGTCACGGGCAACGCCGGCACGACGCAGCCCGGCAGCAACCATGAACACGAGTCAGGATGCACGCCGAAACGCCGTCGCGTTGCTCAGGACAGATACAATATTACACCTGAGAGCACTTCGACGACAGGATTATGCACGAATCATGCCCGGAAACAGCCGCCCCCGGGTTGGACGTCCTCCGGCGAATGCGCTTGACGACCTCCGCAACGTGCCCCATCCTACTCATGTTCGGTCGGCATGCGGCTTTCGCCGGTTGTGTGACAACTCAAGAGACTCGGGGGCCTATCATGAGGCGCTTCTTCTGTCTGCTCGTCGTATCACTCGTCCTGGCGGGAATGCTCGCCGTACCCGCACAGGCCGGCAGTCTCGGCGTCGGTGTCGAGTACATGAAGACGCTGGGGGACATCAAGGACGAGCAGGAGTTCGATCCGGATGCGCTCGCCTTCCTCGGATCGTACCAGTTCGACCTCCTGTTGCTCAAGGTCGAGGCTGATGTCGAGTGGGTCCTGGACTTCGGTGGTTCGGGCAAGGCTCTGATCCTGCCGCAGGCCTACGCGCTCTTCGGCGACTTCATCTATGGCGGCGTGGGGATCGGCACGGCCACCTTCGACGGCGAGTGGGCGAGCGACCCATTCTATGCCCTGCGCGCGGGTGTGAATCTCGAGCTCGCCGGCACCGGGGTCGATGCCTACGCTCTCTACCGCTTCCACAACACAGACGTCTTCGAAGAGCTCGGCGACCAGAACCTCGATTCG
>CAZEXP010000037.1:8926-22834 GCA_964516845.1 uncultured bacterium
CCGCTTCCACAACACAGACGTCTTCGAAGAGCTCGGCGACCAGAACCTCGATTCGCTCACGTTCGGCGCCCAGGTCCGGTTCCAGCTCGGTGGCTAGTATGCCGTGAGCCGCCACCGCTTCTCCCGGAACGGTGGACCGTCTCCGGACGCAGACTGACGGGTGAAACACGAAGGCCCGCCGGCAACGGCGGGCCTTCGCTTGTTGGCTCCCGTAACGTGAGAACCGGCATCGTTCAGCATCGGGATTGACCGCCGCCTACGGGCGCTGCTCCCACCGGTCCGACCCGCCCGCAGATAACCGGGAACCAGTCATAGCGCCACGCGGTACTCCCCGTGAGTGCTTATAGAGCAGATTCCACGCCGGGGAGTCCGCAGCGACTGAGCGGAGCACACGAGGCCGAATCGTGGCACGTGACATGCAAACGCAGTATTCACCACGTTTGACAAGCAGCGACCCGAGAGCCACGTTGTGTGGAGCACATTGAGAGGTGTCGCCTGTACTTCCGAGTCAGACCTCGGTTCAGACTTTCGCGAATTCCACTCCCCCGAGTGCGTCGGTCCACTGGTCCATAGCCGACGCGGCTTCGCGTCAATCCAGGAACTTTCGAAAGGCAGAACCATGAAGAGATTTCTGTTCCTCGCTATGATCCTCACTCTGTCGGTCACGGTCATCGTTGGATGCGGCGCGAGCAGCTCCACCGGACCTGACGAGACGACAACCCTCACGGGAACGGTCTCGGGCGTCATCGAGGCGGCCAGCCGCTCCGGACTCGGGAACGTCAGCGTCGCCGCCGGCGGCGTCACAAGCCAGACCAACGAGAACGGCTGGTTCGTTCTGAGCGACGTGCCCGTCGGCAGTACGATCGTCCGGATGACCAAGGACGGCTACCTGACGGTATCGCGGAACGTGACGGTCCTGGAGAACCAGACCGCGCACATCGGTGATGTGAGCATGCTCACCGCTGAGAGCAACATCATCAACTCGGCCAGCGGGGGCACTGTGGCAGCCACCGATGGCGACGGATCGATCGTGCTCGACGCCGATTCGTTCGAGACAGAAAGCGGCTCGCCGTACAGCGGCAACGTCGAGGTGGAGATCGCCGTCATGCTGCCCGACGACGCTGATTTCTTCGGCGCGTTCCCGGGCGAGTTCGAAGGGATCCGTGAGGACCTGACGGTGGTTCCTTTCGAGTCCTACGGCTTCATGGGCGTCAATCTGTACAGCTCGACCGGGGCGCCGCTGGATATCGCTGACGGCAGCACCGCGGAGCTCACGATCCGCATCTCCGACGCCCTGGCCAGATCCGCTCCGGACACGATGCCGATGTGGTACTTCGACGAGGACGACGGCCTCTGGAGAGAAGAAGGCTACGCGGTCAAGGACGGCAGCGAGTACGTGGCGGAGATATCGCACCTCACGATCTGGAACTGGGATCTGCCGCTGACCGACATCTGCACGATCACCGGGCGGGTCGTCAGCAACGTGGGAATTCCGGTGGCCAACGCCACAGTGGTGAGCGAAGGCGTGAACGCCACATACAGGGACGAAGACTCCTCCAGCAGCAACGGGTACTTCAGCCTGAGGGCGCGCAAGAACTCGACGGCCGACGTGTGGGCCTTCAAGGGAACCCACGACAGCCAGACCGTGCAGGTCGTGGTCGGCAACAGCTCCACGCTGGAGCTGTCTGAAGACCTGGTGCTGCTCGAGCCCGCCTTCTCCATCACTCTGACATGGGGAGCAGACCCTCGCGATCTTGACTCCCATCTGTTCATGCCGATGACGTGGGATTCCAGCTGGGACTACTTCCACACCGCCTACTACAACATGGGCACACTGGAGACGAATCCCTACACCATGCTCGACACGGATGACCAGTATTCGTACGGTCCCGAGGTCATCTCCGGGTTCAATCTCTACGAAGGGACTTACTCGTACTACGTGTATCTTTTCTCCGGCTCCGGCTCGATCAAGCAGTCCCCCACGGTCGTCAACCTGCTGGTCGCCGGGCAGTCCAAGACCTACAACGCCACGAGTGCGGGCGGAACGGTCGGCAACTACTGGCACGTCTTCGACTTCACCGTGAACTCCCAGGGCGGCGTCTCGGTCACGAACGTCAACACGTTCGAGGCGTGGGACTACAGCGGCAGCGATGTGTGGAACGGTTCGGGCAGAGGCGAGAGCCACCCGTCGGCCTTCCCTTCGAAGGAGTAGGCCAGCACTGCACCACCATCAGTTGCACACCAAAGAGGCCCGCCGTCATGGCGGGCCTCTTGCGATGAGCACCTGTTGTGATAAGCTGGCGTGTCGGATTCCGGGATTGACAATGTTGGCGGCCCACAATCGGAGGCGGTATGCGAAACAGGATCGTCACGTTCATAGCAGTTGCTTTGATCATCTCCTCGGCCCTCCTCACGTCGTGCTCGCGCGCGCCTCAGGGGCACGAACTCACGATCATCGGAATGGGAGACCTCCACGGGCAGCTCGACTCGTATGCGTCGATGACCGACACCGACGGCGACGGCGTGGATGAGACGGTGTCGATCGGCGGCATCGCCCGCATCGCCACGCTCATCCGAGACATCGAGCATGAGAACCCCGGCACGGTGGCTGTCGTGTTCTCCGGCGACGCCCTCTCCGACACGTACTTCCACACGTTCAAGGGCCGCGCCATCTATGGACTCATGTCCGACGCGGGCTGGGAGATTTCCATCTTCGGCAATCACGAGTTCGACAAGGGGCCACAGGACCTGGCTGCCGCGCTGAGCTCGGCGGACTTCGAGTTCCTCTGCACGGACCTCGCCATCGACGGAACACCGTTGGACGACCTGTGTGTTCCGTATCTCATCGAGGACTACGACGGACTTCGAGTCGGATACTTCTCTCTGATCACCGAGGGCCTTCCCTACCTCTCGAGCCCCGGTAACCTCACCCTGACCGGCGGCAACGCCGACGTCGCACTGCAAGCGGTCCGTGAGCTTCGCGGGCGCGGCGCGCAGGTCATCGTCGCGCTCACTCACATCGGTCTGGACGAGGATATCAAACTCGCTCGTGAGATTCCGGGCATTGACATCATCTTCGGTGGTCACTCGCACAGCTACGTCGACAAGGCGATCCGTATCGGCGGCACCTTCATCGTCCCCGGCGGATACGGCGGTACACACCTCATGCGCATCGACCTCGAGACCGGCCCCGCGGGACGTATGGATATTCAGAGCGTGCGCTATGAGAAGCTCCCGATCGACGCTGCCATCACGGCGGCTTCGGATATCGACGAGAGGCTGACGGTCTACAGGGACTCGCTCCCGGAGGCGATC
The DNA here is from genome assembly GCA_964516845.1 of uncultured bacterium. GTDB lineage: Bacteria > Joyebacterota > Joyebacteria > Joyebacterales > Joyebacteraceae > JAPEKQ01. The sequence continues at coordinate 12,242 of CAZEXP010000037.1, forward strand.
GTATTGGGGATGACCGAGGTCCCGTGGGACCTCTCATCCGAAGCGGTCCGGTGCGGGGAATCGCCGGTGGCGAACCTCGTGAACGACCGGATGCGCGACAAGTTCGGCGTCGACATCGTCCTGAACAACGCCGGGGCGTTTCGAGGCAAGAAGGTCTACGAGCCCGGGCCCGTCACCGACGTGATGCTCCGATCGATCGACGAGTTCGCGAACGACGCGATCATGCTGACGCTCGACGGCAGCCTGCTGAAGCCGATCCTGGAGCGGAGCGCGGCGAACTTCTGCGAGGGCGGACTGATGCACGCTTCGGGGCTCCGGTACGCGATCGACATCACGAAGACGGCCCAGGCGATCGGCCAGGACGAGAACGGCGCCTGGACCGTCACCGTCCCGGGCGAGCGCGTGACGGACATCCAGGTCGAGGCGCCCGACGGAACATGGCATGCCGTCGATCCGAACGCCGAGTACCGGGTGCTCAGCAACAGCTTCATCATCAGCAAGGGTGGAGACGGCTACTTCTGGTTCAGCAGATACGGACGCGACAAAGAGAACACCTACTCGACGTTCTACTCGATCCTCGAGGAGATCGTGAACAACGAGGGCGTTCTCAATCCGGAACCGCCGGACGGGAGACTCAGTGTCATGAGCATGTAGTCCGTTGAGAGCGTCGCTCATCGGGCATCAACGCAACAGGGCCGCCCCATCAAGGGGCGGCCCTTTGTATCTATGCCAATCCGTGGTTACCCAACGGCTAGGCAGCGATCTTCGTGACGTTCTCCGCCGCCGGGCCCTTCTCGCCCTGGACGATGTCGAACTGCACATGGTCGCCTTCGTTCAGGCTCTTGAACTCGTCGCCACCCTGGATTCCGGAGTGGTGCACGAAAACGTCCTTGGAGCCATCCTCCGGCGTGATGAAGCCGAAGCCCTTGCCGTCATTGAACCACTTCACGATTCCGGTCGTGCTCACTGTGTTCTGCCTCTCTTGGGCTCGTCGCGCACGGGTCACCCCCGACGTCGACGATTGACATGTCGATGGCCGGATCGTCCGACCGATCGACTTTCTTCTTCACCGGGCTGATCAGCCCTGCATGTGGCACCACCACCGATCGCCAGTACTGTTCCATACGGAGGGCGCCTCACATCGCCTCCGGAAAACAAAAAGGACCCGGCATCTGCGCCTGGTCCCTCCTTGGAGTTCCCGGATATGTCACCATACCGACTTGGTCGCCTCTGCTTACCTGTAGTGTGGTCTCCGGAGGCGTCCGGGTCAAGCTCAATCGCCGAATTCGGGCCGCACACCGCCTGAGGGCCCAGCCAGGGTCACTCCTGGGCAACGTACACGGAACACTGGACCTTCAGCTCTCACTGGTTCTAGTGCGGTTTCTGGGCTTGCAGCTTGTTGGATTTGTCCTTTGCCTGCTTCGCATGCTTGCTCTTCATCTGCTTCTGGCTCTTGCTCTTGTCCTTCTTGCCGCCCTTGTCTCCCACGGGGTCCGTCCTTTCTTGCAGGAGAGAGTCCCACAACAGCCAACATCCCCTGCAGCTTGCGAACAGCATATCACACCAACACCACCTTGTCACGGCGCGACCCTGCCGGCGCAGATATACATTGTACCGCTATGCATAGATATGCTATGTTAGCAGCGTGGGGACGACAGCGGTCCCCATCAGGCGGACGCGGTCATCGAGAGGCACACTCGTGGACATCCAGAAAGACCTTGTGGCGGCATCGGCAACTCCGATCGTGCTGTCCATCCTGCGGCAGGGCGACAGCTACGGGTACGCCATCATCAAGAGTGTGCGGGAAGCCTCCGGAGAGCGCATCGAATGGACCGACGGAATGCTCTACCCGGTGCTGCACCGGTTGGAGGCAGCGGGCTTCGTGAGAGCAACCTGGAGAACAGCCGACAACGGCCGGCGGAGAAAGTACTACCGCCTCACACGCCAGGGCGAGGCTGAGCTTGCGCGTCTCAAGGAACAGTGGCATGTCGTCCACAATGCCCTGGAACGTCTCGCGAAACCCGGGAAGACAGGAGCGAAAGATGTTTGACCTGGAATCACAGATCCGGAAGTGGCGTCGACACGTCCAGTCGGTCGGGTCGCTTGGAACTCTGGATGTGGAGGAGTTGGAATCTCACCTCCGGGACGGCATCGATGAACTCACCGGGCACGGCGTGAGCGTCGAGGAAGCCTTCATCGTCTCCATCCGCCGGATGGGTGACGCCGAGGCACTGGACCACGAGTTCGCCAAGGTCTCAACGGAGAACGTCTGGCGTCAGCTGCTCGTACCCGCCGCTGACGAGAACGCCCGCCGCAAGCAGCGAACGGAGATCGCCGTGGTTCTTGCCCTGGCCCTCCTCGGTGGGCTGCTGGGAAAGATCCCGGCACTCTTCGGACATCCGGTCGCGGACCAGAACGCCCTCATCTACGCGCGGAACGCGGGGCTCTTCGCCTTCGCGCCCGTTGCGGTCTACCTCGTCTGGAGGCGAGCCCTCTCGATTCGGTTCATGGCCGTCGCCGCATTGACGTTCGCCGTCTTCGCGCTCGCAGTGAACCTCTACCCGAGCTGCCCGCCCCATCACACGCAGGTCCTGGCGGGGCTGCACGTGCCCATCGCGCTTCTCCTTCTCCTCATGGCGCTGTATGCCGGACCGGGATGGCGCAGGCCGAGCCTCGGGCTGGACTTCGTGCGGTTCGCAGGAGAGGTGTTCATCTACTCGGTGCTGATCGCCCTTGGCGGGATGGTTCTCGTGGGCGTCGCCGGGGGGATGTTCTCGCTGATCGGGATCGATCTCACCTCACTCGTCGTGAACTGGCTGGCGGTGTTCGGCGCCTGCGGCGTGGCGGTGGTGGCCGCCTACCTCGTGGAGAGGAAGAAGGGCGCGATCGAGACCATGGCGCCGGTGCTCGCCAGGATCTTCACACCGCTCTTCGTCGTGTTGCTGCTGGGGCTCATCACCGCCATGGCACTGGCGGGTCAAGGGCCATCGGAGGATCGCGAACTCCTCATCATGTTCGACATCGTGCTGGCTCTGGTGCTCGGTCTCGTGCTCTACACGATGAGTGCCCGGGACGCAGAGCAACCTGTCGACTGGTGGGACGGTATCGTTCTGGCATTGGTGGTCCTCGCCCTGGTCGCGGACGGGATCGCGCTCTCGGGGATCATCGGGCGGCTGACCGCCTACGGGCTCTCCCCCAACAAGGCCGCGGCCCTCGGTGAAAACATCGCGCTGATGGTCAATCTGATCCTGCTCGCCGCGGGGTACTTCCGCTTCCTCTCCGCGCGGTCACGGTACGAGACCGTCATCGACTGGCAGATGCGATATCTGCCGGTCCACGCGGTCTGGGCGGCCTTCGTCGCACTCGCGTTCCCTCTCCTCTTCGGGTTCGCGTGACGGGATGCTGTGTGGCGAGTGTCTCGGACCGTGGACTTCCGGTGGAACGGGGATCGGCCTCGCGCGCTCAGTGGTAGAGTGCCTTGATCGCTCCCCAGCTCATCCTCTCCACGGGCGAATCACATCCCTGACCGAACGCGCCGACGAGCAGGCCGCACGGACTCTCGGCATCCAGACAGGGCGATGTGTCGAAGAGGCGGTAGTCGCCGGCTTCCGTATCACAGAACTCAGGGACCTCCGAGAAGTTATTGCTCAATCCGGTCTGGTCGCCGACGAGGGCGTCGTAGTTGCCACCGACGTTTTCGTACACATCGCAGCACGTGACGTCCGGCTCGTTGCCCTCGGCCGACGCTGCAACGCCCCCCCCACTCGCGGAGTAGGCGATGATACACCTGGTCAGCTCGCAGCCGCCTCCGCTGCAATAGACGCCACCCCCGGCGCCGAACAATGCGGAGTTCTCCACGATCGTGCAGTTCGTGACGGTTGTCCCGCTCAGAAGGTTGATGCCTCCGGCGTAGTCGTACGTAGCTTCGTTCCTGCTGATGTCGCAGGAGTCGAGAGAGATGTCGCCCGCGGTCGTGCTGTGGGTTCGTACCCCCCCCACCTTCATAGCCTCGTTGCTGACGATTGAGCACCCGATGAACTGGCTCGGCGTGGCGCCCTGCATGTAGACTCCGCCGGCCAGTGTCGTCCCGGTGTTGTCGATGATCGTGCACGACTCGAACAGGCCGCCGGCAACGTAGATGTTCACCCCGCCCCCGTATGGCGCCGTGCATCCCGTGATGGTGCAGTCAACGAAGTGCGGTGAGGCGTTGGATGATATGTAGACGCCGCCACCTCTCTTCAGGGAACCGGCAGCCATACACTGGCCGATGATGCAGTTGTCGACCACCGTGTCGGTGCCCTCGATGATGATGCCCCCTCCGTTCCCCGTCGTGTACCCGTTGATCACGGCGATGCCCTGAAGTGTTGCGTCACCGGTCCCTACGGTCGCATCGAAGTAGAACCCGCGGTGCTCCGCCCGGGCGCTCCCCTCACAATCGATAATGCAGGCCATCGGATCCCCGCTCTGCGAGCGGATCGTGATGCCGCGGGACGGAACCGTGATGTCTCTGTTCCCGTCGCCGGTGAACGTCCCGTCGGTCAACTCGAGGATATCACTGTCGGTGGCCTCCCCGATGGCCGCCTGGATCGTCGCGTAGTCACCGAGCCCGTCGGGCCGGATGACATACGTGGCCCCGGCGGCGCTGCATACCGGGAGCAGAGCGAGAGCCGACGCGAGAAGAACCGAACTCGTGCGCAGTACCATCATCGCTGTCTCCTGCTTGTGAGTCCCGAACGCGCTCTTCGTGGTCGGCATGACTTCCGCGCGGTCCCGACTCAGCCGTATTGGATGCGTCGTCAGCCGGACGCTTCGGATCACACTCAGTCAAGGCGACGACACCCAGAGGTATTCCAACCCTTCCGTCACTATACCCCTGCCATCAACTCCTGCCCAGTCCATTCTGTCGGTGGTTGCGATGGAGAGCGGGACCCACTATGTCTCGACGAGGTTCAACAGCGAGGGCAAGCACGAGATCGGGGTGACGGTGCAGCAGCCAGGATGAAACGGTTGGCGGTCCGGTCTCGGACACAGTCCCTTCAGAGGATCAGGAGTCGCCGGCCGTCTTGTTCGCGACGTCACGCTGTCCGCGCTTCTCGCGGTACATGCGCGCGTCTGCTTCCTTGAGCACGACCGAGAGAGGCCGGCGGCTCGTCGCAGTGCTCAAGCCAAGGGAGACGTGGACGGGCATCTCGGGGTGTGCGGCATTCTGCTCGGCAATGATGCGCCTGAGCCGCTCCAGCAGACGTTCACCGGACGTCGCATCGGTGGCAGGCAAGAGCACGGCGAACTCATCCCCGCCCATGCGCGCGATAATGTCGTCCGCTCGGAAGGAAGCGGTCAGCGCCTGCGCGACGCCCTTGAGCACGACGTCTCCCGAGGCGTGTCCATGGAGGTCGTTGGTGAGCTTGAGGTCGTCGACATCCGCCGCCACGATGCTGACAGGGAAGCTGCGTCCTCGCTCGAAGCGTTCCATTTCTTCGACGAAGAAGCCGCGACTATACAGGCCGGTCAAGGCATCGTGCGTGCTCAGGTGTCTCAGCACGTCCTCGGTCTGCTTCAGGGCGGTGATGTCCGTGACGGCAACCCGGCACAGAGACGGACCGGTCACGCTATCCCGCACGAGATTCGCGCCCAGCTGCGCCCAGAACTCGGCACCACCCTTCCCGTTCATTCTCAGCTCGCAGATCTGGAACGCACCCGTTTCGAGAAGCCTGTCGAGGTGCGAATGAAGGACGGACAGATCCTCTCCCACGACCAGCTGTTCCACATGCTGCCCGAGCAGCCGCCCTCTTTCGAGGCCCAGCAGCGTCGCGACGGTGAGGTTGGCGTCCACGACACGCCCATCCGTGTCGAGCGTCATGTAGCCCACGGGTGCGAGGTTGTAGAGATCGAAGTACTTGGCGCGCGATGCTTCGAGCTCCTCCTGGATCCGCCGAAGCTCCTCGTTCTGCATCTCCAGCTCGATCTGGTGCACCTCCAGCTCGTGCACAAGGCGCAGTGTGTCCGACTCGGTGGCAGAATGGGCGGGGGCCGTTCTCTTGCGTTCGCTCAGCTTCGCCTCCGCCTGCCGGCGCAGCTCGGCACCGTCGGCAGGCTGCCCGCGGGTCATCTTCATCGCCGGCTCCTCTCACTGCTGTTCATCCAGTTTGTCCTGCAAGCACACGCCATCCGACCGCAGCTCCGCCTCCAGGGCCTTGGCGCGGGTGATGTCCATGAATGTGATCACGACACCGGCAACCACGCTGTGCATCGACCAGTACGGCAGGATCCGTGTCGCGAACCAACTCCCATCACCGGTGGAGATCTCCTTCTCCACCGCAACGGACGTGTTGATCACCGTGCCCGCATCATCGGCCAATCCCGGGTAGATGAGATCGGAGGATATGTCGCTGAGCGGTCGCCCCACATCGTCGGGAATCAACTTGATGAGTGTCCGCATCGGGCTTGTGAAACGCCGAACACAGAGGTTCTCGTCCAGAAAGAGAGTAGCGATACCTGTGCTTTCCAGGAGGTTCCGCATGTCGCAGTCCATGCGTGAGAGCTCGTCCAGCCTGGATTGGAGTTCGTGGTTGACCGTGTGCAGCTCCTCGTTCATCGACTCAAGCTCTTCCTTTGAGGTCGTCAGCTCCTCGTTCGTGGATTGCATCTCCTCGTTGGCCGATTGCAGTTCCTCATTGGCAGACTTCAGTTCCTCCTCCCACGCCCGGACCTCTTCACGCATCGTGTGCAACTCCAGACGGGTCTGGTCGAGTTCCTGCTCAAGTTCCTCCTGCAGCTTCGCGTCCCGCACCGCATGTGCACGTGGCCTGGCACTCGCGGGCCCCGGAGCCTCTTCGGCAACGTCATGGAAGGTGAACAGTACTCTCCCCCGCAGGCCATCCGGTTCGGTGATGGGCTGGATGGTGACATTCACCACATGCTTCTCTCCGTCGGTGACCACCACCGCGCGGCTGAGCGCGATCGTTTCACTCTGCCTCAGGGCCTTTCTGAGCCCTCGCAGCAGCTCGGAGCGCAGACCCTCGCGTGCCATCGCGAGTATGTTCCAGTTGACCTTGCCGGCCGGCGGTTCCAGGTACTTACCGGTGTGTCCGTTGATGTAGAGAATGTCACCCTTGTCATTGGTCAGTACCGCAGCAGGGGAATACCGCCGCAGGAGCAGTTGCCCTGCCAGCGTCTCCAGGCTGGCCTTGCGGTCGAGTCGCTCTGTTCGCACCGTCTGCTTCCCGGCGGCATACGCGATCGGGAACTCGATCGGTTCCGTCGGCAAGCCGGAGTCGGACCACCGGTACAGCTGTGAATTCTTGTCCACGGGCTCGAAGAGGTTGCTGAGATCGCCGATTGTCTCCGCGTTCCCCAGGAGGAGGAAGCCGCCCGGGTTCAGGCTGTAGTGGAAGACCCTCAGGAGCTTCTCCTGCAGTTCGGGCTTCAGGTAGATGAGCAGATTGCGGCAGCTCAGGATGTCGAGTCTGCTGAACGGCGGATCCATAACGATGTTCTGGGGGGCGAAGACCACCATCTCGCGGATCGCTTGCGTCACCTGATAGCCATGCTCCAGCGTGACGAAGAAGCGTTCCAGCCGCGGAGCGGAAACGTCGGCTGCTATGTTCGGCGGGAAGACGCCCTCGCGGGCCCTCGCGATCGCCTGAGCGTCCAGGTCGGTCCCGAAGACCTGCAGCGTGAAGTTCCTGGCGGGCGCGGTCTCCTCCAAGGCCTCCCTGAAGAGAATGGCCAGTGAATAGGCCTCCTCGCCAGTAGAACAGGCGGGGACCCACGCGCGCAGCTTGTGATTCGAGGCGTCGTCGCGGAGCAGCATGGGCATGACCTCGGTCTTCAGCTGCGTCCACACCTCGGGATCGCGGAAGAAGCTCGTCACGCCTATCAGCAACTCACGGAACAGGAGTTCCACCTCCTGCGGATTCCGCTGCAGGAAGTGCACGTAGTCGGAGAGTTCAGCGATCTGATGCAGTCCCCTGCGCCGCTGGATGCGGCGACGAACGGTACTCTCCTTGTAGAGCGAGAAGTCGTGACCGGTCTCCGTGCGAAGCAGGATCATCACCTTGTCGATATCGCTGTGGGGCACGTCCTGGTCCGCCCGTGTCGCTCCTGGCCATTGCGATGTGTGATGGACATAGGCGCCGATCCTGCCCGGAAGCTCTTCCACCGGAGCGACCACGTCGGCGAGTCCCGAGTCGATGGCACTGCGGGGCATGCCATCGAACTTGGCGGAGACCGGCTCCTGCACGAAGACCGCTCCTGCGTTCTCCTTCACGGCTCTGAGACCGAGCGTACCGTCGGAGCCCATGCCAGAAAGGATAACGGCGAGACCGTGCTCTCGCTGATCATTGGCCAGCGCGCGAAGGAAGTAGTCGACCGGCAGGCGTAGTCCGCGTGGCGCGACCGGGTCGAGCAGATGCAGGACCCCGTGCAGGATGGACATATCCTTGTTCGGAGGAATGACGTAGACGCTGTCCGGCCTCACCCGCATCGTGTCCTGCACCTGCGTCACTGGCATCGCGGTGCCGCGTTGGAGCAGCTCGACCAACATGCTCTCACGCGTGGGATCCTGATGCTGGACGATCACGAACGCCATGCCGCTGCCCTCGGGCACGTTGGCGAGGAACGTCTCCAGCGCCTGGAGTCCTCCCGCCGAGGCGCCGATGCCGACGACAGGGAACGAGTGCGTCGAATCGCCCACGGGGTCGGCTCCCGGGGATGGCACGTCTACCGCCGCGGCGGTGGGCGTCTCTGCCGCTGGTCGCTTGGGGCGGGGCCTTCCGCTCACGACTCAGCCTCCTGCAGTGACCTCCTGCGTCCATGGAACCGGTTGGGGATCGGGACAAACCCACGCCTGCATCCGGCATGTGAGAGGAGCAGAACCTCGCTGGTGCGGTGCAGACCGTGGCATCAACTCTGATTTGTAGTCACATAGGCCACCATCGCTCTCGGTGCGACAGTCAGTCAAGAGGCTTCTTGGCCGGTCTCTGGTTGCGCCACGTGCGGCCCCCATCCGTCGGGGCTCCAGGTCCTCGATTCCGGCCGCGAATAGAGCAAGAAGGCCCACCATGGCTGGCGGGCCTTCTTGCGATCTGGCTCCTCGTGGTGAACGTCACTCGAACAGGTCGCCGTGTCACACACCACGTGGGTCTCACGTCGGAGCTACCGGTAGAGCGCCTTGATCGCTCCCCAGCTGGTATTCTCGACCGGGCTCCCGGAATTCCCTATTGCCGCCCAGAGGATGTACCAGCCGAGCTCCTCGGTGCTGGAATCCGAACCGAAGAAGAAACCGATCGAGACGGTCTCGCCAATCCACGGCGTCAGGTCGAACGAATCGGTCCTGAAGTCGGTTGCGCCCTCCCCCGTGAAGCACGGGAAGGAACCGATGCACGAGTTGTCCCAGTCACCGATCGCATCGTAGCCGCGTGCAGGGGTCAGCAGGCTCCATGTCGTGCCGCCATCGGTGGTGATGCCGACCATCCCCCCGTCATAGCCATCCTCTAAGACGTAGAAGTGACAAACCTCCAGACAGCTGCAGTCCTCACCCAGCAGTGTGGGGCCCACCCAGACAGCGTCGGCCGACTCAATCGAATAGGAGCCCCCCAGCCCTGTGCAGAGGACGTTCGCGACTTCGGTGTCCCCACAGGCCACATCGGGAATGCCCGCGGGAGCGGCGCCCCACTCCCAAACGTTGTTCTGGACCCCGCACGCCTGGTGCACGAACCCTTCGTCACTCGTGTTGAAGTCCCACTCCTTGCAGATGGATGCCAGCGGCGAGCACTCGTCGTCGGGCTCATTCCGGTAGACCGCGAGCAAAAAATCGCATTCGTCTCCCTCGAAACCGTCGACCACGAGGTAGTACGTGCCGGGGTCGATACAGTCGACCGGCCATCCGTAGTCGTCGAACTCGATGCAGTCACCCTCGTCGCAGCTTCCCAGGAGAAACCAGTCGAGGTCACACAGATCCGGTCTGTACCAGAGCGAGATGCCGATGTCCTGGCAGAACGCCCCTTCGATCGTGAGTTCGAACACGGCCTCGCCGCCGTCCTCCGACCAGGGTATTTCGCAGTCAGGATACGCATCGACGTTCGCAGGCGCGCCAACATTGGTGCTCCAGATGGTCTGCCCGACGGTAATGGGAGTCGCCCCCGAGCAGTCGAGATTCCCTCGTGTCACGGCTGCCGCGGATGGCTCCTTTGGCTTGCGCACTTCCTTCCACTTGGCCTCAGCCACACCCACGCTCAGAACGACAGTCAACACAACAGCCAGCGCGATAGCAACGCCTCTCATGGTGTGCGCCTCCCACTCTCGGACGGAATGTATCATCTTCGAACCCTGATCCCATACTCTACCACACTCCCGTGCCCGTGCGGCACGGGAGTGTGGATCACCGCCACGTCCCCGTTCGATGCGTTCCGAAACTGCCGCGCTACGTTCTGACGAGGTCGAAACGATCGAGGTTCATTACCTTGTCCCACGCCTCGACGAAGTCGTGCACGAACTTCTGCTGGGAGTCCTCACATCCATAGACCTCCGCCACGGCCCGGAGCTGGGAGTTCGAGCCGAAGATGAGATCGACACGGGTGCCGGTCCACTTGA
>CAZEXP010000038.1:0-22091 GCA_964516845.1 uncultured bacterium
GCCGACGCGCTTCGCTGGTACATGCTCGCGACGAGTCCACCGTGGCTCCCGACGCGGTTCGACGAGGACGGCGTCAGGGAGGTGGCGAGCAAGGTCATCGGGACACTGAGAAACACGTACGCGTTCTTCGCGCTCTACGCGAACATCGACGGGTACGACCCCGCCGAGCACTCGCTGCCGATGTCCGACCGGCCGGTCATGGACCGTTGGATCATCTCGCGGATGCACGCGATGGTCGGCGACGCGACGCGGAGCATGGAGAATTACGACATCACGAAGGCGGTCCGGCGGGTCCAGAGCTTTGTCCAGGAGGACCTGTCGAACTGGTATGTTCGGCTCTCGCGCTCGAGGTTCTGGAAGGGCGAGATGGACGTGGACAAGAGAGCCGCGTACTCGACGCTCTTTGAGGTTCTGCTGACGACGGCCCGGTCGATGGCGCCGTTCGCGCCGTTGCTGTCGGAGGCCGTCTATCGGGAGCTGTGTGCGGGCGCCGGCGATGCGGTCGTCAGTCACGCATTCGGCTGCACGACCGAGAGCGTACACCTGACGTCGTATCCTACCGTGCCCGAGGGCGGCATCGACGGCAAGCTCGACACGGACATGGAGCTCGCGCGTTCCATCGTCGGACTCGGGCGTGCCGCGCGGAATGTCGCCAACGTGAAGGTGCGGCAGCCGCTGTCGCGCATCCTCGTGGCCGGCGTGCCGAGCGCGCTCCAGTCCGGCGTCGAGGAGCTTTCAGGGCTCGTGCTCGCGGAGCTCAACATCAAGACCATCGAGTGGTCGGACGCCGCGGCGCTCTCGGTTCTGAAAGCCGTGCCGATCTTCCCCGCGCTTGGTCCGAAGCACGGCAAGAGGGTCAACGAGGTCGCGGAGGTCATTCGCAGCTTGTCGGAGACCGACGCCAGGGCGCTCGCGGGTGGGCACTGTGTGAACGCGCGAGTCGGAGCCGATGCCATCGTCATCGACCCCGGTGACGTGGAGATGGAAACGGAGCCGCGTGAGGGCTTCGCCGTGCAGAGCGAGGGCATCCTGACCATCGGTCTGGATCTCGCGATCGACGACGACCTCCGGGACGAGGGTTTCGCGAGGGAGATGATCAACAAGATCCAGTTCATGAGGAAGGAAGCGGGCTTCGAGGTCGTGGATCGTATCAGAGTCCACTACGAGGCCGGCCCGCTTCTGACGAGTGCCATAGAGCGCTTCGTTGCGCGGATCGCCGGTGAGACGCTCGCTGAGAGCATCGCCGTCGGCCGCGAGGCTGGCGAACTGTCACGCGATTGGGACGTGAACGGCGAGAGTGCGTGGATCTCCGTCGAGCGCACCGCGAAACGCGCCCGGGAGTGATCCGAAGCGCACAGGTAGAGGGGGAGCGTTGAACAAGAAGGACCTCAACCACTTCGAAGAGAGGCTCATCGAGGAGCGAATGAAGCTGCTCAAGGAGCTGGGCTACTTCGAGGACAAGATCTTCAGTGAGTCGCAGCGGAACGCGGCCGGAGATCTCTCCGCCTACTCGGTCCACATGGCCGATCAGGCGAGCGATGCGCAGGAGCGTGAGAAGGCGTATCAGATGGCATCGTCCGAGGGACGTCTCGTCTATCACATCGACGAGGCGCTCGCTCGCATCAAGGACGGAACGTACGGCAGCTGTTCGGCGTGTGGCACGCAGATCAACAAGCCGCGTCTCGAGGTTGTTCCGCACGCCCGCCTCTGCATCGAGTGCAAGAAGGCGGAAGAAAATGGAGACCTTGGAAAAGACGACAAGTAGCGCCGTCCGCGGAACTCCCGCGAGACTTCTACTGCTCGGCGCGTTGATCATCGTCGTCGATCAGATCGTCAAACTCATCGTCGTCAACACGATGGGGATGGGTCATTCGATCGACGTTGTCGGATCGGTTGTCCGGTTGACCCGTACGGCGAACACCGGAGCGGCGTTCGGGCTGTTCCGGGGCGGGAGCATGTGGTTCGTGTGGATCTCCGCCGCGGCCTCGATCGCGATCATCGTGTTCTCCCGTGAGATCGTGAAGATGCGCTTCTGGGAGCGGACGGCGTTCGGGCTCGTGCTCGGCGGCGCGGTCGGCAATCTCGTCGATCGGATCCGTCTCGGAGCCGTCGTCGATTTCATCGACATCGGTTTCGGCGCGCTTCGCTGGCCGTCCTTCAATGTGGCCGACAGCTGCATCACCATTGGCGTCGTCATACTCGCCATCCATCTCGTCTTTCTTTCCGATCCCCACCAGTGCACGTCTCTGTCCCCGAGCGGGGAGAACAAATGAGCAGGAGCGTCGTGCTCGTCGTGACCGAGGACAGCCAGGGCGACCGGCTGGACCACTTCCTCGGGGCGTGCGCACCCGAGCTCTCGCGCACGCGGGCTAAGGACATCATTCAGTCGGGGCTTGCCACGCTCAATGGCCAACCGGCGAAGCCGTCAGTGCGACTCGCCCTGGGCGATCGTATCGAGGCCGAGATTCCTGAGCTTGAGCATCTTGCAGCCGACCCCGAGGACATTCCGCTTGACGTCGTTTTCGAGGACGACGACATCATTGTCGTCGACAAGCCCGTCGGCATGGTCGTGCACCCCGCGCCGGGTGCGCGGTCGGGCACGCTCGTCAACGCGCTTCTCGGTCGGGGGCTCGGGCTTTCGTCGCTCGGCGGGACGCTTCGCCCCGGCATCGTTCACCGGCTCGATCGGAACACGTCCGGGCTGATCGTCGTCGCGAAGAACGACGAGTCGCATCGCTCTCTCGCCGCGGCCTTCGAGGCGCGGGAGGTGGTGAAGGAGTATCTCACCATCGTGTGGGGGAAGTTCGATGCGGAGTCGGGTGTCATCGAGGAGCCGATTGGTCGGCGGATGAACGATCGCAAGCGGATGGGGGTTCGTGAGGACGGACGCCACGCCGTGACCGGGTGGACGGTCCGCGAGGAGTTTCCGTTCGCCACGTTGCTTTCAATCGATCTGAAGACCGGCCGGACGCACCAGATCCGCGTCCATATGTCGCACATTCATCGCCCGGTCATCGGCGATGTGGACTACGGTGGGGTCAGGCGGTCGTTCTCGGAGGTCTCGCCGCACTACCGGCCCCAGGCGAAGCGTGTCAACGATGCGGCCGAGAGGCAGGCGCTCTTCTCGAGGAGGCTTTCGTTCGCGCATCCACGTACCGCCGCGCGAATGGAATTCGCCACACCGATGCCCGAGGATTTTGCGGAGCTGATCTCGCTGCTGCGCAACCCGCGCGGAGAGCGCGGGCGGGTCATCGGCGTCGATCCCGGCGAGGCGCGGGTCGGTGTTGCCGTGAGCGACGAGAGTCGCTTCATCGCCACGTCCGACGAGACGCTGAAGTTCGACTCGGACGCCGGCGTCGCGCGGAGGCTCGCGGAGCTGGCGACCGAACGGGGCGCCGACACCATCGTGGTCGGCTACCCGATACGGATGGACGGGTCGGTCGGTCCGAGGGCCATGCGCTCGCGTGACCTGGCGGTCGCGCTCGAGGACGCATCGCGCTGTCGTATCGTGCTCCGGGACGAACGGCTCTCGAGCTCCGAGGCCGAGCGCATCATGCGCGAGGGTGGGGAGCGGTCCCGTGGCAGAAAGGGACGCGTCGATCAGATCGCCGCGGCAGTGATACTGCAGGGCTACCTTGACTCGGCGGGAAGGTGAGCATGGCGGTCGCGAACGACAGAGGGGGCGTGCGGCTCGGACGCAAGAGCGACCGCGTGAATCCGCCAACACCGCAGAAGCGGCGGAAGGGTTGGTTCCTCCGGGACCTCCTCATCCTCTCCATCGTCGCGATTGCGCTGTTCTTCTCCCTCGTGCAGGGTCTCGCTTTCCTCAGGACGCGCGAGATCGAGCGACGCATCCTCGTTCAGATCCCGGAGGGCGCCGCGTTCGGTGAGATCGCCGGCGTGTTCGAGAAGTCCGGTCTGCTCCACAACAGGCGGCGCTTCCAGCTCGCCGCGCGGGTGCTAGGCATGGACGACAAGCTCCAGGCCGGAGCCTACGAGTTCGGGCCGCGCTACTCCGAACTCGAACTCCTGCTCGCGCTCAGTCAGGGAGAGGTGGCGACGCGGCGTGTCACCATCCCCGAGGGATATCGCATCGAGCAGATCGCCGTGCTTCTCGAGGGCGCCGTTGGGCTGGACGCCGAGGAGTTCGTGCGTCTTGCCAATGACCCGGAGGTCGTCGCCCTGTTCGGATTCTATGCGCCGTCGCTCGAAGGCTATCTCTATCCCGATACGTATCGTGTCGAACTCGACATGGAGGAGATGGCGGCCATTGAGATGATGACGTGGGAGACGCGCAACATCTTCGATCGCTACGCCCCACGCGCGGAGTCGATCGGGATGTCGATGCACGAGGTTCTCACGCTGGCTTCCATTGTCGAGGCGGAGGCGCTGTTCGATCACGAGCGCCCACGCATCTCGGCAGTCTATCATAACCGGCTCGACGCCGGACAGCGGCTCGAGGCGGATCCGACGGTCCGATACGCGAAGGGCATCTATCATCGCAAGCTCTACTACAGCGACCTGAGGTTCGAGTCGCCGTACAACACGTACCGGCAGTCGGGGCTCCCGCCGGGCCCCATCGGAAGCCCCGGGATCGCCTCGATCCGCGCGGCCCTGTATCCGGTTTCCGGGAGCAATGAGTTCTTCTTCGTCGCCAACGGTGACGGAACGCACACTTTCACTCGCACATTCAGCGAACACGTTCAGGCGAGGGAACGCATCAGCGTGGGCGGCCACGCAGCGCCCGCCGAGCCGGACTTTTCGCTTGACGATGGTAGGTCTGAGTGATAGCGTGCAGGCTCAGGCAGGAGCGCCCTCGCTGACACGGCGAAGTGGCAGGTTTTTGGGCGTTTGGGCCCATGTATCGGAGGCAGTGTGAGCACCAGAAGTATCATCTTCTTCGCGGTCGCCATTCTGATGATCGTGCTTGGCTTCTGGACGCTCGCCCGGGGTTCCCTGACGCTTGCTCCGCTCCTTCTCGTTGCCGGTTACTGCATCGTCGTCCCGCTCGCCATCATGGCGCGAGGCGGCAAGTCGGACCCCGGTGCGGATGGGGACGAGAGGGCGAATAGCTCAGCTGGTTAGAGCACCTGCCTTACAAGCAGGGGGTCACAGGTTCGAATCCTGTTTCGCCCACCAGACATGCGAAAGGAACCGGAAGCTCCAGACGGACACGCACGAGGGAGCGAGCGCTCTCGGGGATGAGGAGGTGAGTTACCAAGACTGTTACGGATGGATGTCACTGAGAACCGATGAGCGGAGCGCAAGCTCAACGCTCGACAGGAGGGAACAGCAATGAAGTACTTCATGGCAACACTTGCCCTCGTGGCAATGCTCGCCGGCTCGTCGCTGGCGGGTCTCAATCCGGACTGCAAGGTCTTCGTGACCTTCGACGGTGCGGCGACGGACTACCTCGGCATCGAAACAGGCAGGCGCGCTGATCCGACGCCCTACACGCTTGTCACCGGCTACCTGGGGATGTGTGACTACGCGAGCTGGACGACGCTCTCGTTCATGACGGCTGAGGGCGCAGGAATGTCCGTGTCGACATCGTACGCAAGCCTTCTTCCCGGGGGGCTGACGATCGGTGGTTTCAACACGGGCATAACCATGGCATCCACGCGGGCGATCACGGCTGCCGGCGACGGTCCATTCTTCTTCTTCGCCTCGGTCTCACTGGTTGCCACCGGGACCGCCGGTGAGGTGACGATCCTCGATCACCCCACCTGGCCGCGCGAGGTGGTTGACAGCGTTGGTAATACCGACTCCTACTGCCTCTGGCAGAACGGCGCCCTCTTCATGGATCCCACGCCTGTCGACGCCGAGTGTTTCGGCAACACGCCGGTGGAGATCGAGACCTGGGGCAGCATCAAGGCTCTGTACAGGTAGCTTGGACGGTTAGGACGAAGCAGAGCATCCTGGCATGAGCGATCTCTGCTTGCACGGTTCTGTGTGAGAGGCCCGTTTCCAGCGGGCCTCTCGCCATGTTGCGGGGGATTCTACTTGCCGAGCCGGACTCAGTATGATAGCATGAGTTACCGGACAGGCCATCGGGTTCGCCCCCAGGGTGAGCCCGATATCTATATTGGTTCCCATCGGGCTCCGCAAAATCCGGCCACCGCGGGCTTGATTCTTGCATCGTTGAATACATCCACCGGTTGTCCGTCGAACTCACGACGGCCGCCGGAATGAGCTCTTGGAGGGGTGAGTACGGGCGGTCGAAGCAGGGGGGAAGGGGCCATCCACAGGGCCCTTACAGCCGAGGCAACCAGCCGTGCAGACCGTAGATTGCGCTTGCAAAGAAGTCCAAGCTGTGCTAATATTTACGACGATTGGAGTTGGTAACATCAGGTTATCAATGAAGGGGGGACTACTGTCAGAAAGGAGGACGATAGCGCCACTGTGGCGGTCGTTTGTGGTCCGCGGAGAATCGCGGCCTTGAAGTGCGTGCAATCCCAGCACGGAGAGTGGTTCAAAGGAGGTAGTGAAATGTCAAGAATACTGGCGGGTGTGCTGGCGGGCTGTCTTGTTCTCGCCATCGCAAGTGTCGCCGGTGCGGGTATCCCCGATCCGACTCTGTCGACGATCGCTCTGGATACACAGAACGCCAAGGCCGGTCTCATGACCTGCCCGGCGGGGGACGCTCTGCCGTATAACTACTTGCTGGTCACCGCGAAGCGGTCGGACTCGACCCCGATCCAGGGGATCCCGTACTCGAGCTTCTTCTTCACGGTCACCGGTGGTGACTGCACGTTCACCGCACAGACAACCGAGACGGATGTCAACGGTGAGATTCAGTTCAGCGTCGTCGCTGACGAGGCTATTGCCCACCCGGTTGGTATCTCGCCGTGGTTGGGTACCGCGATCGATATCGACGTCCAGATCTACACGGTTGCTCTGGACGTTGGTGTGTCACTGACCTGCAACACGGTTGACTACAACCTGAGTGGTGACGTGACGCCGGTCGACTTTGGTTTCTTCGCCGGTGACTTCGGCGCGGACCATGAGAGAAGCGATTTCGACTGGAGTGGCGGCAACGTCAATCCGACCGACTTCGGCTTCTTCGCTGCTCACTTCGGTCACTAGTTGATCGAAGGACCGTTCTTGCGCGGATGATGTGAGGTGGTGTGGCGGCAACCGCATTGAAGCTGTTGTTCCTATTTCCCGACTCAGGATTTTGGAGCGCACTATCGATGCTGGCCCGAGAGAACGAGGTGGAATCTGAGCAGAGTTCTACAAATTGATGGGATTGTCCGTGCTGCAAGGACTTCCTGTGCTGCAGGGACAACTCTTCTGGGAGGAGTACACACAATGCGTACGCTTCTGGCTGTTCTCATGATTGTTGCGATCGCCGTGCCGGCGTTCGCCGGTGGTAACCCGAACATCAACCTGTACGTGACGTTCGACCAGGCGGGTCAGGTCTCGCGTCTGGACCCGACGCCTTACACGCTCGGCAATGCATATGTCTGCGCTACCGTGATCGGTGACGGTTTCACGACCCTGTCGTTCGCGACTGGCGTTGGCGCCGGCGTGTCGATTTCGACCAGCTGGGCCTCCAACCTTCCGGGCGGACTGGCGATCGGTGCTTTTGACACGGGTATCACGCTCGCGTCGACGGAGTGCATGACTGACGAGATCGTTCTCATCGCCACGGGTTCGTTCGTCTGGACCGGTACTGCCGGCGAGATCACGATCATCGACCATCCTGACTGGCCGCGCGAGGTTGTCGACTGCGTTGGTGACACGGACGACTACTGCCTGCTGTCGAACGGTGGCGTCTTCATGGACCCGACGCCGACGGGCGAGTGCATTTCGCCGGTCGAGGAGAACTCATGGGGCGGCATCAAGGCCCTGTACAGGTAGCACGAGAGAACAGTCGACGTAAGTCGGCTTGTTGTTGATTCTTCGGGGCCCCGTGGGATTGCCACGGGGCCCCGCTGTATTTACGCCCCACGGGCCCCGCGGCGCGGGACGACCTGTGTAAAATGAGCATTCATCATGTGGTGGTGGGCGCTGGGCGTTGCAGCTACGGCATTTCATGCTTGCATGGCGTAGCTTGCCATGATACAATGATTGTGAGGTTGAAAGTTCGTAGCTGCACTGCACACTCGTTGTATTGTTGATGGGAAGCGACGTTCGGTGACCGAGGACCGGAGACCCGTGATCATCGAGCGCCGCGATGGACAACTAAGGAGGCGGTGTCCCTGCTCGCGCAGGAGTGCCGCCTGGGCTCAGAGGGAGGATATTCAAAATGAAGCGTCTGCTCCTCGTTGCTCTCATGCTCGCAGTGGCAGTCCCGGCACTCGCCGGTGGCAATCCGTTCATCACCGCATACGTGACGTTCGACCAGGGTGCTGAGGTTTCGCGTCTGGACCCGACGCCTTACACGCTCGGCAATGCCTACGTCTGCATGACGGAAATCGGTGACGGCTTCACGACGCTCTCGTTCGCGACTGCTGTTGGCGCCGGCGTGTCGATTTCGACCAGCTGGGCCTCCAACCTTCCGGGCGGACTGGCGATCGGTGCTTTTGACACGGGTATCACGCTCGCGTCGACGGAGTGCATGACTGACGAGATCGTTCTCATCGCCACGGGTTCGTTCGTCTGGACCGGCACGGCTGGCGAGATCACGATCGTTGACCATCCTGACTGGCCGCGCGAGGTTGTCGACTGCGTTGGTGACACGGATGTCTACTGTCTCCTGTCGAACGGTGGCGTCTTCATGGACCCGACGCCCACGGGCGAGGATTGCGGTCCGGTTGCCGTTGATGAGTCGAGCTGGGGCGGCATCAAGGCTCTGTACAGGTAGTATTCCGACCTGATCTTGAGATGTGTGAAAGCGGGTGGTGCTCCGGCGCCACCCGCTTTCGCATGTCCGGAGGGTGTTGGGGGCTTCGTGCGCGACATGCGGGGTGGCCTCGCATGCGTTGAAGGTTGTATGCTCGCGCGTCGTCCAAGAAGCAGACCGAAACAGAGGAGGGTCAGTGATGCGGGCCGGTCGAAAGAGCGCTGCGGTGTGTATTCTGTTCTTCGTCATTGCGTCGGCTCCGCGCGCCGCGTTGGCAGACGAGAGCGGCCTCTGGGACGTGGAAGCGGTGGCGGACTCAACGGCTCCGCTTCAGGTGTCGATCGACTTCGATCCGCCGAACGGGGCGCGCCGCGCTGACCCGGCGATGTACACATTGTTCGACGCATACGTAGTTCTCGATGGGGCCAACCCCGGCAACCTCCCCGGTGGGCTCAGGACTCTCACGCTTCGGCTCGGCGTCAGTGACGGGACATCATCGCCGCCCGAGTTCGAGAGTCTGCTTCCGAAGAAGCTCATGTTGGGTAGCTGGCGCGAGGGGATCATGATGGCGTCGGTTCCGTGCGCGGCGAAGGAGCACATCGTGGTCGGCGTGCTGCACCTGTTCTATCTTGGCAAGCCCGGATCGGTGATGATCCTCGACCACCCGGACTTCCCGAGATGGGTCGTGGACGGCGAGAATGTCGATCGCAGATTCCAGATCGGCTCACACGGGGGCATCCACAGCGATCCCCCGCCTGTCGATGAGCACCAACAGTCTGACGGGCCGGTGGCCCCGGATGTGGCCACCGACACCGAGTCACTCGAGGGGCACGGCCACGAATAGGGTCCCTCCTTGCGCCCCCTCCCGGGGCGTGCTATGCTGTTTACGGAGGCATAAGGACCCGCTAGATGGGATCTTGCGGGCTGAGAGGGCGGGCCGGTGCGGGCTGCGCCGGATGGACGCCGCGTTGCTTTGGAGTCCCCGAAGGAGGAGACGAGACGTGCTCAGACGAGCCATCTTCGCTGCCATACTGCTGGCGCTCGTGACTGCCGGCTGCGCCGTGAAGGAACACGCGGCTGCGCCGCCGGAGGGTCCGTTCTCCATCGCGATCCTGGCGACGACGGACACTCGAGGCGAGCTCGAACCCTGTGGCTGACACGGGGGCCAGAAAGGCGGGCTGGTCCGGAGGGCCGGCTTCATCAATAGCACAGCAGCAGAGACACCATACCACCTGATCCTCGACGCGGGCGGGTCGCTCACGCGCAAGGATTTCCAGAGTGTCCTTGTCGACAACGCGAACCTGCGCGGCATGGCGATGATCGGGTACGATGCGACGACGGTGGGCGTGCAGGATCTCTACAGGGGTATCGACTACTTCGTGGACCGTGTGACGGAGGCAGGGCTTCCCGTTGTCTCCGCAAACGTCTACCGCGAAGGGACCGAGGAGTTGGTCTTCCCGGCGAGCATCGTTGTTGACGTCGCCGGTGTGCGATTCGGCATCACGGGCGTCGTGGACCCCGAGCAGAGGATCACCGTGCACCGTGAGGTCGAGACACACGGTGTCGACATCACCGACCCGGTCGAGGCGATGAAGGCGATCGTCCCGAAGCTGGCGACGCACTGCGATTTCGTTGTTGTGCTCAGCCACTCGGGCCTGACGAGAAGCAAGGACCTTGTGGAGCAGGTGCCGGGCATCGACTACATGGTCGTGGGCAATCACAATGCCCACGCCTCCGAGGCCTACGAGGTCGGCAATACCGTCATGATCCAGCCCGGTTACCGCGGGCAGACGATGGCTGACTACAGGCTCCAGTTCGATGCCGAAGGGACCTTCCTGTCGTACTCGGGACGGGCATTCCAGCTCGACAGCAAGCAGCCGGCCGACGCAGCGATGGCCCTGATGCTCAAGGAGCACAAGACCGCGGTCGAGGCGGCGTCGAAGCTGCGAGCAGCGGAGCAGGCGGAAGAGAGAAGGCGCCAGCGGGATGCGCAGCAGGCTGCGGTGCAGGATGACTACAAAGAGGCGTGCCTCGGCGTGAACGACTCCTGCAAGCGCTGCCATCAGGATAAGTATGAGAGCTGGCTGACAACGGCTCACGCGCATGCGTTCGAGACGCTCGAGAAGGCTCTCCAGTCGACGAACCCGGAGTGCCTGCGCTGTCACACAACGTGCAATCTGGACCTGGCCCAGGACGGGTCGGAAGAGATCCCGACTGAACTCCGAAGCGTGCAGTGCGAGTCGTGTCACGGCATCGGGACGGAGCACACGCGCGATGGGTCATTCGGGGCGATCAAGGTCGCGACCTGCGTCGCGTGCCACGACCCGGAGAACAGCCCGGACTTCAGCTTCCCGACCTACCTGGCTCAGGTGAAGCACTAATCGGATGAGAGCAGCGCGGGGGGTCGGCAGGAGAGGCGTGCAGATGAACCGAGCGACCGCCCTCGCCGCGATGGTACTTGTCGCGTTCCCGCTTGTATGTGCCGCGGCGAACGAAGCCGTCATCATCGAGCAGACCGCCAGCGAGATACTCTTCGAACTCGCCACCGACGACTACTCCATCACGGAGGTCGTGCACGGTGGCGAGTCCTATTTCAGGGTCGAGGCGCCCGGTCTCGATCCCGCAGGCGACGTGGGCCGCCCGTGGCTTCCTTCCATGGGAGTGCTCCTGGCCGTGCCCTTCGGTGCTGACGTCCGGCTCGAGGTCGTGTCGACCGAGAGCGAACGGGCCGGAAGCTACCGGATCGAGCCGACCCCGACCGAGGGGTTCACGTACGACGAAGCCCCGAGGTTGCCAGGGATCGAGGACGGCGAACCATTCCCGATGGCGACGGTGGATTTCTATCCCGACAGGTCCTTCTACGAAGGTTCCGATGCGTATCCGATGACCGTGGCGGAACTCGGGTTCGACTCCACGCTCAGGCATCACCGCGTCGTGCAGGTGACCCTTCATCCGTTCCAGTACTCGCCACGGTCGAACGCGCTGATGGTCCACACGAGGATCGTCGCAAGGCTTTTCCTGTCGAGCGGGCCGCGAGGATCGGGTGGTGTGGAACGTCCCGGGTGGCGAGGTGGAACCGACGGCTCGGAGCGCGTTTCCGGATTCGAGCAGGCGCAGGTGCGGGAGCCCGAGTGGGACATGCTCTACGCGGGGACCATCCTCAATCATGCCGAAGCCCAGGAGTGGCGGATGCGGCTATCGCCACGTCGGGGCACGCTCGACGGCGCGATGCGCCAGGACCACGAGGCGTATCGCCTCAAGGTCTACGCGACCGGCATCCACCGGGTCGACTTCAGTGAGCTTGCGGCCGAGGGGCTCGCGGGTACGCTCGGTGTTGACGACGTGGCCGTCTACCAGCGCTCGTTCGACCACGCGGAGCAGAACCCCTTCGGCGAGACCCCGCTGCCGGTTCTCGTCTTCGACGAGAACGCCAACGACCTCTTCGACACCGGCGACTACGTCCTGTTCTACGCGCAGAGCTTCGAGGACCAGCACATGCCGGTCGGCTATGAGGACCGATACGGCACGGAGAACGTCTACTGGTTTGGCTGGGGCGACGGGCTGGCGCTGCGGATGGGGGAGCGCGACGCCTGGCACGGCTGGACCGGCCTCACGCCGCCGGCGAGCTTCCGTGATACGGTGCGGTTCGAGGAGGACGTCTACCTGGACGTCGAGCCGCCAAGTCATGAGGTCGACTTCTACACGTGGACGTTCTGGGGGGCGCCCTACAAGAATGACGATTGGGAGCTTCCTTTCGAGCTCTTCGATATTGATGCGAGCGCGGATCTCGGCACCCGCGTCCGCTACCAGGGCAACCTCGACAGCGGCCATACAATGACGATGTCGGTCATCGATGGTCTGAGCGTCGAGCATTCTATCGGCGTTCACACATTCTTCGGTTCGTCGGATTCGATGAACTACTACATCTACTCCAACCAGTCGCTGGATGCCGCCTACTTCACGGACGGTGCCAACACGTTCCACACGGTTGGCGCGAACGGTGGTTCCGGTGCGGACCTCGACTGGTTCGAGTTCTCGTACAACAGGTTCTACGAGGCGCATGGTGGTCGCCTGAGCTTCACCAACGGCGGCGCGACCGGAGACGCGGAATTCGAAGTTGGCGCGTTCATCTCATCGGACATCGTGGTGTTCGATGTCACCAACCCGCTTGAGCCCGTCGCGCTGACGTTGGACGCGCAGAACGTCAGCGGTGGAGGCGGCGACTACACGCTGACGCTTCAGGACTCACCGTCGTCGTTCGTGCGGTACGAAGCGCTCGACCGGAGCGCCGCGCTTCCGGTCGACACCATCGAGCGGCGTGAGCCCGCGAACCTGTTCCTGGCGGAGGCGGACGTGATCGTTGTCGCGAACGAGCGTTTCGACGGGACCATCGATGAACTCATCGAGTACCGGCGAGGACAGGGACACGTTATCGCGAAAGCGCTCCTCGGCGAGGTCTACGACGAATTCAACGGCGGTCTTCCCGGTCCCGAGGGCATCAAGACCTACTTCCGCTATGCATGGGAGGAATGGGACAGGCAGCCGCAGTTCGCGCTGCTGGTCGGTGACGCCAGCGAGGATACAAGGAACGTGCTGAGTACCAGTGGGCCGAACCTCATGCCGACCTACATCGAGTCGCAGGCGCACAACGCCGATCTCATCGGGACTGATTCGTACTACGTCAGCTTCGATGACGAGGACCCGTATCTGCCGTCGATGTACATCGGGCGGATGCCGGCGGGACCGACGACCCAGCTCGAGACCGAGATCACGAAGATCAAGCTCTACGAGACGTACGCTCCGACCGACGATTGGCGCAATCGATTCATGTTCATTGGTGATGACGTCTGGTCTTACGGCAACGACATCAACTTCTACACGCGCAAGGAGACGAGCGAAGGCAAGTTCACGACGGAGTCACTCATAATGGGTGAGACCGTGTCGGCGTCACCTGCGGACATCGATACCACGATGTTCATGCTCCGCCGCTACACCGATCCGCTCCACGGTGACGCGACGCAGGATGACTTCTTCGAAGCGTACCTGCACGTTCGCGATAACGTGACCCCGGCGCTGATCGACGCGCTCAGCGAGGGCGCGCTCCTCGTGAATTTCCAGGGGCACGCGAACCGGTCGATTCTCACGCACGAGGCACTGATATACGACAAGGACAGCAGTTCGCTCAACGACATCGATCTCATCGCGAACGAGGGCAAACCCTTCATATTCCTCGGGTTCGCGTGTTCGATCGCCCATTTCTTCGATTACCGCGAGGGCACCGGCTATGAGTGCCTGCCAGAGCAGATGCTCCATCTTGGCCCCGACAGGGGCGCCGTGGCGGCATTCGCAAGCACCGGGCTCGAGTACCTCACACCCAACATCACCTACAACAAGAAGATCATGGAGGCGATGTTCACCGACACGACGCCCCCGGGGTCGCCCGACGAGTACTTCTGGCCCCGCTGGTCGCTGGGAGGTGTGCTCGGCAAGGCCGCGGTCAAGTACGTGACGTCGACGGGTTCGGGTATCGCCGCGCGCCGCTTCGTGCTGCTCGGTGATCCGCTCCTGCACATCGAGACCTCGCCGCCGTCGATCCAGCTGACCGTGGACGGTGTGCCGTATGTCAGCGGTGACTTCCTCGAGGCGGCGGGCGAGGATCCCATCACGATCGTGGCCGACATCATCGACGAGGTCGAGATCGACCCAACGTCGATCGTGCTCGAGGAGAGCGACATCGGCCCCGTCGATCCCGAGTTCTACACGGTCGAGGCGGTCACAGACACCGCGGGGCAGCAGAGCCGCTGGTATCGGCTGACCTACACGACGACGGTCCGTGACTGGAGCTACGACATCAAGCTCCGCGCCACGGACGCCAACGGGGTGACGTCCCGTTTCGTCCTGCACATCGCTGAGGGGTCGCGGATCCGCATCGAGAAGGTCGCGAATCACCCGAATCCGTTCGATCAGACGACGCGGATCATCTATCTGCTCAATCAGAGCGGAGCGGATGTGAAGATCAGCATCTACACTGTAGGCGGCCGGCGCATCCGTGTCCTCGAGAACGCTCCGGGCGATCTCAACTACAACGAGATCGAGTGGGACGGCACCGACAATGAGGGTGATAGGGTCGCCAACGGGTTGTACCTGTACGTCATCGAAGTACGTGGCGAGGACGACACCAGCGCTGCTTCCGATGTCGGCCGCATGGTGAAGATGCGATAGATGCCGATGAGCGAGACACCGACAGGCAGCATGAATGTTGCCCCCGAGGATTTGATGACCGACGCGAGTTCCGCCACAACGATGGCGGAACTCGCTGTCGCGCTTGAGGGCCATGGTCTCTTCTGGCCACCCGCGACACTCGTTCCGGAGGAGCGGACCCTGGGCGAACTCCTTTCGCATGCGCCGGGCGGTCACACACGGCTCGGCTCCACGATCCGTCGGTACGTTCTTGCACTCGATGTTCGGCTCGCGGACGGTTCGACGACGCGCGCGGGAGCCCGCACGGTGAAGTGCGTCACCGGATACGATCTCAAGCAGCTCTTCATCGGGTCGCGGGGCTGTCTCGGCACGATCCTCGGGGCGACGCTCCGGCTCGAGACCGAGGCGAACCGCACGGCCGTCGAGCGGCGACTCGAACACGATTTCGCGGGGCTCGAGGGCTCCCCCCGCGGCTCCGGCGAGATGTGCGCGGAGGCCCGGTCGGCGACAACCGCTGTACCGGGAGCGCAGGCCGCCGATGGGTGGCGCGACGTGCTCGCCAGGCTGAAGGCCGAGCTGGATCCCGCCGGCGCGCTTCCGTCGATCGACGAGCTCTGGCCGGGGGAGGAGTAGTCATGGCCGGTCCCGGACGAGAGCTCGAACTCAGGCGCGAACTCGCCGCGAAGTGTCGCAGCTGCGGCACGTGCCACTCGGTCTGCCCGGTGTTCGCAGAACTCGGAGTCGAGAGTTCCGCCGCTCGCGGGAAGGTCGCGCTCGTCAAGGCGATCCTCGACGGCGAGATCGACATCTCGAAGACCTTCGATGACCGGCTCCAGCTCTGTCTCAACTGCAAGGCGTGCGTCGCCAGCTGTCCCAATGGGGTCCAGGTCGATGACCTGGTCCTCGCCGCGCGGAGCGGTCTGGTCGAAGCCGGGCGGCTTCCGTTCGTCAAGCGCATCGCGTTCCGGTTCCTTCTTCGTCGGGGGCGTCTGCTTCCGCCGTTTGGCCGGCTCGGCTCGTTCTTCCAGCGCGTGCTTCTCCGTGGGCTTCCCGAGAACAGCGTGTACCGGAGACTCCTTCCGATCGTCGGGATGGACCGCGACCGTGTGCTGCCGGAGTTCGCTCCGGTCGCGCTGACGCGGTCCGTGCCGGAACTCGTGCGTGCCGAGCGCGGCAGTGCTCGCGCGGCGGGCGACACGAAGGCTGCTGACCGAGCCGCGCGGCGCATCGGCTTCTTCGTCGGCTGCGCGACGAACCTCGTCTACCCCGAGACGGGGCGGGCGATCGTTCGCACGCTCTCTCAAGCCGGGTTCGACGTCGTCATCCCGAAGGCGCAGGTCTGCTGCGGGACGCCGGTGTTCAACTCGGGTGATTACGTGACGGCGCGGGAACTCGCGCGGAAGAACATCGAAGTGTTCCGCCGGGCGAGTGTCGAAGCCGTTGTCGTGTGCTGCGCCTCCGGTGGACTGGCGCTCAAGCGCGAGTACAAGGAGACGCTGGGGATTGAAGGCGGCTTCGGTGTCCCGGTGTTCGACTTCGCCGAGTTTCTGGCGAAGGAGGGCGTTCTCGCAGGGCGGCGCGACGCGCCCGGGCGTGGCGAGGCAGCCGGGCGTGGCGAGAGAGCCGTGCGTGGCGCTTCGGGTGGCGATGACGCCGATGCCACACCACCCGATGGCAGGCTCCGGGTGACGTACCACGAACCGTGTCACCTCGTGCGCGGACAGGGTATCACCGACGAGCCGCGCGAGCTCATCCGCTCGCTTCCGTGGGTCGAGTTCGTGGAGATGCGCGACTCCGACCGCTGCTGCGGCGGCGGCGGATCCTTCACGTTTATGCACTACGATGTCGCGTCGCTGATCGGTGAGCGGAAGGCCGAGTGCATCCGCGAGACCGGCGCTGACGTTGTCGTCACCGAGTGCCCGTCGTGCGTGATGCAGCTCCGGGACATGATGCACCGCTATGGCCTTGATGTAGATGTGATGGCGCTCGCCGACCTGCTGGCGCTGGACGACACTCCCTGAGAGGAGCCTCGTGACACCGTCCTGTCCGAAGGCAATCCCACTGATGGTCGCGCTTGTGCTCGCCGTCTCGACGGCGGCATCGGCGATCCCGGTGAGGCTTGCCGTTGACATGCGGATCGAGATGAGCTTCGGGCGCTTCGAGCCGGGCGTCGACACTGTCGTGGCGCGTGGATCGTTCAACGATTGGGATGGCAACACCGACGCGCTTACCGACCCCGACGGCGACGGCGCCTACGAGGTCACTCTCGACCTTGACTCCGGCGCGCATGAATACAAGTTCGTCATTGCCGAGGCAACCTACGACCGTTGGGAGAGCTCGATCGACAACCGCTCCATCACCGTGGCGGCGGCTCCCGTTTCATCCACTCACGCGTTCTTCGATCACAGGGCAGGTTGGATGCCGGGCGGGACGCACGTCGGTTCGGACATCTCGTTCACGCACCAGCTTCTCGCGGCAGGCGCGGAGTATCGCGTGGACGATCAGCCGGTGAACCTGTTCGCGGCGCTCGCCGGGCACGGACAGGAGATCGTCCGACTCCGTCTCTGGCACACGCCGGCCGAGCCGTGGCACGGGCTTTCCGAGACCATCCTGATGGCGCAGGAGGCGAAGGCCGCCGGACTCGACCTGATGCTCGACCTTCACTACTCGGATTCATGGGCCGATCCCGGCCAGCAGACCAAGCCCGCGGCATGGGTGGGGCTCCCGTTCGCAGCACTCGTCGATTCGGTATACGCCTACACGAACTCGGTGGTCCTCGCGTTCCGGGACGCCCGCGTGGTTCCGGAGTACATCCAGATCGGCAACGAGGTCTCGCCGGGGATGCTCTGGGACGACGGTCGCGTCGGATGGCAGGGGAGCGAGTGGGATACGCCCGCGCAGTGGGACAACTTCGCGGCGCTCCTGAGCGCCGGCATCGCCGGGGCGCGGGACAGCCTGAGCGTCCAGGAGCAGCCGGCCGTTATCATCCATCGCGCAGAGGGTGGCGACAACGCCGGATGTCAGTGGTTCTACGACAACCTCATCTCGCGAGGGGTCTCGTTCGACATCATAGGGCTGTCCTATTATCCATGGTGGCACGGGACCATCTGGGACCTGCGTGACAATCTTGCGGACCTCGCGACGCGCTACGGCAAGGAGCTGATGGTCGTCGAGACCGCGTATCCGTGGACACTCGATTGGTATGACGACACGGGTAACTTCGTCGGGGAAGAGTCGCAGCTCCACGAGAACTATCCCGCGACGCCCGACGGGCAGTTCGAGTTCCTTCGCGACGTTGTCGTGGTCGTTGAGGGTGTTCCCGGCGGACTGGGCACCGGCGTCATCTACTGGGAGCCCGGATACCTCGCGGTCGACGGCGGTCCCGGGAGCCCGTATGAGAACCTCACGCTCTTCGACTTTGATGGCGACGCACTCAGGGGACTCGGCCTCGCCTTGCCCTGGGCCACGGACGTTGACACGGGAGAGGAGCAGGGGAGCCGCGCGATGTTGTCGCCGGCCGCCCCGAATCCCTTTCGCGGAAGCTCCACGCTTGCCCTGACGATATCCGCGCCCGGCGCTAACGCTCGCGTCCGGGTGCTCGACGTGTCCGGCCGAGTCGTTGCGACTCTGGCCGACCGTGACCTGGCGCCTGGTCGACACGAGCTCACCTGGGACGGTCGCAATACCTCCGGTGCGAAGGTCGCTTCCGGCGTCTACCTCATCGGCGCCACGGTCGCCGGCGAGCGCGTTACCGCGAAGCTCGTGCACCTGAAGTGATCCATCCGGTTCCGCCGCGACCCCGTCGTTTCTCCATGACCAAGCTGGCCTCGACCCACCGCGTTCCGACCTGTATCCGCTCCGTCCGCGCAACCCGCGCCACCATCCCGCATCTGAACATCCGTCGGGAATACCCTGAGACCTCGTGAGCGTATCTGCTACGATGCGTCGGGTTCACTCTGGCAAGGGGCGCTGATGGAACGCACTGACATCCTCGTCATCGGTGGCGGCCTTACCGGGCTGCGCGCGGCGATCGCCGCGCACGACGCCGGGCGGACCGTCGCCGTGATGTCGAAGGTCTATCCCATCCGTTCGCACTCGGGCGCGGCGCAGGGCGGCGTCAACGCATCGCTCGGCAACCACCCGGACGGCGGCGACGACACCTGGCAACGCCACGCATTCGACACCATCAAGGGCTCGGATTACCTGGCCGACCAGCCTCGCGCGGAGATCCTTGCGAAGGACGCGCCGGCGGCCGTCATTGAGATGGAGCACTGGGGCGCGTACTTCAGCCGCTTCGACGACGGTCGCATCGCGCAGCGTCCGTTCGGCGGGGCCGGGTTCCCGCGGACCTGCTTCGCGGCGGACCGGACCGGGCACCATCTGCTCCACACGTGCTGGGAGCAAACCCTCAAGCGCGGGATCACCGTCTACTCGGAGTGGCTGCTTCTTGAGCTGGTGAAGCACGGCGATGCCGTCGTGGGAGCGGTCGCCCTCCATATCCCGACCGGTGACATCGAGAGCTTTCCTGCCGGAGCGGTGATCCTCGCAGGCGGCGGACACGGCCGCATCTTCGCCAAGACCACGAATGCCTACATCAACACCGGGAGCGCCACCGCAGCAGCCTATCGCGCCGGGGCGAGGCTTGAGGACATGGAGTTCGTCCAGTTCCACCCGACCACGCTCTATGGCACGAACATCCTCATTTCGGAAGGCGTGCGCGGTGAGGGAGGACTGCTCCGCGGGGCCGACGGCAAGCGGTTCATGGACCGCTACGCGCCGAGTGTGATGGAGCTGGCGCCGCGCGACATCGTCGCGAGGGCGATCCAGACCGAGGCGAACGAGGGTCGCGCGTTCGAGGGCGACGGGAGCGGCTACGTTCATCTCGACATCAGACATCTCGGGGCCGACGTCATCAAGACGAGGCTCCCCGGGATACGCCAGATCGCGATGGAGTTCGCCGGTGTCGACCCGATCGATGAGCCGATCCCGGTGCAACCGGGTCAGCATTACTCGATGGGCGGCATCGCGTGCGACGAGGACGGCGTGACGGACCTGCCGGGACTCTTTGCTGCCGGCGAATGCTCGTGTGTGAGCGTTCACGGCGCCAACAGGCTCGGCGGGAACTCGCTGCTCGAGACGCTGGTGTTCGGGAAGCGCGCGGGGGACCGCGCGGCCAAGGAACTGGCTGGCAAGGCTGGTGCCGGTGGTGCCGCTCTCTCCTCCGGTGCGGGTTCAGGCGGTGCGGGCGACGTCCCGGCCGCTGCCTACACAGACGCCGTCAAGACGCAGGTCGACCACATCCACGAATCCGCATCCCGCGAGACTGGACCGCGTCAGGTCGGCATCAGGAAGCGCGTGCAGCAGGCGATGACCATGAAGGTCGGTGTCTTCCGGGAGCACGGCCCGCTTGCTGAGGCTGTCGAGGAGCTCGCCGGGCTCCGCGCGGAGTACGCGAGCGTGTCGGTCGACGCGACCAACCGCGGTTTCAACTACGACCTCATCGACGCACTCGAGCTTGGCGGCATGATCGAACTCGCTGAGGCGACCGCGCTCGGGGCGCTCAAGCGGACCGAGTGCCGCGGGTCGCACTGGCGCATCGATCACCTTGGTCGTGACGACGAACACTGGCTCAAGCACACGATGGCCACGCGCGGCGAGGACGGCGCGCCCGCTCTCTCGTTCGAGGATGTTGTTATCACCGACTACGAGCCGATGGAAAGGAAGTACTGATGGGCGCGGCCAGACAGGACGGCGCGGGTGCATCGGCCGGGTCCGGCGTGATCACCTTCCGCGTCCGTCGATTCGACCCGCGGAACGATGGTCCGTCAGACATCCGGTGGAGCGAGTACGCGCTGCAGAAACAGCCCGGTCTGACCGTGCTCGAGGCGCTGCTCCGCGTTCAACAGGAGCAGGATGGGACACTTGCGTTTCGCTACTCGTGCCGGGGCGCGGTCTGCGGTTCGTGCGCGATGGTGATCAATGGTGAGATCGGACTCGCGTGCAGGACGCAGGTGAGTTCTCTCGGCGACAAGGTCATGGTGCAGCCGCTCCCGAATCTTCCGGTGCTCCGCGATCTCGTCGTCGACATGGACGTCTTCTTCGCGAAGGAGGAGTCGGTCATGCCGTGGCTCAAGCCTTCGGATCCGGACCCCGAGTGTGAGCGACTGGTCTCACCCGAGGACTGGGGCGAGGCGGAGCCGTATACGAACTGCATTCTCTGCGCGAGCTGCCAGGGCGTCTGCCCGGTGGCCGAAAGTGCCCCCGGCTACCTCGGTCCGGCTGCGCTCGCGAAGCACTACCGGTTCTTCGCCGACCCGCGCGACGGTGCTGCTGAGGAGCGGATGAATCTGGTCGACAATGAGAACGGAGTCCACGGTTGTGACATGGTCTGGAACTGCGTGAAGGTCTGCCCGAAGGGCGTTCCGCCGACGAAGGGTATCGGCAAGACCCGCGCGGCCATCCATCACAGAAAGACATCGGGGGAGGAGGCATAGAGATGCACTACTGCAAACCGTTCCTCTCGGTCATCCTGCTCGTCACGACGGTGGTAGCCGGGCTGTCGATGCTCACGCTCATGGGGCGCAAGGAGAAGAGCATGAGCGTCGGGAGCCTGAAGATGCTCCACCGAATGGCCGGTTGGCTCGGCGTGCTGCTCGTGCTCATCAACAGCTGGCTCTGTGTCAGGTACGTCGCTCTCATCGGTGATGGTATGACGGTCCGCGGCGCGCTTCACGGCCTCGTGGCGCTGGGTCTGCTCACCGTACTTCTGCTCAAGCTCCTCATCGTGAAGCGGCACCGAGAGTATCTCAGACTCGCACCGACGTTGGGGATGCTCGCCTTCGCGCTCATCCTCATCGTGACCGCAACGTCGTCGGGCTTCTACTTCGCGCGCGCGTGGTGGGGTCCGGGTGGTGCGGAGACGGGAGCGACCGTCGGGGCGGCAGCGATCGCGGAGCCGGGTACCATCGTGAACGGCGAGGCTGACGCCACTGAGCAGGCGGCCTCCGAGGATGTTGCTGCCCACCTGATCGCGGAGGGCAGAGCCGGGTACATGGGGCACTGCGCCGGATGCCATCCGACCGATCCGGATGCCAAGGGCTAT
>CAZEXP010000039.1:0-16202 GCA_964516845.1 uncultured bacterium
GCGCACCAACAGCACAGACAGGCGAGCGCCGGGGGGCCGCACCCCTCCGGTCGCTCGCCTCTATGACTCCAATTACTTCAGCAGCGTCATCTTGTGCGAACCGCGGTACTCGGGCGTCTCCATCGTGC
The DNA here is from genome assembly GCA_964516845.1 of uncultured bacterium. Lineage (GTDB taxonomy): Bacteria > Joyebacterota > Joyebacteria > Joyebacterales > Joyebacteraceae > JAPEKQ01. The sequence goes on from CAZEXP010000039.1 coordinate 129, forward strand.
AGAAGTAGACGCCGCTGCCCACGGACTCGCCATACTCACTCGTCCCGTTCCACGCCACTGTGTGCCGACCCGGCTCGACCACCTCATCGACGAGCGTCGTCACAAGACGACCCGTCACGTCGAAGATGCGGATCGTCACACGCGACTCGCTCGGCAGGTGATAGCCGACCGTCGTCACCGGGTTGAACGGGTTCGGGGTGTTCTGAACAAGCTTGAAGCTCGCGGGGACGCCATCGTGGCTGAGGCCCTCGAAATCTGCCGTCAGTTCATCGTTGGCTGCGCCGCGGAGCGCGGCCGACGTGAAGTCGACCGTGTACGCCTCGTCCACAATCTGGAACGTGAGCAGCGCAACATCGCCCGATCCACCGATCGTCACGTCCGTGCCGAGCACGGCCACATCGACCTGTGTGCTGCGGGATGCCGCGTCACTCCAGAAGAACACCTCGGCCACCGGAGCGCTCATCTCATCGCTCAGGCGAGCCGACAGGAACTCAAGACCGTCGAACTCCAGTTCGGCCGAGAGACCCTTGACGTCACCGAGATTGCCCTCGAGACGGAGTGCCAGCGTCAGCACGCCGTCGTTCGACCGGCCGGCCTCGCTCAGCGCCAGGACCAAATCGCCGATTCCGGGCTCGGTCAGGAACGGCACGATCCGCGGAGCGACGACGCCGTAGTTCATCGCGAAGATCATCAGATCCTCAAAATTCACGAAGCCTTCAGGCACCGGGATACCGACTCTGCTGTGATCGTCGGTCGGACCGACGTCACACGTGAGGAAGCTGCCGGACGGGGCGCCACCATAGGTGCCGCTGAGCTTGGCGATATCCGCATCGAACACGCGACCCTCAGGGATCCACTCGTTGTCGGACTCCCTCGCCACGTCGCCGAGCCAGTAGTTCGTGCACCGGTCACCCGTGCCGGCGGGGCCGTAGTTGCCCGCCTTGTCACGAGCGAAGACACCGTAGTAGAGGATGCTCCGCTCGCTGTTGTCCGGCGCATAGATGGCGGTGTAGCTGCCATCGGTGACATTCTCATTGACCAGATCGCCGTCTCCAGCATTCGCCGGATAGTCGGGAACACCAAGCGCGGGATAGGTAGGATACCCGGCGTCACCCCACGCATGGCTCCTAACCACGTACTCGTGGAAGTTGTCATCATACGTCGCCGGACTGTCGGTCCACGTCAGCTCCGCCTTGTTATGGCCAGGGGCAGCGACAAGATCCGTCACAGCCAACGGTGACGTGTTATCCACGTTCACCATGATCTCATCATACGATGAGTTGCCCAGGAGGTCGGTCACCGTCACGGTTATGACCTTCGGGCCGTCACCGGTGAGATCAACGTCATTGAGGTTCCACGTCGCCGTTCCGGACGAGTAGATGGTGGGCGCCACGGCAAGGCCACCACCTGTCAGAAGCAGCATCGACAGATTCGCCTCCACCGTCACGTCATCAAGAGCGCCGCACGCGTCGGTGACCGTCGCCTCGATGACAAGATCATCCCCGTTCTTCGCGTAGTCGTTGAAGTACGGGTTGTCGAGGTTGTCCACTGTCAGGGTCGCCAGAGCCGGGATCTCGGTATCGATGGAGATTGCACCGTTCCTGGCGTAGACGCCGCTGAGCGGCTGGTTCCCGCTGTCGCGGAAGAGGATGCTCGTGATGGTGATGTCATCCGACCCGCAGCCAACGGCACTGAGATTGATCGTGAACAGCGTGCCGGGGCCTGTCACGCCGGTCGCCGCACCGAGTCGCGTGCAGTCGATCGTGTGGGTCCCAACTCCGCCGTAGTAGAGGAACGTGAAGTCTGTCCACAACACGCCGGGGAAGATGTCGCCCATGGAGACACCGTCCATCGAGACCTTGGTCGGGTCCCAGGTGAACGTGATCGAGAATCCGTAGAGCAGATCTGAAGCTCCGCCCAGATACTTGACGGCCATAGGACCACCCTGGGCAGCTTCGTTCAGCTCGAGCAGCTCGGGATAGAAGACGACGTTCTCGGCGCCCGCCTTGCCGATCCACGGGTCGTAGTCGACGTAGTCTGTGCTCGGCTCCCCGACGCCCCCGGGGTTCCCCGAGTGGGTCGGGCCCGTCGCGCTCCCCCACCAGTTCAGCTCGCCATCGACGACCGTCGTAGTCTGGTTGCTGATGGCGTTCCCATTGATACTGAGGAAGCTGCAGTTGTTGATGGCAACAGCGCCCGAGAAGCTCCCGCAGTTCACTCCGAAGTAGTTGGAGCCGTTCAGGACGTTGCTGGTCATCGTCACATCGTGGACGCCAAAGAACTCAACCGGACGGACCGTGTTGAGGAGAGTATTGCCTGTGATGACGAGGTCGCCAGCGTTCGCCCCGATGCCGTACGTCATATTGTCGACGGGTCCGCCGTTGGAGATGTGGTTCCCGGTAATCGTCGTCGTTCCCGTGCTGCCACCATCTATCTGAACGCCGCGCTTGCCGCCAACGATCGTGTTGCCGGTGATCGTGTTGTCCCCGGGCGTGGCGATGTGCACTGAATAGAGCAGACCTCCTCCGGATGTGGCCACGGTGATCGCGTTGTCCGGACCGATGGTGTTGCCGCCGGAATCCGAGCCGATCACGATTGCACCGGTCGCGTCTCCGCTGCTGACGGCGATGACGTTGTTCTCGACCGTATTGCCATCACTGTCCTGCTGGATGATGATGGCCCGCTCGGTACAGCCGGTGATCGTATTGCCGATGATGTCAGACCCTACGACCCCCTTCATTGACACGCCGACGTCGTTGTCTGTAAGCGTGTTTCCGGAGGTGACGTCGATTCCCGAAGCCGCAGGCTCATACAGGAAGATGCCGATGCACGGATGGTCGTAGACCGTATTGCCTGTCACGCTCGCGGACGCGTCCCTTACATAGAGCCCAGCGTAGTTTGCGTCCGTGCCGTCCAGGTCGTTCCCGCTCACGACATACTGCGAGCCGGCACCCCTCGCTGCGATTCCCTGCACGGTGTAGTCGGCAATATCATTACCGTCGAGGGCGAGCTTGCACATCCCGTACATCACGACACCGCTGTTCCCGGTGAATGTGTTGTACGGCGCACCAGCCCAACCACCGTAGTAGGTGCCGAAGTTGTCGACGACGCAGTTATAGACGCCGTCGTCAATGCCGTCACCGACATCACGGAGGAAGACGCCGGCAAGACACAGCGTGCCGTCGCCGTCCTCGCCATTGGCGTCGATCGTGAAGCCGCCGATCCTGACATCGATCGGCGTCCCGTCGCCGTCCGCAGCTACAACGTAGTCCCAGTCATAGGTGCCCTCAGTGATCAGAGCGCGACCGGTGGCTGGAGCCTGGATCGTCGTGGTAGTGCTTCCCGCACCGAGGAGACTGAGCGACTTCTCGATGGTCACCTGCTCGACGTATGTGCCGGCAGCCACATTGACGGTGCTTCCGGAGACAAGGCCGATTGCCTCGCCAATAAGCCCGGCCGAACCGGTCTGATCACTGTCGTCGTCCACCCAGAGGATTGAGTAATCACCATAGAAGCCCGGATCAGCAACGTCGGCGCCAGTACCGAGCCACGGTGAGTAGTCCACAGGGCCTTCGATAACTCCCGCAACAGCCGCGGGGTCTGCGCTGTCCCACCAGTTGGCTGACGCATCGATTGTCGTCGCGTACGTCCCCATGACCTGCAGTGCCAGTCCGTTGTTCACGAAACTGTTGTTGCTCAGAACATGAGCGGGGTAGGTCATGTCCGTATCCATGGCGAACACGATCGCCGCGTCGTTGTCCTGGAAGATGTTGTTCTCGATCACGCTCGGCAGATGCGTGCCGCCCCCGGCTCCGTAGTAGAACCAGGCGATCGATGGATCGTGATCACCACCAGGATGCAGCAGGTCACTCGCGTTCTTGAATGTGTTCGCGTAGATGTGATGGTCCCCGAATGTCTGCCCCGCAACATCGGGACAGCCGTGGCCGTTGTAGAGCGCATCCGTGCATCCATCGAACACGTTGTCGTGGATGTCATAGGCCTGGCAGTTCGACATCGTGACCCCGCCCCACGTCTCGTCTATGTTGTCATGGATGTGAACGGGAGCGTTTCCAAGCCCATCGCGAGCGGCATATCGGTTGTGGCAGATCCACATGGAGCTCGCCCAATGATCGCCGTCACCAGACGCACGGTCCTCGACGAAGCGGCAATCGTGAATGTCGAGACTGAGTGGACCACTAATGGCCGACGTGAGCATGATGCCGGTACCGTGGGTCGTCGCCGCCTCGCTTCGGCAGTCGAACGTGATACCGTAGATCTCATAGAACATCGCACCGGTATATCCGGTCATGTCGCAGTGGATGCACTCATCTGCCGGGGGAGCGATCCAGGTAACGAGGTCCCTGCCTGCACCGGCGAATGTGAGGTCATGCCCCGGACTCAGATTGACTCCCTGGGCGTACGTACCCGCTGAGATCCGGATCGTTCCTCCATCTCCCACAGCAGCGACAGCATCCCCAATGCTTGCGAAGTGCGTCACGCCCCACCCGGGCGTCGCATCGGTGAAGTCGTCATCGACCCAGACCTCCGTCGGGTCCGCCGGCGTGAGCGTCACGTGGTAGAGGTCACCACCCAGATCGTCGATGGTCACGTCGAATCCTGCCAGCTCGAGCGGGATGGCATCGGTGCCCCAGGTCCAGTCCATGTCCCACCAGCCGGCGCCGGCGCCGTGAGCGAAGGCGTCCCCGTCGTTGGCATCAGGGTCAGCCGGGACCGTTCCCGTGTATGAGCCGATGTCGGTCTCGGCTGCATACATATTCGTCCAGTCCATCCGACCCGACATCGGCGTGCCGTGGTACTGCTCCTTGAACTGGAGTGCCCAGCCGTCCACCGTCAGCAGCAGCTCGTAGTTGTAGTAGTCGGGAACATCGGGATTCCAGAAGTCGCCCCAGGGAGGTGGGCTGCCGAAGTTGTCCGGGTACGCGTCGTGGTCGTCGTACGTGTCGTGCCCGATCGTGTACGTGTCAAGCCCGGAGCAGTTCCAGGCTCCCGTACCGTAGTAGCCCTGCACGAGGGCGCAGCCGCCCTCCTTGGCGTAGACGTCGAAACCGCCCGCCACGGAGATCCCTGCTCCGCCACCACCGGCCACATACCAAGAGCCCTCAGTTGCGTCAATCGTTCCCGTATAAACGCCGCTGCCGGCGTCAGTCAGTGTCCCCTCGAACTCGATCGTACCGCTGCCGACCGAATTGGCCGACGCGGGGACGACGATGAGAACCGAGAGAATCAGCGCGAGTACCAGTGTGCTGGAACGCATGCCTGCTCTCCTCCTGCCCGGTGTGAGGCAACAACCTATGACATCACTGTCACGGCCTGCTCCTGACTACTGAGCACCGGCCGCTTACGCACCTCCCGCAGTGCTCAGCTCGCCATCGCTCCTCCTTCGACACCCCGGCACACTCGAACACCGCTCTTGACGGGTCAGGCCGGTGCGCGTATATTCCCGAACACAAGAGCGAGCGCCCCCGCACCTCACGGTGCGAGACAGCCCCGCTTCTTGGCCGGGCGACTGGACTGGTGCCAACCAATCCTCCAGTCGCCCTTCTGTTGCTTCCCTGGTGTGTTCTGATCGCTCTCCACGTCCGCGGCGCTTCCTGCCCTCACTGCCCGCCTCCCCACCCAGCTGCGAGACTGGGCGGGAGAGGCAGGCGTTTCCCGAGGGAGGAAACGTTGTCATTATACTTCCCGACACGAGCTATGTCAATACGGATTCACCATGAAACCTCACTCAGTACACTACGAGCGTCTATTTACGTACTATGATACCAGATAGGCTAGCACAGCGCATACAGTTTGTCTAGCATTCCTGCCCTTACCGACCCTCCCACAAACAAAGACATCGACCCCAACGATGTCCGTCAGGGTCGATGCATTGAGTGACTCCGTGGCCGCTCGACGAGTGCTGCTATCACGCTCTCCTAGACCGCGGCTTTCTCCTTCCGCGGTTGCATCGTCAGGCATCCGTCCACCGGACAGACCGTCCGGCAGAACCCGCAGCCGATGCACTTCTCGTCGTCGACCTTCGGGATACGGGCATCGTCGCCCGCGTCCGGCCCGGCGAACTCGATCGCCTGGTGTCCGCCGTCGCGGCACGCGATCACGCACGCTCCGCATCCGATGCACGTGTCCTCATCGACGGTCGCCAGCACCTTGGTCGCGCGCGAAAGCTCCCCATGGCCGACGATCTTCGAAAGTCCCTTCCCCACCAGATCCATCGGCGAACTCAGACCCTTGTCCTCGAGATAGAGCAGAAGCCCCTCGTTGAGCTCCTCGACGATGTCGTAGCCGTACCGCATCACCGCGGTGCAGACCTCGACGATGCCGGCTCCCGCGAGCAGGAACTCCGCGGCGTCCTTCCAGGTCACCACACCACCGACACCGGCGACCGGAATACCAACATCGCGCGCAACATCGGCAACGAACCTCAGAGCGATCGGCTTGATGGCCGGTCCGGAAATGCCGCCCTCGGTCGAATACCCCTCGACCGACGGGATGGGTGACATCGTGTCGAGATCGAATCCGATGAGACCCTTCACCGTGTTGATGCACGTCACACCCTGTGCCCCCGCCTCTTTCACCTTCTCGGCGACGGGCCGCATGTCGGTGACGTTGGGTGTCAGCTTGATGAGCACGGGAATCTCGGCCGCTTCCGCGACCCACTTCGCGCGCTCATAGGTCAGTTCGGCGCTCTGCCCGACGGCCGACCCCATCCCCCGCTCGGGCATGCCATGCGGACAGGAGAAGCTGCACTCGATCATGTCCGCCCCCGCCTCCTGCACCCGGCGGGTAATCTCCTTCCACTCATCCTCCGTGCTCGCCATGATGCTGACGATGACGACACGGTCCGGGTAGCTCTTCTTGAGTTCGCGGACCTCGGGGAGCACCTCGCGGATGTCGCGGTCGGAGATGAGATCGATGTTCTGGAGCGCGACCAGCCGCTTGTCCTCGTAATCCATGCCCACCATCATCGGCGAGACGAGGTTCACCTCGACGTGCTCAAGGCCCAGCGTCTTCACGACCGCGCCGGCCCATCCGGCTTCGAAGCCGCGAGCGATCATCTCCGCACTGTCGGTCGGCGGCGCTGCCGCCAGCACGAACGGGTTCAGGAAACGGACTCCGCAGAAGTCGACTGCAAGGTTCGGCTTCTTCATCAGGCGCCACCTCCCTTCCCGCTCTCGCGGTCGAGCATCTCGACAATGGCTCCGGCCGCTCGCTTCCCTTCTCCGTATGCAAGGACCGCGGTCGCGCCGCCGTTTGCGATGTCGCCCCCGGCGAACACGCGGTCCATCGAGGTCCGCATCGTATCGGTATCGACCTTGATGACGCCCCGCTGGTCCGTCTCCACGCCGGCGAACCGGTCGAGCACACCGGTGCCGATGGCCTCGATGACCGCGTCCGCCCGCAAGCGGAACTCGGTCCCGCTGATGCACTCCGCGTTCGAGGGGACCAGCCTGCCGGGGGTCTTCCAGCGGATGCCGATACCTTCGTAGCCTGAGACCCTGCCGTTCTCGCCGAGGATACGAACCGGCATTGTCCGCGGGTGGAACACGACGCCCTCGGCCTGCACCTCGTCGATTTCCGAGCGGAATGCCGGCATCTCGTCGTGTGACTCGAGCGAACAGAGGTGGACGTTCGCGGCGCCGAGCCTGAGCGCCGTCATGGCAGCGTCCATCGCGACGTTCCCGCCGCCGATGACAACGACATCCTCGCCGAGCGACGGCGTCTCGCCGGCCGCTACACGCGCCAGGAGCTCGCCCGCGACATGCACGCCGTCGAAATCCTCGCCTTCGAGACCAATCGTGTAGGGCCGTCCCAACCCGATGCCGACGAACACGGCGTCAAACCCCTTGCCCAGAAGAGCCGCGGGATCGGCGTTCGCGCCGTACTGCATCTTCACACCCAGCCGCTCGACGTAGGAGAACTCATCGGTCGCGAATGACTGGTCGAGGCGGAAGGGCGGAATGCCGTGGGTCAACACGCCACCCGGGCCGTCGGCCTTCTCGAAGATGGTCACGCCGACGCCGGCCTTCGCGAGTTCAGCCGCGGCGCCAAGCCCGGCCGGACCGGCACCGATGACGGCGACGCGCGCGTCGCGCCTTGCCCCGATCTCCGGCACGGGCGCGAGCCCCGCGAGTTCCACATCACCGGCGAAGCGCTGGAGCCCGGCGATGTCGATCGGCGTGTCCAGCTGCGCTCTGGTGCAGTGCTCCATGCAGAGCATTTCCTGCGGGCAGACGCGACCACAGACACCGACCATGATGTTGGCCTGGCGGATAAGCCTGGCGGCTCCGCGGAAGTTGCCGAAGCGGATCTTCCGGATGAAGCGGCGCACGTCCACCGAGGCCGGACACCCCGTGTTGCACGGCGGGTCCTCGCACATGAGGCATCGGGACGCCTCGATGACCGCCTCGTGCGGCGCGTAGGTGCGACCTTCCTCGGTCAGTACCACCGAGTTCGTCGTCTCTGGCATTGTGGGCTCCTTGGGTGTGCGATGTTGGTGGGCCTCGTGGATGTTCGGCTCCCGCTCTCATCGCCGGCTGGTCGTCCCCGCCTCGATGGCGAGGCCAAGCGTCAGCTCCTCCCCGGAGGCCGACCGCGATACTCGCACGGTCACAAGAGTGCCTGCCGGGAGTGCTTTCCGTGCCCGAATATACCACCCTGCTCCTGACCCCTTCAAGGAGCGAAGCCCGAATGCGCCGGGAAGTCCCGGCTCCCCGGCATAGAGCGTCGGCGCGCTTCCCTCGCCCGACACGAGCATCACGCCCACGTCCAGGCGGTCCCCACGCCGGTTGAGGACCGAGGTGAGCGAGCACCCGGCTCCCGTTCGCCGGCCGCAGCCGGCCCCGTCCCTCGTTCGGGCAGAGCGGGCGAACCAGAGCTTCCAGCGCCTGACTCGACCGGCGGCGAGCGAGAACCGCTCTCTCCGGTCGGTCGTGGATTCGGTCGTGTACGGCTCGACACTCGTCCCCGTCTCACCACGAACGCTCACTTCCGCCGTGAGTCGCGCGGTGCTGCCAAGCCGCGCACTCCCACCTGCCGCAAGCGATACCGTGTGTGGCGGGAGCGGATCGTTGTACGTGCGCCACGGGTGCCCGGTCGCCCGCCCGCGACACCACGCCGACCAGGCTCCCCGGGCGCTGTACGACAGTCCGAGCCAGGAAGCGACGCAGTTCCCGCCCGAGGAGGCTCCGGGCGGCGATGTCCCGAGGGGGCTCCCGAACCCGCGAGAGACGAGGTCCGCTCCGAGCAGCACACGGGCGTGACCGCGACGCGCCTCCATGGTAAGGACGGCCGCGTGTTCGCCGGGATGGTGTGCTGCCACCTCAGCGCCCCAGCGAAGGTCCGAAACGCTCCCGGATACGTCTACGCCGCACAACTCGAGCGCATCCCCCTCGAACCCGAATCGGTTCCGGACCGGGTCGGCCGGCGTGAACATCCGGTCGTAGCGAACGCGCAGAGCCGACACGCCGAGGCGACACGCACCATCGGCACGCTTGCCGTCCGAGGAGGCGCGGCCGCTCGCGGAGGAACGTCCGAACGCACGCACGAGCCGGAGACCGAGCACCGACTCGCACAGTGCATCCCTCCCCAACCGTTCCCCCTCCGTCACATGCGTTCCCGAGGTACGGATCGCCGTCACGCGCCCGTCATCATCGAGACTCGCGTCCAGCAGCGTGCGCGACGCCAGCACCACGGCGGCGAACGCGCCGATCCTCACGCTTGCAGCCGCGCCGCGCCGACCGACCGCCTCCGCCGCGCCATCGTATCCGCGAAGTCGGTCGGAGAGTACCGGACCCTTTGATGTCCCGAACGCGGGAGCGCCCGCGATCAGATGCTGCCCCCACTCCGCGACGACGTCACCGGCGACGATGGCGACGCGCACGGAGCCGTCATCGTCGGCCGCATCACCGACGTCCCAGCGCAGATACCCGCCGACGTGGTCGAGAGTCTCTTCTTCACCAGGGTCGCGTTCCACCGCCCCACCAAAGGTGACGCCACCGGCGACGTCGCCCCGCACCCGCAGAAAGGCCCGCGCGTCGAAGCTCCGCCACCCCCTCGCGCCGAACTCCCCCGCACCGGACCCCGCGGCGCTCTCGGAACCTGATGGACCCTCGAGCACGCCTTCGGCTCTGGACAGCACGGAGAGCGTGACGAACGGAGGCGGCTCCGGCTCGAGTTCGTTGTCCGGCAGACCCTCCGGCGCGGCGGCGAACCCACCGGACTCGGCCAGCAGGTCGACGATCAGCTGCCTCGTCTCATCGTCGAGGTCATCAGGCAGCGATTCAACGAGTTCCGCGAGCTCCTGCCAGCCCGCGGCCCCAGGGGCGTCGACGACACCGACGCCTTCGACCGGGACGTCTCCGACATCGTCGGCGCATGCCGCTCCGCCGATACCGAGGATCGCGGCGATCAGCACGAACACCATCATTCTCATATGCGTATCGACACCGTGAGGGAGTAGCTGGAACCGAGAACGGGGTGCCGGGACCAGGCGAGATCAACATCCGGCCAGCGCGTCCGTTCCGGCCCGCGCCCGCTCCCGAGGCGAAGCCCGAAGGCGGTCGACGAGGGCTCCGTTCCGATACCACCGCGGATGCTCACGCACGCTGCAATCGGGATCTCACAGCCGAGGGCCGGCGAAGGGGCGAACCCCGGCTCGCCCGATAGAGACGCCAGGATCGTCACACCATCGAGTACGAGGGCTGCATCACCCGATACGCGTGAGGAGACCGGTGACGACAGGATGGACGAACGCGTGAGGTTCCGGACCGACAGACCAACAACGAGTCTGCCATGAACCAACCAGGCGGCGGAGAGATCGAGCGCGCCCGTCCACTCGGGGGGGCCGCCCTCCCACGCCAGACAGAGAGCCCGCCAGTGGAATCCGATGACGAGATCCTCCGACCACCGGCGCATGCTCGCGACCTCCACCGCCCTCTCGCGATAGACCCGGCAGCCGAACGATGACGCGCCCAGCGAGAACGACGCGCCGGGTGAATCCCGCGACACCGACACACCCGCACCCCGAAGCTCCGGCAGTCCGTAGAGTTCCATCGATGTCGCGCGGAGCGACCACCGCACCTCGCGCTCCGGCCTGGTCAGCAGATCGATGAGCTCGAACGCAGGGCCGGCGCCACAGACGGCGTCGGTCGCCGACGGAGCGACATCGCGTTCGAACACAGCGCCCGCACGGACCGGGAAGACGCCGGGCAAGACGAGTGACAGAAGGAGTCCGGTGATGATGGCGGCAGCACGTGGCACGGCAGGGGCGGAAGTCCGGCCCGCCATCATCGCACCAGCCCCACGGCGGTCTTCGCCGTCACAAGGAGCCCGGCCCGGGCATCGATCGCCTCCAGACAGGCAACGTAGATGCCTGCAGGAAGGATCGTGCCGTCCACACCACTCCCGTCCCACACGAGTTCGGTCGTCGACGCGACGAGATCGTGGTCACGGAGCACGGCACGGACACGTCCGACAACGTCGAAGACAGTCAGACGAACGGTCGCCTGCGGTGTCGGAAGGTCGAAGCGGATTGCGCACCGGTCGTCGATGCCGTCACCATCCGGCGTGAACGGATTCGGAGAGATGGTCAGCCGCCCCGCCTCGGGCAGAGCCGAGACGTGGATGCTGTTGACGCGACCCGGTGTGCTCCCCTCGGGTGACACCGAGCTGCCCCAGTTCGCCGGGTCGTCGGATGGCAGCGAAGGCCGCACTCGCTCGAGCGCTACATCGCGGCCACCACCCCACGATCGTTCGTAACGCACGATGTCGATCGGCGTGCCGTACTCATCGGTGAGCATCACGACATCGGTGACCGACAGAGCCTCCCACGTTTCGAGTGACACAACGGGGGCGCTCGCCCGGGGTTCGACGACCTCCGGCTCACGGGCAACGACCAGGAAGTCACCGGGCGCGAGTTCGAGGCGGCCGCAGTGACCCGGCGCGTTCCGTCCCCCGCCTGGCTCGACAGCCTCGAGGTCCTCGTCGCACACGAGCGCGCTCAGGTCCTCGTCATCCCCGAGGAGCCATCGGTCGATCCGCACCGGGGTGTCCACGGCGCTCGCGAGTTCGAGCCACTCGGTCTCATGCTCGCCCGGCGAGTGCATGACCTCATTGACAACGACCTGCGAACCCGGGTACGCGACGGTGAACGACGTGTGAGCCCGGTTGTTCGAAGTGTCCGCATCCGCCGCGAGCAGCGCCTCGACGAGCGCGGTGTGATAGCCATTCGGGCCGGGATCGAACGCGAGGTCGAGCCGAAGCGTATCGCGGACCGCCAGCGGCTCCTCCGCTGTCGAAATGATCAGCGGCTGGAGAGCGCCATCAAGGAAGATCCGGACGACCACGTCTCCGCCGGCGATCGGGAGCGCCCCGATATTCGCGATGGCGCAGCCGAGGGTCACGTCACCTCGTGGAAGAACCTCACCGATCCTGTGCGCAACCGAGACGGCAACATCGGTCGCCTCGGCATTCCTTCGTCCGGGGGTCGGATCGGAGGCGGCGAAGTCGGACGCGTTCACGCCCTCATCGAAGCAATCGGGAACGCGGGCGAGCGACATCCCCAGCGAGGTGTCATCTGCAGGTTCGCCTTCGTAGTACTCGGGAGGAAGCGGATGCCCCCATCCCACGACATCGACCACGTCGGTGCCATCGGTCAGACGGAGGCCGTCCGGTCCGTTCTGGAGGTCGAGCGGTTCCACGACATCCGGAGTGGGCACCACATCGCTCTCGCCGATGAGCAGGATTTCACCGGGCTCCAGACGATCGAAGTCACCGCCGGTCCATTCGACGGTCCAGTCGTCCGGGTTCGCACCGTTGCCTGTCTCAAGCGTCCAGCCCGTCAGCAGAACGGCCGAGGAGCCGCAGTTGAGCAGCTCGACGAACTCCAGTCCGGTATCCGGACCGTCGGGATCGTAGAGCACTTCGTTGATAAGGACGGATGCAGCACATGGGGAAGAGACGAGGGGCACAAGGGTGAACAGAAGAAGGAGCAGGGACATGGAATTCAGGGGACGAACATCAACCAGCAACCGGTCTGCGCGCACGACACACATCCCCACCTCCCATCGCGCGGGACCTCGGTCCCTCTCTATTCGCGACGCCTGTGCGCCGCAAGTGCATCAGCTACGGAAGACCTTTGCTCCTTCTGAGCGCCCACTCGGCGCCAAGCAGTCCGACGAACGCCAGAAGCATCCACGGTGAGTTCCAGAGTTCAAGCTCGCGGGTAGCCGTGCGGGTCGCCCACTCGAGCGGGACGGCGTCGGGGAACTCCTCCACAGTCTGCGGTGTGAAGTATCCGCCGCCCGTCTCTTCTCCGAGTCTTGTCAGAAGCGTCGACCTCCGCCGGATCTCGGAATCCTCGAGGCTGAACTCCTCGACGGTGAACTCCCCTCGGGCACTCCCCACATCCTCGCCCGCGAGCACCGCGCTCGCCTCGAGCACGTACCGTCCGGGCGGCAGAGGATCCAGTGTCCCGTGGTAGAACTCCCCGTCGGCCTCAAGTTCGAATTCCGCAAGCGGCACCGTCTCCGCTCCCCGCGACACGGTGCACGTCACCTCCGCACCTGCCGCCGGTCGAAAGTCCGCCCGGTAGACTTGCGCGGACACGACAGCCGGCTCGCCTGCCGCGTACACGTCGCGATCAGCCTGCACCACCACACGCTCGAGTTCGTCGCGTGCGGTCAGCCACCGCGCCGCGTTCGCCGCCAGACGGTCAAGGAGCCGCGCATCACCTGCCGCCAGTTCCCATCGCCAGATACCCTCGGCGGCGATCGAGATGACCTGACCCGCTCCGCGGCGCGCGGACGCGACCACGGGGACCTGCGCATCGATCGGACCGGCCGCCGCCAGGACGGCGGCATCCCCCGCCGGAATGGACGCGCCGGACCTCGGCGCCCAGATCGGCGGAAGCTGACGCCACACGACCGCGTTCTCCGCGCGATCGCTGACCACGCGCGTGACCGGCGAGGACTCCCCGGCGATGGTCAGAGTCACCCGTTGTTCGGCGGGCTCGATCCGCGATCCATCGGCGATGATCGGAGACAGTTCCGAGATCCCATCCACATCCGGACCGACCGGCAGCCCCACGAGCAGGAGCCCGCCTCCGCGCGTTCGAACGTACTCCGTCAGCCAGTCCACGGTCAGAGGGACCCCGACCGCCGGTTCGACGAGGACGACGAGATCGTACTCGAGGAGCTCCTGACGCGACGCGGGGCCTGCGCCACCGGCGCCCCGTACGGCACCCGGTGGCAGATCCACGACAACATCGAGTTCGACGTTCGGGTCACCCTCGAGCTCGCGGCGCACGAATGAGAGATCGAAGCTCGGTCGCGGCGCGGCCAGGAGCACGCGGATACGCCCCTTGAAGACGTTCGTCACGGCGACGCGTGTGTTGTTGCTTGTCAGCCGCTCACCCGACGCCGGGGGAACGGTGACCGTATATCGATGAATTCCGGGCTCGGCCGGGGTCACCCGGAATGTGACCTCAGCCTCTTCCCCCGACTCCGAGAGCCGAATCGATCTTGAATCGAGCACGACGTTTCCCTCGCGCAGCTCGACTACCGCCTCGCCATCGGCGTAGCCGAAGCTCGACACCCGGACGCGGATCGGCAGCGACTCGCCCGAGTACGAAACACGGTTCGTCGTCGCTTCCCGGACGGCGATGTCCGTCCCGGCGTCGCTCTCCCCGAGCCCGAGCGTGAACACGGGCACGCCGAGGGCAAGACCGGCATCGTACGGACTCCCACCGACGTTGGCGGCTCCGTCGGTCGCAACGACCACGGCACCCAGATTCCGGCCGGCGAGCTCCGCCCCAAGACGTTCGAACGCTCCGGCGATGTCTGTGAGTTCGCCGTCAAACGCCGGCGGGGACATGACCGAGAGCCTCTCGGTACCCAACGAGTGCGTGTCGCCGGCGAACGAGAAAGCCGCAAGCTCGGCGTCCCGCGCGATCCGCGGCAGCACGATCTCATTGAGAAGCCCGATCGCCTCCTCTCCGCGCGTCGCCGCGGTCGTGGCATCGGCGATGGCCATGCTCCGGGACCGGTCGACCAGCACGCCGATCACGGGCCGCTCGTGCGCCGTCCGAACGAGTGAGAGCACGGGCTCCATCAGGAGTACTATGAGGACGGCCAGCGCCGCACCCCTGAGCGTCGCGAAGAGCAGCCTCATCATCCGGCTGATCGTCTCGGGCACACGGCGGTAGAACCACCGGATAGCCGCGATCGCCGCGACGAGCGCCGTGAGGTAGAGCCAGGCGTGAGGCTGATTGGCGACAAGATCCAAGAGTGAGTCTCCGATGATCGACTGTCTGATGCGGAAGGCGTGTCTGCGGCGTTCGGGTGCACGACACGGATGATCCATCTACGGCGTTCGGATACTCGATACGGTCGTGCTCCAGCCGTCACCGCTCGGCTCGACGACGAACTCGAGCGCGGAGCCCGGGACCAGCACGGCCTCGACCGTCTCACCGCGCCTCTGCGCGGCGGCGCCCGGCGGGACCATGGCCGTGAATCGAACGGTCAGCTCCGGGAGATCATTGCCGGCAGCGATCCTGTAGACACCGCTCGGACGCTCGGCGTTCGCGCTCGCGTCCGTCCTGAAGAATGCGGATGCCGTCCCGGAACCGAACTGCACGGGGCACGAGACCCACGGGAGGTCCGGCGGCAGCGCCGGCGTCAAGTCGAGATATCCCGCGGGGATGTCCGGCCGGATCCCGAGGTAGTCCTGATAGAAGTTCCTGAGAAACTCGGCAAGGCTCCACGCTTGCGAGACGGTCCCGGCGACATTCTCGCCGCTCTCGGGCGCCCGTCCATTCCGGAGCTCCGGCAGCGTCCCGGCCGCTCCCTCATTGAAGATCAGGTCCCGAAGCACACGCGTCTGGTCCCAGGCCTCCGCGATGCGCCCACCGCGCACCAACGCGGTCACGACAGGCCCCGTCAGCCACACCCACACGTCTCCGTTGTGATACGCCTCGTCGAAGTGGTACCGGTCGAGGTCCAGGTGGACCGGATGAAACTGCGGGTCGTCCGGCGAGAGCGATGTCACACCGTGTGG
>CAZEXP010000039.1:16302-18639 GCA_964516845.1 uncultured bacterium
GGTGGACCGGATGAAACTGCGGGTCGTCCGGCGAGAGCGATGTCACACCGTGTGGGAGCACGCAGGTCACCATCAGCCGATCGAGAACCGCATCCCGCTGCTCATCCGTCAGCAAGCCGTCATCCGTTGGCAGGCCGTCATCCGGCAGGCTCAACGCGAACACCTGGTTGGGCCTATCGCGATCATCCGGTGTCCCGTCGGGCATCAGGCGATCGTAGAGCGCGTTCTTCTCGGCGTTCCAGAACGCGGAGCGGAACGACGTGGCAACCCTCTCGGCGATCTCGCGCCACCGGTCCGCCCGGTCGTCGGAGCCGTCGTCAGTCCCGTCGCCGCTCGCGAGTGCGACCGCCGCGATCTCGGCCAGTCGCGCTCCCGCAAGAAGAGCCTCCCGCCACAACACCTGAATCTCGACCGCACGGTCGCCCCGAGGCGACCACGGGCCGTCCTCCCCCACGGCGTCCATCCAGGTCTCGGCGTCACCATGCCTGATGAGCAGGTCATCTCCGACCCGGTGGAGCAGCGCCCCGACGATGGCCCGCTCGACCGACGGCAGGATCTCCGCTGCAAACTCGACGTCGCCCGAGTAGAGGACGTACTCCAGCGCCTCCCGAACGAACCACCACGTTCCGTCGGCCGTGTTGTAGTAGACCTCGCCTGGCATCGCCAGGTTCGGGATGCGTCCGTATGTCCAGTTGCTCTCGTCGGTGTCCTGAAGACCGGCGCACGTTCTCAGTACGTCGCGCGCGACGTCGAACTCGCCGCGGCAGAGACAGGCGCCGGGAAGCGAGATGAACGTGTCCCGTCCCCAGTAGTTGGGAAACCAGTGCAGCCCTGCGAAGATGCCCACGCCCATCTGATTCATGATGAGCGCGTCGACCGAGGCCGTCGCCCACCGGAGAGCGTAGGCAAGATCCGAGTCCGCGCACGCGACGGCGACGCGGTCCAGCAGGTCGCAGACCCTGCGCATCTTCGCATCGTAGAACAGCAGCTCGTCCCTGATCCCGCGAAGCGCGAGCGCCTTCGCCTCCGCCATCGTGTCGCCGACGGCAACCGCGATCGTCACGGCCGCGGCGAAGCTCTCCTCTCCTTCGAGCTGAAACGTAAGACGACCGGGAACGAACGGCGTCGCCGATGCCATCGACCGCCGGGCTGAGTCGCGCTCGTAGGTGGTCTCGCGGTAGCTGGTCTCACCGTCGAAGACGACCGGTCGATCACACGCGAATGCCAGCCAGACCGGCCAGTCCTCTTCCCTCGTTCTCGACGGGTGGTCGCTTCGACGGACGCAGAGGACGCCCTCATCGGACTCCCAGTGCACATCGTAGTCGGGGCGCACTTCTTCCCAGATACTCCGGATGTCGATACGCGGGACGAAGGAGGCCGAGCCGCGCCAGCTCGAGTCGTACGAGACCAGGAGCAGATTCTCATCGTCCGCCAGGAACACGGTCTCAGTCGTTCCGTCCGCGACGTACGTGCGCGTCATACTCTGGGGGAGCACGACGGCGTTCCTCAGGCTCCAGACGGCCGCCGGCCGGTCACCGACGACGAGATCCCAGCCCTCGAGGAACTTGTGCAGCTCGACGGTGAGGCCGCGATAGTTGCGAGTCCTCGCCGTGCCCGTCTCACCGCAGAAGTACGCCTTCTGACGGTTCGTCAGGATGTACTCGCGCGACCCTCCGCGGGTCACGACGATCGGAAGTCCGTGCTTCCGTCCTCTTGTATGCAACTTCTCTGCCATGTGCCTCAATCCAAGAGAGCGCCGCACTTCCTCGTGTCGACGCTCTCCAGTGTGTCACTATTGTTGTCACCTGCGCAACGACCCATGCGCGACACATACGCAAGACTCGTGCGCGACGTCCCGCAGGCCGGCCTAGCTGTCCGAAGGACAGCCCTACTCGACCACGACCAGCGAGTTTCTCCCGCCGTACGGGTCCGAGACGAAGTCCGCGTTCCCCGCGTCCTCGAACCACCGAACGCCGCCGTCCGCCACGAATTTGTACTGGTAGCTGCCGGGATCGAGTTCGATCACGATCGTCCAGATGCCGTCGCCATCCTCGTCCGTCAGCGGCGCCGCGTCCGTGCTCCAGCCGTTGAAGTCACCCGCCAGATGAACCGTGACCGCGAGGTCCTCGTGAGTGCTGAACAGCACGCCGACGCCGACAATCACCGGTCCCGCGAGCAGCGTCGCGTCGTCACGGCTGTCGGCCCGCGCCATCGAACCACCTCCGACACCGGTCGAGCCCGTCAGCACCGGTACGGACAGGAACTCCGGCACATCGTCTCCGATGATCTCGTACACGTGTGAGAGCGTCTTCCGGAAGATGATATCGAACGCATCTT
>CAZEXP010000039.1:18739-21881 GCA_964516845.1 uncultured bacterium
ATGATCTCGTACACGTGTGAGAGCGTCTTCCGGAAGATGATATCGAACGCATCTTCCAGCGATGTGCTCTGGTCGTCGCCGTACCACCAGAACCAGTCGCTCCCCTCCGCGGCAAGCATCTCATCGTACGCGCGCTCGAGCGTCGGACCATCGACCTCGCCGCTCCGCTCACGCGCCTCGAGGTGTTCGCGCACCGTCGCGAGATAGTCCCACGCTGTATTCTCCTCGGGCTCGCCGATCCACGTCGCGAAGTTGTGACTGATCCACGACCCCGCCCAGAGCTTCGGCAGCGTCTCGGTCGGAGGATTGCCGGCCAGGTACTCCGCGACCGTGACGGTGCGGAGCCAGTCGGCCTGCTCCATCTGCGCGTACCACGAGTGGAAGAACTCCTTGCCGTCGTTCTTGAACCACTCCCATGCGTTCTCGCCATCGAGAATGATCGAGACGACGTGGTCGACATCGTCGCCCGCAAGTTCCCGGTGGATCGAATACAGACTTCTCATCATCGCGTTCGCCGCCTCCACGCCGTCCAGCCGGCTGAAGTTGAACCCGATGTCGTCGGAGAGCTTGTGGTCACGGAAGATCATCGCAACGCGGGCGTCCTCCCCGCCTGCCCAATACATCGTGTACTTCTGCCGGTCCGTCAGGGCTCCGCCCCCGAGTGTCCACTGGAGCACCTGATCGTCGGACGCCATCCACTGGAACCCGGCGTTTACCACGGCGAGGACGATCTCCTGCGCAACCGCGCCCTCGCCCGGCCAGAGACCCGCGGGCGCCCTGTCGAAGCGGTCCGTGTAGTAACCGACCGCGCGGTCGAGATGTCGCGAGACGTCGTCAGGTCGCGCGAACCTCTTCGATGGGAGCACGATGCCCGGCATCGCCATGCGCGCGAGGTCCGTGTCCTGGATCAGCGGCAGGATCGGATGATAGAACGGCGTTGTGGTCACCTCGATCTGTCCCGCGTCCTGGAGTCGCCTATGAACGCTCACGACGTTCTCCATGATCGCGCGCTGCATCTTGAGGATCTCGACCTTGTCTTCCTCGGTGTAGCTGCGCTCCTTCTCGATCAGATGGCGGACGGTCACAACGCGCCCGTCCTCAAGTCCGACGTCGCCGTCCTGGAAGTCCGGGTCGAACCAAGCGAGGTTGAACCACACCTGGAGGTCGCGCCAGTCCTGTTCGGTGAACGTCGCAGCCGACGCGCGAAGCTCGTCCGGCGAGTCGCCGCCCTTCATTCCCTTGAGCTCGGCGTACCGCGGCCACACGAGGATCATGTTGTCCCACTGGGCGTTGAAGAAGTGCGTCAGCAGGTACACCTGGTCAGTCTCTGTGAGCTCGGACGCGTCCTTGAGCGTCATCCGGTAGTACTCATCGCACGGCACGCCGGCGTCGAGCGATTCGAGCATGTCCTCGAGCTGCATCAGAAGGATCGGCGTGAGGTTCACGGTGAAGTGGATGCCCGGATAGTCATCGAGGATCGCGACCATGTCGTAGTAGTCCTTGATCGCGTGGAGGCGCACCCACGGTTCCATGTACTCGCCGGTGTCGAGGTCCTTGAGATACTTCGGCTGATGCTGGTGCCAGACGATGGCGAGGTTAAGCGGACGACCCACGGACTCGAGCGACCCGACGACCGGGTCCCGGGTCGCCGCGGCCTCAAGCGTCCCGAGCACGACGGCGCCATCGTCACCAACCGACAGCACGCTGTTGTACCCGCCGTGACCGTCATCGGTCTTTTCAGGATTGTTCGGATCGGGCTCCCACGAGACGCCTCCGTCGATCACGTACTTGTACTGCCACGTCCTCCCCGCCTGGAGATCGAGCACAACCTCCCAGACGCCATCGCCGTCCTCGTCGGTCATGGCGAGCGCGGCGGGATCCCACCCGTTGAACTCACCGGCGAGATGCACGGTTCGGGCGCCCGAGTGCGCGAACGTGAAGAGGATGCCCCCGTCGACCACGGCCGGAGCCGCTGCCCCGGCGGATGCCGTTGCCCCGGCGGATGCCGTCGACTCGGCGGATGCCGCCGGCACGAGCGCGACGACCGGCGCAAGCACGAGCGCCAGCGCGAAAACGACCGGGACGTACGATGAGATTCTGGTCATGACTCCTGCCCCCTAGTCGATCTCGAGCGCATCGAGTGTCACGTACTTGCCCTGCTCCAGGTTGTACGATCCCAGGATGTCCTCCTGCGAGCGCGCCTTTCCACCGAAGATGCCAAACATCTTCCTCGGAACCGGGACGATGATGTCATAGATGTTCGGATCAATGGACAGGTCGTCGCCGCCGCCCCCGCGCCACTCCTCGCAGCGCGCCTTCACGTCACGGAAGTCGCCAAGGCCGCCCGCCCCGTAGTCGTCCTGGAGGCCCACGGCCGGCGTGAAGTGCCAGTCGGAGGCCGCCCCGTCGATCTGCTCTATCGGAACCGAGATCCGGATCGTGCCGGCCTCGACGTCGGTCGCTACGGTCGCGCCGATGTCGACCTTCTCCGACGAGGCGTCCATCACCTCGACCGTTTCGCCCGCCGCGAAGACCTGATACTCGGACGGTGCGGCAAGCATCACGTTGGCGTTTCTGCGCAGCTCACCGTCGCCGCCCTCCTGCGTGTCGATAGCCACGGCCACCATCGTCAGACGGTTGCCGATATCCCACGGGTCGACCAGGTTCCGGATCGTGAAGACGAACACGAGGTCGCCGTTGTTGCGCTCGATCGCGAACGAGAGGACGTCCGCTTCGCCGCCCTCGCCGAACGCCTCGTTCGTAGGATACGTGTAGTCGCCGTCGCCGGTGTCGTCACCCTCCGGATCGGTCCACGACGCCAGGAGCTCCGCCCCCGCCGTGACCGCGGCCGAAAGGACCAGGGTGCCCACCAGCAGCAGCGTCAACCATCTCGTTGTTGGCTTCATCGTTCTCCCCCCTGCATGAGTTCGTATCTGATGCACATGTGCGGCCGCCGCAGAAGACACCGCGCGCGGCTGATGGACGGGCTGCTCGCCCGCCGGCGGTCTGCTGCCCTGCTATTCGCCGGCCAGCAGTCGGTCGACCTCGCCGACCGCGGTTCTCATCGCATCCGCGACCGACTTCGTTCCGTCGAGCGCCGCCTGCATCTCCGGGATGAACAGATTCTCGATCTCCGGATAGA
>CAZEXP010000040.1:0-20861 GCA_964516845.1 uncultured bacterium
TGGGCGTGCATGACGGTCCCTCCGTCGTGACGTCGGTCGTCTGGAGCGCCCCGAATCCCTTTGCTCCCGGTACGTCGCTTCACTTCCGGATGCCGGTCGCCGGGCATGTAGAACTCGCCGTCTACGATGTGTCTGGCCGCGTCGTGCGCCGGCTCATTGACGGAGACGTGCCGCCGGGCCCCCACGCGAGGGCGTGGGACGGCCGGGACGACGACGGGCGCGACGTCGCGAGCGGCGTGTACTTCGCGCGACTCGAGGCTGGAACGCTCTCGGCATCGACGAAGATGGTGCTGGTGCGCTAGGTCGTTCAGCAACCGGCGACGCCCTGTGCTTCGGCCTACCCACATCCGTTCCCCGGTGCTACACTGCCGGCTGACACATTCCGTCAGCCGAGGTGAAGCGCATGCCGGATCCTCATGAACCCCCGAGAGTCTCCGCGATCATCCCGTGCTACAAGGGTGAGCGGTACATCCTCGACGCCGTGGAAAGCGTGCTCGCGCAGACAACGCCACGGGTTGAGGTGATCGTCGTGGACGACGCGTCGCCAGATGCCTCGGTGGCGCTCCTCGAACCGCTGCTCTCCGATCCCAGAGTCCGACTCCTCAGACACGATGAGAACCGCGGCATCGCTGCCGCAAGGAACACGGGACTCCGCGCATCGAGCGCGGAGTTCGTCGGGTTTCTCGACCAGGACGATCTGTGGCTACCGGACAAGGTCGAGCGCCAGCTTGCCGTGTTCGACGGCGGACCGCCCGACCTTGGTCTTGTCTTCTCACCCGTCGACACACAGGATCTCGATGGTCGAGAGTCCCGGATCATCGAGGTTGCCCCGGTGCCCCAGGGCTTCAACGGGATGGCGCGCGCCGATGCGCTCCGCTCGATCTACCGCGCGAACTTCGTTGTCACGGCGTCCGTTCTTCTGAGGAGGGACTGCTTCGAGGCATTGGGGCCGCTTGACGAGACGATCGTCGGAGGCGCCGATGATTATGAGTTCTGGCTCCGTCTCGGAACGAGTTACTCAATGAGGTATCTTGATCATGCCGCGGCGGTGCGCAGGGTACATGGCGACAACTACTCGGCCAACACGGAACGCCTCGTTGCCGACGCGCTGGTCTTCGCCGCGAGGATTGGTCGGGATAACGCAGAGCTCGCGGACCTCGTGGAGCCGAAGCTGGCGTGGCTGCACTCACGGCTGGGAAGCTACCACCGAAACCAGGGCGACTACTCGAGGGCTCGCGCGGCCTATCGGGAGTCGCTCGGTCATTCCTTCAGAGCCCGGACGGTTCTGCTTCTTGCTGCGTCATGGTTCGGTCCGCTTGCCGGGTGGGCCTTTCGCAGGCGTCGTGAGCGGTTGACCGGGCCGGGGCGTTGAGCCCGGCCACCGCGTCAATGTTGCTTCGGGCGGTTGACCTTGATTCATTGGCCGCACTGCGCTAGCCTGACGAGCCGAGTGTACCGATTTCAGGAACGACACAGAGGGGGCACACACATGATCGCATCACCGCGGCGGTACCTGCTGCGTCGGACCGCGGTCTCGCTCGTGGTTCTTGCGCTCGTCGCGTCGGCGGTTCCCGTGGCGGCGCAAACCATCTCTCCCGAGGACATCGAACTCTTCAAGAGCCTGCCGGAAGCCGAACGCTCCCGGATCCTGAGCGAGTACGGCGTCGCACCGGACGCAGTGGCAGGAGCGAGCGAACGGGACTCCAGCACCCCGGATGTCATGATGCCACGCGAGCAGAAGGGCAGCGCGCTGGAGCGCGCCGCCGTCGCTGACACTGCCGACACCATGCCGGGAGCACCGCTCTGGGCGACACCCTTCGCAAGCTATGTTGCCGGTCCCGGGCCGACGGATGCGTTCCGCGACCAGTCGGCGCAGCCGCTCGTGGTCGAGGGGGAACTCCGCCAGTTCGGCTATGAGCTCTTCGCCGGAGTGCCGACCACGTTCGCCCCTGCGACCGATATCCCGGTAAGCGATGACTACATCATCGGTCCCGGCGACGAGGTGCACGTCCAGCTCTACGGCAAGACGAGCCGCGTCGCGGATGTTGTGGTCGACCGCGACGGTCAGCTTGCGTTTCCCGATCTCGGACCGATCACAGTCGCAGGTCTGACGTTCCGCGAGATGAAGGACCACGTGGCGCGTGAGGTCGAGAATCGTATGATCGGCGTGGACGTGAGCGTTTCGATGGGACGCCTCCGCTCGATCCACATCTTCATTCTCGGCGAGGTCTACCAGCCCGGTCGCTACACGGTGAGCGGGTTGTCCACGATGACGAACGCGCTTTTCGCCGGCGGCGGCGTGGAGAAGGTTGGCAGCCTCAGGCACGTTCAGCTCAAGCGGGGCGGCAAGGTCGTTCGGGAGATGGACCTCTACGACCTTCTTCTCCGTGGCGACACGACGTCGGATGAGCGGCTCATGCCCGGTGACGTCATCTTTGTGCCGCCGATCGGTCCGGTCGCCGGCGTTGCGGGGGAGGTCCTCAGGCCCGCGCTCTATGAACTGACGGGACCCATGACCGTCCGCGCACTCATTGATCTGGCCGGCGGGCTCCGTGCCACCGCGCACGCCGGTCTCCTTCAGCTCGAACGCATCGAGAACGGCCGGCGCGTGACGTATGACATGAGCTTTGACGGGAGCGGCGAGTGGACCGTTCGCGACGGCGACATCGTGAAGATCTATCCGATCCTCTCTCGAGACGACGACGTCGTGTTCCTCGAGGGGAATGTGCTGCGTCCCGGGAAGCGCCAGTTCTTCGATGGAATGCGACTGAGCGATCTCATTTCGTCGCCCGATGACCTGCTCCCGGAGACCTACTTCAAGTATGCGCTCATCGAGCGCGAGAACGATGTGACTCGCGAGCCCGAGTACATCGCCGCCGACCTCGGCGGCGTGCTGCTCGACGGCAGAGCCGATGCCGATATCGCTCTCCTCTCCAGGGACCGGGTCTACGTCTTCCATCGAGGTCACTTCATCGACGTTCCCACGGTCTCAGTTCGCGGTGAGGTCCGGGCGGCCGGGCGGTACGTGTTCCGGAAGGAGATGAGCGTCCTCGACCTCGTTCTCGCCGCGGGCGGGCTCACGCGTGACGCGTGGGCCGGAAACGCCGAGGTGTTCCGGATGGATCCGGACACGCATGAGGTCACGCGACTCGATGTCGAGCTCAGTTCGGTGCTCGCGAACGACCCGCTCCACAACATCGTGCTGCAGGATCAGGATGAGCTTGCGGTTCACTCAGTCTGGGAGTTCCAGGACAGGAGCTACGTTCGTATCCTCGGTGAGGTCAGAAATCCCGGCGAGTACCCTCTCGCGGACGGAATGCGCGTGAGCGATCTCATCTACTCCGGCGGGAATCTCACAGAGAGCGCGTATCGGCAGGAAGCCGAGCTCACGCGGTATACGGTCGTCGACGGCGAGCGGCGCGAGCTCCACCACGTCGTTGTCGACCTCGAGTCGGTTTTCGCCGGCTCTCGCGATGCCGACCTCCCCCTGAGGCCGTATGATCGGGTTCTGATCCGGCGCATCATGAACTGGCGGAGCGACGAGGTGGTTCATGTCAGCGGCGAGGTCGCGTTCCCCGGCGACTACCCGATCGAAGAAGGGGAGCGCCTGAGCCATGTCATCGAACGGTTCGGCGGGTTCTTTGATGATGCCTATCTGCGCGCCGCGGTCTTCACGCGTGAGCATGTGCGCGGCATCCAGACGGAACAGCTGGACCGCATGGCCGACGTGCTCGAGGCCGATCTTGCCAGGCTGTCCGTGTCCAACCCGCGGAGCACGAACAACACCGACCAGGCGCGGCAGCAGCTCGCGCTCGAGGCGGGCGCTCAGCTGCTCACGGAACTCAGAAACGCAAAGGCGACCGGCCGCCTCGTCATCAGTCTCGACACGGCCGAGCGTCTGTCCGGGACGCAGTACGACATCGTGCTCGATGACGGTGACCGGCTCCACGTCCCGAAGCGTCCGGACTTCGTCATGGTCATGGGTCAGGTCAACAACCAGAGCGCGTTCCAGTACGAGAGAGGGAAGCGCGCGAGCTACTACATCAACCTCGCGGGCGGGACGACGAGATTCAGCGACCGGGGGAATATGTACATCGTCAGGGCCGACGGCTCGGTTCAGAGGACGCGCGGCACACGCATCGAGCCGGGTGACGTCATCATCATCCCGGAGAAGCTCGAGAGGTTCACGGGCATGCAGTTCATGCTCGATCTGAGCCAGGTCCTCTACCAGATCGGTCTCGCAGCGGCCAGCGCGTACACGGTCGGTCTGCTCTAGTATCGACGCGTCCATAGTGTGGGGCGGAGGCCCAACGCATCGGGGGGATGGATGGAGAGAACGCCGATGATCAAGGAGTTCATGGCGCTGGTCTGGAGCATGCGTTTCCGACTGGTTGTCGTCTGGCTTGTCGTCGTGCTCATCGTGCTGCTCCGCGTGCTCACAATGCAGGGGCTCTACACGAGCAGCTGTTTGCTCGTGCCGATGTCGCTCGAGCAGGTCGATGACTCAGGGCAGTCCGGGCTGGGGATGACGTCGGCGCGACGCCTTCTTTCCGGAAGCGCATCGCGTGACGACTACACGCTCGTGGGGTTCCTCCAGTCTCGTCAGCTCACGGACACGGTGATCGAAGAGATGAAGCTCAAGCGTGAGCTGTTTCCGAAGCGCTGGAATGCGGACAAGGAGGAGTGGATCGAGCGCGCCGGAGGCGAGCCGACCATTCAGGAGAGCCGCCGCATCATGCAGACGCGGATCGATGTCTCCTACGACGAGTACACGACGCTCCTGTCTCTTCGCGTGAACTGGCCATCGGCAACCCGTGCGAGAGAGATCGCGGATGGGTACCTCGAGACCGGCGACCGCCTGCTCCGGCAGGCGGCCATCAACGAGGGTGAACGGCGAGTCGATGAGCTCCGGCGTGAGATGACCCGGACCGAGGTGAGCGACGTCGGGGTGTTCCTCGCCGAGGAGATGACGCAGGCGGTCTCGTCGCTGGCGTCGATTCGCGCGCGAGCCAGGTACGGCTTCCGCGTCGTCGATCCGCCGGCGGTCCCCGATCTCAGATCGTGGCCGCCCCGGTCGCTGTTCATGATCCTCGCCGGTCTGCTCACCGGTCTCGTCGAACTTGGGGTCCTCGCCGGGCTCTTCCTGCGTGGCGTCGTGGCTTCGGATGACGCATGAGAGCCGGAGCCAGGGACACGGCCGTCGCATTGACGAGCAGGGTCTTCGTCCTGTTCATCAGTCTCGCCATCCAGAGCGCGCTGGCGTGGCTCCTCGGTCCGGAAGGCCGCGGTGCGTACGCGGTCTGCCTCCTGTTCGCCACCCTGCTTGGAACCTTTCTCGCCTTCGGGATGGACACGGCCGGGCAGTACTTCGTCGCGTCGCGGAGGATGTCACCGTCTGAAGGGGTCCGCGCAACGCTTCTGAGTCTCCTTGGCGCTTCTATCCTCGCGATGGCCGTCGGCAGAGTCCTGATGGCGTTCGATCTGGCGTTTCTCGAGAAGGCGCCACGGAGTTCCTTCCTGTTCGCTCTGGCGGTCATCCCGTTCTCGCTTATTGGGCAGTCCTGCATTCTCTTGCTCATCGGTCTGAAGCGTTTCGTGTGGATGGGTGTGGCGATGGTTGCCAACGCGCTCACCCAGCTCCTCGCGGCGCTCCTGTTCATATGGGTTCTCGACCTCGGGACCAACGGTGCGCTTGCCGCGATCATCGTGGCCGGAGCGACGAACATCGTGCTCGGTCTCATCGAGTTTCGGCGCATCGGGGCGCTCGAACGCGTCCGCATCGGGTTTGCGCAGACGCGGCAGCTGCTGGGTTACGGCATCCGACTTTACGTCGCGCGGCTGAGCAGCACGGTCAACTTCCGGATCGGTACGATGATCCTCGCGTTCTTCGCCACGCCCGGTGACATCGGCATCTTCGCGGCCGCCGCGGGTCTCGTCTCGCGAATCCTGACGGTCCCGACGTCGATCGAGACGGCGCTCTTCTCGCGCGTCGCTGAGGACGCTCGGGGACTTCCGGAGACGGTGGCGCAGGCGGCGCGTGTGTCCGGCGTCGTGTCGGGCGGTCTCCTCCTCGTGCTTGGCGTTCTGAGCAGACCGGCCGTGCTCATTCTGCTCTCACCGCAGTTCGAGCGCGCCATCGCGCTGATATGGATCATGATCCCCGGTATCTACCTCCGCGCGGCCTCGAAGATCCTCATGTCGTATTTCATGGGGACGAACCGACCGGCCGTATGTTCCTGGGCGGTCGGCGTCGGCATGGCCGTCAATCTCGCGAGCATTCTGGCGCTGCTGCCGTCCATGGGGCTCGCGGGAGCCGCGTGGGCGATGACATTCGGCTACGTCGCCAGCAGCGCAATACTCTTCGTAGCGTTCCGGCGCGCCACGGGACTGCCCGTGGCCAGCACATGGGTCCCGAGATCCGATGACATGCGACTGCTGACTGCGACGCTCCGGGACGCGATGCATCGCCTGCGGTTCGGCCGCGGCGGGACTGCTGCCTGACGCATTGTCGGTCGAGGCGCCGCGCCTGGTGCTTCATGGTGGGCTTCTGGGAGGAAGCGTGCGAATCGCGTTCGTAGGCGATGTCTGTGCGGATGCGAGCGGGGCGTTGTGGCGGAACGCTCGCTTGCCGGATCTGCACCGGGAGTTTGATGTTGAGCGCGTGGTCGCGAACTTCGAAGCCGTCGTCGACGGCTCGGAGAGCGGAACGCCCGCTCCGGACAAGGTGTGTCTGTCCGTCGCGCGCGCTGCTGCCGGCAGACTGGCGGAAGCGGGCGTCGATCTCGTCTCCCTCGCGAACAACCACTCTGCCGACTACGGCGCTGACGCGTTCGCCGGGTCGCTGTCGTGTCTCGACGGCGCATTCGGACAGCGGGGCGTGTTCGGAACGAGAGAACGTCCGACGGCTGAACTGGCGCCGGGGCTCGATGTGCTGGGCGCGTGCTTCCCGGAAGCGAATCCGCGCGGCACGGTCCGCGGCGACGGGCCGCTTCTTGTCGACGGAGTGGTGGACCTTGTGAAGACGTACCGGTCCGCGGGCCGCCAGCTCGCGGTCTTTGCGCACTGGGGCGAAGAGCAGATCGGTCTGGCCTCGCCCCGGCAGCGCTCGTGGGCGCGCGCGCTTGTTGCCGACGGGGCGGCTCAGGTCGTCGGCTGCCACGCCCACGTCACAGGGGCAGGTGAGGACATCGGAGACGCGAGCGTCATCTACAGTCTCGGCAACTTCCTGTTTCGTGCGATGCAGGGCGGCGGGACACGCTCGCTGGGCTCGAACAGGAGAAGCGCGGCCGCGGTCTACGAATGGGATGGTGAGAGACTCCGCTACGAGCGGTGGATGGACTGCCGCTTCGATGAATGCCTGAACCTGACTATCCGCGAGGGAGCCGGACGTTTCCCCGGCGGATGGTGGGAGCGGTTCCAGCTCGCATCACCCGAGGCTTTCGGGGCGCGTCTCTACGCCGCGGCGCTGGCGACCAGAGGGCTTCGCGTCGGCGCGACCAAGGTGATGACGGGTGTTGAGCGGCCAAGCCTCACGAAGCTCGGCACGGCGGCGCGCCTCCTGCTGCATCGACAGGACTGAGGGGACCGGATGGCGACTCAAGCACTCAATCCGACCGTCGACGTCGAGGCGCGCGAGCGCGTGCTCGAGGCGACGGCGCGCGTTGGCGTGTCCGGTCTCGTGGCGGCGGTCGCGGTGTTCGGTCACTCACCGGAGACGCTTCGACACTTCTACATGCTGATGGCTGTGAGCGCAGGGCTCTACGTTCTCGCGCGAGGCGAGCGGCTCTTCGTCTCGGCTCTCCGATACCTCACCTCGCCGCTTCTCAGGTGGCGATGGGCGTTTCTTATCTGGGCGGCCGCATCGCTGTTCTGGTCCGTGCGTGGCGGGACGGGTCCCGAGCGCGTCGTCACGCTTCTTCAGATCTACGTCCTCGGGCTGTTCTTCTACGACGCCGTCTGGTCGCTCGGTCTCGGGCGATGGGTTCTCGGAAACGTGCTGGTCTGGAGCGTCGTTGGTGTGCTCATCGCATTCGGGTCGGGCATCGTGGCCGACAACGGGCGGCTCCAGGGGCTCTACGGCAATCCGAACGTGCTCGGTCTCGCGGCGCTGGTCGGTCTCTGCGCCTTCGCCGCCGGTGCTGATGGAGCGCGGACCGCGTGGCGTCGCGTGTTCGTGCACATCGCCGGGCTCACTCTGCTTGCGGGTGTTGCGGCGTCCTCGTCCAGGAAGGGCTTCGTCGGCGTCATTCTCATCTGGTTGGCCAGTCTCCTTCAGGGGCGTTCCCGGGGACGCGCGCTCATCAATGCCGCCCTCGTCGTGGCCCTGGGCGCTGTCCTCATCTCAGCGTTCGAGCCGCTTCGCATCGTCTGGTCGTTCGCGGTCGATCGGATGATGGAGATCGTCACGTCGCTCACGTCCGGCTCCGGTGGCGCGAAGAGCCTCGTCGAGCGGACAGAGTTCATCAGGATGGGATTCATGCACTTCGCGCGGGAGCCGATCGCCGGGTCCGGGATCGATTCGTTCTGGTGGTTGGCCGGGCAGGGGCGGTACGCCCACAACAACATGATAGAGATCGGCGTCGGCATGGGGGTTGTCGGACTCGTACTCTACTATGGGTTGAACGTCGCGCTGCTGTTCCGCGCGGCCTTCCTGCCGCGCGCCGAGGATCTACTGAGACGGTTCGTGTTCGTATTCGTGCCGACGTTCCTGATCCTCGACGTCGGTGTCGTTTCCTACTATTCGAAGATGCAGACCCTGCTTCTGATTGTGTGCGCCGCCTGGTTCGACCGGCTCTCCACGGAACCGGCTCACGGAAGGGATCTATGAGTAGCCTGCGAATGCTCGTGACCACGAGGGTGATCGACCCGGTTCTGTGGACAGGGATCCGGCGTAGCCCACTGATGCAAATGCTTCGCGAGGCTCGCGAGCACCAGTCTGAGAGCAGTGAAGCGTTCGAGCGTCGGCGTAGCGGACTCCTGGCGGGTCTGCTGACGCATGCGATCACACGCATTCCCTATCATGCGGAACGCGTCCCCGGACTCACCGTCGCACGGATCAATGCCGATCCCATCGCCGCGCTCCGCGAGTTTCCGCCGCTGACGAAGAGCGACCTTCAGGCGCATCTCGAGGAACTCAAGGTCGAGATGGGCCGGGGAACCTTCCTCGATGCTTCAGGCGGCTCGACGGGATCGCCGACGCGCTTCTATCATGACCGGGACCAGCTCGCCTCGTCACTCGCTGCGACGCAGGTGTTCTTCGAGTGGGCCGGGGTCGCCCGTGGCGAGCGTCACGCCAAGCTGTGGGGCGCGCGGCGAGATCTTGGCGCTCGAGACGTGCCAGCGCTGCGACTCAAGCGCTTCTTCTACGGAAGGACCACCGTCGACGCCTTCGACATGGGTGCCACGGCGATGGCGGAATACGTCAAGTTCCTCCAATCGTACAGGCCTGTCTGCATCGAAGGGTACGCCGACGCGCTCCACACGCTCGCCGAATTCGTGGCGAGAGAGGGGCTTGATATTCCCAGACCGCGGAGCATTGTGAGCAGTGCCAGCACACTGACCCAAGAGATGCGGGCACGCATTGAGGCTGTGTTTCAGGCTCCTGTCTTCGATCGCTACGGAGGTCGCGAGGCCGGCGCTATCGCGGCTGAGTGCTCCCAGCATGCGGGGATGCACGTCGCAGGCGAAGCCGTGCATGTGGAGATCCTGCGTGATGACGGAACGCAGGTCGCCGTAGGCGAGGAAGGCGACGTGTTGGTCACGTGCCTTCGCAACTACACGATGCCGCTCATTCGCTATCGCGTGGGTGACCGGGCGATAAGGGGTGAGGACTCGTGCCCGTGTGGCAGGCCCTATCCTCTGATCGCTCGTATCATCGGGAGGAGCAGCGCACGTATCGTTCGGAGAGACGGCGGCATGGTCGTTCCGGAGTTCTTCATCCACACACTCGGCGTCGAGTACAACGAGGGCGACATCAAGACGTTCCAGGTCGTGCAGGAGGACCTGGATTCGCTTCTTGTGCGGGTCGTGCCGCATCGTGGTGCAGAGGGGCGCGTGCTCGGGAAGCGAGAGGAAATAGCGAGTCGGTTCCAGGAGGCGATGGGTGCGCCGTGCCGCGTGACATTCTCGCTCGAGCAGGAGATCCCGCCGACGGCGACCGGGAAGTTCCTCTACACGATATCGAAGGTTGCGCTCGCGGAGGAGCGTGGTGAGCATGCCGCGGCAGGCGGGATCGTGCTGCAGAACGGGACGGCTCGGGCGAACGGGACGGTTTCGCGCAATGGAGCGGCTCCAGGCGATACGATGGAGGGTGAGGTGTGAGACCGATCCGGGTTCTCTATCTGATCGACGGTCTTGGCTCCGGCGGTGCGCAGCGCCAGCTCGTGACGCTCGCCCGAGCGGCGGACCGCTCGCTCGTCGAGCCCGAGGTCGCGATCTATCACCCCGTGCACCACTTCGTCCCGAGCCTTGAAGAGGCCGGCATTCCCGTCCACCAGGTGGGGGAGCGGGGCGGGTCGGAGCCGGCGCTGCTGCGTCGTATGCGAAGCCTCTTCATTGAGGGGCGGTTCGACATCGTGCATGCGTACATGACGCGGCCCGGCATTCTCGCGCGTCTCGCCGCGATCGGGCTTCGCCGACCGGCCGTTATCGTTTCGGAGCGGAGCGTGCGCCTGGGGGCGTCGCGTGGGCTCCGCGCGCTCGAACAGCTCCTGGCGCCGCGCGCTGGCGCAATGATCGCGAACGCTTCGGCGATCAGGGATCACATCGAGGCGCATGTGCCCGCCTGGCGGGGGCATGTGGTCGTTGTCCCGAACGGCATCGAGTGGTCGGAGCCGACGGAGGAGGAGCGGGAGCGCGGCGTGCGATTCCGCGCGGAGCATCTCGCCGACGGACGGACCCGACTGCTCGCGGCCGTCGCGCGACTCGTTCCCGAGAAGAACCCGGGCCTTCTGCTTGACGCGGTCGCCGGCCTGTCGGAGGACGCGCGACGACGGCTCGGCATCGTCTGGGTCGGCGCGTGCCGCTTCCCGCGGTTCGGGGAGGAGATTCGGGCGAAGGCCGAGGCGCTCGGTCTGTCCGGGACCATCCGGTTTCTCGGCCCGACCGACGACGTCCGGAGCGTCTATCTCGGCTCCGATGCCATAGTCCTCACGTCGGACTGGGAGGGTTTCCCGAACGCGGTCCTGGAGGGGTTGGCCCATGGATTGCCAGCCGTCTCGACGTGCGTCGGAGACGTATCGGACTTCGTGCGGGGGGGGGAGTCAGGCTGGGTCGTTCCGGCAGGAGATGTCGAGGCGCTCCGTGGAGCGCTTGGAGCATGCGTGACGATGGACGACGCCGAGCTTCATGCGATGGGGGAGATCGGCTCAGCGTACGTGCTCGAGCACTACTCCTCGCGTCGACTCTTCGAGCACACCCTCGAGGTTTACAATGACGTACTCGCCGCCGGGGTCTCAGGCGGCTTCTAGTCCTGGTGCTGTTCCTCTCGCCCCGCGAGTCGCGCGTGCAGCTGCTCGAATCGCGCGACGGCCTTCGAGATGTCGTAGCGTTCTCCGACCCTCTTCCGCGCCGCCGCGCCGAGGCGCTCCCGCTCTTCGACTCCAACGTCGATCAACTTCCTCCACGCAGCGGCCATCGCAGCCGGGTCCCCGGACGGGACGACGAGCCCCGTGTCGGAGACGATGCTGGCGGAGTCGCCGACGTCGGTGACGACGCAGGGGATGCCGCTGGCCATCGCTTCGCCGAGTACCTGCGGGAACGACTCCCCGTGCGACGAGGACGTGAAGATGTCGCTTCCGGCGAACACCATCGGGAGATCCGTCCGCGAGCCAAGCAGGTGCGCGTTTCCCGCCACACCGTGCCGTTCGGTCAACTCGACGAGTGTCGGCTCCTGCAGGCTGACGCCGCGCCCGCAGAGAACGAAGTGGACATCGGGATGGCTCTTCAGAAGAATGCCGGCGGCCTCGAGCAGCCCGGCGTGGTCCTTGACCGGATGGTATCGGCCGGCTGACGTGATGACGATGGCGTGCGGCGGGATGCCGATCTCCTCGCGCATGCGCATGCGAGCGGTCGGGTCGGGCCGGAAGGCCTCGAGGTCGAACCCGTTCGGGATGAGCGTCATCCTACCGGCGTCGTAGCCGAGTTCGACATGGTGCTCCATTGCCTTCTCGGAGTTCGTGACGATAGCCGCGGGGAGCGTACGCGAGAACCTGGCGCAGATCCTGACGATCCAGAGAAGCGAGTCGCTCGTGGTCTCGGGGTCGAGGAACGAGTGTCTGATGTTCCACGCGACAGGCGGGGAGCCGGCGAACCTGGCCGCCACCCCGCCGACGAAGTCGGCGTGATAGAGCCACGTCTGTACGACATCCGGCCGGATGCGTCTGAGCAATCGTACGAGACGGAAGAAGCCGCGCACGTTCAGGCGTCCGGGTTCCATGCGGAGGCAGTGGACCGGGATGTCGAGACTCTCCAGCCAGCTGCCGAGTTCACCCTCATCCCGAAGCGAGACGACCTCCGGGGCGAAGCGCTCGCGGTCGACGCTTCCGAGGAAACGTCCAAGCATGTGCTCGGCGCCCCCAACGAGGAGCCCGGTTATGATGTGGACGACCTTGATGCGTCGCCCGAGCACCCGGTCGTAGACGTCGAGCGTTCGGTCGATGACCTGTTCGAGAGAGAACTCCCGTTCGACGAGCGCTCGTCCCGCGCGCCCCATTGCGCGGGCGCTATCCGGGTCGTCGAGGAGAGCCATCATCGCGTCTGCGAGAGCCGCGGGGTCACGTGGGGGCACGAGGATGCCGGTCGTGCCGTCTTTGACGATGTCACGGCTTCCCCTGTTGTCTGCGGCGATGAGCGGCCGCCCGGCGGCGGCGCCCTCGAGCAGCGTCTTCGGGAGCCCTTCATTGTAGTAGGAGGGAAGCACGATCACGTCGGCGTTGCGGATGTACGGCGCGACATCCGACTGGAATCCCGGCCACTCGACATGAGGACGAGCGTCCGAATTCGTCCGGAGCCAGTCGCGGGGGACCGTGTCCGGGGCGCCGGGGTCCGAATCGCCGAGGAGGATGAACCGCGCGGCCGGGTGCGCGGCCGCGACGATGTCGGACGCCTCGATGAATTCGCGGACGCCCTTCGGCCACAGCATGCGGCAGGCCATGACGAACATCGGTGCGCCGCACGACAACGGCTCACGCGCTCCCTCGAACCGTTCGAGATCGACGCCTGAGCCGGGGATGAGAACAGCCCTGGTCTCGTCCGTCGCTCCCAGCGCGACGATCTGCCTCATGTCATCTGCGTTCTGGAAGATCGTGACGGCGCGCCCGCCGAGGGCGATGCGATAGAGTGCCCCTGCGGTTGCGTGGATGAGTGCCGATGATGCGAACGCGTGGCCGAGTCCGGTCACCGACTGGACGATCCCGCGGATGCGAAGCAGTCTGGCTGCTATCCCGCCGAGCAGAACCGGCTTGATCGTGAAGTGATGGACAACATCCGGGCGGATGCGACGATACGCCGTGAAGATCCGAGCGAACCCGGCGAGGTTCGCGAACGGGTTCATCGAGCGGCGGTTGATCCTCCAGAGTTCGAACTCGGCGCCGAGCTCACGGAGGGCCTGTTCGTGGTCGGTGTCGGGAGCAAGGACATGCACCCGCCAGCCATCCGAGACGAGCCTCCGGATCATGGCTCCGCGGAAGTTGCAGATGTACCACGACGTGTTCGCGACCAGTGCGATCCTTCCGGCGCCCGGGGCGCTCGCGGTGCTCACGGCGTCCGCAGTGCTCGCGGAGTCCCCCGTGTCGGGGGCACTCGCGCCGCTCTCGGCGTCCCCACAAGCTGCGGAGTTCTCGGCCTGCACGCGCGGTCTCGGAGGCTCGGAGTTGGTGTGCGCCTTCGCGCGGCGGCTCCCGACCAGCTCCTGGTGCACGTCCGCGAATCTGCCGGCGATCTTGCCGATCTCGAAGT
This sequence comes from uncultured bacterium, assembly GCA_964516845.1. Taxonomy (GTDB): domain Bacteria; phylum Joyebacterota; class Joyebacteria; order Joyebacterales; family Joyebacteraceae; genus JAPEKQ01. Next base: position 13,957 of record CAZEXP010000040.1, read on the forward strand.
TCTCCTCGACACGTGTTCGCGCCTCGGCGCCGAGTTGGATGTGCTCATCGGGCGTCAGTTCCAGAAGCTTGAGCCATCCCGCCGCAAGCGCCTCGGGCGCGCGCGGGGGAACGACGATGCCGGTGTCCCCGACGATGAGCGCAGAGTCGCCGACGTCGGTGACGACACAAGGCACTCCGCACGCCATCGTTTCGCCGATGACGAGAGGGAACGCCTCGCCGTGAGACGCCGACGTCGAGCCGGCATCGAGCGCGGCGAGGATCCGCGGAACGTCGTCGCGCTGTCCGAGGAGGTGCACGCGGTCGCGAATCCCGCGCTCCGTCACCAGATCGACGAGCTCGCGGTTGTTCCAGTCGACTTCGTCGCCGCAGAGGACGAAGTGCGCGCGCGGTGCGCCGGCCGCGAGGATTCGGGCGGCGTCGAGGAAGTTCCGGTGGTCTTTCTGGGGATGGTAGCGTCCGAGCATGGCCACGAGCTGCGTGTCTTCGGGGACTCCAAGTTCGCGGCGGAGCGAGTTTCTGGCGTCGGACTCCGGACGGAAGATCGAGATGTCGAATCCATTGGGGATGACGAGCATCCGTGAACGGTCGTACCCGATCTCGGCGTGGACCGCGAGCGTCGCGTTCGAACAACAGATGATCCGCTGCGGGAGATACGATGAGAGCCGCGCGCACGACCGAATGACGAGGCGAGTTCTATGGCTGGTGCTTCCCGGGGCGTGGTCGGTGTGATGGAGGCCCCACGCCACGGGTATCGAATCGTTGAACCTGGCCGCGATGCCACCCATCAGGTCCGCGTGATACATCCACGTCTGGATGACCTCGGGCCGGAACGCCCGGATCGCTCTCGTGACGTCCATGATGCTCAGTGGATTCGGATTGGCGCGCGAGACGCCAAGCGCGGTCACGCGGATCCCAAGATCTTCGATCCGGGGTCCGATCTGGTCGAGTCCCGTCAGAGAGACAACGTGTGGGGTGAACAGCGTCCTGTCCGTGGCTCGAAGCAGCCGGTAGAGCATCCACTCGGCTCCGCCGCTCGTCAGGCCGCTCGTTATGTGGATGATTCTGATGGGTGGTTGCCGCATGATTCGCATCCTATGCTCCGCTCTCCGGCGTGTCAACGGCCCAGAGCCCAGCCTCCGGTCTTGCCTGAGGGCCCGGAAGCTGGTAGAACATCTTGAGCGTGAACGTTCCCAGGCGGCTCTCGAGCGGTAGGCCGGCGCGGGCGCCGAGCAGCATCCAGTCACTGCGAACAGGTTCTCGAAAGGACGACAGCCATGCAGGTACCGCTTCTGGATCTCAAACGGCAGTATCAGACCATCAAGAGCGAGATCAACGCCGCGATCGCGGAGGTCGTTGAGACGCAGTACTTCAAGCTCGGCCCGAAGGTCGCCGAATTCGAGGCGCAGGTTGCCGAGTACAGTGGGGCGAAGCGGGCGATCGGCGTCGCATCCGGAACCGACGCGCTGCTCCTCGCTCTCATGGCGCACGGCGTGGGCAAGGGCGACGAGGTCATCACAACGCCGTACACCTTCTTCGCGACCGGCGGCTCGGTCTCCAGAAGCGGCGCGAAGCCCGTCTTCGTCGATATCGACCCGGCGACCTACAACCTCGACCCGGGCAAGATCGAGGCGGCCATCACCGACCGCACGAAGGCCATCATGCCCGTCCATCTCTACGGACAGTGCGCGGACATGGACCCGATCAACGAGATCGCGAAGAGGCACGGCCTTGTCGTTGTCGAAGACGCGGCGCAGGCGATCGGCGCCGAGTACAAGGGGCGTCGGGCCGGGTCGCTCGGTGACATCGGCTGCTTCAGCTTCTTCCCGAGCAAGAACCTCGGCGGCTACGGGGACGGCGGGATGATCACGACGCAGAGCGACGAGGTTGCCGACCTGCTCATCAGTCTGAGGGAACACGGGCAGACCGAGATGTACCATCACTGGACCATCGGGATGAACAGCAGGCTCGACGCGATCCAGGCGGCCGTGCTGATCGTCAAGCTGCGTCACCTCGACAAGTGGAGCGACGGCCGCTCCGCGAACGCCGACTACTACACGGGTCGTTTCGAAGGGACCACTATCGGCTCCCCGCACCGGATGGCGGACTGTCGCCACATCTACAACCAGTACATGATCAGCCTCTCCAACCGTGACGGGCTTCGCGAGCATCTGAAGGCGAAGGGTATCGGCAACGCGCTCTACTACCCGAAGCCGCTCCATCTGCAGGAGTGTTTCAAGGACCTCGGGTATCACGAAGGTGATTGCCCGGAGTCGGAGCGCGCGTCGAGAGAGACGCTGTCCATTCCCGTCTTCTCGCTGTTGACCGATGAGGAGAAGGACTACGTCGCGTCGTCGGTGCTCGAGTTTGTCGCGGCGTAGCGAACACGGCCCGGCGCGCTCCGGACGCCACGTTGACGAGGCGTCCCCGCGAGGATACGTTCTCGACTACTCGTACCTTGTTGACGCCATCGGTCCCGACGATGACCGCGGACTTCCGCTGACGACCACGGCCGCGGGTCCACGACACTCGCCGGCGGTTCTCGCGAAGTACGGACTCGGGAGCCTTGAGCTCTATCTCCGGACAGGCAATCCAGCGCGACGCGCGGCGGTCGAGACCGTCGCGCGTTGGCTTATCGAGAACAATGAGGAGATCCCGTGCGGCTTCCTCGGCTGGCCGATGCCGACGGTCCCAGGAGTGTACGCGCGGGATCTGCCGGAACACTGGTTCTCCGGCGAGGCGCACGCCGAGTGCATCTCGCTGCTCGCCCGGGCGTCTGTGCTTCTCGGTGTCGATGGCGCCGAGGAGACCACCCGCCGGGCGGTCGGGGGTCTGTGGACCCCGATCGATGACGGTGGGCTGGCGCGCGAACTCGGCGAGGGAGGAGCGGAGGGCGGTCTCGAGAGCGCCCTCTTCGTTGAGCGATTCCCAATGGAGAACCGGCCCTCGCTCGTGCTCGGCACTCATCTGAGGGCGATGACGGCGCTCCGCGACGCGGCTCTGCCGGGTTCCGGCGAGCCTGACGAAGGCGTCCGAGCGACGCTTCGGAGGATGGAACGCGGGCTCACCCGCGTCCTGGATGCATACGATACCGGGTACTGGAGCCGTTTCGACCTTGATGAACAGTGGCGTGGGATCTCGCTCGCGTCACCCCTGAGGCACGGGGAGCATGTTCTGCAGCTGGAGCAGCTCGCCCGGCTGACCGGGAGCGGGCCGGTAGCCACAATCGCCGCACGCTGGGGCTCTTATGCCACTCATGTTCGTTCCAGAAGGCGTGCGTGGTGGGGGCGTTTCGGCTTCTCGATCGCGAATCCCGGGGCTCCCGCCCATGAATGCTGACGATAGGTCACTCTGATCTCTCCTCGATTCGTGCCACTGAGTCCTTCAGCCTTTACTCGCCCGCGATGCGTGCTATCTTGAGTGGTTCAGGGCATGAGGGCCTGGTCGCGGGTCCATCAGACCGCCACCGGGCCACAGGAGACACCCGGGCGCCTGCCGGATGTCTGAATGTGAGAGGGAGCACGGGACAGTGTCGACCACCGTATGTGCACTCCTGACAGCGGCCGTAGCGGGAGCTCTGGCGTGGCTGCTCGTTCCACCCAGCGCGAAGATCGGCCTCAAGCTGGGTCTCGCTGATCTTCCCAGCTCACGTCGGGTCCGCGCGCGCGCGGTCCCGACGACGGGCGGTATCGTCGTCTTCCTCGCGTTTGCCGCATCCACGGTCGCGGCCGTGCGGTTCTGCTCGGGCGCACCGCCGGAGCTGGGGCCGAAGTTGAGCGCGCTTCTGCTGGGCGCCACGGCCGTCGTCATCCTGGGGATGGCGGACGACCGGATGAACCTCAAGCCCCTCGTGAAGCTCGTCGCGCAGACCGCTATCGCCATCGCGATGGTCGCCGCCGGTGTCGGGATCGACCACATGCGTTTCGTGCTCGGTCCGGCCATCGACCTCGGCTGGCTCGGCTATCCTCTCACGGTCATCTGGTTTCTCGCGTTCATGAACGCGCTCAACATGATCGATGGCCTTGACGGTCTCGCCGGCGGCATCGCGGCGATCACGGCCGGGGGGCTCTTCGCGGTCAGCGTGCTCGATCCCAATCCCATCCTGTTCCTGATGGGGGCAGGTCTGTTTGGCGCGACGACCGGATTCCTCGTGCACAACTACGGTCGCGGGAACGTCTATCTCGGCGATGCCGGGAGCATGACGCTGGGATTCCTGCTTGCCGGCGGCGCTATCATCGGAGCGAAACAGGATGCCGCGAGCACGGCGCTCCTCGTCGCCGCGGCGTGCATGACGGTGCCCGCGTTCGACGTTTCGACATCGATGATCCGGCGCTGGCGCAAGGGGCAGCATGTCATGGTGGCCGACCGGGCGCACGTCCATCACCGTCTCATTCGATTCGGGCTGAGTCCTCGCCACGCGGTCCTTGTTCTCTGGGCGGCGACCGTTTTCTTCGGCGGCCAGATGCTCGCGCTCGTCACGTCGCACGGTCTGCTCTACATACTGATGAGCTACGTGGCGCTCGCGATCGTCGGGCGCATCCTCCTCAATCAGCGGCGGAAGAATCTGCGAACCACCGAGCGCGGGATGCGCGATGAGTTCTTCTATCTGATCGGGACGAGGGACTCGGTGGATGATGAGGCTAGTGATGAGGAGCCCGGCCTGCGGGACATGATCGTCGAGCAGATCCGGCGGGAAGCGCTGTTCAGGCGTTTGGAGCGGAACGACCGGGACCAGGGGAAACGGCGGTTCATGCCACCGGATCGTGGCGAAACGAAGCCGGCGGAGCCCGATCATGCCGATGGAGCCTCCCGCGCGGCCGACGACACCTGCGACGAACGGGAGGATGACTCGGAGCTGGTGGAGGAGAACGCGGCTCTCGAGAAGCACCGTGACTGACGGCCATCCGGCGAACGCGCGGTCCGATGCCCCCTCGCTCACTTGATTCTTGCTGATCTTCCCACGATGACATTTGCCCGACCTCCCGAGCGGTGTTATTCTGAGCAGTCGGAACAGAACCACGCGGCGCGACGCTCCGCAGACTCGCGGTGCCCGAACGACCGTCCGCACTGTGCGGCGTCGAGAGGCCGCGCGCGCTGAACAGGTCCATCGAAAGGAGTCACACATGCCACAGAAGCGAGTCTATTTCTTCGGAGGCGGCCAGGCCGACGGTCGAGGGGAGATGAAGAATCTCCTCGGAGGCAAGGGCGCCAACCTCGCCGAGATGACGCATCTCGGCATCCCGGTTCCGGCAGGGTTCACCATCTCCACCGAAGTCTGCACCTACTACACGAGCGCTGATTCCTTCCCGGACGGGCTTGAGGACGAGGTGGCGGAGGCGATCAAGCGTGTGGAGGAGGCGATGGGCGGCGGGTTCGGCGATCCCGACGATCCGCTTCTCTTCTCGGTGCGTTCCGGCGCGCGCGTTTCGATGCCGGGCATGATGGACACGGTGCTGAACATCGGTCTGTCCGACGCCACCGTGGCCGGCCTCGTCAAGAAGACCGGTAACGATCGCTTCGTCTACGACAGCTACCGTCGTCTCGTCCAGATGTACGCCGACGTTGTGATGGGTCTCGACAGTGATGAGTTCCACCACCTGCTCGACACGCGCAAGAAGCAGAAGGGCGTCTGGCACGACACGGACCTGACCGCGGAAGATCTCAAGGAGCTGGTCGCTCAGTTCAAGGCCAAGGTGAAGGAACTCTCCGGAAAGAGCTTCCCGGACGACCCGCGCGAGCAGCTGTGGGGCGCCATCCGCGCGGTCTTCCAGTCATGGCACATCCCGCGAGCGGTCAGCTATCGACGGCTGAACGACATCCCTGAAGACTGGGGCACCGCTGTTAACGTTCAGGCCATGGTGTTCGGCAACATGGGCGCGGGGAGCGCGACGGGCGTCGCGTTCACGCGTGACCCGGCCACGGGCGAGCGGACCTTCTACGGCGAGTATCTGCCGAATGCGCAGGGCGAGGACGTTGTCGCCGGCGTGCGGACGCCGCACCCGATCAACCTCTCTCAGAAGAAGGAGGGCGACGGCGAGTCTCTCGAGGAGATGATGCCGGAGATCTACGTCGCGCTCGACGCCATCCGCGAGAAGCTCGAGAGGCATTACACGGACACGCAGGACATCGAGTTCACCATTCAGCGCGGCAAGCTCTGGATGCTCCAGACCCGGACCGGCAAGCGCACGGCCGAGGCGGCAGTCCGCATCGCCGTCGAGATGGAGTCCGAGGGACTCATCGATCGGAAGACGGCCGTCATGCGTGTCGACCCGTACCAGGTCGAGCAGCTGCTCCACGAGCGTATCGATCCGAAGACCGAGTACTCCGCCCTGACGAAGGGCCTGCCGGCATCTCCCGGCGCGGCGGTCGGCCGCATCGTGTTCACGGCGGAGGACGCCGTGGCGTGGGCCGAGGACCCGGACGTCGAGAAGCATCGCACGATCCTCGTCCGCGAGGAGACCTCGCCAGAGGATATCGACGGCATGAACGCATCGCAGGGTTTCCTGACGGCGCGCGGCGGCATGACGTCGCACGCGGCCGTCGTCGCGCGCGGCATGGGCAAGTGCTGTGTCGCCGGCGCCGGGGAACTGCAGATCGACTATCGCGCGAAGACGGTCACTGCCAACGGTACGACGCTCAAGGAAGGTGACTGGCTGACGTTGAACGGCTCGACCGGCGAGGTCATTGTCGGCAAGGTGCCGACCGAGCAGCCCGAACTCTCCGGCGCCTTCGCCACGCTCATGGAGTGGGCCGACGAGTTCCGCCAGCTTGGCGTCAGGACGAATGCGGACACGCCGGAGGACGCGGCGACGGCCCGCAAGTTCGGTGCCGAGGGGATCGGTCTCTGCCGGACCGAGCACATGTTCTTCGGCGAGGAGCGCATCAAGTACATCCGCGCGATGATCA
>CAZEXP010000041.1:0-14565 GCA_964516845.1 uncultured bacterium
CGCCGCGACCTTCGCGCCGTACCATACGCCGTTGAGGTCGTCGCCGATCTCGACTCCGTGTACTGAAACCCCGTTCGCGAACCGGACGTCATCAGGGACGACTCCCTCGGCGAGTTCCATCACGAAGATCGGAGACGAACTCACGGCGCCTCCGTACTCGCGGATCGAGGCGATGAGAAGACGGAGCGCCCCGATCTGCTCACCGGAGTGAACCCACGTCGCGAAGATGGGCATCGCCGTGTCATCTCCTCTTCATCCGGGATGGAGCGCGTACTCGATGACGTGCCCGGGGACGAAGTCCTGCTCCTCGAATCGCTCGTAGACATCACGGACGACTCCGCCGGGCAGCACGGTGAACGTCAACCGGAACTCGATGTCCTGGTCGGCCCAGGCCTCCGTTCCGGAGAGGACGATCGTGCCGTGCTCTTCACGGACCTCGCCGCGGCCCGTGATGCCGCGGCTGGTGACCGTCACGAACACAACACGCCCATCGACCTGGTCCCAGTAGTAGAGCGACTCCATCGTGAAACCGACCTCCGGGACCGACTTCGTGAACCGTACGACGTGACCTCCATGTACGGCCTCCCATTGGACGGTCATCTCGAGCTCTCCCGGCGCCGAGTCGATATAGCTCCCGACACGGGGCGGACCCAGCAGCGGCCTGAGGAACTCGAGTTCGGGCGCCAGGACGTCCGCCGACGCCGCACCGTCCGCACGCGCGACCGTGGCGCTGCTCGCGACAAGAACGACCGTGACTGCCAGCACCGCATACCAGCTCTGCCGACTCATATCCATCTCCTGCGGGTGGCTGCTACTTCTTCTTCGTCCAGTACCCGAACTCCGGCTCGAAACACGTCGTGTCGATGTCGGCGACCTGCCCATGGATGAACGTCTGAGCGTCGTAGACGGCCTTGTTGTAGACACTCGGGGCGAGCTCTTCGAGGAAGAAGTCCAGGAGCAGCTGCGCCTGCAGAACGCCGATCTCCTGCTCGAGCCGCTCGTCGAAGTAGGTGATGATCGAGTTCAATGCGCGCTTCTGCGAATCTTCGGACAGCGCAATGGTCATGGTTGCTCCTCCATGTAGATCCCCGTCACCTCATCACCAGGAGAACATGTTGTTCGCCCAGATCGCGAGTCCTATCGAGATCAACACGACCGCGATCCCGAGAACGAAGGTCACGTTGCGCAGGACCAGCGGCTTGCGAGTCTTCGCCCGCTTGATGGCAAGTGCCGTCAGGGCGGCCGCGGCGAGAAGGAACCAGCCCAGAATGACAAGCCATGAGCCATGGAAACAGGCGAAGTACTCGGTCGAGTATGTAAGAACGAGGGTCGCTGCGAGAACCGTGAGCGAGATGATCAGAACAGCTACATTCCGACCTGACCGTTCAGCCATGGCGCCCTCCCGTCTTCATGACAGTGAACCGCGAGCGCTCGTCGAATTCGGTCTCACCGTGGATTCTGACAGGCTCCGACATCGCCGCATCGGGGCCCCGGAACGAGACGCAGAGGACCGGCGTCTCCTTCAATGAGGGACGGCTCAATGGGAAGAGCAGGCTGCTCTCGTCCGCCGCATCCTGCAGGCCGACTACTTACGGTACGCTTCCGCGTGCAGCTCCCCGAAGAGTTCGGCCAGAAGCGGTGGCTGGTACCGCGCATTGAGTCCGCTCGGATTCGGGAGTACCCAGATCCCCGCCTGGCGGAGCATCCCCTCCTGCCTCCCGAGTTCGGCCTTCGGAGCCTCGAACGCCGTGCGGTATGCCCCGATGCCCAGAATCGCGACGAACGCCGGCTTGTACTTCCCCACCTTGCGTTTGAGGTTGCCGCGCCCTCGCCGAAGCTCGTCGGCGCTGATCTCGGCCGCCACCGCGGTCGACCGCGCGACGAGATTCGTGAGGCCGCAGCCGTATTCAGGGAGTGAAGCCTGCTCGGAAGGATCGAGTATCCTGTCGGTGAACCCGGCGTCGCGGAGAGCGCGCCAGAACCGGTTCCCCGGCCGCGCGAAGTGGAACCCGACGGCCCCGGAGTAGAGCCCGGGGTTGATGCCGCAGAAGAGCACGCGGAGATCCGGCGCGATGATGTCGCCGATCTTCTTCCCTTGCGCCTGTCTCACATCTTCGACGGTCGGTCGCTTGAAGCTCATGGAGTCTCCTTCGTCAGTCGCTCGCGTTTCGCATCCAGGAGTCTCAGGATGTCGTGGCCGCTTCGCCTGCGGGGTGAATCTCGGCGGCGAGATCTCCCTGAACCAGAGCGAGCCGCCGGGGTGGCTCCCCGACGGCTCGCATCATACCACGCCGCACCTGCAACGTCATGCCCTCGTGCCAGGACGACGCTGGCTCTCAAGAGCGTCACGCAGCTTCGTGGCCAGATCCTCGAGGGCGAAGGGCTTCTGCATGAAGAATACGCCGTCCTCCAGAATTCCCTTTCTGGCAATGACATCGGATGTGTAGCCGGACATGTACAGCGTTCTCATGTCGGGGAAGCGGACCGACAATCTGGTGGAGAGTTCCTTCCCGTTCATCTTCGGCATCACAACATCCGTGAGCAGGAGATCGACTCTTCTGTTTGCGAACTCCGCGAACGCCAGAGCTTCGTGGGCCGATTCGGCTGTGAGAACCGAGTACCCCAGCCGCCTGACCAATGCCGAGCAGATGCCCAGGATCGACGTCTCGTCCTCGACGATCAGCACGGTCTCTCCGTCCCCCTTCGGGAGATCGACGGCCGGTTCCTCTCCGGCGCTCTCCAGTATGCTCTCGAATCGAGGAAGGTAGATCCTGAACACGGACCCCTGACCCGGCTCGCTCTCAACGTCTATGGAGCCACCGTTCTGCTTCACGATGCCGTACACTGTCGCGAGCCCCAGCCCCGTTCCGTGCCCTGGATCCTTCGTGGTGAAGAAGGGATCGAAGATGTGCGAGAGGGTCTCTCCATCCATGCCGACCCCGGTGTCCGAAACCGAGAGCACCACGTAGTCGCCGGGTACGGCGTCCGGGTGCGCCGCGCAGAAGACTCCGTCCAACGTGGCATTCACGGTCGAGACGGTGACCACTCCGGTGCCAGGTAGCGCATCACGCGCATTGACGCAGAGATTCGCCAGAATCTGGTCCACCTGTGTCGGATCTATCTTCACGGACCATACGCTCTCGGCAGGGATCCATGTCAGGGAGATGTCCTCGCCGATCAGCCGTCGAAGCATCTTGAGACCACTCGATACGGTGTCGTTGAGATTCAGCACCTCCGGCGCCGCCGGCTGCTGCCGCGCGAATGCCAGCAGCTGTTTCGTCAGTCTGGCCGAATTCTCGGCTGCGCCATACGTCTCCACGAGCCGGCCCCGCACCCTGTCACTGACGCCCGGCGATGCGAGCGCGATCTCGGTGTTCCCGAGGATGACCTGCAGCATGTTGTTGAAGTCGTGTGCAACGCCGCCCGCAAGCCTCCCGACCGACTCCATCTTCTGCGCCTGGGCAAGCTGGCCCTGGAGCCTCTCGTGTTCCGCTTCGGACCTCCGTCGCTCGGTGGTATCGCTCACGAATCCCAGGTAGCGCGTCTCGCTCAGCTTCACCGCGGACACGAGCCACCAGCGCTCCTCGCCGCTCTTGTGGAGGTATGCCGACTCGCCTTCCGTTTCACCCGCTTCCCGCAACCTCCGGAAGCTCTCCGCCCTGGCCACCCTGCATTCGGGCGGAGTGATGTCCGTGATACTCATCGACAGGAGTTCATCGGCGCTGTATCCCGTGATCAGGCAGGCCTCCGGGTTCACCTCGATGTACTCGCCCCGCTCGTTCGCGATGAACACGCCATACGGCGCACGCTCAACATACGTGCGCCAGCGCTCCTCACCGGTCCGCTCCGCCGCCAGTGCCTTCTCGAGGTCTGTGATGTCCTGGTTGACAACGATACCGCCCTGAATCACACCGACATCATCGAAGATGGGCGCGGTGGAATTCAGAATGATGCGCGTCTTGCCGTCGTGAGCCTCGATTTCGAGCAACTCGTCGGTGACGGTTTCCCCATCCCGGACAGCACGAAGCAGAGACCAGTCATCCGCCCCAACCTCCTCGCCCGATGGCAACCGCCGAGCCTTGAAGACTCCGTATTCGCTCGGTGACACGTGAGGCTCTGAACCCCATATCCTCACGCCCGCCGGATTCCCTCGCAGGAGCGTCCCTTCCCTATCGGCGAACCAAAGGCCGACCGGCAGCACATCGAAGACTCTCTCGAGCATGCTCGATGATCTCCTGGCGTCCATCTCGGCCTCGCGGCGATCGGTGACATCTCTCGCGAATCCGAGGTAGCGCGTGTCGCTCAGCTTGACCCCCGAGAACGCGATCCATCGCGTTCCCCCGCTCTTGTGGAGGAATCTCAGATCGGCGTTGACCTCTCCCGTTTCGCGCATCTCCTTGAAGGCCCGAAGGCTGTTCTCCCTGTCCTCTGAGGGCGACACGCCCCGGATTCCCCGGGACAGCAGCTCTTCAGGGCTGTATCCCGTGATGCGGCTCGCCGCCGGATTCACTTCCAGGAACTCGCCGCGTTCATTCGCAATGAACACGCCGTGCGGCGCTCGTTCCACGTACGCCCGCCAGCGTTCGTCGCTCTGACTCTGGACCTCGCGGGCCCTCTCCCTCTCGGAGATGTCCTGGAACACAACGACCGCACCCATCGTCTGACCATCTGCACCCAGCATCGGCGATGCCCCTCCTGCGACACGCTTCTCCGAGCCGTTCTTCGAGATGAGGAGTGCCTCGTCCGGGATGCCGATGAGGTCGCCCTCTCGGAGGACCCGTTCGCTGAGTCCTTCAATGTCCTCCATGGAGTGGCGGTCGACGATGTGGAGTATCTCCTCCATCGGCCTCCCGCGAGCCTGGCTGTCCGTCCATCCTGTGAGCATCTCCGCCACAGGGTTCAGCGTCTCGACTCGGCCCTCGACGTCTGTCGAGACCACGCCGTCCGCGATGCTCCTCATCATCACGCCGTAGCGCTCATCACTCTCCCTCAGTCGTTTCTCTGAGCGGTAGAGCTTCTCGAACCGCGAGCGCTCGGCGCGCTGCCAGAAGAGGATGGCGTGCGCGGCGAGCAGCACAGCGAGCGCGGTGATGCCGGCGAGGATAAGGGCCGACCGGAACCGCCACGCTGCGAAGACCTCGCTGGCGTCCTCCTTCGCAACCATCGCCCATTCGGTCCCCGGGACGGGAAGAACGACGGCGGCGACCTCGACGCCACGGTAGTCACGCCCCTGGACGAAGCCCCACTCTCCGCTGAGGACGCGGGTCGCGGGCAGCTCGGACGTCGTCGCAGGGAATCTGAGTTTCAGAGCAGCGCCGGGTTGGTGACGCAGATCGTTCATGAACAGCACGTCGCCGCCGTCCCGGCGCACGAGCAGCGTCTCGGCAGTCCTGCTCTCGGAAGGCCACGTCCGGATGATCGGGAAGAGCTCCCTCGAAGCGTCGGTGATGAGGACGATGGCGCCGATAGCGCCGTTGTCTTCCGCGCGCAGGACCGGCAGGACGGGCGCGATCGCGCTCAGATGGGGAGTGTCACGGCTCGCACCCGAGTGAAGGTCTGTGAGCACGGGCCGGCCCGTCTCGAGCGCCTCGCGCAGGGCAGGAAGCGCATACTCATCGAGCCGCCCCGTCGCGCCCGAGTAGCTGAGGACTATCGCGCCGTCAGGCGATACGACATAGGCGTCGTCATACCCGTCATACACCACGAGTGTTCGGAGCTCCGCGAGAATGGCGCTCCGCGAGTCCTCGGACGGAACCTTCAACCATAGCTTCAGTTCATCAGACAGAAGGCGGCTGCCGGTGATGGCGGCCGCATCTCTCTCTCGCTCGGCACGCCAGGCGACGACCTGCTCGACCTTCATCTCACCGATGATGCGGAGGTTTGCTTCCATCGCACGCCGGGACTCACGCTGCTGCGCCTGATAGAACCAGGCTCCCCCGATGAGGAGAGCGGCGAGGAAGACGACCAATACGAGCCTTGATCGTCCAGAAGAACTGGACATGAGGCTCTCCTGCTGGCCTGGGTATGAGGATTGGAGACCGCCGACTACGGCGGCGTGGAGACGGAGCGGGATGGCGCGCGCGTGGCCGGGGCGAGCGCGCATGTGACTATACGAGTCCCCCCGAGGCGGAAGGTGTCAACATTCTGAGGCTGAAACAGAGAAGACGCAGCGATTCACCTCACCGCGTTGATTCCAGAGTATAAGGTGGTGGCGACGGACTGCGCCGTCAGGCGAGAGCGTGGCTATCGGCCGGGGCGTTCCACCGCCACACGCTCTGCGCGCGTGATGCCGAGGACAACGGGATCGGACCCACCGACAATGTGCGGATTGACGTACTCCCACACGATGTCGCCGTCGCGGGTCACCTCGAGCAGCCGCCCGCCATCGGACTCGGTGATGAGCGTGCTGCCGTTCGGGAGCCGCTGCTGCGCCCCCGCTCCCTTCGAGAAGAACCCCGCGGACTCGAACGACCAGAGGATGTCGCCGTTCGCCGGGTCGATCTCGATCACGCGCGATCGGTCGCCGAGACCGAGGTTGTCGAACAACAGAATGTGTTCACCTACGAACCGCGCCTCGTGTTGCCGGTGCCAGTCTCCCGTGAGCACGCGCTCGACGATGCCGCGGTCCACATTCAACACGACCAGCGCGTCGAGCGACCGGACCGAGAGCAGCACGCGGAGCTCTGGTGCCGTCGAGATGAGCTCCACGGAGTTCGTGTGGAAGATGTCGGGAGGTTCGACGATACACCCGTCCGCGAGCCAGGCTCTCCATTGCTCCGAACGCTCGAATGACTCGAGAAGCGACGTCCGCTTCGTCTCGTTCCCCTCCAGATCGAGCAGCACGACGTGGTCGTCGATGAGGTGCGCGCCGCCACCGATGTGGGATCTCGTCGTGACCGAGCGGATGATCGCGCAGATGCTCCCGTCGGGAAGCACGCGGAAGTCGTGATGGGGCCAGTCGGCATAGCGCCAGACGGGGTTCGAGAGGCTGTCGAGACGGGTGATGCTGTACGGCTCGTTGGTCAGAGCGAGCAGTCCGCCGTCGGGCAGCAGATGCACGCGCGCCAGATTGTCGACGCCTGGAACACGCCATGAGCGAACGACGAGGCCGCTCATGTCGATGAGCAATGCTTCAGGACGCCCGCGGGCGAAGGAGAACAGCGTGTACCCGGGGTAGGTGCGACCCGGGTCGTGGCGGACGACGCCCACCCGGTCTGGCGCAGGAACGTTTCCGGCAATGTAGCCGAGCGTCGCGAGCCGGTCGAGTTCGCGCCTCTGTGTGGAGGAGATCCCGTCTGCGCCATCGCCGCCGGCCGGTTCGCGGTCGCTCCGCGCGAGTGTCCACACGAGCACCGCGGCGCAGACGACAGCGACCGCGACGATGATGCTCCGCTCCGGTCTCTCTCGTCCGAACGGCAGACCCACAGTCTCACTCCTGACGAAGCGCTCCAGCGCCTCACCGCGCTACTTCGCTGCGCCGCACTCTCCCGACCGCACGCACCGGCAGAACCCATGATAGTTGGCGCAGATGCCGCCGAAGATCGAGATCATCCCCCAGAACAGCGGACGGAAGATGATGTGCTGCCAGACCGGCTGCGAGTGCGGCAGCAGGTAGATACCCCACGTGACCAGCACGCACCCGGCAACGATACAGACATGACCGAATACGATCAGCGACGTTCTTCCGGGTTTCAGCCCGAGGTACACCAACGAAGCGCCGAAGAGAAACGGGATGACGCCACCGAGCCCCCCGTGGTGCGCAAGGATGTACACTCCGAATCCGGCAAGGACAAGGCCTACGATCGTGCCAACTGGGTTCCGACGCATGGTTCCTCCGATTCCGATTGCCACATGTGACCCCAATCTGGAACGGGGTCGTCAGCACGTACCCTGACACGCTACTGACCTCCGCCGCACAGCAGCTCGCTGACCGACCACTCCGCGTCGAGCCAGAGCCCGAGTACCTTCGTGCCCGGGAAGCTCGCTGCCAGGAGCCGGACCGACGTCTCGAGCTGTTCGCGCTGTGTCTCATCGTCCGCGGGATTCCCCGCACAGTCGACGTGCGCCGCGACGGCGATGACCTTCGAGCCATGCTTGTTCACGGAGATGTCGACTCGACGAAGGATCGACGCACTCTCGAGCGACTCCCAGTCCCCCGCCAGCACGCGAACCGGACCGGCCTCCGTGACCGAGTCCACATAGGGCACGTCATAGCGCTCGCGGAGGTAGTTGATCACCGGAAGCTGGACACGCCCATCCATGCAGTTGACCGTTGTGACGAACAGCAAGATCGCCCATTCCTTCCGTTACGAACCCGTTCGATTCTTCGACGCCAGGACGTAGATGACCCACGGCGCGATCTCCGTCTCGCTCCCCCAATCGACCCCCTCGTCGCCGGTCGCAAGAGGACGCTCCGTCGCGACGACCTCGAGACCTGCCTCATCGTACAGCCTGAGATAGTCCTCGTGCTCCCACACGACGTCCTCGACAGGCCGCCTGTCATCGACGTCGAGCATCACGATGCGCACCAGATCTCCCGTCCGCGCTTCCTTGTTCTCCGGAAAGTCCTTCGTCGAGAACGATGCCCACTCGTTGACGTAGATCTCGGGTGATGAGACGAGATTGATGATGCGACCATCGGTGTCGAGGATATCACGCAGCTGCTTGAGAAGCAGAACCTTCTTCGGCGCGGTCGCGATGTTGTCGAACGTGAAGGTGGAGAGAACGAGGTCGAACTTCGATCCGGAGAGCGTGCTCAGATCGCCGTCAGGAATGACGCGGTAGTCGCCGCTCGGGTCTGCTGCGCGCGCCTCGGCCACCATCTGCTCCGAGACGTCGACACCTACCGACTTGAAGCCAAGCCCCTCCATGTACCGGGTCGACCGCCCCGTGCCACAGCCGAAGTCGAGTCCCCGCGTCCCGGTGACATGCTGCTCGACGAGCGCTCGCAGATCGCGAAACGCGAGGTGATACGTCCCGGGGAACTCCAGCGCCGCGTACGCCCGCGCGCGGATCGCGTCCTCGTAGACGTTCTCGGTGAGCACCTTCTTCGCCGCGCGCCGCATCGACAGAGAGCCGAGCGTCGCCAGTGCTGCGGCGATCGGAAAGAGAAAAGCCCCTATGAGAACGGGTGTCGATCGGTCGCCACCGATCAGCCTCCACATGTACATGATCGTGACAAGCCAGAACGCACCTGCGGAGAACAGCATCGGTTTCCAAGACTGCGTCTGCCGCTCCATCTGCTAGCCTTTCTTCGAAGTCTTCCACACCTCTTCGGTGGGCCACTTCCTCGCCCACTCGTAGTCGAAGTACGGGTAGGTTGTTGTCGCGCCCTCGGGCGCCTGGATCTCTATGAGGTCCTCGATCTGGAATCCGGACCGACGCAGGAGCCGAACCCATTTCGCCGGGTCGGCCCAGATGCAGACGCCGTACTCCGAGATGGCGAAATCGAAGCTCTCATCAGGCAGCGGAACGGTCTCGGCGTTCCCGTGGATGAGAGGGAACTCGATGCCGTGTTCCTTCTGGAGCCGGCGCGCTGTGGCGAGTTGGGCCTCGGAGTTGTCGATCCCGACGACCCGCGCCCCACGCCGCGCCAACCACGCGGACACATAGCCCGTGCCGCACCCGAGCTCGATGGCGTCCTTCCCGTCCAGTTCGTCGGGAAGGAGTCGCAGCTCCGATTCCGGCACACCCCAGACGCCCCACGACGGCTCGACCGTCGCCCAGTTCCGCTCGCCGGCCACCTCGAACTCGGCGGCCATCACACTCCAGGCCTCGCGATTGCGCAGGACGTAGTCGGGCAGCTCACTCATGGGATCCCCGCTGATTCCACACGGACTGAATGGCAGGATGCCGTCCGCTCACAGCACGCTTCCGCGTTCCCCAAGCTCAGAACGCAGGATTCGGAGTTTGGATTTGTCGATGGTGATTCTACAGGTGAGTGTTCATCCCGGCAAGCTCGACGCCTGGCGAAGAACGAATGATGGCTCCGCTATACCGCGCCGTCCTCACTCTTCCGCGCAAACTCCTCCGCCCACTTCCGTGCGACACCCGCGTCGGTCTTGTCCTCGAGCTTCCCGGGACCGAGTGGCACCTTGCCGGGGAACGCGTCATGCATCACCGGCGAGAGCCCGTTCCTCTGCACCAGCGGGTCGAGGAACTTCTTCCTCGCCTCGTCGGGCGTGTCGATCGCCATTGCGCTCGAGAGAAATATCCCCAGTCGCTTGCCCTTGAGGTCGTGTCTGGCAAGGAACGACTTGCCCTTGCGATAGACCATGAACATCCGGACGCCGGTCCCGAGCACGACGCTCGAGTATCCGGAGAGGTCGCCGACCTTCTCACGCTTCAGGTCCACGACGTCCACTTCGCGTCCTTTCGACCTGAGCGTCTCGGCGATGACGTTCGCGTACATCTCGGTCGCTCCGCCCGCCGTCACGTGTGCTATTAGCGTCTTGCCCTGCATCGGTTCTGCGCCTCCTGAGACGAACACACTCGGGGACAATCTCTTCCATGCAACACACTGAGGGTATCACATCTTCGGCGTGGGTGTCCGCCGACCCCCTCAGATGTCCTCGGACAGAGTCACCGCGAACTCGCATGCATCGTCACCCTTGAGCACCGACCGGACGATCTCCATGCCGACGGGATGTCCGGTGGCGCCTTCCCACTGGCGTCGGAACCACCCCGCTCCACAGTAGCAGAACGTCGTCGGCATGCCGTCGTCAAGATGCTCGCGGACGAGCGGACAGAAGCAGTACGCCTTCCGCCGCTCGGCATCGGTCTCCGCCTTGTCGTACGCCGCCTGGTCGCGCGGCCTCTTCGTCGAATAGATGATGCGCCCATCGCGCCGCGGCCGGTCGCCCCAGCCCGGGTCGGCGTCCATGAAATCGAGGACGGCGTCGATCGCGCACAGTCCATCACCCGTCTCAGCCTTCGCCGCTACGTAGACGTCACTGAGCTTCCGGACCTGCGCCTCGGGGAACACGTGGGCACAGCTCGAGAGGATGTCGCAACGCTGCCCCTCGGTAGCGACAGTATCGATCCGTTCGACGGCCGCCTTCACCCGGAAGAAGCGCTCGTCCACCGTCGCATCGATGCTGATCCCGTCAGCGCCCGCCATCACGCGCACGGCGACATCGTCCCCGAGGACGCGCGCGGCGTGCCTCGCGAGAAGCGCGTTCCAGGAGTGGATCACGAACTGGATCTCGACCTGACCGTCCGCGGCGTCCCAATCCTGGTAGACCTCGCGGCAGAACTCGTCCGAGATGATCCCAAGCTTCGACGCGTGTCCGTACAGCGTGCCGTAGCTCTCCCCGATCTTGTCGGCCGGACCGGAGTGGACGAGCGAGAGGACCTCCATCCCGGGAAGCGCTCTCGTCGTCACAACCCCATCCTCCACGTCACCGGAAACGGGGACGCAGATCTCCGCGTCGTACCCTTCCTTCACGCTCGTGACGAACTGGATGACGCAGAACGGCTGGCCATCGATGACCTCCGCGGGGACGCGCTGCCGGAGTTCGCGCAGCGCCTCGCGGATACCGTCGCGCCCGTCCAGCACGCGCCGAAACCCGGCGACCCTGATCTCCTCGAAGCGTCGGTGTTCGACCCGGGGCGTCTCGAACTCCATGTGCCTGCCCTCCTCAGAACGACATCAGATAGGCGATATTGGTGTCAGGGCGTTTGCCCGTGGCTCGACCCAGGCGCCGGCCTCGAAGTCGTAGCGATACCCGAGCACACCACCGGATGGGCGCGCGTTCACGTCCCCGGATACGTAAACGGGGAATGTGCGGTAGAGCACACCGTCGACCACGCTGAATGCGTCATGCCCCATGAATCCATCACGCTGTCCGTCATCCAGAGGGACGAGCTCGATGCGCGTGAAGCCCGACCCGGTCGACGCGTACACGTGACAGGCACCGTACGAACCGCTTCCGGCGGATGTCATGGCGACGATGATATCGACCACATCGTCCCCTGTGACGTCATCGACCCACAACCCGGTGACCGTCCCCTCGCGCTCGCCGGTGATGTTCTCCACGTCGTCACCACCGTTCTCTCCCGCCGCCTGAACGACGATCGAGAGCGCGTACGTGCCGACCGAGGCGGGCTCGCCCGCAGGCACATCCAGCGTTGCTCTTGTCGCTCCGCCGCTCGCCTCGAACTGCGCGCCGTCGGGTGCATCATCGGCGGCGCACCCGCCGAGGAGAACGACAACAACGCAAGCCGCAGTGAAGAGCAACCAGCGTCCCATGATGCTGCGCACGGCCCTCATGCTCACCTCCGCTTCGCGAAGTACTCGCAACGGATGATCTCGTTGCGTTCGTCCGTCGTCAGCTCACAGCTGCGCCTCCGCCGCGCACCCGAGCGGGAACCCTTCCGGCAGCATCTCCGCTCGCATGATTCCGAGGATCGCCTCAGGTCGGTCGGGCACGGTCCTCGGATTGACGTACTCCCAGACGATGTCGCCCGCCGTCGTCACTTCGATGATCCTGCCCCCCTCCGATTCGGTGATGAGCGTGTTGCCGTTCGGCAGTCGCTGCTGCGCTCCGGCTCCCCGCGTGTAGAACCCCGGCGCCGTGTAGGACCAGACCACGTCGGCGGTATCCGGGTCGATCTCCAGGACTCGCGACTGCTGGCCGAGCCCGCTGTTGTCGAAGAGAAGGAGCCGCCCATCAACGAGCTGCGCTTCGTGCTGCATCCGCCACTCTCCGGTGCGGAGCCACTCGACCGTGCCCGTGCGAAGATCGAGCATCGCGATCGCGTCGAACGCGCGTATCGAGACGAGCGCCCGCTCTCCCCCATCGACAATCTCGACCGAGTTCGTATGGAATATGTCCGGACCATCGGGCAGCCGCGACTCCTCGACCCACGACCGGTACTCGGAGGTCCGTTCGAACGCCCCGAGAATCGACACCCGCTCGAGTTCGCGGCCGTTCGCGTCCACGTGCACGAGCGCATCGTCGAGCAGCCAGGACCCATCGTGGATGCTCTCGCGCTTGACCGGCACCCTGACAAGCACCCACAGCGAACCGTCGCTCTGCATATGGAAGTCGTGGTGGGCCTGGAGTTCGAGCGTCCACAGAAGCTCGGAGTCGGCGTTGATCCTGACGAGCCGGTACGGGTCGCACGTGATGGCGATGAGATCCCCGTTCGGAAAGACGTGGACGCGCGCCCAGTAGTCGGAGCCGGGCCTGCTCCACGAATGCAGAATCGCGCCGTTCATTCCGATGAGAACGGCCTCGGGGCCCTTCGCAAACGTGAAGAGCGTTGGCCCCGCCGACGCGCGGGATGCGTCATACACGAGCACGCCGCTCGACTCGGGAGCGGGCCCCCGCCCGTCGATGTAGCCAAGCGTGGCGAGCCGTTCGAGTTCACGCTGCTGTGACGGAGTGATATCGGTGGAATCGACCGGTGCGGACTCCAGCGCGCGGCCGCCGAAGGCGTGGCGCACCGCGAGCCAGGAACCAAGGGCGAGAATGCAGACAAGCAGAGCGAGGGATATGAGCTTCCGCGGGGCCACGTCGTCACTCACCTCCTGACCACGGCGCGAGTACGCGCCTACCGGTACATTGCCTTGATCACACCCCACGTGCGCTGCTCGACCGCGCTTCCACAGGCCGCGCACCCATCTTCCTCAGCCCCGACGAGCAGACTCCACGTCGCACCCGCGAGGCACGGAGAGTCAGCACAGAGCGAGAGATCGTCTTCATCCACGTCACAGAAGAGCGGGTCGGCGTTCTCGATGTCATGGTAGTCGCCACAGAGCGCGTCACCGCCGGCGTTCTC
Source organism: uncultured bacterium (assembly GCA_964516845.1). Classification (GTDB taxonomy): domain Bacteria; phylum Joyebacterota; class Joyebacteria; order Joyebacterales; family Joyebacteraceae; genus JAPEKQ01. The sequence continues at coordinate 13,786 of CAZEXP010000041.1, forward strand.
GAAGACGAAGCAGTGATGGATGCTCGGCACCCCACTGCCGGCATCGCAGCCAACGGGGAAGCCGTTCGGGGAGTACGCGAGGATGCAGTGCTCAAGCGCGGGTGCCCCGTCCACGCCGCACCATACCTGGTACTTGCTGTTCCCCACGAACGTGCAGCCGCTGATGACCGGGGCCGCTCCGAAGACGCAGTCGATTGCACCGGCCGCGCTCCACGCGCTGATGTTGCGGATGAACGTGCACCCCGTGATCGACGCCGGCTTGTCCTGCGAGATCCTCAACCCTCCGGCAGCTCCCGAAATGTTATCGACGAACAGGCAGTCCGTGATCGTGATGCTGGACTCCGTGACGTACATCCCTCCGGCTACGGTGTTGTAGCTGCCGTTAGCGCGGAACTCGCAGCCTGTGAACGTCGTCCCGTCGGAGTTGACGATATACGCTCCGTCCCCCTGTGAGGGCTCCCCTCCCGTGTTCTCCAGGAATAGACAGCCGACGACCTGTGGAGAGGCGAACTGGGAGAACAACCCGCCGCCGCTCTGCTCGGCGAAATTGTATCTGAATTCGGTCCCGACGATCAGCGGTGCGCTGCCTCCAAGGCAGGTCATCGCCCCGCCTCTCGGATAGCCCCTGCCGCCGTCCGGTGCGGTGTTCTGGACGAACTCGCAGTTGCGCACGACCGGCGAGGACGCGTCGCAGTAGATGCCGCCGCCCCCTGAGGGCGCGGCGCCGTCGGTGAACGTGCACTCCTCGAATCGCGGACTCGATCCTGCGATGCAGCAGGC
>CAZEXP010000041.1:14665-20767 GCA_964516845.1 uncultured bacterium
GGCCGCGTCGATACCCTGCTGGATCGTCGGCTGTTCGGACGGAACGAGGACGGTGGCGCCCGCCGCAGCGCCTGCGACGACAACCACGACAACGAAGACCGCAAGAATCGTTAGCTTTCCATGCTGCATGCAGGACCTCCCGTGCTCTGCCTGACTGTGCTCCGATTCGTACCTCATGGACGTCCGCATCGCACGGACTTGGGCGTCAGCGCTGAGACCGATCAACGCCAGTCTGATGGTGATACATCGCACGTGGTCTCCTCAGAGCGCACAGGAAGAACCGATCTGTTATGCCGGTTCGCCTAGAAGTAGATCGAGAGCCCTGCCGTCACGCCCTGGGAGTCGAATTCGAAGCTGTTGACGATCTCCTCCGCATGCAGCGTGTACTCGCTGTTCCCACCTTCTCTGTCGGAGTAGTCACGATACACGCCTCTCGTATATCCGACGGCCGCGCGATACTCCACGTGCAGGGCACACCACTCAACGGGAGCCCACTGGACACCCACGATCCCGCCCAGCCCGATGCCATACTCCGCGTCACGAGACCTGCTGTGTCTGGCCTCGTTCTCGTTGTTCTCCGAGAAGTAGAAGGAAGTACCCACGTTCTGCGAGTGCTTGACGCGGAGCTGAGGGCCGCCGCCCGCATAGAATGACACCCCGGACCCGCGATATGCGATCCACTCACATCTCAGATTGACGATGCTGTACCACTCCTCGACCGGAGCTGAGTCCTCCCCGGGGTTGCTCCCGGTTCCGCTCGCAGTCTGCTCCCCGCTGCTGTAGCTGAGATCGATCGTGGCTCCGAGCCTCCAGTCCACATCCGGCGACAGAGAGCGTCGATACGCAACGGTCGTCCCGTTGAAGGCCCCGAGCGAAAAACTCCCCCCCACACTGAACTGCAGGGCGCTCCCCAGCGGACGATCCCCCGCGGCGACCTGCGCGGGACACAGGCACAGAAGCGCCAATACCAACGCAGCCGCCGTCAGACAATATCGTTTCATCACCATGAGTTGCTCCTCCGCTTCCGCATGGTCTACATGCTCCCGAAGTAGATCGACAGCCCGACGCGAACACCAAGGGGATCAAGCTCGAAACCTTGCGTCGTTCTGTCTTCTTCAAGCGTGTACGGGTTCGAGGAGTATGCCTCCCAGCGGCGAGTGCCGGTTGACTCCGAGACGTATCCGGCGACGACCCGGTACTCCGCGTGGATTGTGCACCACCTCACCGGCGTCCACTGAACACCCAGAATCCCGGTAACGCCCAGATGCAGTGATTGACCACTGTTCTCGTGGTTCCAATCGTTCACGTAGCCACCCGAGAAACCGAAACTCCTGTAGGAGTGAAGCCAGTTCGTGTATGAGACACGCGGCCCTCCTCCGTAGTAGAGAGATATCTCCGAACCGCGGTACGTCAGCCACTCGCTGCAAAGCGATATCGTGCGATCCCATTCGTCACCGGTCTCGGAGTATGTGTTGGGGGACTCTGACTCGATCTCGCCGGAGTACTCTGTCTCGCCGCTGTCGAGCTCGATCGTTACACTGAACCTCCAGGCGAGGTCACCGCGGAGGTCTCGTTGGTAGGCCACGGTGGCCCCATTGAAGCTGTCGATCCTGAAGTTGCTCCCCACGCCGAACACGAGCGCGCTGCCGGTCGGCCGCGCATCGGCGAGCGCCGGTGTCTGCAGGAGGCACAGCGCGAGGATGGACAGCAGGACCGGAGCCACTCCTCGCCAGCGTTTCATCATGCAGTCAATCTCCTCTCATCGACGATCTTCCACTGAGTATCGAAATCATGCCACTGCGTCTCACCGCTACTTCACGAAGGCTCCGGCCGCCATGCGTCCGAGCCACACGGCAAGCAGACACAGGATGACCTGACCGATGATGTTCGCGGCGCCGTGGAGGCCCTGGCCGTCACGAATAAGGACCACGGTCTCGTGTCCGAAAGCCGAGAACGTGGTGAACCCGCCAAGCACGCCGATGAACAGGAATGTCCCGGTCGCACCTCCAAACACGCCGCGCGACTCCGCGATCTCCGACAGAACACCGATGGCCAGGCAGCCAATGACGTTGACGGTCACCGTTCCAATGGGGAACGTCGAGTGCTTGAACAAAGACTGTGCGAGACCACTGAGGTAGTAGCGTGAGACGGCTCCCACGAAGCCGCCGCAACCGACGGCAAGAGCCTTCAACAGCACCCCCCGCTTTCGGTCCCGCGGAGGGTCTTCGGTCTGCTATCGAGCTGTCTTGTCAGCGGGCAGTATATATCAATGTCCAAAGGTCCTCCTCAATCTGATGCTCTCGTCGGAGAGATGGTCAGGCCTGGTGTTCTCGTGTCGCAGGTCTCAGCGGATGCTCAACATGAACTCGTCGGCCTCGCCGGGGCGACGCAGTTCTGTCAGACGAACCCCCGAACCCTCACCGACGCTGAAGAACTCACGGTACGCTCGACTGCGTCGATGATGAGTCTGTACCACCCAGAACGGAATCGAATCCCGGCTGAAGAACGCCGTCTTGAGTGTCTCCCGGTTTCCGCCGAACAGCTCTTCCCTCGATGCGACGCGCCTGGACGTGCGCGCGACAGCACGACATCACGCGCCTTCGCATAGTTCCCGTCGACGACCCAGCGGTCGCCGCCGACACGCTCCCGGACGCGTTCACGGAACTCGTCGGTCGGACACTCGCTCCAGTTCGGTCCCCAGTACAGGGCGTCGAGTTCCACGTGCGGCATGTCCAGGGTCCGCGCGATGCGTCGGGCAAGCGTGGTCTTTCCGGCGCAGCTCGTCCCAACTACCATGATGCGTTCCATCTCCCCCACCTACTCGCCTCGTGAGGGAACAGCGAACAGCGCGAACAACCCGAAGCGCCCGTGAAGACCGGACATGTTCTCGTAACCGGGTGCGTAGCTCATGAAACCGAGGAAACCAAGCCTGTTCATCTCCGTCCCTCCTGGAAGACTCCATCATCTGCTAGACCCCGCCCCCGCCGACCAACAGCATCTGCCCCACGAGACCCAGGAGGAACCCGGCCGCGGCTCCCAGCGCGGGACCCCAGTGGTGTTCGAGCTTCGCCTGTGGCGCGATGTCCTGAAACGTCAGATACAGGATTCCACCTCCGCTGAACATCATCAGGCGAGCAAGGAGAACCGGACGGTCGGCGAAAGCGACAATGCCAACCCACGCCGCGGCCGGACCCAGCAGGCTCAGGAGCGCAAACGACGTCAGGACATGACCGCGCGTCATGGAACCCCGAGCCACCATCTCGCGATACGCGTTGAATCCCTCCGGGAGGTTCTGGAGACCGATGAGGAACGCCAGCAGCGACAGCAGCAACGCTTCAGTCATCGGATTGGCCTCATCAGATTGACCTCATCGTCGGCTCCGGAGACGGCGTCCCGCGACTAGAGCGCCCCGATGCGCCACAGCACGAAGAGGACCACAAGAAGCGCTATGATCAGAGCGGTCGCGATCACGGCGCGAGTTCTTGCGGTCTCCTCTTCTCGCTCTGTGTCCAGGTAGAATCGACCGCCGTCGACCTCGACCAGCACGTGTCTGAGCTTGAGGACCTCCGTCAGCAGAGTAGGCGGAAGGCCGACTTCCTGCAACGTCCTGGCCGCGTCGGGATGAGTAGCTCCAACCTCACGGAACGCTGCGATGATCGCCTTGCGCTTCCTGGCGACCACCGCCGCCGTAACGGCGCCAGTGTTCATCGGCACCAACAGCATCGTGTCTCCTCACTGGGCCTCGCGGCGGCCGGGCCGCTTACTGGGACTCTCCGTCCAGGAGATCCAGCACGATCCGGTAGGCCGCACCCACCGCCGGAAAGCAAACCGTCTGCGGCACGTCGGAGTTCATGTATTGCTCGCGCCCTTGCTTCGTGCTCATGTCCATCCCGGTCAGCCCGCGACACGTGATGTCCTTCATCTCCGCCTCGAATCGACAACGGAACTCCTGCGGGACCGCCAGTCTGAGCAGCCCCTCCTCCATCGAATCGACTCTGCCGAGTTTGAGCCCCAGAGCCATCACGCCACCGGCGACGGCGCCGCAAACGGCTCCGGTACCACCGATCCCACCTGCGAACCAGAAGGCCATCCGGCGAAGGACGTCCTCGTTCACGTCAATCTCGAGTTCCCGGCACACGGCCAGGAGTACCGCCTCCGATCACACGTAGCCTTGCCCCATGAGCTGCATCGCCCGGTTCTGTTCCACAGAGTCTCACCTTTCCGTTCGTGCCACGGCCGCTTCCTCAACAGAGGTGCGCCCTGACAAACAGGCCCGGCGGCCGCAACCGCCGGGCAGGATGCTGTCCGTCATCTGTGCCGCCGCAGCCGGCGTGCCTCGGTCCTGAAGCGCCGGACCCCCCAGGCAAGCAGGAGCACGGACGCGGCACCAAGGATCCATCCGGCCACAACCGTGTGGCTGGTCCTGAACAGGTACGGAAGACCGACGCCCGTAGCGAACACGGCGATCGCCGTTCTGATGTACGCAAGAAGCGTTCGTTCATTAGCCAGGGCGGTTCTGTCGGCCGCCAGGCCGTCGCGAACGGCCGACGACTCAGTCTCCACGCCGGAACGCGCCAGATCGTCAACGGTCACCGAGTATTGACCTCCTCCAGGGGATTCACTGTCGACGCGGCGGCAGGCTATCGAATCTCGTGTCAGCCGCGCGCGCCGGGCCGAGCCTCCGCCCTGGCGAACTTCCCCTCGGGCGGAAGCGTGCGTCTCCCCGCGCGCAGATTCACTGCGTTGACCGGGCACACCTCGATACAGCTGCCGCACGCGAAGCAGTCCGGAATCACGCGGTCCCTCTTCAGAATGGCGCCCATCACTGAGGACGGGCACGCCTTGACGCATGCCTCGCACCCGATGCACGAGTCGTAGTCGACCCTGATCTTGAAGATACTGATCTTCTCAGCCACCCAACCAACGAGCCCGAACGGGCAGAACAGGTGGCACCAGGGCCTGTACAGGAAGAGGCTTGCCGCCAACACTACGACAAGGAAAGCGCCCCCGGCAATCGTCAACACGGCGGGCTTGTAGATCTTGAACGGATCGATGGGGTCGATGATATCGAACGCCCATCCAAAGGCGAACAGAACCAGGGAGAGGAAGAACATGATGCGAATGCTGTTGGTCACCGCAAACGGCGGCTTCCATGGGGCCGGCACGCCACGCTTGCCGGTGCGAAGACGAAGAACGAGATCCTGCAATACCCCGAACTGACACCCCCAGCCACAGATGAATTTGTTGGCGAGCACCACCATGAGCAGAAACGCGAGCAGCGCCACAACACGAGGTCTGAAGATAGCGCCCGCCGTGCCGTACAGCACCACAGCGTCCTTGACCGTCCCCATGGGACTTGGATCTGACCCCAGGAGCACACCGAAGACCAGAACGCTGAAGGCATACAGGCCCACTCTCACGCGGCTGGTCACCAGGCGGCGGCGAACGAGCGCAAAGACCCCCGCAAGAACAACGGTCCAGAGGGTGAACTTGATGCGGATCTTGCGCCAATCCTTTGACGCACTCTCCTTCTGCAGAGCGAGAGAGCGGGACACCTCCGCGTCGAGTTCACTCTCCCGCACGGACTCCCCCGCCGTCATGCCGTCCCGCACGACCAGCCCCTGCAGAGGTCGGAGTGTCTCATCACCGCCGGAGCCCATCTGACTGCTGAGTCCTGAGAGCGCTACAGTCACGAACACGACGACCGCGAACCACCCGACCATCCTGACACTGGACCTGAAGCTCACTGCTCTCTCCGGTTGCCGTCATACGTTGGCAGGCGTCACTTGTCCCATGCCCGATGCGGCCCGCAGTCCGCCTCCGACTCCGCTACAGGAACAGCGCCCTCACGTTGCCCCAGCTGCTCTTGACGACCGGGGTCATGCAGTCGGCATCAATGTCGACCGTGGACATGCCATGGTTGTTGCTGCACCCTGCAACGAAGCCGAGATAGGAGCTCCCACCCTCACGCATCGGGAGGGAATTCGCATCGCTGCTACCGAAGTCCGAGTCTCCTCCAGAGTGATCGTGTGAACACCCCCGCCAACGTACACCTTGACCCAGTTCTGGATGAGATTGAGACTCGACACGGATGCGCAATGG
>CAZEXP010000042.1:0-18452 GCA_964516845.1 uncultured bacterium
TCTCGCAGTAGTCCTGCGCGTCCTGCCAGCTGACCCGTGTGTTGCTCGGCGTCTGCTGCCACATCAGTCCCGTGTTGAGGTCGGTGACGGTGCCGTCGCCGTTGTCCACGAAGTCGAACGCGAGTCCCTCGAACTGCGCGTCCTGGCCGTAGAAGGCCTCGCCGGCGCCCGGCTTCGCTATCTCGTTCATCTCACCGTAGAAGGCGATCTGTCCCGTGTCGACGACGGGGTAGGTGACCGCGCCCGAGACCGTGACGATGAGCATGCACGCGACGGCCGTCAGCGCGGTGAGCGCGGCGGGCGCGCGACCCGTCCGGGCTATCTGCTTCTTCATGATCTTCCTCCTCTCGTTGGTTTCCCAGGCGAACGCTGTAGTCCCTTCACACAACATTGTGGTCTCGCGTCGTGAAGTGTCCGTAGTGCAGGAGGAGCTTTGTTGTGAAGCTCATGTAAAACGAATTGCGGGGTGGTTTCCGGCGTGCAATCATGATAGTCACAGGAGGTGTCTGGACCCTCGGCCCGGCGCGTGAGAGGCGCCCCTGCCGCTGGCCCAGACCGGCACGTACGTGAGCACGCACGCACCTTGCGGGGGCAGTGATGTTCAGACCCGGTCTCAGTCTCTTCACACGGATCCTGCTCTGGTTCGCCCTGAGCGTTCTCGTGCTGGTCCTCCTGCTTGTCACCGTCTTCAACTTCCAGCTTCGCATCGCTCCTCTGTCACCCCTGAGGGCCGTCTCCGCGGACGGTCTTGAGACCGTTGCGCATCTTCTGATGCAGGACATAGAGAAGCTGCCGCAGGGCGAGTGGGACTCCGAACTCGCGCGGCGTTCGGAGGCTTACGGCGTCACCCTCCTGCTGTTTTCGGAGGCCGGCGACCAGTTGGCAGGAAGTCAGGAGGAGCTGCCTGATGAGTTCCGCGCTGAGATCAGGCGCTGGAGAGAGAGTGTTGGACTTCAGGGAGTCGTGGGTTCAGCGTCGGGCGATCGTCGGCATCCGCCTCAGCGAGGAGTCCCGCCGCCTCCGGGTGGCGAGAGGCCGACAGGAGCACCGACTCCGCCGCCCGGTGGCGGGCGGTCGGCAGGAGCGCCGACTCCGTTGCCGGCGGACCCCGACGCTCACCCGGGGAGGTTCGTCATCCGGGCGGGAGATCCCCCGAGGTACTGGGGAGGAGTCCCTGTTGTCCTCGCTCCGGACCGACAAAGACCGCATGTCCCCGCGGTACTCGTGGCGGTCTCGGACCGGCGTGACGGCAACGGGCTCTTCTTCGATGCGCGGCCATGGATTCTCGTTGGCGCCGCCGTGCTCCTCGTGTCGGTGCTACTCTGGATTCCGCTGGTTCGGAGCATTGCCAGCCCGATTGCGAGGATGACCGCCGTCACGGAGCGGATCGCTCGCGGCGACTTCGATGCGCGCGTCGAGCAGACCCGTCGAGATGAACTCGGCAGACTGGGGACGGCGATCAACGACATGGCCGGGAGGCTCGGGCCGCTCGTCCGAGGGCAGAAGCGGTTCCTCGCGGATGTCGCGCACGAACTGTCGTCGCCGATCGCGCGTCTGGAACTCGGTCTCGGGCTTCTCGAGCAGGGCGGCAAGCACCCGTCGGAGCGGATCGATGACATCCGGGATGACGTCCAGCACATGGGGGAACTCGTCCAGGAGCTTGTGCTCTACGCGCGGGCTGAGGATGATCCGTCCAGGGCCGTGCTGGGACCCACGCTGCTCCGGCCGCTGGTGGACAAGGCCGTCCAGCGCGAGCGCGGAGCCTGTGACGTCGTTGTGGATATGAAAGACGACCTTGCGGTCGTGGCCAGCCCGGCGCTTCTCACGAGGGCACTGGCCAACCTGATTCGGAACGCCGTGCGATATGCCGGTACGGCGGGACCCATCACGGTCACGGGGCAGAGCTCCTCGGGGCGGGTCACCATCGAGGTCAGAGACAGTGGTCCCGGAGTTGAGGAAGAGAACCTGAGTCGGCTTTTCGCCCCGTTCTACCGACCGGATGTTTCAAGACAGGGCGGCGCCGGCGGTGTCGGGCTCGGTCTGGCCATCGTCAAGACATGCGTCGAGGCGTGCCGGGGTCGCGTTGCCGTCAGGAACGTCGAACCGCACGGCTTGGCCGTCACTATCGAACTCGAGAGGGCCGGGTCCGGTCATCCGGGGGAGGGGTTGCGATGACGCCGGAGCACGCGGAGGGCCGTGTCACGGTGCTGCTCATCGATGATGACCAGAAGCTGTGTCGTCTGGTGTCGGAGTACCTCGAACCGTTCGGGTACGATGTCACATGCGCCTATACGGGTGACGACGGCCTGGAGATGGCGCTCTCCGGCGAGTTTCAGGTTGCGATCCTCGACGTGATGCTTCCCGGCATGGATGGCTTCGACGTCCTCAGGAAGCTCCGGCAGGAGTCGGATATGCCCGTCCTGATGCTCACCGGACGTGGAGACGAGACCGACCGGATCGTCGGCCTCGAGATGGGAGCCGACGACTATCTTCCCAAGACCTTCTCCACGCGTGAACTGCTGGCCCGCCTCAGGGCCGTGACGCGTCGCATCTTCGAGTGGGCGCCAGAGGACTCTCCGGAGCGTGCGAAGCCCGTGGTCGTCGGTGCGCTTCGCATCGACCCCGGGGCCCGGGTCGCGACGCTCTCGGACGAGGCGCTGGACCTGACGCGGATGGAGTTCGATCTGCTCCTGGCGCTGGCGCGGAGCGCCGGGCGCGTGCTCTCCCGCGACCAGCTGCTTCACGCCTCAGCGGGCCGCGACCATGAGTACTTCGATCGCTCCGTGGACGTCCACATCTCCTCGCTGCGCAGGAAGCTCGGGGACGAACCCGAGACCCCGAAGCACATCAAGACGGTCAGAGGCATCGGCTACATGCTCCTGAAGGCCTGACAGCCGTCCGCCATCTTCACACCATCTTTGCGAATCTCCCCGCCGTTCGATGTGAGCGCTTCACACTCCCGTGCCACAATGGGAGTTGTGGTGATGCTCCTCCCCGGTGCCTGGGCGGGGGGCAACCAAGGCAGGGCCCGCAGGTCGGGCCCGGAAGAGAGGGGAGGCCCGTGATGAAGACCAAGGCCCGTTCCACCAGCAGAGGGAAGAAGTACACGCTCATCGCAACCGTCACCGCCGCAATCGTGTTCCTGGCAGTCACGGCTGTACTGATCTCAGCGAACCCGGAGACTGCGACCGCGCAGATGGGCGGGAAAGGTTCCGGCGGCCGTCCGGACCACCCCGTCGGTGGACCGCTGATGATCGCCCTCGATGCCGACGAGGACGGCGCGCTCTCGGCGGTTGAGATCGAGAACGCATCGGCAGCGCTGCTGACGCTCGACACCGATGGTGATGGCACGCTGAGCGAAGACGAGCTGCGTCCACCGCGTCCTGAGGGTTCTGCACCTCCCGCGCGGGGCTAGTTCGTTGGGAGTGTCCCGGATATTCTGTCCCCAATACAAGAACGGAGCGCCTGATGGCGCTCCGTTCGTTGTTTGCGGTGAAGCTACAGCCGGGTCCCCACACATTCTTGCCTTGCCCAGGTCCCTCGGAGCGCCCTGATGGGTCTCCTGCAGGACTAGCCGGGGTGCTTACTTGCCCTTCGGCTTGGACTTCATGCTCTTCGGCTTCGGGGACGCCGACTTCGCGACCTTCGGACTTGCCTTCTTCATTTGGCTCTCCTGGTGGCAGCCCTGTCTTGCCGGGCCGCCTGACAGAGGGTTGACCCCCACATGTGGTCGCGAGCTGGCGACCACCCCACTTCGACAACCGCACCTCCTGCAGCTGCCTCACTCTGGAGATCCTTCACTACCCCCCGGCTGCTGCGGGAACCGTCCGCTTGTGAGCATCAAGTTCCACACAACACAAAAACATACTCCGACCCGACAGACGTGCAAGAGAAATCGTGCACGGAGTCCCCGGCCGACCGGGCGGCGCGGTCTTGGCGGCGGCGCCATCTTGTCGTAGAATCGGAGTGACAGGTGGCCCTATCCCCGAACACGGAGGTCCCATGCGTCCAGCACTCGCAGCAGTCCTTCTGATCATCGCAGGCGCCCTCGTGTGGGGGTGCTCCAGCAGCAGCCCCGGGGGCCCGTCGGACAACGACCCGGTGGCGACAGGCACCATCTACTTCACCTCGTCCCGCGACGGGGACTTCGAGGTCTTCAGCATGTCCCCGGACGGGGGCAGCCTGACGCAGATCACCACCGACACCGCGCATGATCAGGCACCCGACATCTCCGAGGATGGGACAACGATCGTCTGGTACCGCTGGGACGGGAACGACGACGAGATCTGGACGATGGACGCCGACGGCGGCAACATGACACAGCTGACGAACAACTCCGTCGATGACTACTACCCCAGATGGAACAGCGACGCCTCGACGATCACCTTCACGTCGGAGCGTGATGGGAATCCCGAGATCTACACGATGGATTCGACCGGAGGGGCAGTCACGAGGATCACGAACGACGCGGGGGAGGATCGTGACTCCGACTGGTCGCCCGATGGTGCAAGCATCGTCTTCGAGTCGGATCGTGACGGTGACTTCGAGATCTACACCGTCTCGCTGACGAAGCGCGTGATCACGCAGATCACGGATAACGCGGCGTACGACACCGACGGTGTGTATTCGCCAAGTGGTACGCGGATCGCGTTCGCGTCGGACCGCGACGGGGACCTTGAAATCTTCAAGACAACGCTGGCGGGAGTGGTTACCCAGCTGACGTCCAACACGAGCGGGGACGAGGACCCGTACTGGTCCCCGGACGGGGATTTCATCGCCTTCAGAAGCGATCGCGACGGCAACATCGAGATCTATGTCATGGACGCCGACGGGGGAGATCAGACGAACATCACTGACAACCCGGCGGATGACCGGGTTCCATCCTGGACTGAGTAGTGGCTGAGAGTTCCCCTGTTGCGTGCCACGGCGCGGGAAGTGGCCGCCGCGCGATTCCCCCGCTACCTTCCGACCGCGTCCAGACATATCCTGAGGTGGTACCCCGAGATTGCGAGGACGATCGACAGGGGGAGGGCTCTGGGGTTGTGGAAGAGCGTCCAGACGAGCATCCCCTGATAGCGGAACCGTTCCTTGCCGACGATGCCGAGGAAGTAGAGTGACCGGAGGAACGCCAGGATGTGCCACCCCTGGAGCCGTGATCTGACGGGTCTTGGCTTGTACTCCCTGAGGAACGTTCTCATTCGCGCATAGTAGTTCCTGGGGGAGTAGAGCTCGGTCATCATGTTCTTGTAGCCTCGCTCCAGATGCTCCAGCCCCATGGTCGGTATGATGTTCGTGGAACCATCTGTGTTGCTTCCCGACATGGCCGCTCGAATGCGTCCCTCGCTCTGCATCCGCTCGTAGAGACTGGTCCCGGCGGGGGCCTGAAGCATTCCGACCATCGCGGTGGTGATGCCGCTCTGCTGGATGAACGCGGACATTCGTTCGAAGACGGTCGGTGTGTCGCCGTCGAAGCCGACGATGAACCCGCCCTGGACCTGAAGCCCGCCCCTCTGAATTCGCTGCACGTCCGCGAGCAGGTCACGGTGTTCGTTCTGCTTCTTGTTGCATGCGACGAGATTCGCCTCGTCCATGCTCTCGATCCCGATGAAGACGGCGTCGAATCCTGCGCGCACCATGAGGTTCATGAGCTCCGCATCGTCGGCGAGATTGACAGTCACCTGCGTGCTGAATGTCATTCCCCACTTGCCTCGGCGCCATTCGATGAGGGCCGGCAGGAGTTCCTCGAAGAGCCGCTTCCTGTTCCCGATGAGATTGTCATCCACGAATCCGACGGTGCCCCGCCAGCCCGCGTCATAGAGGCTGTCGAGTTCGGCGATGACCTGCACGGCGCTCTTCACGCGCGGACGATGTCCGAAGAGCTGTGTCACGCTGCAGAAGTCGCAGTCGTTGGGGCACCCTCGCGAGTACTGGATGCTTCTCGACGCGTAGAGGCGCGAGTTGACGAGGTCCCAACGGGGGATGGGCGTGTCGCTCAGGTCGGCGAACGCATCGGTGCTGTAGACGGGTTTCGCTTCGCCGCGTGCGAAGTCCTCGAGGAACGGCGGGAGTGTGATCTCGGCCTCGCCGAGCACGAAGTGGTCGACGTATTCAAAGCTTTCGTGCTCGCTCGCGAACAGGGGCCCTCCCGCGATGACGATGAGGTCGTGCTCTTTGCAGCGGGCGACGATCTCTCTCGCGGAATCGCGCTGCACGACCATGGCGCTCACCATGGCGCAGTCGGCCCACATGAGATCCTGCTCCGAGACATCGGCGACGTTGAGATCAACGAGGCGGAGGTTCCATTCGTCAGGCAGCATGCCGGCCACGGTCAGAAGTCCGAGCGGCGGAGTGCTGGCTTTCTTGCGGATCAGCTTCAGGGCGTGCTTGAATCCCCAGAAGGTATCCGGGAATCGTGGGTAGATGAGCAGAGTATTCACGGTGGTCTCCTTGAGGCAGTTGGACTGCCGGGCAGGTATCCCAAAGAGACCGAAGCGAGGTCAGGTCGGAACAAGTGTCCGGATAATATGTATACGAATCATCACTACTCTCACAATGTCACGAGAAACGATACAAGTCAAGTCCGCATGCAGGAGCGAGCCACAATCGGGTGAATAGCTGTTCAATTACTGACAACGAGGCTTCCATCGGTGCCTGGATGGAAGAAGGCCCGCCGTGAGGCGGGCCTTCTGTCGGTCGTGCTTCGATGCTGTCTGCTTCGCGGTTCCTGCTAGCGGACCAGAACCATCTTCCTCGTATCGCTCCACTGACCGATCTCGGCACGGCAGAAGTAGACGCCCGCCGGGAGTGTGCGGCCTGAGTCGTCCCGGCCGTCCCAGGCGGCGTCGAACTCGCCGCCGGTCCTGTTCCCGTCCTCAAGCGTCCTGACGAGACGACCGCGTATGTCGTAGAGCCGGATCGCGACCGAACTGCCGCCCGTCGGCACCGAGTAGTGGATGCTCGTCGCCGATGTGAACGGGTTCGGCCGGATGAACGATACGGCCGCGACGAAGAGCTCGTCCTCGACGCCGGTCTGCTCGATCGTGACGCTGACCGTGTCGCTCGCGACGCTCATGAGCGTGCCCGCGTCCACGGCGAAGAGTCTGTAGAAGTACGTTCCGGCCGGGAGCCCGGTCTGCGTCACCGAGGTCGCCGAGACGATCTCCGGCACCGTCGAAGCTCCGAACGCATCGCTCGTGTCGCGCTCGAGTACGTAGTGGTCGCGGTCGGTCTCCGCATTCGCATTCCAGCTGACATCCACTTCGCCGTCACCAGTGCCCGGTATTGCGATCAGGCCGGTCGGCATCGACGGCGGGAGGTTCAATGCCACGGAGGCACTCGCCGTGCCCGGCGTGCTCTCACCGGCGTTCGCGTCGACGGCGATCACTCTGTAGTGATAGGTCTCTCCCGGCGTCAGACCCGCGTCGAGATACGACTCGGTGTAGACGTCCGTCTCGAACGGCGAGCCGAAGCCCGGGTCGGTGTCGCGCTGGAGCGTGTAGTGGTCGAAGTCAGGCTCCGTGTTCGCATCCCATGTGGCCGTTATCTCACCCTCTGCCGGCCCACTGACTGCGGCAAGGCCCGTTGGCGCACCCGGTGGTGCATCGTAGGGCATCGCCGAGTCCGTGTTGCTCGGACTGCTCACATTGCCGCCGAGATCGACGACGGACACGCGGTAGTGGTAGGTCGTCCCGACCGGGAGACCCATGTCCGTGTGGAAGTTCATGGGCTCCGTGATGACCGTCGGGCTCGGGAAGCCGGGGTCGGTGTCCCGCTCCAGCCTGTAGTGGTCGAAGTCTGCGCTGCCTGAGCCGTCCCATGTGACCTCGATGACGCCGTCGTCGAGCCCCGGCTCCGCCAGGAGATTCCCTACGGCATCAGGCGGGAGGTCGGCGGCCGGCGACGAGCAGAAGTCGCTGGGAGCGCTCTCGTTGTCGTTCACATCGACCGCGAACACGCGGAAGTAGTTGAGCTCGCCGGGCGTCATCCCGGTGACCTCGTAGCTCTCGGCATAGACGTCGAACGACTGCACCCCGACGAACCCGGGGTCTTCGTCCTGCTCGAGGCGGTAATGGTCGAAGTCAGCTTCGGAGTTCGCATCCCACGAGACATCGACGCCTCCCTCGGTCGCCGACGGCTCACAGTCGATTCCGAGCGGCGTTGCGGGGGCGAGGTCCTGCGCGTCGGCATTCGCCGTCAGGCTCGGGTCGCTCTCGTTGCCGCCCGCATCGACCGCGATGACGCGGTAGTAGTACGTCTCGCCCGGGATGAGACCGGCGTCCGGGAAGAACGTCGCCGGCGTGTCGAATGGATCGGAGCCGGGACCGAAGAACCCGTCATCGTCACGCTCGAGCCGGTAGTGGTCGAGATCGGACTCCGTGTTGGCATCCCAGCTGACGTCGATCTCGCCTTCGTTCGTTCCCGTCAGAGCGAGAAGCTCCGCCGGTGCGGCAGGCGGCAGGTCGGTGGCGTCGGCGTAGTCGACGTTGCTCTGCGCGCTCTCGTTCCCGCCTTCATCGACCGCATAGACCCGGTAGTAGTACCTGTCTCCGGGGACGAACCCTGAGTCGGTGTGGGATGTCCCTGCCACGGTGTACGTGACGGGGGATGAGAACGACGGTGAATCGTCCCGCTCGACGCGGTAGTGCGCGACGTCGAGTTCGGGGTTGGAGTCCCAGCTGATGTCGATCTCCCCTTCTCCGGCGCCGGGTTCCGCGACGAGCCCGGTGGGCGCCGCCGGTGGGAGGTCCTGCGCGTCCGCATGCACCGCGGCGCTCGGAGCGCTCTCGTTGCCTCCCGCGTCGACCGCGATCACCCGGTAGTAGTACGTCTCGCCGGGGATGAGACCAGAGTCGGGGAAGACGGAAGCGGGCGTGTCGAACGGATCGGAACCGGGGCCGAAGCCGTCGTCCGTGTCGCGCTCGAGCCGGTAGTGGTCGAAGTCGGACTCGGAGTTGTCGTTCCAGTCGATATTGATCTCACCTTCGGCAGCGCCCGTGACAGCGCCGAGACCTGTCGGTGTTGCTGGGGCGAGGTCGGTGGCGATGGCGTACTCGGTGCCTGTTGCACCGCTCGCGTTGCCGCCATCATCGACCGCGGACAGACGGTAGAAGTAGGTGTCACCCGGAGTGAGACCGGAGTCGGAGTAGGAGGTTGAGTAGACGTTGACGCTCGACGACCCCGTGAATCCGGCGTTGTCGGCACGCTCGAGCACGTAGTAGTCGAGGTCCGGCTCGGAGTTGGCGTTCCAGCTGATGTCGATCTCGCCCTGGCCGGAGCCCGGGTCGGCGTCGAGACCGGTCGGCGTGGCCGGAGGAGGGTCGGACGCAGCGGCACCGTGACTCGTGACGATGCTGAAATCCTGGTTGGCCTCCGGCATCACGGTCGCCGTGACGCGGACCGTCCATGTGCCGGTCGCGGGCGAACTCACCTCGACCTGCTCGACGTTGTTGAGATGGTCCATGCCGGTCGTGGCGTTGGCGGAGGGGTTCGAAGGATTGAGGACCCACGGGCGGTAGATGGCGCCGCCGGGCGCCTCGAGTTCGAGGTCGAGGTCGTTGACCAGCATGACGCCGCCGGCTCCGTAGTCGCCCTCGTAGTCGTCCCACGCAAGCGTCACCATGAGGCTGCCACCGGTGACGTCGATGTCGTACTCCCACGTCTCGGTCGGGGAGAGCGTGTCCTCTTTGATCAGATCGTTCGCGCCGCCGTCGGCGCGGACGATGTCGACCGTGTTCTGGATGTTCACGCGCCCGTACCCGAACTGGAAGTCCGGACCGTTGTTCCCCTGGTCCTCAGCGCCCTGAATGAGCAGCGCCTTGACGGTCGACGGCCAGGGCTCGCTCCCGAAGCGGGGAATGTAGTCCTCCTCGAGGAGAGCGACGCAGCCCGAGACAGCAGGTGCGGAGTACGACGTTCCGCACCCGGAGCTCGTGTAGTTGTTGTTGGTGTACGTTGTCGTGATGCCTTCGTAGCTCTTGCAGCCCGGCGCGACGATGTCCGGCTTCAGACGCCCGTCAAGCGTCGGCCCCATGCTGCTGTAGTAGCTGAGGCCGTCGTCGTCCGCGTCGTTGCTCCCGACCACGATCGCGTTCTTCGATGTCGACCCCGGTCCAGGGATTGTCCCGTAGGGGAAGTCGGGAATCTCGGAGGCGCAGTCATCGCAGTCTCCGTCGTTTCCGGCGGAGAAGACGACCGTGAGTTTCTTCCCCTGGCTGCCGCGGACGAGTCTGTCGTAGTTCTGGCTCCAGTCGTCGTATTCACCATAGTACTCGCAGTAGCTCGAGCAGAGTCCCCAACCCCACGAGTTCTGGGAGAGGATGATGTCGTAGTTCGTGATCGCGTGGGCGTGTTCCGCGTCCATGTTGGCGGCGTCGTCCGGCCAGCTGTAGGAGGCGATCTCGACCTCGTGTGCAACGCCGGCCCACTGACCGGCATATCCGCCGTAGTTCGTGCTGCGGGTCCCGTCACCGGCCATGATCCCGCAGACCGCGGACGGGTGGCTACCGATGGAACAACCGTCCCCGACAGTGAGACGATCGTTGTAGTCATCGTGGTTGGTGGCGGCCGAGCCATTGTCCCACATGCCGACGGTGAGCCCTGCGCCGCTCAGCCCGTAGGGCGCGGCGTGGACCTCGTCGGCGTTGATGTTAGCGCGGATCTCGTCGTTGTCCGTGGTCTTCTCGGGGCGGGGTCCTATCACGTACTTGACGATGTTCTCGCCGGCGAGGTCGAGCACGTCGCGCGTGAGGTCGAGCATGAACGCATCGCTGTCGCGCCCTACGATCGTTCCGTACTCGGAAAGCGTGCTCTCAGCGTCCGACGCTCCGTCGTAGACGTATACGCGGACGAGATCCTGCCCGGTGGCGCTTCGCGCCAGCTTGTCCGCCGCGCGCATCTCGACGACGGCGCGCACCATGCCCGTATCGAGCGCCCGGACGCTGCCGCCCTTGACGTGGGCTGTCCACGCGTAGTTGGGGAGATAGTCGAGGAGCGTGATCCCGAGGTCGGCGAGCTCTTCGCGCTCGGCGCGAGTGGGGATTTCGAAGAACTGGACGATGAGATAGGAATCCTCGTCCCTGGCGATCCGCATCTCTGCCGGAACGTAGCTGCGGTCGGCGAGGACGAGCTCGTATTGCTCGGCGGCCAGGGCCGGCGTCGCGATGAGTGCGACTGCGACGGCCGCCAGCAGCAACCTGAGGGTGAGGGGGGCGATCCTGGGCATCAGTGGCCTCCTGTGCTCCAGTGCGCCGGTGCGTTGGAGCCACCGGGCCGGAGCGGTCAAGGACGGTGTTCTCGCGGTTATCTCGGTCGTAGATGGAAAGAGGGGGCGGGTAGTGCGGCTGCGGGCCGCAACGCTCGCCACCCTCATTCACTTCATTATATCACAGAAATTCGCGATAGTCAATGAGGCTGCCGAATGGCTGTTCAGCACTGGGAAGATGACCCAAGAAACGGGGCCCCCTGGCAAGGGAGCCCCGTTCCGGTGGGGGATGCGCTTTGAGCGGATGCGGTTCCGGTGCGTCTAGTGGTCACGCGTCGGGCGGGGGATCTCGCGATGCCCGATTCCCATCTCCTTCGTCGCGCCGAAGACGGCAGGGCTGACGTACTTGCCGCGTGCGTTGAGCGGCTTGGCTGCCTCGACCGCCAGCGGGTCCGCGACCGCCGCCCGGTCCTTCCGGATGCCAGTGAGGAGCCAGCACACCTTCATCCCCGGTGCGCCGCCGGCGATCGTGAACGTGCCGCCCGAGAGTTCGCTGCCGATGTGCAGGTCCGGTGCTGCAGCGCCGATCGGCGTCAGCTGGTATCGCACCTCGCTGTTGAGCGCCTCGAACCACTCGGGCAGAGCGACCGTCGCGCGGCCGGTGGCGTCCAGCACAGCCGTGCCATCCGTGACCGTCTTCATCTCGGGGCTCGCGACATATGCGTGCCGGAGATAGGCGTTCTCCGGGTCGCTTGGGTGGTCGATCTCGAATCCGCTCTTCGCGGACGTGATCGTGCCGGTCGAGTGGACGTCGCCGTCGAAGTAGCCGGCCCACTGTACGGGGGCGGCGCCCCATGCCATGCCGTACACACCGTAGCTCGTTGTTCCCCCGTTGGCGGTTGCGAAGACACCGTAGCAGTCTCCGCTTGCCGTGGCATATGCGTATCCGTTGAGACCGGCATGGGACGCTGTGCCGTCGCCGAAGACCGAACCGGCGACCCCGCAGAGGCCTCCCGTGAAGTCGCCGCCGTAGCCCTTGTCGGCGGCCGGACTGGATAGGCCGTATACCGCTGCTCCGTACGTCTGATTACCCGCGTACTCCGCGTCGATTGTCCGCCATGTTGAATTGCCGGTGAGTGCCTTGGCATATATGGGAGAGCCGTCGTCGGTCACGACGGCGATGGAGCTGGCGGTCACGTCGCCACCCGATGACACGAGGAATTTGGTCTCGACAGTCTTGTTCGTTCCGAGATCGCACTGGATGAAACTGACGCCGTAGTCTGCGCTTGGCGCCGTCATGTACAGCATGTCGTCTCCGAACGCGATCTCTTCGGTTCTCTCGATGTGAAGCATGGACGGGACGTTCCCGGAGGATGTGTTCACGATCTTGAGCGGCGGCAGGTTGCCGTCGTTCTCGACGCGAAGCTTGGCGTCGGATGACAGCGTGCCGATCGAGTATCGCCCGTCCGTGTCGAATATGTTCGAGTTCCCGATCGCGGTCCCAGCGGTGAAGATCGGGACATAGCCTGCGCTGCCGCCACCACTGATGCCCCCGCCACCGCCGCCGTCGACGTCGCCTGCCCTGATGGCAGTCGGAGCGCTGGCGAGCTTCTGACGCTCGTCCATCGTCTCGCCGTTGATCGTCAGCTGCACGTAGTACGGTGGTGTGGAGAAGTCGGGGAGGGGTGATTCGATCGACCCCAGTTCGATGTTGAACCAGCCCTCGACGACGGGGGTTCCGCCGTGCGTCTCCGGGCCCCAGAGTCCGGTTCCGTCGACGGCCGAGTCGAAGATCTGCGCGATGATCTCGACGGTGTCGTTGATGGGGTCGCCCGTGTCGACGTCCGCGAGGAAGCCCTGGTACCAGACGGTGCCGGGGACGGCGCGGTCCTGCTCGGATGGAGCCGCGTTTGAGAGCGCGGCAGTGTTGGGCAGATCATCAGATCGCGCCGCCACGAGTGCCGGTGCGAGCGCCATCACGAGCAATGCGATGAAAATCAGGTTCGCGATTCGTGCCATGGCCGAGACTCCTCTGTCGGTGCGGCGTGGTCTGTTCTATGGACCGGACTCGCATGTTCGCACGGGTCCCGTCCATGCCCGTGCTACTTGCTGATCTGCGGCTCGCGCCTCTCAGGGCGCGCCATCCTCTTCTCGTCGGACGCCCCGAAGAGCTCTGGGCTGACGTACATTCCGTGGTCGTTGGGGAGCTTCTGCTCCTCGACCTCGAACGCTTCCCTTGCGGCCGCGGGGTCTCTGCGCACACCGGTCACCTGCCAGCAAATCTGCTGTCCGGGTGTGCCGCCCGCGACGACGAAGCGGCCATGCACGATCGTCTCGGCGATGTGGAGATTCGGAGCCGCCGCACCAAGCGGCGTGAGCTGGTAGCGAACGCTCTCGTTGATCGTCTCGAACCAGTCGGGGAGCTCGACGACCGCGCGTCCATCGGCTTCCAGGACCACCGTGCCATCGTAGATGGTCTTGAGCTCCGAACTGGCTACGTACGCGTGGTTCAGATACGAGTTGGCCGGGTCGTCCGGGTTGTCGATCCGGAACCCCGCCTTTGACGAAGTGATCGTGCCGGTGGAGTGAACGTCGCCGTCGAAGTAGCCGGCCCAGTCCGTCGTTCCGTAGTTGGCAGTGCCATACACGCCGTAGTTCGTCCCGGTCCCGTCCGCGCCGCCATAGACTCCGGTCGATGTGGATGAGCTTCCGCCGCCCGCCAGGGCGAAGACGCCATAGACGGACCCAGCGTCGCCCCCCGACAGCACTCGTCCCACCACGCCCGTGTTGCCGCCCCAGAAGATCCCTCCTGTGCCGTAGCCGGCGGACTCCGAGGCATCGCCGTAGACCCCGCAGGCGTAGTCGTTCGCGGTGGCCGTGTTCTTCCCAACGATCGCCCCGCTCTCAAGCCAGCCGGCGCCGCTCGTCTCGGAGTATATGCCAACGGTCATGTCCGTCACTGACCGAACTCCACCCAGAGTGTTCAGGCCGCCGTAGCCGTCGATGTGGAATAGCGTCGTGTCGCTGCGTCCGTTATCGACGTCGATCTCGAGGAAATTGAAGTTCGCTGATGTCCCGGGCGATGTGAGAAAGAGCAGCGGCTTCTGGAACCCGTTGACGGTGCGTTCGAGCCAGAGGACCGGAGCATCGTTGCCTGAGGATGTGTTGACGAGCTTTGCCGTCGGCAGGCCTCCCGCGTTCTCTACACGGAGCTTGGCATCGGAGGTCGTCGTGCCAAGCGAGAGCTTGCCTGAAGTCTCGAGCAGCGCGGAGTTGCTGATCTCCGTTCCTGTCGTGAAGACCGGGATGTACCCGGCATCTCCACCGCCGCCGATGCCACCGCCGGCGCCGCCGTCGACGTCGCCTGCCCGGATGGCCGTCGGTGCGCTGGCCAGCTTCTGACGCTCGTCCATCGCCTCGCCGTTGACGGTCAGCTGCAGGTAGTAGGGCGGCGTGGAGAAGTCCGGGAGGGGGGACTCCACGGAGCCGAGTTCGATGTTGAACCAGCCCTCAACGACGGGGGTTCCGCTGTGCGTCTCCGGACCCCAGAGTCCGGTTCCGTCGACGGCCGAGTCAAAGAGCTCCGCGACGATCTCGACGGTGTCGTTGATGGGGTCGCCCGTGTCGACATCCGCGAGGAAGCCCTGGTACCAGACGGTGCCGGGGACGGCGCGGCCGGTCTCGAGGGCGAGTTCCGGTGTCGCCGCCTCGTTCGCGGCGGTCGCAACGGCACAGATGAGAACCAGCAGGGAGACGAGAAGACCGTTCGCTCCGCGTGTCATGGTCGACGCTCCTCTGTTCAGAGAGACCACTATCCTAAGGGAATGACTCCAACGTGTTGAAGGTGGCTCAACTTAGTCGCGCAAGTGGCCATCCGTCAAGGATTTCCTGCGAGTGGGCGACCGACCAACAGTCATTGACCAGACAGATGAATTGTGCTATACTGCGCTTCGACCACCCAATGTAGCATCACATACGGCAAAGGAGGAGGGATGCGGACGCACACCGCGCTTCTGGCGGTCCTCGTCGTGCTTGTTGCTGTGGCAGGGCAGGCGCAGGTTCCAGCAACGCTCAGCTATCAGGGCGTGCTCAGGGATGCCGCTGGAGTTCCCGTGGCTGACGACGACTACGCGGTCGACTTCGTCATCTACGATGCCGGCGCAGGTGGCACCGCGCTGTGGCTGGAGCCGCTCACGGTCACGACATCGGACGGGATCTTCGACGTGATCCTCGGGGAGACGGTTCCCCTCGGACTCCCGTTCGATGTCCAGTACTGGCTGGGCACGAGCGTCGAGGGAGAGGCCGAACTCGCGCCGCGCGTGCAACTCACAGCGGCACCGTACTCGCTGCGCGCCGTCGTTGCGGAGACGGCTCTCGTCAGCGCGCCCGACAGCGACTGGCAGATCAGCACATGGAACGAGCCGTATTCGATGCAGCAGGTGGGCATCGGGACAGACAATCCTCACAGCTGGCTTCACGTCGCGGGCGACGGCAACGGCCTCGACCCGATCGTCCAGGCCGTTGGACCGACCTATGGCCAGCCGGCGTTCGGCTTCAGGACCGTTGACGATATTGGCTGGGGCTTCGAGCAGGACTGGCAGGGCCGTTTCCACCTCACCGTCTACGATGACACGTGGCATGAGCAGGGGCGTCCGATCAGCGTCGACGAGTACGGCGTGGGCATCTTCTGTGACCCGGTGTCGCTGACCGGACTCACCGTCAACTACGGACTGCGCACGGACGATCTCGTCGTCACCGACGGGACACAGCTGTCCGGCCGGACGACGACCGACACGCTCCGCGTGATCGGCGGCGCCGCAGCGGGTCACGTGCTGACCTCCGACGGCATGGGCCTCGCGTCCTGGCAGACGCCGGCTTCCGTGCCCGACAGCGACTGGCAGATCAGCGCATGGAACGAGCCGTACTCGATGGAGCAGGTGGGCATCGGGACAGACAATCCTCACAGCTGGCTTCACGTCGTGGGCGACGGCAACGGCCTCGACCCGATCGTCCAGGCCGAGGGTCCGACCTACGGGCAGCCGGCGTTCGGCTTCAGGACCGTTGACGATATTGGATGGGGCTTCGAGCAGGACTGGCAGGGCCGTTTCCACCTCACCGTCTATGATGACACGTGGCATGAGCAGGGGCGTCCGATCAGCGTCGACGAGTACGGCGTGGGCATCTTCTGTGACCCGGAGCCGCTGACCGGACTCACCGTCAACAACGGACTGCATGCGGACGACCTCGTCGTCACCGACGGGACACAGCTGTTCGGTCGGACGACGACCGACACGCTTCGCGTGATCGGCGGCGCCGCGGACGGATACGTCATGACGTCTGATGCGGCAGGTCTGGCGTCGTGGCAGCCTGCGCCTCCGCCGGCGGTGCCGGGGAGCAGCGGCCGTTTGCTGTACAACGATGGTGGCGCGATGGGGGCAGCGGAGCTGTACTACAACGACTCACCTGCGCGGCTCGGCATCGGCAGATCTCCGACACAGGAGCGGCTTGAGGTTGACGGTACGGCGATGGTCGATGGATTCATCCTGACCTCGTCACCCGATGAGGGACTCGTTCTGACGTCGGACGCCTCAGGGGAGGGAACCTGGCAGCCGGTGACGGGTGACATGATCACGGACGGGACGATCTCGCAGGATGACCTCGGCACCGACTCGGTCGGGAGCAGCGAGATCAAGTCGAACTCGGTGCACTCGGATGAGCTGGCGAGCAACGTCGTGGGCCTGGCACATCTGGCCGACACATACAGGGCGACCCATGTCGTGGCGAACACGAACGTGCCATCGGCGTACCTCTGGGATCCCCAGTGGACCCACGCCGAGACACCCGAGATTCGCACCAACGGCAGCACCGGCCAGATCGTCATCGACGACCTCTACGGTTCGTCCGATGCCGACATCATGATCGTCGAGGCCGGCACGACCGTCATCACGGACACGACGCCGTACACCTACACGCCGCCCGATCGAACGGCGTTCGAGATCCATGTCTGGCCGCACGATCCTCAAGAGCAGTGGTACGTGCACTTCGTTGGTGCGAGGATGGGCGGCTACATCAACGGGCTGACGAGTGGCGGCTACGGGCAGTAGCCTCGCGAGCGGGGCCTCAGGTATCGGCATTCCGGGGGACAATGCTGCAGTGAGAAGAAGAGAGCGGGCGGCGCATCTGCGCCGCCCGTCCTGTTGTGTTCAGTACCATGTGCCGCGCTTGGTGCCGTGCCGTAGCTTGCGTCACCGCCGCCGATGCCACCTCCGCTACCGCCGTCAACATCACCCGAGTGGTTGTGCAGCGCGCCGGGGGATGATACGGTCTGCACATGCAACGAGTCAGGTACATGGAGCTCATCGGAACCGCGCGAGCGATGGGCGAGGCGCACGGCGAGCAGTGGCGCGAAGAGATCCGCGACTTCACCGAGCGGCGCATTGAGCATGCGCGTGAGTTCGTGGCCCGGTACGCGCGGGGGCGCAGGATCGACCGCGAGGATGTGCTCGTCACGGCAGGCGCCATGCTCGCGGCGCACAGGAGCCACGACGCTTCGGTGTGGGCTGAGTTCGAGGGTATCGCCGGCGCGTCGGGTGTCGGTCCGGCGGAGCTTCTCGCCTGCAACAGCCTCACCGACCTGCGGGATTGGCTGCTCCTGCGGAATCCGGACGGATCGACCGCGACAGATGTCGCGGCGCCCGGTGCACGGCCTGAGGACCCGGACGGCTGTACCTCCTTCATCGTCTCCGCCGAGGCTGCGGGCGGGGCACCGATCCTCGGACAGACCTGGGACATGCACCCCGAGGCAAGGGACTTCCTGCTCGTCCAGCGGAGGGAACCCGAGGACGGTCCGGCGAGCCTGGTGCTGACCACCGTTGGATGCCTTCCGCTCATCGGTCTCAATGAACATGGCGTTTGTGCGGGCACGAACAACCTCGTGCCGACCGACGCCCGCGTGGGCGTGAGCTACCTCTTCACGATCGCTCGGGCCCTTCGGGAGCGCACGGCCGCCGGTGCGGCGGAGGTCATCGGCCGGACTCCCCGTTCGTCGGGCCACAACTTCGTTCTCGCCGATCGCGCCGTGGGGCTGAACGTGGAAACCACCGCACGGCAATCGGTCCTCACGACTGCCTTCGGGGACGAGCGAGGCGGAGGGGTCCACGTTCACGCGAACCACTACGCTGCGGAGGTGCTCCGCCCGCTTGCGTGCGACGCCATCGATCTTGCCGGCTCCCGCTGGCGCGAGGAGCACCTG
>CAZEXP010000042.1:18552-20043 GCA_964516845.1 uncultured bacterium
TTGGTATGATGAATTCGGTATCTACCGCGCGTCCCGCCGCATCTTCTGCCATCCGATCGAGCCCGTGCGCTCCGATATCTCCATCGACAAGCTCAGGTTCCATCACGAGATCGACTTCCGGGGACGGCTGGAGATCGAGGATGGCGCCGGGAAGAGGTGCAGCGTGACCGACGAAATGGTGGGTTTGCGGAGGCGCCTCCACCAGCTGGCGGAGCTCTCCGGCAGCGAGGAGCGGACGGCGGCTCTTCTCGAAGAGACGCTCAAGGGGTTTGCTCCCGACGGATTGGTGACCGGCCTCGGCGGGCACGGCCTGGCGGCGCGGTTTGACGGCGCCGCGGCCGGGCCGCGCGTGCTCATCCGCTGCGACCTCGATGCGCTGCCGATAGACGAAGGGCCGCACGTCGGGGAGGAGGCGTCAGAGACGCCCGGCGTGTCGCACAAGTGCGGTCACGACGGTCACATGGCGGTCGTTACCGCGGTCGCGCGTGCCCTCGGACGAAATCGTCCAGCTCGAGGGTCAGTCGTCCTGCTCTATCAGCCCGCGGAGGAGACCGGCGCAGGCGCCATGAGCGTGCTCAATGACCCGGCGTTCGCCGACCTCGAGCCGGACGCGGCGTTCGCGCTTCACAATGTGCCGGGCTTCCCGCTTGGACAGGTCGTGACGCGCGAGGGCGTGTTCGCATCGACCGCGAGGAGTCTGCGTATTCATCTTGTCGGAAGGACATCTCATGCGGCCGAGCCCGAGCGCGGACTGAGTCCGACGCTGGCCCTGGCGGATATTCTGAGTGCGTGGCCCGGGACTCCCCAGGCTTCGCCATCCATTGACGAGCCCGCGCTTGTGACGGTCGTGCACGCGAGGCTCGGGGAGCCGGCTCTGGGAACGACCCCGGGCGAGGCGATCGCGATCGCGACGTTGAGGGCGCGGAGCCCCGAGGTCATGGACCGGCTCTCGGAGCGGTGCCTCGATGTGGCCATGGCCATCGCGGCCGCTCACGGCCTCGAGGCGCGTGCGCGGTGGATGGACGAGTTTCCTTGCACGCAGAACGACCACCTCGCCGTTGAGGTGATCAGGCGCGCCGCCGCGTCAGCCGGTGCGGACTTCCAGGAGCTCGACGCCCCGTTCAGATGGACCGAGGACTTCGGACACTACACAAGCAGGTATCCCTCGGCGATGTTCGGCCTCGGCGCGGGAGAGCAGACCGCCCCGCTCCACCATCCTGACTACCGGTTTCCGGACGAGCTTATCGCGGTGGGGTGCGGGATGTTCCTCGAGATGATCGCGATTGCGCCGGATGTGATGGAACGCAGCACAGGCGACAGGCCTTCCCGCGGGTAGAGCTGGCCCGGCAGAGAGGAATGCATGAGACTCTCGACAGACTTCGGTTCGGTCATTGCCCTTGACCAGTCGGCGCTGGCCCGGAACATCAAGTTCCTCAAGACGATCATGGGAGAGGCCGTGTTCTCCTCCGTGGTGAAGGGCAACGCCTACGG
>CAZEXP010000043.1:0-1350 GCA_964516845.1 uncultured bacterium
ATGCCAGCTTCCCCGACCTTCTTCTCGCGGACCGGAGCCTTGGCCAGAACGGAGCTGGAGAATACAAGCACGGTGAGGACACAGAGCGCCGTACGCATAGCGAACCTCCCGGTTCAGTGTGGACAGAGACCCACTTCATGCCATACTACCACCGTTGCCACAGTCGTTCAACGAGCCCCGAGACGGTGGTGCCGGGATACAAGAACAGAGCCCGGTCCAAATGGACCGGGCTCCTCAATATGGCGGGGCCGACGAGACTCGAACTCGCGACCTCCGACGTGACAGGCCGGCGTTCTAACCAACTGAACTACGACCCCGCGCATTCAGTCAGACCTAGAATATACCAGCAGGAGGTCCCGATGTCAACTCGAATGTGCGCTCGGAACGGCCCTACTCCCAGTATCCGGCAGGACTGTCGAGCCGCGTACCCGGGTAGTAGTGCTCGAGGATCTGACTGTGGGAGAATCCCCTGCGGGCCATGCCCAGCGCCCCGTGCTGGCACATCCCGACGCCGTGCCCGTAGCCACGGCCGGTTGCCCTCACATGGCTGACCCGCCCTCCCCGCTTCTCGACCTCGAGCTCGAACCAAGCGCTCCTGAGAATGGCGTCGGAACCGGGTCTCCGCAGAAGCCACCGCACACGGTCGGCGAAGACCGACCAGGTCCCCTCGGGTGTCTCCACCTCGAGCCACTGGACGCGTCCCTGCCCGCTGGTCTCGATGATCCGGATGTCGCGCACGGCTGACGGAGGCTCGGGTACTGGTGCGGACGCCGTCTCGCGGAGGCGCGTGCGAACGAGATCGAGGATCTCGTCGCCTGACCACTCGACCTCCCATGTGAAGTTCGGCGAACCGCTGCAGTAGGCGCCGTCCAGGTCGCGCCCGCCGCCCGGCACATCGCTCTGGGAGACCAGATACGGCTCGGAGGGAAGCTCCCACACATCCTCGCGGGCCGATGTCCAACCGCCACAGCATGACGAGAAGTACGCGTTGATCGGTCTGTCCTCGTAGTAGAGCACCGACCCGGCGGTCTCGAGGATCGCGCGGTCGCTCGTCGGGTCCTCGACCGCGACGCCCCCGTAGACCTGATCATCGACGGTCGCGTACAGGTCATAGTCTCCCGCGCTCCTGCCTCCGCCGCGAGCGAGCGCGTAGGTGCGCGCCGCGACCGCCTGCGCCTTCACGGCCTCGAGGTCCGACAGCTCCCGCGGGCCGATCTCGCGCGGCACGACGCCCCGAAGGTACGATTCGAGACCCACTATGTTGACGGCCGACAGCCCGCCGCCCCTGGACAGAAATACCTCCATCTCGCCGCGGTACGCCTCGCCGTCGATGGCGACGGGATCATCGCT
>CAZEXP010000043.1:1450-18785 GCA_964516845.1 uncultured bacterium
ATACCTCCATCTCGCCGCGGTACGCCTCGCCGTCGATGGCGACGGGATCATCGCTCAGGGGAGCGACACGGGCCGTCCCCCCGATGACCACATTGACATCGGGACCGGACACGTGGAATCCGCGCCCCTCCACCCGGAAGATCCACTCCGCGTCCTCCGCCGTCACGCGGATGGTCCTCTCTCCGTACAGCACGACGGAACAGAGCCCCACGCACGAGACATGGACCTCCTCGCGGTCCTCCGCAAGACCGACGCGCATCAGAGGACCGTCCCCCCGTACGGAACCGTCCGGCGGGAGCGACGCGTCCCCGCCTGGCGCGATGCTCGTCGCGCCCGCGAAGAGCGAGTCCGCCGTCCCGAACGTTCCGGTGTCCGTCACGACCTCATCCTGACCGAATCCACCCAGCGCGGTGCAGGACGCGAGGACGGGCCACGAACAGAGAAGCAGCGCGACCCCGACCAGACGCAAAAAGGCGCCGGCGTATGTTCCCGGCGCCCTCGTGCTGGTTCTCTCGATGTGCCTGAACAGGGTCACACCTAGTCTTCCTTCTTCTCTTCCGGCTCGCCTTCGGCAGCCTCAGCTTCGCCGTCGCCAGACGGCGCGTCGACCACGGGAGCGACTGCCCGGATGACGTTGTCAGGCTCCTCCTCGAAGCGCGGCTTCCGCTCCTTGAAGGTGACCGGCTCGCCCACGAACTGGATGATCGAAAGCGGGGCGCCATCACCACGGCGATCCTCGACCTTGATAATCCGTGTATAGCCGCCGGGTCGGTCCTCAAACCGCGGTCCGAGCTCGTCGAAGAGCTTCGCGACGGCCTTCTTGCTCCGTACGACTCGAATCGCCTGACGACGCGCCGCCAGGTCTTCGGGTCCGCGCTTGCCGAGTGTGACCATCCTCTCGGCCAGCGAACGGACCTCCTTGGCCTTCGCGTCCGTCGTCTCGAGCTTCTCGAGCTCGATGAGCGTCGTCACCATGTTCCGGAGCATCGCCTTCTTGTGAGCGGGCGTCCGGCTGAGTTTCCTGCCTCGTTTCCTGTGTCGCATCTACTTCCTGACCTTTCAGCACATTCGGCCGACCGGGCCGCTACTCGTCCTCGGTCTCGGTTTCGTCCTCGACCGCGTCCTCCGTCTCATCGAGGACGCCTCCGTCGGCGGCGAAGTCGGGGAAGTCTGGATCCATCACCTTCGGCATGTCGTCCGGTGCCTCATCGTCATCAGTGCTACCGGACGTCATCAGGGTATCCACGTCCATCCCGAACGCGAGTCCCATATCCGACAGTATGTCGACGAGCTCCTGAAGCGACTTCCGGCCGAAGTTCCGGTACTTGAGCATCTCGGCTTCGGTCTTCTGCACGAGGTCGCCAAGCGTCCTGATACCGGCGTCCTTGAGGCAGTTCGATGACCTGACCGACAGCTCCAGCTCCTCGACGCTGTGCTCAAGAAGCTCCATCAGCCGCTGCTGATCCGGATCGATGATCTCCTCGACCTCTTCCATCGGCTCGATCTCGAAGTTCATGAAGAGGAGCAGGTGATCCTTGAGCATCTTGGCGGCGAACGCCACCGCGCCGTCAGGAGTCACCGTCCCGTTCGTCCACACCTCGAGGGCGAGCTTGTCATAGTCCGTCCGCTGGCCGACGCGCGTGTTCTCCACCTCGTAGTGGACGCGCTTGACCGGCGAGAAGACCGAGTCGATCGGTATGAAGCCGATCGGCCTTTCATCGAACACGTGGTCCTCGGCCTGCACGTACGAGCGACCCGCGTCGATGATGAGTTCGACATCGAGCGAAGCGTCGGGACCAAGTGTCGCGAGGTGGAGGTCAGGATTCATGATCTCGATGTTCGGATTCCTGTTGAGATCAGACGCCTTCACCTCACCCTCGGTATCCACCTGCAGACGCATGACCTCGGGTCCGTCGCTCAGCAGCCGGATATTGAGCTGCTTGAAGTTCAGGATGAGTTCCGTGACGTCCTCGGTGACACCCGGAACGACCGAAAACTCGTGAAGCACGCCCTCGAACCTCACCGCGGTCACGGCCGCGCCCTGGAGCGATGAGAGCAGCGCGCGCCGAAGCGCGTTGCCGATCGTCACACCGTAGCCACGTTCGAGCGGCTCGGCGACGAGCTTCCCGTAGGAGCCCGTTATCGTCTCCACATTCCAGACGATCGCGTCTGGCATCCTCAGATTCTTCCACTTCATTCTGCGCTGGCCTCCTTGAAGCGTTGGCCACCGTCACCGCGGTCAGGGTCTACCTGGAGTAGAAGTTGACGATGAGCTGTTCGTTGATCGGCGTCGGGATCTGGTCCCTTGCGGGAAGCTCCAGAACGCGCCCGACGAACTTCTTCGGATCCAGCTCGAGCCACTCCACCGTGCCCACGCCGGCCTTGAGATCGACCGCCATCCTGATTCCGGGAATCCTCTGCGACTTCTCCTTCACCAGGATCTCGTCCCCCGCCTTGAGCTGATACGAGGGGATATCGACCTTCCCACCGTTGACCCGGAAGTGACCGTGAACGATGAGCTCACGCGCCGCCGCCCTGGAGGGGGCGAATCCCATCCGGTAGATGACGCTGTCGAGCCGACGCTCCAGGAGACGGATCAGATTCGCACCCGTCACGCCTGCCTCGCGCTCGGCCTCTGTGTAGTAGTTCCTGAACTGCCGCTCGAGGACCCCGTAGATCCTCTTGGCCTTCTGCTTCTCCCTCAGCTGCATCCCATACTCGGTGGCTCTGCGCCTCCGACGGGTGTTGCCGTGCTCGCCGGGACCGTACGCCCTGCGCTCGAACGCACACTTGTCGGTCGAGCAGCGCTGTCCCTTGAGGAAGAGCTTCATGCCGTGGCGGCGACACTGCTTGCACTTCGC
Organism: uncultured bacterium; assembly: GCA_964516845.1. Classification (GTDB taxonomy): domain Bacteria; phylum Joyebacterota; class Joyebacteria; order Joyebacterales; family Joyebacteraceae; genus JAPEKQ01. Next base: position 4,312 of record CAZEXP010000043.1, read on the forward strand.
CCCATGATACGTCGCCATCTGGTTCCTCCGTTAGACTCGTCTCTTCTTCGGGGGACGACAGCCGTTGTGCGGAATCGGGGTGATGTCCCTGATCGCCGTCACCTTGAGCCCGGCTGCCTGAAGAGCGCGAATGGCCGCCTCGCGACCCGGGCCCGGTCCCTTCACCTCGACCTCGATCCGCCTGAGCCCCATCGGGATCGCCTGCTCCGCGGCGTTCTGCGCCACGAGCTGGGCCACGAACCCCGTGCTCTTCTTCGAACCCCTGAACCCGACCTTGCCCGCACTGGCCCACGAAATCGTGTTGCCCTTCATATCAGAGAGCGTGACGATCGTGTTGTTGAAGCTGGCCTTGATGTGGGCCATACCCTCGGGCTCAACCTGCTTCTTCTTCCGCTGAGCCAAACTGACCTCCCTGGCACAACCAGGCTGTTACTTCTTGCCCGGCGCCTTCTTCTTGCCTGCAACTGTCTTCTTCGGACCCTTGCGGGTTCTAGCGTTCGTCCTTGTGCGCTGCCCGCGCGCAGGGAGTCCGCGTCGATGCCGCCACCCACGGTAGCAGCCTATGTCCCTCAGCCGCTTGATGGAGAGCGCAAGCTCCGTCCGGAGACTGCCCTCGACCCGGTACTCCTCTTCGATGATGTGACGAATGCGACCGATCTCATCGGTCGTCAGATCCTTGACCCGCACACTTTCACCAATCCCCGCCTTGCCCAGGATCTCTCTCGAAGAGGTCGAACCGATTCCGTAGATATACGTGAGAGCGATGACTGCTCTCTTGTTGTCCGGTACGTCTACACCGACAATACGCGCCAACGAGATATCCTCCTCTTGCGATCACGCTTCGCGGGCTCTAGCCCTGAACCTGCTTGTGACGCTTGTTGATACAGATGACCCGGAGCTTTCCGTGTCGCTTGATCAGCTTGCAGTGCTCGCAGATCTTCTTGACTGAAGACCGCACCTTCATGATTCTCTCCCGGTTGAAACGTCCCCGTGCCCCGGTCTTACTTGTACCGGTATGTGATGCGTCCCCGCGACCAGTCGTAGGGCGAGATCTCGACGGTGACCCTGTCGCCGGGAAGGATCTTGATGTAGTGCATCCTCATCTTCCCCGAGATGTGAGCCAGCACCTTATGCCCGTTGTCGAGCTCCACGCGGAACATCGCGTTGGGCAGTGCCTCGTTCACTACGCCTTCTACGGTGATGCCCTTCTGCTTTGCCATTCTCTCTCCCGGGCCTCGGGCCCGTACGAGACTGCTTCCGGAGCCGCCGTCCCTGCCGGCGGACTTCGCCCGGCAACGCTACGCCAGCGTCAGGATGTCCACACCGTCGCTCGTGATAGCGACCGTGTGTTCGAAGTGGGCCGAGAGCGCGCCGTCCGCCGTCACGACGGTCCAGCCGTCACCGAGCGTCCTGACCGCCGCGGTACCGGCGTTCACCATCGGCTCGATGGCCAGGACCATGCCCACCTTCAGAACCGGACCGCGCCCGAGGGGACCGTAGTTCGGAACCTCCGGTTCCTCGTGAAGGTTGGTCCCAACGCCGTGTCCGGCCAGGTCGCGGACAACCGAGAAGCCGCGCAACTCTGCGGCCTTCTGGATCGCGTGCGAGACATCCGACAGATGGATGCCCGCGCGCGCAATCGCCAACCCGGCTTCGAGGGCCTCGCGCGTCGCGTCGATCAGGCGTCCGGTGCCCTCGGGCACCTCGCCAACGACGAAGGTCTGCGCGCCGTCTCCGACGTAGCCCTGCTTCCTCACGCCCACGTCGATCCCGACGATATCGCCCCCTCTGAGTTCCTTCGGACCCGGGATCCCGTGGACGACCTCTTCGTTGACCGAGATGCAGGTCGCGGCCGGGAACCCGTTGTACCCCTTGAACTCGGGCAACGCGTCGTGACTCCGTATGAAGCTTTCAATCTCAGCGTCGATCCCGGCGGTCGTCGCACCCGGCTTGACGAGCTTCCCTGCCAGGTCGAGTGACCCCGCCACGAGCCGTCCGCTCTCACGCAGCAGCTCGATCTCGTCGCTGGTCCGTATGTTTATCATCCGGTCTCTCGAACTCTGCACCCACCATCGAGGATTTCGTCGATCTCTGACTGGATTTCCTCGCTGGTCCGAGTGGTGTCCACCGCCCGGAGAATACCTCTCGTCCGGTAGTAGTCCGTCAGCGGCTTCGTCGCATCGTGATACTCCTTGAAGCGCCGCTCGATAGCCTCGGGCTCATCGTCCGAGCGCCTCGTCAGCTCGCCTCCACACGCGTCGCAGACGCCGTCAGCTGCCGGTGGCTTCCAGAGCAGATTGTAGACCGCCCCGCAGCCCGAGCATGAGACCCGGCTCGAGAGCCGGCGGATGGCCTCGTCAACCGTGATGTCGATGAATACGACACAGTCGACCGCTGTCCCACGTCCCGTCAGCAGAGCGTCCAGACCCTCGGCCTGGGGCACCGTCCTCGGGAAGCCGTCGAGAATGATGTCGGCCTCCGTACCGGCTTCAAACAGCTCCTCGACCAACCCGAGCACGATCTCGTCGGGGACGAGCCTGCCGCCCTTCATGTATTCATCGGCCTGGCGCCCCAGTTCCGTTCCGCGGGACACGGCGTCGCGCAGGAGGTCGCCGGTCGACACGTGACTGAAACCACGCTTCTCGACCAACCTCTTGGCCTGCGTCCCCTTCCCCGCTCCTGGTGCTCCAAGCAGTACGATGATCACTTCAATCCCTCACGTCGTGGTGTTGCGCGACGAAGTCGCGCCAAGCCGCCGCTCTGCGGCGGCCGCTACCTGCGTCTGCCGCGCAGCTTGCCCTTCTTCATGAACCCGTCGTAGTGGCGCATCAGCAGATGCGACTCGATCTGAGACAACGTATCCAGACCGACACCAACGACGATCAGCAAACCCGTTCCGCCGAAGACAAATGGGGCGTGGAGCTGCTGCTGCATGAAGTACGGCAGGACCGCGATGAACGCCAGAAACAGCGCGCCCGGCAGCGTGATCCGCGTCAGGACGCTGTCAATGTACTCGGCCGTCTTCTTCCCCGGACGCTTCCCGGGCACGAAGCCGCCGTACTTCTTCATGTTGTCCGCGAGGTCCACCGGGTTGAACACGATGGCCGTGTAGAAGTACGCGAAGAACACGATGATGAGGATGTAGAGCGTCGTGTAGAGCCAGCTGCCCGGTGAGAGCAGAGCCGCGACGTTCTCCATGAACACGTTCCCCGAGAGGAACCCGGCGATCGTCGCAGGGAACATGATGATCGCCTGCGCGAAGATGACCGGGATAACACCCGCCGTGTTCAATTTGAGCGGGATGTGCGTGCTCTGTCCACCGTAGACCTTTCGGCCCACGACTCGTTTCGCATACTGCACCGGGATCCTTCGTTGCGCCTGCTGCATCAGGACGACCGCCGCTACGATACCGACCATCATCACGGTGAGAATCGCCACACCGAAGATGCTGACCGACCCTATCTGCAGGGCGCGAATCGTGTTCAGCCAGTCTGTCGGATAGCGGGCGACGATACCGATGAAGATGATCAGCGAGATGCCGTTGCCGATGCCGCGATCAGTGATCTGCTCGCCCAGCCACATGATGAAGATCGTACCGGCCGTCATCGTAAGCATTGTCAGGAGCGTGAACCCGAGACCCGGACTCGGGACGATCGGCAGACCGTCGATGGAGCCGAGATTCTGCAGGTACATGCTCATCGCGAACGACTGAACCAGCGACAGCAGCACGGTCCCGTAACGGGTGTACTGCGTGATCTTCTTGCGGCCCTCGTCTCCCATCTTGTTCAGCTTCTCAAAGTACGGAATGACCGCAGTGAACAGCTGAAGGATGATTGATGCACTGATGTACGGCATGATGCCAAGGGCAAAGATCGTCGCGTTCGCGAACGCGCCGCCCACGAACATGTCGTACAGGCCAAGCAGTGAGCCCCGCTGCGCCTCGAAGTAGGACGCGAGCGCCTGCCCGTTCACGCCTGCCGTCGGCACGTGTCCGCCGATCCGGTAGACCACAAGGATCATCAGAGTGAAGAGCACGCGCCTCTTCAGCTCGGGGATCTTGAAGATACTCTGAAGGCTCGTAAACACATTGGCCATGGTTCGTGCCTCTCTCCCCTTACTTGATCAGTTCGATCGTGCCGCCGGCGGCTTCGACCTTCTCGCGCGCCTTCGCACTGATCGCATTCACCTTAAGCGTGATAGCCCGGGTGATCTCCCCGTTCGCGAGTACCTTGACCTTGCCTCGCGACCCACTCACGACACCGCTCGCCCTGAGCACATCCACTGTCACTTCACCTTCGAGGCCGGAGCGCTCGAGATCACATACATTGATGACCTCGTGGGTCTGCCGATTCAGGCTTGTGAATCCCTTCATCGGAAGTCGCCGCGCAAGCGGCATCTGGCCGCCCTCGAACCAGGCGGGAATCGACCCACCTGAACGTGACTTCTGTCCCTTGTGCCCACGACCGCTCGTCTTGCCCGAGCCGGAGCCCGGGCCGCGGCCGACGCGGCGCTTCTTCTTGCGCGCGCCCTCAGCGGGCTTGAGTTCGTTCAGCTTCATCGCTGGTACCTTCCCTGTTGCACCGTCGCCACCGTCCGGCCGCGGTGCCCGTTCTACGCGTCGACCTCTTCAATCTCGAGCAGGTGACGCACCTTCGTGATCATGCCGCGGATCTCGGGTGTATCGTTGTGAACGACGGTCTGGTGCATCTTCCTGATGCCGAGCGCCCGCACCGTCTTCTTCTGACTGACGTGTCGCCCGATAGCGCTTCTGACCTGGGTGATCTTAAGCTTCTGTGACATCACCCGCCTCCGTCATTGTGCCAAAGAGCTCGCGAACGCTCATCCCCCGCTCCTCCGCCACATCCGCCGCCGAGCGCATCTCACTCAGGGCATCCATCGCCGCCTTGACCACATTGTGCGGATTGTTGGAGCCCATCGACTTCGCGAGGACGTCCTTGACGCCCGCGCACTCCATGATCGCGCGAACCGCGCCGCCGGCAACGATGCCGGTACCGGGACTCGCCGGCTTGACGAGAACCCTGCCGGCGCCGAACCGACCCAGCACCTCGAAGGGCAGCGTGCCGCCCCACATCGGTACCGTGATCATGCTCTTCTTCGCCACCTCGGTGCCCTTCCGAATCGCTTCCGCGACCTCGTTGGCCTTCCCGAGACCGACGCCGACCCGACCCTTCGCATCTCCGACCGCGACGAGTGCGTTGAACCCGAAGCGACGGCCGCCCTTGACGACCTTCGCGACGCGGTTGATGTGAATCACGCGCTCTTCGAATTCGGGGATGCGAGGCTCCCGGTCCCTGCTTCGGTTACTCTTACCTCTTGGCTGCCTCATAGCCATCGAGTGTTCACTCCCTCCCGGGGGCAACTAGAACTCCAGGCCGCCTTCTCTCGCCCCTTCGGCGAGGGCCCGGACTCTACCATGATACAGGTAGCCGCCCCTGTCGAAACTAACCTTCTTGATCCCCTTCTCCAGAGCACGACGAGCCAGCACCGCGCCAACGACCTTGCTCTCGTCGGTGCGCGTGTGATCGCCGTTGCCCAACTCTTTCTGCACGTCTTCGCTCAGTGTCGAAGCCGAGACGATCGTAATGCCCTTCGTATCGTCAATGAGCTGAGCGTACATGTGCTTCACACTTCTGAAGACGCTCAGTCTCGGACGCGCGGACACTCCGCTCACCTTCTTGCGGATGCTTCGCCTCCGGCGATTCCTGCCAATTCTTCTGGCGTTGCTCCTACCCTTCATGCGTCTCACCAACCCTATCATCGGTTAAGTACACGAGTGGCCCTACGCGCCTGACGATGCCGCGAGCTTCCCAGCCTTACGTCGTACGTGCTCATCGTGATACCTAATGCCCTTGCCCTTGTACGGCTCCGGCGGGCGATGCGCGCGAACGTCCGCCGCGATCTGCCCCACCTGCTGCTTGTCGATCCCCTTGATCACGATACGCGTCGGAGCGGGGACCTCGATCTCGATGCCGGCGGGCGCTACGAACTCACACACGTGCGAGAAGCCGAGCTTCATAACCAGCTTCTCTCCGCTGAGTTCGGCGCTGTAGCCGACTCCGATGATGTCAAGGTTCCGCTCGAAGCCCGTCGACACACCGGTCACCATGTTCGCGATCCGAGCGCGAATCGTCCCGTGGAGCGAACGAGTCGCCTTGCTCTCGTCGGCGCGAACGACCGTCAGCGTGGAGTCTTCCTGACTCACGGAGATGGTCTCCGGCACGTCGAGCGCGAGCTCTCCCTTCGGACCCTTCACCTTGACGGTCAGGCCGTCAACGGCGAACGTCACTCCGGCAGGCAGCGCGATCGGGTTCTTTCCGATTCTCGACATTCAGAAACTCCTTGGTTCGTGAACCCGCCTCGGACAGTGCGTCGACCTCGACGAGCCGGCCATTCTCAGCGATTCGGCCACCGACTGTGACCCGGCCGCTGAAGGAGGCCTGACATACGGGGCGCTACCAGATGTGGCAGACGACCTCTCCCCCGACGTGCTCCTTGCGGGACTCCTTGCTGGACAAGACGCCCTTGGGCGTCGAGATGATGGCAGTCCCGAAGTTGTTCCTCACGCGCGGAATCTCATCAGCGCCGACGTAGTGCCGCAGTCCAGGCCTAGAGATGCGCTTGAGTCCGCGGATGATGCTCTCACCCTCAGACGTGTACTTCAGATAGACCCTCAGGGTTCCCTGCGGCCCCGCGTCCATCACCTTCAGATCCCTGATGAATCGTTCTCTCAGAAGCGCCTGGGAAATCGCGACCTTGAAGTTCGACGACGGAATGTCGACGTAGCGCTTCTTCGCCTTGGCCCCGTTGCGAATCCTCGTCAACAGGTCGGCGATCGGATCTGTCATCATGGTTGTTCATCTCCTCGAGCCCGTTCGCGCCATCCCCGATCCGGGGGGCGGCGCGCGGCAGCTCTCCAGGTTGTAGCTACTCGCGTGTCAGTCGAAGGCGACTACCAGCTCGCCTTGACGACTCCCGGGATCTCGCCGTTGAGGGCCAGCTCCCTGAAACAGATGCGGCAGAGCCCAAAGTCACGATAGACCGCGCGAGACCGCCCGCAGCGATGACACCGGGTGTATTCGCGCACCTTGAACTTCGACTTCCTCTGCTGCTTTTCGATCAGGCACTTCTTTGCCACAGCTCTTGCCTCCTCACGCCTGCTTGAACGGAACGCTCATGAGCTTCAGAAGCTCAAAGGCCTCCTCGTCCGTCGGCGCGGTCGTCACGATGGTGATATCCATGCCCTTGATCATACTGACGTTGTCGTAGTCGATCTCGGGGAATACCACCTGCTCCTCGAGGCCGAAGGTGTAGTTTCCACGTCCGTCGAACGAGTTGTTCGGCAGGCCACGGAAGTCACGGATTCGCGGGATCGCGACTGTGACGAGCCTGTCAAAGAACTCCCACATGCGGGCGCCGCGAAGCGTCACCTTGCAGCCGATCGGTGTTCCTTCCCGGAGCTTGAAGTTAGCGATCGACTTCTTCGCCCGGGTGATCTTCGCCTTCTGACCGGTGATGGCCGCCAATTCTTCGCGCGCAACGTCGAGGATCTTGATGTCATCCTTGGCCTCGGAGAGACCCATGTTGATGACGATCTTCGACACACGCGGCACCATCATACGGTTCGGGTAATTGAAGCGCTTCATCAGCCCGTCAATCACCTCGCTCTTGTACTTGTCCTCGAAACGCGTCATCGGTTCGACTCCAGATCCCTCTCGCGTCGGGCGGGTTGCCCCGCTACCTCCGCTCGATCATCTCGCCACATACGGCGCAGATGCGCTCCTTCTTCTTGTTGGCGAGAATCTTCGTCCGCACGCGCACGCCTTTGTTGCACTTGGAACAGACGAGCTTCACGTTCGAAACGTGAAGGGGGGCTTCCTTCTCAATGATCCCGCCCTGCTCCGTCTGGCTCCGCGGCTTGGTGTGCCGGTGGATGAAGTTGACGCCCTCGATGACCACGCGGCTCGACTTCGGGTTGACGCGGAGAACCTTCCCACGCTTCCCGCGGTCGTTGCCCGCGATCACCTCAACAATGTCGTTCTTCGCGATATGCATCCCTGCTCCCCCTCACCAGGAGGGCCCACTGCCGCCCGACTACAGCACCTCAGGCGCGAGGGCTATGATCTTCATGAAGCGCTTGTCTCTCAGCTCCCTCGCTACCGGACCGAAGATACGGGTACCGACCGGTTCATTCTGCGGATTCACGATGACGGCGGCATTGTCATCGAACCGGATATACGATCCGTCCTTCCGTCTGATCTCCTTCTTGGTCCTGACGATGACGCAGCGAACAACGTCCTTCTTCTTGACGTTGCCGCCCGGCATCGCGGACCTGACGCTGGCGACAATGATGTCGCCGACGCGGGCATAACGCCTCCGGGAACCACCCAGCACCTTGAAGCACCGCACTTCCTTGGCTCCGGAATTGTCTGCCACCTTGAGCTTCGTGTACTCCTGAATCATGGTCTGCCTCTTCCAGGGTCGGCGTTGCCGCCTACTGCGCCCTCTTCATGATCTCAACGAGTCGCCACCGCTTGTCCTTGCTCAGCGGACGCGTCTCCATAATGCGGACGACGTCGCCGATGCGGCAGTCGTTCTTCTCGTCGTGGATCTTGTACTTGGCCGTCTTCTTCACGAAGCGACCGTACAGAGGATGGCGGACGAGCCTGGTAACCGCGACCACCGCGGTCTTCTGCATCTTGTCGCTGACAACCTCTCCGACGCGAACCTTGCGCCGTCCCCTCGTCTCGTTCGAGGTCATACGCTCCTACTCCGTTCCCCGTCCGCGTATCGCGGCATTCTGCCGACGCATCGGCACACCCACAACGCCTACTCCGCGGCCGGCTGTTCCCCTGCGGTCGCACCGCTCGCCGTGGACTTCGTTTCGGTTCCGGCGGCAGTGTCGCCCTTCATCTCCTCGAGGATCGAGTTGAGCCGCGCGATGTCCTTGCGCACCTCACGGATCCTGAGGGGATTGCCGAGCTGTCCGGTCTTGTGCTGGAACTTCAGATTGAACTGCTCCTCCTTTGCTTCGCGGAGGCGCTGCTCCAGCTCCGGCAACGTCAGTGTCCTCAGACTCTTCGACTTCACGTGAGCTCCCTCCTAGACTTCCCTGGTCGTGAACTTCGTCTTCACAGGGAGCTTGTGGCTCGCGAGTTCAAGACACTCGCGCGCGATCTGCTCACTCACGCCCTCGAGTTCGCAGATGATCCTGCCCGGCTTGACGACGGCCACCCAGTGATCGAAGGCGCCCTTGCCCTTGCCCATCCGCGTCTCGGCCGGCTTCGAGGTGATCGGCTTGTCAGGGAAGATTCTGAACCACAGCTTCCCCTGGCGCTTCATGTGACGGGTGATCGCGATACGCGCCGCTTCGATCTGGCGCGCCGTGACCCATCCCGTCTCAAGCGCTCTCAGGCCGTACTCGCCGAAGTCGAGCTTCGTCGCCCCCTTCGACATCCCACGCATACGGCCCTTCTGTTGCTTCCTGTACTTGCTTCTTTTCGGCTCAAGCATCGCTCTGTTCCTCTGTCACCAGCTTCCCGCCAACTACTCTGACGGCTTGGTGTCCGGCTTCGGTGCCGGACGGCTTCCGGACGACCCGCCACTGCGCCGTCCTCGTGAATCACTGCTGCCACCGCTGCGTGCAGGGCCGCCTCCGCTCCGTGCAGGGCCGCCTCCGCTCCGTGCAGGGCCGCCACCGCTCCGCGCCGGGCCGCCTCCGCTCCGTGCAGGGCCGCCTCCGCTCCGTGCGGGGCCACCACCGCTCCGTGCGCCGCCGCCGCTGCGACCGCCGCTGCCGCCGCGAGAACCACCGCGACCGCCACTGCCACCGCTGCCACCGCTGCCACCGCGACCACCGCTGCCGCCGCTGCCGCCGCTGCCACCACGACCACCGCCGCCGCCGCCGCTGCCACCGCGACCACCGCTGCCACCACGACCGCCGCTGCCGCCACGCTCATCGCGCCTGCCGCGTCCGCGATCGTCACGACCGCCGCGCTCATCGCGCTGTGTGGGCTCGACCGCATCGTCCTCGGCCATCGCCCTTCCAAGGGTCTCACCCTTGAAGATCCAGACCTTGACGCCGACGGTACCGTACGTCGTCTTCGCCGTAGAGCGCGCGAAGTCGATATTGGCCCTGAGGGTGTGCAGCGGGACCCGCCCCTCGCGGTGCTCCGCCACGCGCGCCATTTCGGCGCCGCCGAGCCTCCCGGAGCAACGGATCTTGATGCCGAGGGCGCCCAGGCGCATCGCGGACTCCGACGACTTCCGCATCGCACGGCGGAAGCCCATCCGCTGCTCGAGCTGCCTCGAGATGTGCTCGGCAACAAGCTGGGCGTCGAGTTCGATCCTCTTGACCTCGAGGATGTTGATCTTGACGTCCTTGCCCGTGAGGTGTTCGAGCTCCTTGTTGAGCCTCTCGACCTCGATGCCCTTCCGCCCGATCACGATTCCCGGTCGCGCGGTCTTCACATTCACTACTACCTTGTCGGCCTTCCGCTCGATGACCACGTCCGAAATGCCCGCGCGGGAGAGTTTCGTCTCCACATACTTCCGGATGGTCAAGTCTTCCTTGAGCAGCTCAGCGTAGTTCTTCCTGGCAAACCACCTGGACTTCCAGGTTCGGTTTATGCCGAGCCTCATGCCGACCGGATGTACCTTCTGACCCACTTGGCTCCTCCGGTCTCAGCCTACTTGTCGGCCTTCGCGCCCACCACGACTGTGATGTGGCTCGTCCGCTTACGAATCATTGTCGCTCTACCCATCGCTCGCGGCCTGAACCTCTTCATCGTCGGACCTTCATCTACGAAGGCCTCCTTGACGTAGAGGTCGGACGGCTCGATGTGAGCCGCCTCCGGGTCGTTGTTGAAGACGTTCGCAACGGCGGAGCGCAGGGTCTTTTCGACCGGCACCCGGGCCGCGCGCTTGATGAACTGCAGCGCGTTAAGCGATTCCTCGACGTCCTTCCCCCGGATGAGGTCCACGATCTGGCGGACCTTCCGCGGCGACATCCTCACGAATTTTGCTGTCGCTCGTGCTTCCATTGTTACCGATCTCCGGCTTCTTCAGTTCCGCCGGGTCGCGACGGGCTTCCTGCGCTGGCGCAGACCTGCGCTTGCGCGGTCGCCGGACCTCGATCCCCCGAAGGCGTCTTAGCGCTTCTTCGCGGCGGTCGCTTCCCTGCTCCGATGGGACCTGAAAGTTCTCGTGAAGGCGAACTCGCCGAGCTTGTGCCCGACCATGTTCTCCGTGACATAGACCGGGATGAACTTGTTCCCGTTGTGAACGGCAATCGTGTGACCGACGAACTCGGGCGGTATGTCCGAGCGACGTGCCCACGTCTGAATCACACGCTTCTCACCGGTCCGGTCCAGTCCACGCACCTTCTTGAGAAGCTTCTCTTCGATGTACGGTCCCTTTTTCGTCGAACGACCCATAGGGCTCCTGCTTCTCCTTCGAATCGCCGGGTAGAGAATCTACTTCCCCGTCCCGAGCTCCTTAGCCGCACCGAGCGCGCTCACGCGCGCCGTGCAGCCGGTTACTTCCGCTTCTTCTTCCGTTTGGTAACGATGAGGCGATCGGACGCCTTCTTCCGACGGGTCTTTCCGCCCTTGGCCGGCTGTCCCCATGGCGAACAGGGATGCCTGCCGCCTGACGACTTGGACTCGCCGCCGCCCATCGGGTGGTCGACCGGGTTCATCGCAACGCCGCGGACCTTCGGGCGGCGTCCGAGCCACCGCGTCCTGCCGGCCTTGCCGATCACGATGTTCTCGTGCTCGAGATTGCCGACCTGACCGATCGTCGCGTAGCACTCCGCGTCCACGAGCCTGACCTCACCCGAGGGCAGGCGGATGTGCGCGTAGCGGCCTTCTCGCGCCATCAGCTGCGCCGAACCACCCGCGCTTCTGACGAGGCGGCCACCGGCGCCGCGCCGCAGCTCAATATTGTGGATCGTCTGGCCGAGCGGGATACGCTTCAGCGGAAGCGCGTTCCCGGACTTGATCTCAGCCGTGTCCCCCGACATCAACGTCTCACCCACGGTGAGCTTGTCGGGCGCGAGGATGTAACGCTTCTCCCCGTCCGCATAGAACAGAAGAGCGATCCTCGCAGACCGGTTCGGGTCGTACTCGATCGACGCCACCTTTGCCGGTATGCCGTGCTTGTTCCGACGGAAGTCGATGATCCGGTACATCCGCTTGTGCCCGCCGCCGCGATGCCGAACCGTCAGTCGTCCCTGGTGATTCCGGCCGCCCCTCTTGCGAAGCGGCTCGAGCAGGGACTTCTCCGGCTCGGTCTTTGTAATCTCGGCGAACGAGGCGACCGTCTTGTACCGAAGCGTCGGCGTGGTCGGTCTGAACCTCTTGACTGCCATCTCAGTAGCTCCCGGATCTCTTACTCGCTTACGCGTGCTCGAAGAACTCAATCTTGTCGCCCGGACCGAGCGTCACGATCGCCTTCTTCCACGCGGCCGTCTTCCCCTCGAACCGACCAAGACGCTTCGTCTTGCCGGCCACGGACATCGTGCGCACGTCAAGGACCTTGACCTTGAAGAGCTCCTCGACCGCACGCTTCACATCGATCTTGTTCGCGTCGCGCGCCACGACGAAAGCAACCTTGTTGCTCTGCTCGTGCGCACGCATGCTCTTCTCGGTCAGGACCGGCTCGAGGATGATTGTTCTGGGATCGCGCTTCATGCTCCGAACACCTCCTCGACCATCTCGACCGCGCCTTCGGTCATAACGACCTGATCGGCATGCAGAAGGTCGTACGTGTTGAGCTCCCGCGCCAGCTCCACCTTGACGTTGTTGATGTTGCGGGCGGAGCGGAGCAGGTGCGTATCGGCCTCCTTCACGACCAGGAGAATTCTCCCGTCGCCGAGGCCCAGACTCCCGATGATACCGGCGAGCTTCTTCGTGCTCGTCTCGGCCATCACAAAGTCTTCCAGAAGGACGATCTCGCTCGCAGCGGCCTTCGCCGAGAGCGCTGACTTCAGAGCCAGCCGCTTCGTCTTCTTCGGCAGCCGCATGCTGAAATCGCGCGGCTTCGGGCCAAAGGCCAGACCGCCGCCCCTCCAGTGACTCACACGGGTCGAGCCGGCTCGCGCCCGTCCGGTGCCCTTCTGGCGCCAGGGCTTCTTGCCGCCACCCGAGACCTCGCTGCGGGTCCGGGTCGCGACGGTGCCCTGCCGCTGGTTGGCCAGAAACGTGCGCACGGCCTCGTACATGACGTGCTCATTAGGCTCGATGCCGAAGAGAGACGCCGGAAGCGTGACCTCCCCCTTCTTCTGCCCACCCGTTGTCAAAACCGTCAGTACCTGTGACATCTTCCAACGCCTCACTCAGTTTCGGTCATTCGGCCCGAGGGCCTCACTGAACCCTTGGCCTACTTGCCGGTATTGGACTTCTTGATCAGGACGACGCCCTCGCTCGCACCGGGCACCGCGCCACGGATGAGCAGCAGGTTCTTCTCGAGATCGATCTGAACGACGTCCAGCCGCTTGATCGTCGTGCGAGCAGCACCCATCCGCCCCGGAAGCTTCCTGCCCTTCCAGACCCTCGCGGGCGTGGCGCTCTGGCCGATCGAACCCGGCCTTCTGTGGTTCCTGTTACCGTGCGTCCGGCGTCCCACCGAGAAGCCGTGACGTCTGACGACGCCCTGGAAACCGCGGCCCTTCGACCAGCCGGTGACATCCACGACATCACCCGGCGCGAAGACGTCGACTGTGACCTCCTGCCCCACCTGGTACTCGCCCGGATCATCCACGCGGAACTCAACGAGTCGCCGCCTGGGCGCCAGTCCGTGCTTCGCGAGATGCCCGATCTGCGGCTTCCTCGAGGACTTGGGGCGTATCTTCTCGAAGCCCAGCTGGACGGCTTCGTAGCCGTCACAGTCCTTCGTCTTGACCTGCGTCACGACGCACGGACCGGCCTCGATAACGGTCACGGGGGTCGCCGTGCCGTCCTCGTTGAAGATCCGCGTCATGCCGAGCTTCTTACCGATAATTCCCTTCATCATTCTTCTCCCTGCGGCTCCGGTACCCCGGAAACGCACCACCTGCTCTGTCCCTGTCGGGCTACTCGACCTTAATCGAGATATCCACGCCGCCCGGCAGATCGAGGTCCATGAGCGCGTCGAGGGTCTTCTGCGTCGAGTTCATGATGTCGATGAGCCGCTTGTGCGTGCGGATCTCGAACTGCTCGCGCGACTTCTTGTCGATGTGCGGCGAGCGCAGAACCGTGTAGACCCTTCTACGTGTTGGAAGCGGGACCGGACCCGATATCGAAGCACCGGTCTCCCGCGCCACCCGGACGATTTCCGCCGCGGACTGGTCCAACGTGGCGTGCTCGTAGGCCATCAGGCGTATGCGAATTCGCTGGCCTGCCACTCAACTCCTCCTTATTCGATGATCTTCGTGATCGTGCCGGCGCCGACGGTCCTGCCACCCTCACGGATCGCGA
>CAZEXP010000044.1:0-18171 GCA_964516845.1 uncultured bacterium
TCTTCATGGACCTCGACCAGATCCCGGTCATGGTCTATGAGAACAAGGGCTAGGAGGAAGACCGTGATCGTTCTGGCAGTGATAGTGGGCGCCATCATCATGGCGGTTCTGGGTGAGATCCCGATCATCGGCCCGATGATCGCCGGGTTCGTCGCGGGTGTGATGGCCGCGGGAGTCGGTCGAGGCGCGCTCGCCGGATTTCTCAGCGGCACGTTCCTCGCGGTTCTCGCAACGATCATTCTGGCCACCTCCGGCATCTTCATCGGCGGACTGGCAATGGGACCCGGGGGCGCCGCGGCCGGAGGGCTCGCCGGCGTCATCATGGGCGGCGGCTTCTTCATCGCCGAGCTCTACTTCGGTATTCTCGGCATGGTCGGCGGCATCGTCGGCGGCGCGCTGAGAAGACGCTAGCGCACGACCGGACAGCCCGGAGCAGCGGTTGACCACGGCGGAACGGAAGTTCAGGGAACGGGGGCGCGCAACGTGTCTGACCTGCGGCGTGAGCTCACACTGCTCGACGTCTTCTGCATCGCGACCGGAGCGATGATCAGCTCCGGTCTGTTCGTGCTCCCGGGTATCGCGTTCGCGAAGGCGGGCCCCGCGGTCGTCCTGGCGTATCTGCTCGCCGGCGTACTCATCATTCCGACGCTTCTGAGCAAGGCCGAGCTCGCCACGGCCATGCCCAAGGCCGGCGGGACCTACTTCTACATCGAGCGAAGCCTTGGCGCGGCGTTCGGGACGGTCGGCGGGATTGCGTCATGGCTCTCGCTGTCGCTCAAGTCGGCGTTCGCTCTCGTCGGCATGGGATCGTTCGCAGCCCTGCTCTTCCCCGACATCCCGATCTGGCAGATAAAGGCCATCGCGAGCCTGCTCTGTGTCGTATTCGTGCTCATCAACCTCGTCGGCGCGCGGCACGCCGGACGGTTCCAGTCCGTGCTGGTCATCGGATTGCTCGCAGCAATCGGCTACTACCTCGTGGTCGGACTTCCGGAGGTTGACGTCACGCGGTTCGCGCCGTTCATGACCGGGGGAAGCAGAGCGCTCTTCGCGACAGCCGGACTCGTGTTCGTCTCATACGGAGGGCTCACCAAGGTCGCCGGCGTGGCCGAGGAGGTCAGAAATCCCGGACGCAACGTCCCGCTCGCGATGTTCCTCGCGTTCGGAGTCGTCACAACTCTCTACGTGCTCGCCGCATTCACGACCGTCGGCGTTCTCGACGCCGGCACGCTCTCCGGTTCGCACACACCGCTCTCGACTGCGGCATCGGCGGTCGCCGGCACGCCGGGACTGATCATCCTCACCGTCGCGGCACTCATCGCGTTCACGACGACGGGCAACGCGGGAGTCCTCGCAGCCTCGCGGACGCCGATGGCGATGAGCCGCGACAACCTGCTCCCCCCGGTGCTTGGCCGGGTCAACAGGCGGTTCGGAACTCCACACATCGCCATCCTTCTCACCGGCGTCTTCATGATCTCGGTCATCGCGTTCCTCGACCTCGAGACGCTGATCAAGACGGCGTCGACCATGATGATCCTGTTGTTCCTGCTCGTGAATGTCTCGGTCATCATGATGCGCGAAAGTCGCATACAGGGCTACCGGCCGACGTTCCGGTCACCCCTCTACCCGTGGATGCAGATCGCCGCGATCCTGGTCTATGCGTTCCTGCTCGTTGAGATGGGGGCCATCCCGCTCGCCATCGCGGGCGGCTTCTTCCTGGTGAGTCTGCTCTGGTATTTCCTCTACACGGGCATCCACGAGACGCGGGACTCCGCGCTCATCCAGATCGTCCAGCGCATCACGTCACGCGAGCTCGCCACATCCACGCTCGAGACGGAACTCCGGGGAATACTTCAGGAGAGGGACAGCATCGTCGAGGACCGGTTCGATTCGCTCATCAAGGCAAGCACGGTCATCGACATAGACCAGGCCGAGGGAGTCAACGCGTTCTTCGAGAGGATCTCAGAGATCCTGGGATCCCAGCTCGGGATGGAGTCGGGCGACGTCCTCGAGCTCCTGAAACGAAGAGAGGCGGAGTCGACAACCGCGCTCCGCCCCGGTCTTGCGATCCCTCACATCGTCATCGATGGGGATGACGTCTTCAGTATCCTGCTCGCGCGGTCAAAGCCGGGCATCTCCTTTGACGACGAGATGCCGCCGGTCCACGCGGTGTTCGTTCTGATGGGATCGCGCGACGAGCGGAACTACCACCTCCGCGCACTCATGCACATCGCCCAGATCAGCCAGGCTCCGGACTTCGACGAACGATGGATGAAGGCGCGCAGCCCCGAGGAACTCCGAAATATCATTCTTCTCGGCAAGCGCCGACGCGACGTCGAGTAACCTGCGCGTCGGCTCGAACGCGCGACGCGTGTGACCACGCGGATCGGCTGCCGGAACCGGCCCGGCCGGCCTATTCGCCCTTCGGCGGCTTGTCCTTGCGACCCTCCGGTCTCTTCCCATCGGTCCGCTTCGGTCCCGGTTTGCGCTGACCGCCACCCTTGCTCTCGCCCCCCGAGGGATTCCCGGGCGTACTCCGCGGCGGGTTCTTTCGCTGACCCTTCGATGTCGAACCCGCGCTGGTCTGGTCTTCCCCGACCGCGCTGGTCCGAATGTCCGACGTCTCGATAACGCGTTCGCCGTCATTGAGAGCCACCCGATTCCTGCCACCGTGCTTCGCCTGATACATCGCCATGTCCGCGTACGAGACCAGTTCCTCAGGCGTCGAGGCTCGCACGACCGGCCATGAGGCCGCGCCGATACTCACGGTGACCGAGAGCGTCTTATGTCCCCACTTGACCTTCGTGCTCGCAATGAGTCTCCGCACACGCTCAGCCATTGCAGCAGCGTCGTTGAGACCCATGCCCGGCGTCACGACCATGAGCTCCTCACCGCCGTAGCGGAAGGCCACATCGCCGGAGCGAATGCAGTCCTCTATGACACGGCTCACGGCGACCAGGACCGCATCGCCTGCGTCATGCCCAAACGTATCGTTGAAATCCTTGAATCTGTCGATGTCGAGCATCATGACACTCACCGGCACGCCGTGCCGCACCGACCGGGAGAACTCCTCGGAGAGCCGTCTCATGCCGAAGCGCCGGTTCAGCAGATGCGTCAGCTCATCGATCGCCGCGAGGTCCTCCACCTTGCGATGCATGATCGCGGTCGCCAGATACGGCGCCGACTGCTTCCGCATCGTCTCGAGGAGCGCTCGCTGGTTCGAGTCGAGTTCGCCCTTCGCGCACGAGATCGCGACAATACCGATAACTCGCTGCTCCGCCATCAGCGGCACGAGCCCGATCGACTTCGGCCGCATCCCGCCGAACGGCGTCGAGGTGTTGAACCAGGCAAAACCGTCACGTTCCGGCACGATATGGATCGGGTTCCCGGTCGCGAGCGCGCGACTCGTCAACCCCTGCGTGGTATCGAGAACGTGCGGCAGCTTGTCGGTCATGTCGACACCGAAGGTCTGCATAAGTTCCATGTGTGGACCGGTGTCGGCATAGAGGACGCCGGCGTTGGCGCCATAGATGTCGGCGAGTCCCTTGAGGATCTTCTCAGTCACGATATCGAGGTCCATTGTGCTGGAGAGCTGGGTGAGCAGCGCGCGGGTCGTGCTCTCGACCGAGATGCGGCGGCCGATCGCCTCCGACATCCCATTGAACGCGGTTGCCATCTCTCCGATGAGATCGTCACTCGTCACCTGCAGCATGCACTCGTCGCCACACTCTCCACCCGTTCCCTCTGCATGGGCCACCGATTCGTTGATGTGGGCCATCCCATCGACGACGCGCCGCATCTCCCGCGACACAACGATGCGGAAGAGCATGAAGTTCACGGCTCCGACGGTCAGTCCGGCCGTGATACACATCGCGAGGAAGTGCGCCGTCATCGCCTCGGACGATCCGAGCGCCCACGACGCGAACGGCGGGAAGAGAGCCCCGACGCCGAGGCCGAACAACATCATCGATGCGAGAAGCTCCCGGAAGACGCTCCGGTGCCTCCATGCGAACAGCGCCCGGCGGACATCGGGCACGGAACGGTTGCTCATAACTGGTTCCCCCCTCATAAGCCTCAGGAATGCAGCCTCTCGCACAAGAAGACTGCAAGACATGTGCCATCACCTGTGTGACCCCGGGCCATCGAAACGGCACGGAAAACCCGCGTACGTGGGGCCGTTCCTGCTGGAACCGACACCCCGGGGGCGGTATCATGGCCAGTTGACATGCAGAGCGCGCGCCGGCGATCCCGGGCGCGCGATGACCGCCCGGTCCAGTCAGACCGCTCCATGACCGCCCGGTCCACTCAGACTGCTCCATGACCGCCCGGTCAGATCAGGCTGCTCGAGGAGGCTTGCGAGATGCGCATCGCGATCGCCCAGCTCAACCCCACCATCGGAGACTTCTTCGGGAACCTGGCGAAGATCGAACGGGCCCTCGAGTCGACGGCCGCCGCCACCCCCGACCTGATGGTGCTCCCGGAGCTCTTCCTCACCGGGTACCCGCCGCAGGACCTTCTCGAACGCGACTGGTTCATCGACGCGGCCGAGCACGCGCTCGACCGGCTCGAAGGTATCTCCGCTCGGTATCCGCGGACCGGCATCCTCGTCGGCACGATACGCCGCACTGGGACCATCACTGGAAAGGGACTCCACAACTCCGCAGTCCTTCTCCGCGCCGGAGCCGTCGAGGCCGCCGTTCACAAGACGCTGCTCCCGACGTACGACGTGTTCGACGAAGCGCGCTACTTCGATCCCGCGTCCTCGGTGACCGTCGTCGAATTCAACGGACGCCGACTCGGCGTGACGATCTGCGAGGATGCCTGGAACGATCCGTCGCTCTGGCGCACGAGCATCTATGACGCCGACCCCGTCGCGACACTCGCCGCGCAGGGCGCCACCGTCCTCATCAATATCTCCGCTTCGCCGTTCTACGCGGGAAAGGACGAGGTCCGCTATCGACTGATGTCGAGCCACGCCAGGCGTCACAACTGCCCCGTCGTGCTCGTCAATCAGGTCGGCGGGAACGACGAACTCATCTTCGATGGTCGCAGCCTCTGCGTGCGGCCCGATGGCTCGCTCGCCGCATACCTCCCCGCCTTCGAGGAAGGCGTGGAGGTCGTCGACATCGACGACCCGGCGGCCACGACCACGAGCTCGGCCGACGCCGCGAACGGCGCGCTCCCGGCGATTACCTTCGAGCCGGACGACCGGATCGCCTCGGTCCATCGGGCGCTCGTGCTCGGGCTTCGCGACTACGTCTCGAAGTGCGGATTCGAGTCCGTCCTCGTCGGGCTCTCGGGTGGGATTGATTCGGCCGTCGTCTGCGCGCTGGCAGCGGAGGCGGTTGGTCCGCGGAACGTGCGGGGCGTCACGATGCCTTCACCGTACTCGTCAAAGGGCAGCGTCACGGACTCGGAAGCTCTCGCGGCGAATCTCGGCATCCGCATCCAGACGATACCGATCGGAGACACGCTCGCCGCGTATCGCGAGATGCTCGCCGATCAGCTCGACGGCGACGGCGTTACGCTCACCGAGGAGAACATCCAGGCGCGGATCCGGGGAAACGTTCTCATGGCGCTCTCGAACGAGACCGGCGCGCTCCTGCTCTCCACAGGGAACAAGAGCGAGATCGCGGTAGGGTACTGCACACTCTACGGGGATATGAGCGGCGGGCTCGCGGTCATAGCCGATGTCCCGAAGACAATGGTCTACGAACTCGCCCGGCATCTGAATGGGAGCGGAGAGATCATCCCCCGGTCGACGATCGACAAGCCGCCATCGGCGGAGCTCAGACCCGACCAGCTCGACCAGGACAGTCTCCCGCCCTACGATGTGCTCGACACCATCCTCGACCTCTATGTCGATCAGGGCGCGGCGCCGAAGGACATCGTTTCAAACGGTATCGACCGGGGGACGGTCGAATGGGTTGTTGCCGCCGTGAATCGCAATGAGTACAAGCGGCGGCAGTCCGCGCCCGGACTCAAGGTCACCAGCAAGGCCTTCGGGACAGGGCGACGCATGCCGATCGCCGCAAGATACGACCCATGGAGCGAATAGAGACAGGGAACCGCAGAGGCGCAATCGAGGCCGGCACCACGGCCCGCGCACAGCGCCACACCACGCAGCGAAAGGGATATGCATCGTGAGAGACGCAACGCTTGAGAAGTTCGCGAAGGTTCTCGTCCACTACTGCCTCGGAGCCGAGAAGGGCGACACGGTGCTCATCCGCGGTGAGACCATCGCCGCGCCGCTCATCCACGAAGTGTACGCCGAAGCGCTCCGGGCCGGGGCGCATCCCATGCTCAGGCTCGCGCTCCCGGGCATGCAGGAGACCTTCTACAACACGGCGAAGAAGCACCAGCTGACATATCAGAGCCCGTTCGCGCAGTACGAGATCGAGCACATCGACAAGCTGATGTCCATCCGCGCGACCGAGAACACCATGGACCTCTCGAACGTCGACCCGACGACGCAGGCCATCGCCCGCAAGTCGCAGACGAAGTGGATGCAGACGTTCCGCGACCGTTCCGCCGCCGGCGACTTTCGCTGGTCGCTCACGCAGTTCCCATGCAGCGCCTACGCGCAGAACGCGGAGATGTCGCTCTCGGAGTACGAAGACTTCGTGTTCCGGGCCTGCATGCTTCACAAGAAGGACCCGGTCGCCGCGTGGCGGTCGGTCCACCGCAAGCAGGCGAAGATGTGCAAGCTTCTTAACGGCAGAAAGACGCTCCGAATCGTCCGCGAGGGCACGGACGTCACGATGAGCATCGAGGGGCGCACGTGGATCAACAGCGACGGCCGGACGAACATGCCGTCGGGCGAGGTCTTCACCGGCCCGGTCGAGGACTCGGTCGAGGGAAAGATCCGTTATTCCTTCCCGGCCATCTGGGGCGGACACGAGGTTCACGGCATCGAGCTGACGTTCAAGAAGGGCAAGGTCGTCAAGGCGACGGCGGAGAAGGGCGAGGACTTCCTCCACGCCACGCTCGACACCGACGAGGGCGCCAGATTCGTCGGCGAGGTCGCCGTCGGCACGAACTACAACATCCAGAAGTTCACAAGGAACATCCTGTTCGACGAGAAGATCGGCGGCACGGTCCACATCGCGGTCGGCGCGTCATACCCGCAGACGGGCGGAAGGAACACATCGAGCGTCCACTGGGACATGATCACCGACATGCGCGACGGTGGTCGCATCTACGCGGACGGGAAACTCGTATACAAGGACGGTCAATTCATCCTGGGCTAGCGGCCGGGCGGTCGACAAACCACGGCTCCCACGGTCGGACCGAAATGGAGGACACAGGTGCGAGACGAGAGATACGCGAAACTGGCGGAGGTACTTGTCAACTACTCGGTCGCCGTCGAGCGCAAGCAGCTCGTTCAGATCAGCGGCCCCACATTGGCCGAACCCCTGATGACCGAAGTCTACCGCGCGGTCCTCAAGGCAGGTGGACATGCCACGACGCGCCCGTACTTCCCGGGCCTCACCGAGGTCTTCTACGAGGGGGCGAAGAAGCACCAGCTGGAGTACGTCAGCCCGCTGGCGAGATACGAGACCGAGACGGTCGACCGTTTCATTACGATATGGGGCGACGAGAACACGAAGGCCCTGTCCAACGTCGATCCCGAGAAGCAGAAGCTGCGGAGCCGATCGAACCGGGAGCTGTTCCACCGGTTCCTGGAACGTGAGTCCACGGGCGAGATCAAGTGGGTCGGCACGCAATTCCCATGCAACGCCTCGGCGCAGGACGCGGAGATGTCGCTCAGGGAGTACGAGGATTTCGTGCTCAACGCGTGCCTGGTCAATCTCAAGGACCCGATCGCCGCGTGGCGCAAGATCCACAACAAGCAGAAGCGCATTTGCAGTCGTCTCAACAAGACGAAGAAGATCAGGGTCGTCGCGAAGGACACGGACCTCAGCATGAAAGTGGCCGGACGGAAGTGGGTCAACTGCGACGGCCAGGCGAACATGCCCGACGGCGAGATCTTCACCGGCCCGATCGAGGATTCGGTCGAGGGCAAGATCGCCTTCTCCTTCCCCGCCTGCTACGCCGGTCGCGAGGTCCACGGCGTCCGCCTCACGTTCAAGAAGGGTCGTGTCGTCAAGGCGTCAGCCGACAAGGGCGAGGACTTCCTTCACGCGATGCTGGACACGGACGATGGCGCTCGCCGCGTCGGCGAGTTCGCTATCGGTACGAACTACAACGTCCAGCAGTTCACGAAGAACACGCTCTTCGATGAGAAGATCGGCGGGACCATTCACATGGCGCTTGGCGCATCGCTTCCGGAATCCGGCGGCGTTAATGAGTCGGGCATCCACTGGGACATCGTCAACGATCTCCGCGGCGGCGGGACCATCTACGCCGATGGCAAGATCATCCACAAGGACGGCAAGTTCGCCCTGAAGTAGCCGACGACGCGCTGAGCGGGAGGCACGGAAACATACATGGCAATCAACCTGATACAGGTATTCAGCCTGGAACACATGGTGGCATGGCTCACGACGCACGGCATCCGCATTGCGGGAATCATCGTTGGAGCGTTCGTCATCATCGGACTTACGTCCTTCATCAGCAGACGAACGGAACGGCTGTTCGACGACGATGACCCGGACACGATGAACGAACGCGAGAAACGCGCGGCGACGCTCGGGAAGGTCCTTCGCAATGTTGTGACCGTCATCGTCTCGGTGGTTGGGGTTCTGATGATCCTTCGCGAACTCGGTCTCGACATAGCCCCGCTCCTGACGGGCGTCGGCATCGCGGGTATCGCCGTTGGATTCGGCGCTCAGTCGATCGTGAAGGACTTCCTGGCCGGGATCTTCATCCTCATCGAAAACCAGTTCGATGTGGGCGACGTGATCAGCGCGGCCGACAAGTCCGGCCTGGTGGAGAAGATCACGCTTCGCACGACGACGCTGCGCGACCTCGAGGGGCGGGTCCACGTCATTCCAAACGGACAGATCAATGTCTTGACAAACATGACGAAGAAGTGGTCCCGCTTCGTGGTCGACATCGGTGTCGCCTACAAGGAGGATGTCGACCGGGTCATGCGCATCCTTCAGGATGTTGGTGATGAGATGGCCGCCGACGCCGTGTACAAGAGCCAGATCATCGAGCCGCTGGACGTGCTCGGTGTCCAGAGCTTCTCCGATTCAGCCGTCGAGATCCGGGTGATGTTCACAACGGTTCCCCTCAAGCAATGGGGCATCGGCCGGGAGTACCGGCGCCGGGTCAAGAAGGCGTTCGACGAGAAGGGCGTTGAGATCCCGTTCCCCCATCGCACGATCTACATGGGCGATGGCGCATCCATGCATGGCCGTCTTCCCGTCGAACTCGTGAAGACCGCCGAGGCCGCCGGGGACGGGATCGTAGAGGATACCGGCGCGAGGACCGTGCGACATTCGACGGCTGCGGACAACATCGAAGAAGGCGAGCAGTAGAGACAGGAGAGTCCACATGTTCAACAACATCCTCGCCGCGGCCGACGGCTCCATGAGTTCCGACCGCGCCGTTCGCGCCGCGGCCGAGATAGCGGGCGCGTTCGGCGCGAAGCTCACCGTCTGTCACGTCTTCCACATTCCCGAGCAGTACCGCGACGACCTGGTGGGTCCGCTGCGGGACTTCATTCGCGAAGACGGCGAGGCGATCCTCGCCCATGCTATCGGGGTCGCAGCAGAGCTCGGAGTCAAAGCCGACTCGAGACTCGTGTCGAAGGGGCATCCGGCGGAAGCCGTCATCGGTCTCGCCGCGGAGCTCGGCGCCGAACTCATCGTGGTGGGCGCCCGCGGGAAATCGACCGACGGCTCGCGCGAGATCGGCTCCGTAGGAAGCGCCGTTGTCGCCGGCGCGAAGGCCTCGGTGATGGTGGTGAGAAGACCTGGCGGCTAGAGCAGTGTTGAAGCGATCGCGGTGAGCGAGGAGAGAAACTCGTAGACCTCCTGCGGGTCCCGTACGAAGAGCTCGGCTTCGGTCGGTCGCGGTTTCTTCGCGACGAGAATGCCGACCGCGCCGGGGATATCCTCATCCATGTCGTCATCGACGAACCATGGAATGTCCGGCTGATTGGCATCGGACCACATATTGACCGCCTCGAAAGCGTCCTCGTCCGTGACGTCGTCCCCGACGTAAATGGCGAGGGCGCTTCCCGCGTCAGCCTCCCGAAGGATATGAATGATCGCGTCACCCTTCCCCCACCCTGCTAATCTCGCCTCAACAACGCCGTCCCCGTAGAGAACCTCGAGAGCTGACGCCGTGTCGACGCGGCGGATGATCTCGGTGAATCGCTGGATCGCTTCGCTCGCCGCCTTCGGCGCTGCGAGCGCCGTATGAAGAATGAGACCATAGCCACGGTTCTCGATCTCGATGCCGGCGAGCGACCCAAGTGTGCGATGCACCTCGAGCTCGGCATGATGGAGAACGCTCGCCGCGGTCTCACGCTCAACCGGGTAGATGATGGGGCGACCCGGTATGCTGATCTCGAACCCTCGCTGGCCGATGTAGCTGATGCTGGGAATGCCAACGAGGCGCCGAAGCTCCTCGACCGGCCGCCCGCTGATGATGAACACGGAGAACGAATCGACCTCTCCCAGCTGGGTCAGCCGACGGAGAACGGAACTCGATGGACGAATGGCTTCGCCCCGCGGCCCGGAGACAAGCGTGCCGTCATAGTCCAGGAACAGATACACACGGCTGGCCGCAGCAAGCGCGCGGGACAGAAGATCAACCTCCTCCGTCACGTGCCGGGGATACTCCAGACCGTTGACTTCGACAACCATCACGCTTCTCCAGAGCAAAAGAAAACCGGGGCGGCGAGTCCTTGAATGCTAACACAAGGCTCTCCCGCCCCGGTAGGTTCAAGCGCTTACTTCAAGAGCACCATCTGCTTCTGGTCGACATCGCTGCCGGCCTGGAGACGGTACATGTAGACACCGCTCGCGACGGCGCGGCCGTCGTCGCTGGTGCCGTCCCAGACGACCGAACGGAAACCGGCGTCCTGCTCCCCGTCCACGAGCGTGCGGACGAGCTTGCCGGCCACATTGTAGATCTCCACCTTCACATCGGCCGCCTGCGGCAGCTGATAGTGAATAACCGTCGTCGGGTTGAACGGATTCGGCGCATTCTGGTTCAGCGAGAAGAGCGCGGGAACGATGATGTCATCGACACCGGTCTCCGGACCCGTGCTGGTGATCTCGATATCGTCCACGTACCAGCCCTCTTCCTCGACGTATCCGTCTGAGACGAACCGGAATCGTATCTGGACGGTCTCACCCTCGAACGCGGTGAGGTCAAAGATCACCTCCGACCAGGCGATACTGCCGGACCAGCAGGGCGTGCCCTCCGGAAGCGGGTTGGAGGTGTTGTCGTTCTTCTGGTGGCTGTAGCCGCCGACCGGGACGAGCGTCGCCCATGTCGCGCCGCCGTCTTCGGTGATCTCGACGAGACCGCAGTCCCACGCCAGCGTCGAGCTCTCCTCTTCGGCCGCCAGCCAATGCCACATAGTCATCTCGCCGTCGGTCCCGATGCAGAGTTCCTGCGTGTACAGAGCGCCGTCGGACGAGCTGGCGTATGTCGCCGACCCGCTGCCGCCGAATTTCCAGCTGTGGCTCGACGTGTGGTTGCGATACGTATCGATGTGCCACTGATCGACGAATCCGCCTGTCACGCTGGAGTGCGTCCAGGCGCCCTCGCCCGCCTCGACGTCGTCGGTGAAGTCGCCACCCGACGTGAGGATCGTGAACTGCGTGCTCGCCGTGTAACCCCAGTCGCCCGTGATATCGAGATCGAACGACACCTCGTAGAAGCCCGGGCAATCGGGGGTCAGTGTCGCGCGAAGGCTAGCGAACTCACCTGTCGCCGACGGGCTGATGAAAGGCAGACCTGACGATCCGTCGTTGATGACAACGTACGGATCGGTTGACGTGAGCGTCGCGCTCAGGTTCGTCGCTATCGCACTGCCGCCGTTGGTCATGGAGACGGCGAGGTCGAACGCCTCGCCCGCCTCGAGACAACCGTTGCCGTTACCGGGCGTGTCGTCGGCTTCGTGGTCGGCGTAGAGAAGCGCCGGCGCCGAGACCTGGATCGAGAACCCGGACAGCCAGCTTGCCTTGTCATCCGAGAGGATGTCGAGGTCGAACGAAACGACCTCCCCGTCCGGAGCGGACGGCGAGATGATGACGGTGTAATCGTCACCGGAAACCGCGGTGCCGTCGGCCGGAATGGCGCCGAACGTCTCGTAGTCGTCCGTGATCGTGGCGTATCCATTGACCGTCGAGAGCGTCCCGCGAACGTTTGACGCGGGGTCGCTGCCGACGTTCTCGAGCGTCACCGGAAGCTCGATCGTCTCGCCGGCATTGACGATCTGGTTGTCGTTGCCGTTGCTCTCGCCGCTCGTGTCGTCATCGATCGTGGAGCTCTCGTAGACAACGAACGGACCCGACGCCGGAGCGACCTCGAGACTGCCTTCGTACACGAGGTGGTCGTGGCCGAAGACCTTGATGTACAGCGTGCCGGGGACATCCGGATCAGGTGAGAGTGTGACCTCGCCGGAACCATTCGTGACGCCCGTGGCGTAGATCGAGTAGTCGTCGTAGTAGGCCGTCACGTCCGCCCCAACGACCGGCGCGCGACTCGCGTCGGTCACGGTCACGGCGACATCGGGCTGACCGACGACCATCCCGCTCGGGTGCGAGACGTTGAGCGCCACCGGGGAGTCGGTCCACACGTGCATGGCCGGGTCGCCGAAGACGTTGAGCTCATAATGGCACCAGCGGTTGGCGCCGTAGTTGATGGCCCAAACTGCGTCCACCCTGGAGTCGTCATTCATCATGCCGATCGGGTAGATCCCCTCGCCGGTCATGGCGTCGACGAACTCCCTATGGAAGTACTGCGACGAACCGTTCGTTCCGCCCGGGTCGCCCCAGCCATACCGCGAGTTCATAACCGCGGCAACCGCGCCGTCGTCGTCAACATTGAACTCCTCGGCGAAGCAGTCGCTGAGGTACGAGCCGGGCGACGTGTCACGGTTGTCGAACGCTCCGCAGTAGCAGCCCTGCGAGTAGACAACGTTGTAGCTGTGAACGGTCCCGTCGTTGTCGAAGGACGGGATGTCGGAGGTCGTCATCTTCATCGCGTAGGTCGTGCTGCAGTGACCGAGGTGATTGACGAAGTTCAGGCCGCTCTCCATCATGGAAATGAGCGTCGACTTGCTCCACGTGCCGTCCATGTCGTAGAGCGTGTCGGTGTTCATCGTCCCCGGCATGCCGACCGTCGTGTAGCCGTTCGCGGAGGACCCGTAGCGAACCTCGTTCATGTAGGTCCCGCCGTACGTCAGAGGGCTCGACCAGAGCAGCTCGCCCGTCATCAAAGCCTCATCGGACTCCGAGACGATCGGCGAATTGATGTACCGCGTAACCTTGGTAACGAAATTCTGGACGTCCGCCACCGTGCTCACGCACGCGCGGCCCACGGCGACCTCCGGGTAGAGATCGTCCTCGCCCGGCTCGCCCCAGTAGCTGTCGCTGTCGTCGTTCCACGTTCCGTCCAGGCCGCCGTAGTACAGGTCGGCCGGGATGTCAGCGTCGGACTCGCCGTAGTCGGTGTTGGAGTAGAGACCGCGGTGCTCGACACCGTTGGCGTCGCGCGCGTCGCCGACGATCAGCACGTAGTCAACATCCCACGTGTTGTAGGCGTCGATGATGAAATTGCGGACCCGCTCCGCCTCATCCGTGCCACCGTAGTTCAGCGCGATCCAGCTGGTCAGGAAGACGCCGGCCTTGTGACCCATCGTCGTCTCGTAATCAACGAGGTCGTCGAGGTAGCTCTCCCACGAGCTGGTCGTGATGATGAGGTAGCTGTATGCAAGCGTCGGGTCGAGCGAGCGCGACACGGGCGCCGCCGGGCTGATCGCCTGGTATGCGGCCGCATCGAACGGGTTGTCGACCATGTGACCGAGACGGGCGACCGTCGCATCGTCCTGACGAACGCGCTCGACGACCGTGCGACCCTGCGTCGCGTCGGGAGCTGTCGTCACAACGACGTCCATGCTCGCGTAGTACGCAAGACGGCCGGTTGCCGGCTCGTACTCCACGGGGTGGATCGCCGAGGTGGCGATGCCGTATCCGCGGAACGTCCCGGTGCTCGGCTCGTCGATCATCCTGTCAGGATAGGCCCCACGGATCCCGTAGATGTCCGGGTCGGGACCAAAGATCTCGAACGGGCCCTCGAAGCTCAGCGGGTACTGTGCCTGCCCGGGCTCGACGGTGTAGCCATCGCCAAGAACGATGAGTTCACCGGGGACAACCGAGATGCCGGTCGCGATCTCCCCTGGCGGAAGCAGGATGCTGGCGCCGACCATCGGAAGGACGGGGGCGCCCGGGGCGCCGTGGTGCCAGGCGCCGTCCATCTGGATGTGGCAATAGCCGTCAACCAGCTTCACCGTGGGCTCAGCGAACTCGTAGTGCTGCGTGACGACACCAGCAAGGGCGCTGCCGGCAACGAGAAGGACTGCCAGAACAGCGATCGCCATCAGCTGCGTCCTTCGATTGAGAGCCAAAGCCATCTCTGCCTCCTTTGACGTCAGGCGGCCGCGACCAGACGGCGCCCGCCGTCAGCTGAGTCCAGGGTCTCCCCCGTGCATTGCATACGACTAAACGCGTACCAGGCCACCTTGGGTGGCCGGGCCATTTGTTGACACGCTGCGGTTCCGCCGATTCCCCGATTCGTGCAGAATCGCCGTAATCTATGATAGATTATACCAGTTAGCAAGGATGGATTCAACGCCAATCCCCCGGATGTGCTAGAATCCGCCTCTCTTCAGCGTCATCAGACCGTAATGAAGATTCGCTCACAAGCTCTGATGTACCCGCGGGTTGTCATGGATGAACAACGAGGATTGAATGAGATTCGGCATCCACGTCCCGAAGCAGAAGACGCTCAAGGCGACCGCCGAGTATGCACGCGACATCGGCTGCGAGACGATGCAGATCTTCTCCGGCAACCCGATGTCCTGGCGGACCGGACGACTCGACCCGCGCGACCGTGACGGGTTCGTCGAGGTCACGCGCAACGCCGGGATCTCTCCCGTGCTGGTCCACACGCCCTACGTCATCAACATTGCCGGACCCGACCCCGAACTCAAGCGCCAATCGACACAGGGACTCATCGACTCGCTTGAGCGCGCTGCGGACCTCCACTCAGGTCCCGTCGTCGTTCACGCCGGCAACCACAAGGGCTCCGGGCTCGACGCCGGGATCGCGGCCGCTCACGAGACGATCGCCACGGCCTTTGCGCGCGCTCGTGGTGACGCGAGGCTCGCCGTGGAGAACGGCGCGGGGATGGGGACCGCCATCGGCGTGACGCTTGAGGAACTCGGGCGCATCGTCGAGCCGTTCCCGGCCGAACGGGTTGGCATTCTGCTCGACACTGCGCACCTCTGGGCGATGGGTTACGACATGCGGATCCCCGAGGAGGTCGACCGGCTGGCCGACGACACCGAGCGCGGCCCCGGGCTGGATCGCCTCTACGCACTGCACGCGAACGACTCGCTCAAGGAACTCGGCGCCAGACGCGACCAGCATGCGATGTGGTCGGACGGCGTCATGGGGCTCCGGGCGCTTCGCAATCTCATCAGATCGCCCCGTATCGGCGACGTGCCCTCGGTGTTCGAGGTCCCGGGCGACACTCCTGAGTTCGACCGTGAGCGGCTCGCCTCGATGCGCCGGCGCGACGCCCGCTACGGGACCCGCGCGCGGAGCCGAGTCGAAAGCGGCGCTCGCTAGCCTCGCGAAACTCCCTTTTCCTTCAACCTTTACGCCGTATGGCGTGTCAAAACCCGTGACTCGCTCAAGAAGCCCGTGCTCTGCGTCATCCCCCTGTCCGCCGTCGGGCGTCAGGAGGAGGACGGAGTCGCCCTCCCTTGCGGGGCGCGGACTCCCCCCAATGACATCCATGACGCAGACACCAGTGCCGCAGGGCGGGTATCGGCACCCCTCCACGGGGGTTCAGCCGGTCGGCCAAAGGACCCCTGGCCCTCACTGCCGGCGCGTCCGCGCCCGCGCTGCGGCCGGTGCTGAAACTGAACACTTGCGTATCCCCTGGGGGCGGGGATTGGTCAATTGCCCCCCCTCTAGCCAGGCGGTGGGTCACCGAATCGGCCGGTGGCCCACCGCTGATGTTCCTCCGGCAGATGATCCGCTTTCTGCCCAAGCTGTGGCGCTTCTGCTTGCATTGAGCCCGCCTCATCATGTAGAATTCAGCTGTCTCACAAAGCTATTTGTGTCTTTGCCCCGTCGGCTGGACCGTGACCAGACGCGACCCTCACAGTGTGTCGCATGTGGTTTGTATACCCGGCGGAAACGAATGCGGCCGGCGTCGTCTCTCCGATGACGCCGGCGAGCATTATCAGGCGGAGACGTATCGAGGGGCGGTCGTTCAGCGACGCAATGCCCGGGTTCCGGAAGCGAGGACCATGGACAAACCACCAGGAATGAAGATCAAAGACCCGGCGCCCGGTGACGTCCGGCTTGTCGTTCGTCCGGCCCGCGCATCGGACCGCGACTCCATCATCGAGATGTCGAAACACATCTGGGGCGGGCTCGACTACCTGCCGCACGCGTGGGACAAGTGGCTCGAGGACCCGAACGGCGGGCTCCTCACGGTTCTGCTCGACGACGAACCGGTTGGTGTATCGAAAGTCACGCTGCTCTCCCCGGGCGAGGTCTGGCTCGAGGGACTCCGGCTTCACCCGAAGCTCCACGGGCGCGGGCTCACGAAGCAGATCAACAGGGTATCGTTCCGTGAGGCGATGAAGCACAACCCTCGGAGCGTCCGCTACGCGACCGGCATCGGCAACGCCGCGTCGCGTCACCTTGGTGAGATCCGCGGATTCTGGCTCGCCGCGCGGACGCACTGGATCTGGGGAAGGACACTCAGGAAGGGTAATCTCACCGGTCGGATCGCGTCCGCCGGGGAACTCGACGGGGTCATGGGTTTCATCAGGGCCACCAGCTGCTACCGCGACACGAGTGGTCTTCTCGCGATCGATTGGAAGTTCCTCGAACTCAAGCGCGAACGGGTCCGCGCACTTATCGAAGCGGGTCGCGTGCTCATCCTCCCCCGCCAGGGGGAGATTCGCGCCGCTGCCATCTTCGACAGGAGTGCCATCGATGGCGACATCTGTCTCGGGTTCGTCGACGGTCCCGATGACGACATCAAGGCGCTCGCGCGGGACGTCCTGCGCATCGCAGGGCGCGGCCGACGCAAGAACGCCAGCGCGATGCTCCCCGTCGGTCGGATCTCCGACCTGGTGTTCGATGCGGGGTACGACGAGATCGAGCCGGCCAAGGCCGTCGCCTACGAGCTCGGGGCGCGAGGCGGCGCGCATCTCGGCGAGCCGTTCGAGGAGACGCTCACGCGGACGCTCCACGCGCACGAGACCGAGGCGGCGGAGATGCTCACCGACCTTCTCATCGCGAACGCCCCCGGCAAGCTGTCCCGCGTGAACGTGCAGGACTTCGTCTACCGGAATCTCCTGCCGGACGCCACGCGCGACGTCCTCGGAAAGCTCGAGGGGGTCACCGTCCGAATGAAGGAGTGGGATCTCCGGAACATCGCGCGTTCGATCGTCGACCATCTGGTCGAGAAGCACGGGATGGGCGGCGAGTTCGTGCGTTTCGGAAGCTCAAGCGTGACCTTCCTCTATGCGGGGAGGCCCGTCGTCCGTCTCCGGTTCCACAGAACCGACTTCGATGTGGTGTTGGGTCCAGGGTTCGGGCCGTGTTTCAGCCGGAGCAGCCGCTTCGCCGCGGAGCGTGTGACGTTCGAGAGCGGGCACCGCGACCGCAAGACCGGGCGGTATGAATCGATGACCCTTCGCGTCACCGGACACGCACACAAGAAATCGGCCAGGCGCGCCATCGACATGATGATGCGGTGCGCCAGAGAGCACGCGGAGCGCGAGGCGAGCACGCGCTAGCCTCGGGCCACGCAGCGATAGACATCGAGCAACAATAGAAGAGGGGCGCCCGCGTGGACGCCCCTCTTCTTCGTTCATGCCCGCGGCAGCTACTTCTTGCGCCGCACGACCTTCTTCTTCGCGACTGGCTTCCTGGCCGCCGCCTTCTTCTTCGCGACTGGCTTCCTGGCCGCCGCCTTCTTCTTCGCAGCGACCTT
>CAZEXP010000045.1:0-17815 GCA_964516845.1 uncultured bacterium
GACGGATGACCATCTCGTCGCCGCTGGCGATGGTCATGTACTTCGGCGGGAACGGCGGCATCTCGTGATCGATGGGACGCAGGATCTTCTCGAGGTCAACGGACATAGTGCGTCTCCTCCGTTGTGCGGACAGAGTGGTTCCGGAATGGTATCTCGCTGTCGAAAGATTCGTACGACAAGGATATCAGGAAGCGGGGACCGGGACAAGACCGCGCGAGAAGGCCCTCCCCCCGGCGCTGTGCCGGTGAGAGGGCCTGTGCTGCGCATTCGCTTGCATCGGAGGCTGCGGTCCGCATCGTGACGGGTCGCCGCCGTCCGCCTACTTCATGAGCTTGTCGTACGTCTCGCGCGAGATCTTCTCGATCTGATCGTGGAGCGAGACACCGTGCGAGTCCATCGTCACGACCGCCGGGAAGTTCTCGACACGGATGACCCAGAAGGCCTCCGGGACGCCGAACTCCTCGAGCCTCTTGACGTCGAGGACCTCCTTGACGGACTGCGCGAGCGTCGTCGCGATCCCGCCGATTGCGGAGAGGTAGACGCTGCCGTGCTCGCCGCAGGCGGCCAGCGTGTCCTTGCCCATGCCGCCCTTGCCGATGACGCCGCGGACCTCATACTTGTCGATGACCGCCGCCTCGTACGGCTCTTCGCGGATGCTCGTCGTCGGACCAGCCGCCACGAACGTGTACTTCCCGTCGTCGCCCTTCCGGACGACCGGACCGCAGTGGTATATCATGCTGCCCTTGAGAAGATCGCGGACGTCCTCGGCCTCGGTCTCCACCAGGTACTTGTGAGCGGCATCGCGCGCCGTCACCATCACGCCCGTGATCGAGACCTCGTCTCCGGCCTTGAGCTTCCGAATCTCGTCCGGTGTCGTGGGGAGCGTGAGCTTAATCATAGGAGACCTCGCTTCCCTTCACGGACATGAATGCCTTGCGGTATGCCCAGCAGACGTAGGCGATCGAGACGAAGAAGCAGGCGGGCAGCCGATGCATGGCGCCGGCCTTCACACCGAGAACCGTCGTCTTGCCGCCGAGACCCATCGGACCGATACCGAGCGAGTTCGCCTCGGCCATGACCCGCTCCTCGAATTTCGCGAGTTCCGGGTTCGGGTTCGTGTCACCGAGATCGCGGAGGAGCTGCTCCTTCGCGCCGGAGTATGACGTGTCGCGGTTGCCGCCGATACCAACGCCGATGACGCCCGGCGAACATCCCTTGCCCTGCGCTTGGAAGATGGCGTCGATGACGCACTTCCTCACGCCGTCCATGTCACGACCGGCCTTGAGCTTCCCGTCCGGAAGCTTGTACTGCAGGCTGACGTTCTCCGAGCCGCCGCCCTTGAGCATCAGGCGGACGCGGAGACCGTTCTCGTCGCGCTCATGGAAGTGGATGATCGGCGTGCCGAGACCGAGGTTGTTCCCCGAGTTCTTGCCCGTCACGGAATCAACCGCGTTCGGCCTGAGGTAATACTTGGCCGTGGCCTGGGCCGTGGCCTCCTCGATGGCGGCGCGAAGCGGCTTCTGCCGGTAGTCGGGCCCGTAGTCGATGAAGAAGTAGAGGGCGCCGGTGTCCTGGCAGATCGGCGTTGAGGCGTCACACGCCTTGTCGCAGTTCTCGAGCAGGAGCGTGAGCGTCGACGCCGCGGTCGTGCCCTCACCCTCGTTCTCGATACCCTGCCGGATCGCCTTCTCGACATCGGGCGGGACGACCGTCGACGCCCGCCTGATAAGCTCGAGGAAGTGACCCGTGAGCTCCTTGTGGTCCATCTCTCCTCCTGAGAAGCAACTGTGATTCATTGGTAGGAACACACCAGAGATGATTCTACCCCCGTCCGCGGAGCGAGTCAAAACGTTCCGAGTCGGGCTTCAGGAAAGCGGGCATGACCCCCGCTCATGCATGGCTGCTTGACACTGATGCGGGCCGTGCTAGAATGCGCGGCGATTTCCCCGAACAGTCTAGGGCGGTTCCAGCCCTTGGCGGAGAGCCGCTCATCCAGCGGCCCTTCCCAGACCGGAGCGAGAACGATAGACGACGTCAGCCGCGCGAAAACGACCGGCGTCCCATCCAGGGCCCGCACCGGCGCCGTCCCGCCGGTCGCGTCCGGCGCTCCCCTGTTTCTGCACAGACTCCTCCGAGTCCTTCTCCTTGTTGCGACGCTCTATCTGTTCCTCGTCAGCGTGAAGCTGCTCGGAACCGGCTTCAAGATGTTCGGAAGCGGGTTCTCCGAGAGACTCATCGCGTCGACGTCGAACCCGTTCGTTGGTCTCTTCATCGGCATCCTGGCGACGAGCATCGTGCAGAGTTCGTCGACGACGACATCCACGGTCGTCGGGTTCGTCGCGATGGGAATGCTCTCCATCGAGAACGCGGTCCCCATCATCATGGGCGCCAACATCGGGACGACCGTGACCTGCGCGATCGTCTCGCTCGGACACGCCGCGCGCCCCGAGGAGTTCAAGCGCGCCTTCGCCGCGGCGAGCGTTCACGACTTCTTCAATATCATGACCGTGCTCATCCTGTTCCCGCTGGAACTCGCGACGGGGTTCCTCGCGAAGACGGCAGGCATCCTCGCCCGCTTCCTGACCGGAAGCGAGGGGATGACGTTCGCCAGCCCCGTCAAACAGATCGTCGGACCCGCCGTCCACGTCGTGAAGGAAGCGGCCATCCATCTGGTCGGCGACCATGCGGCCATCCTCGTGGCGGTCTTGGCATTCGCGCTGATGATCGGGGCGCTCTGGCTTCTGGTGAAACAGACGAAGGCGCTCGCGATGAGCCGCGCCGAGGTCTGGGTCGACCGCGCGCTCGGTCGGAGCGGCGTCATGGGAATCGCTCTGGGAGCCGGCATCACGGCGATCATCCAGAGCAGTTCGGTCACGACGTCGCTGCTGGTACCGCTCGCGGGCGCGGGCGTCGTGAAGCTCGAGAAGGTCTTCCCCATCGCGCTCGGCGCCAACATCGGCACGACCGTAACGGCTCTCATGGCATCGCTCGCCGGCGATTCGAGAGGGCTGACCATCGCGCTGGTGCACCTGCTGTTCAATGTCGCGGGCATTCTCATCATCTATCCGTACCGTCCGCTCCGCCGCATACCCATTCTGCTGGCCCGGAGGCTCGCCGACGCGGCCGTTCGCTCGAAGAAGGTCGTCGCATTCTTTGTCATCGGCCTCTTCTACGCCGTCCCTGGATTGCTTATACTGATAGGCAGACTGCTGAAGTAGGAGACACTCATGTTCAGAGAACTCATCGAGGCGCTCAAGAGGAGGCCGCTCCTCACGCAGATGTTCGGCGAGATGGAGCAGATGCTCGAGTCCGGCGAGGAGATGTTTCGCCTCATCGCCGCCGCGCTCACCGGCAAGGAGCCGCTCTCGCAGGCGACACACGACCGCGTCTACGAGATCGACCACGGCATCAACCATCTGCAGCGGAACATCCGCAAGCAGCTCGTCGAACATCTGATCATGTCGCCGGGGACCGACGTCCCGATCAGTCTCGTGCTCATGAGCATCATCAAGGATGCGGAGCGGGTGGGTGACCTGACGAAGAACCTGCTCGAGGTGGCGGAGGCACAGGGCGGGGCGTTCCACGACGGACCGTACTCCGCGCAGCTCAGAGGACTGCTGGCCGAGGTCGGACAGCTCTTCGAGCCGACCGAGCATGCGTTCATGACGTCCAACAAGGAGATAGCGCAGCAGGGGCTGGTTGACGGGCAGCGGCTCGCAAGGCAGTGTGACGCGATCGTCGACGACCTGCTCGACGACAGCCTCCCGTGCCGCGAGGCAGTCCTCGTCACACTGACATCACGCTATCTCAAACGCATCTGCCTGCACCTGACGAACATCTCGTCGAGCGT
Organism: uncultured bacterium; assembly: GCA_964516845.1. Classification (GTDB taxonomy): domain Bacteria; phylum Joyebacterota; class Joyebacteria; order Joyebacterales; family Joyebacteraceae; genus JAPEKQ01. Next base: position 3,851 of record CAZEXP010000045.1, read on the forward strand.
CGTGATGCCGCTCCACCGGATCGACTACTTCGACGAGAACTAGAGGCTGAAGGACGTGCGGTAGCCGGCCTACTCCGAACCACGAAGACGAGAGACCTTCCCGAGGACCGCCCGGATCACGTGGCGGTCCTCTTCTCGTATCCCCATGAGCATCGTCAGACCAAGGCCAACGGCGTAGGCGAGCGCGAGGAACGCCGCCGACGCGTACCAGTCCGAGGGGATGTCGAAGAGGCGCCGCGCAAGGGAAGCGCCGCCGATGAGGACGACCGCCGTCACGAGGACCTTGAGCGTCGAGCGGTCGTACGGCATGACGCCCAGGAGGAGCTTGCCCTCGATGAGACGGGCGATATTGACGAGAATGATGGATACGGCGGTCGCCGTCGCGGCGCCGGCGATCCCCATCCTCGGGATGAGCCAGATGTTGAGACCGACACTCACGACGGCCATCACGAGGGTGTTGTAGACGTTGAACCGCTGGTATTTCGTCATCGCCAGACAGCTGGCGATGGAGCCCGCCGTCGCGTCGAGCAGCTGCGCTGTCGCGAGGATCGCGAGCGCCTGGTAGCCAACGACGAATTCCTGCCCGAAGATGCCGAGCACAGCCTCCCCCGACAGAAGCAGCCACGCGTAGACGGGAAGCGTGAGGAGCATGATCCACCGCGTGATCGCCGAGAGCAGCGAACGCATCAGGTCGGCCCGGTCACGGTGATAAACGTCCGCGATGATCGGAGAGAAGATCGCATTGAACGAGAACGTGAAGAGTGTGGCGAGCATCGCGAGCAGGACGACGATGTTGTAGATGCCGACGTCCACCGAGGGGAGGAAGATCCCGAGAATGAGTCTGCCGCCCTCGAGCAGCGCGAACGCCGTCCCGCTCTCAGCGAGCATCTGGGCCGAATAGCTGACGACCTCGCCGGTCGGGATCGAAACCTCACCGTCCCGGCCGAACAGGTACGGTGCGGTTCGCCTGAGGAATACGAACGTCACGACGGCCGAGGCTACGCACGCGAGGACGCCGGCGAAGATAACACCGAGCAATCTCATCCCGAGCGCGTAGAGGATCAGGAACACGAGCAGCCGGGGGATGCGATACGAGAATTCCGCTCCGATGATGCTGTGCTTCATATCCTTGAGTGCGCGGAGACCGGCGGCCTGGAGACGCGTCAGCGTATACGGGAGCGTGGCGATCGCGATGAACAGAAGCGCGGATTCGAGCCGTGGTTCCTTGAAGACGATCACCGCGAGCGGCCGCCGCAGGAGGATGATCGCGCCCGTCCCGACGATCGCCGCCCAGATGCCGAACCGGATACCGCACCGGTAGACCGCTTGCGCCTCGTGCGGCCTCCCCTGTGCCGCGTACATCGCGAGGTACTTCACAAACCCGCCCTCGAAGCCGAACGTCGTAAGGATGGTCACCGCCATGACGATGGTCCACGCAAGCACGTAGACACCGAGCACGTCGGGACCGAGCAGTCTCGCAATGACGGCGGTGGCGACGAATCCGAAGAAGAGCGCGAAGATGCGGCCGAAGAACGTGAATCCGGCCTCCTTCGTCGTCTTCGATAGGTAGACGCCGTACTCCCCCCCGGCAGGGCGGCCGGGGCCGCCCGACCCTCCGGCAGGGCGAGCGTCGTGATTCGGTCGCGGTCCGGCCATCAGTGCGTCCCCTCCCCGATGACGCGCTTCCCAACACGCTTCAGGTGCGTATCGATGAAGTGTCGCGTGACACCACGAACGCTCCTGGGATAGCAGCGAAGGGTCGCGTGTTCGATGTTCCCGGTGGCCCACTCGTCCTTCCAGCGCGCCCGCTGCCCAACGAAGTCGAACCGGTCGAGCCCATGCTCGAAGGCGTAGTTGATCGCGTGATGGAAGAGAGTGACGCCGGGGGCAAGCTTGCGGAACTCCTCATCGAACGATGTCTTGAGCGCGTAGTACGTCCCGCGGTACGCGATGCCAAACAGGAATCCGATGCGACGGCCGTCGAGCTCCAGCCAGAACGGAAGGAGCTCCGACCCGGCCGACCGCTCCGCGATGAAGCTCCCGGCGAGTTCGTGGTAGAAGTCGGCCACGCCGCGTTGTGTGATGGACGTCCCTGACTCCTCTTTCCAACTCCTCTCCTCGATCTCGATCATCGCGTCGATGAGCGGGTGAGGGTCGCTCCCGGGCATCAACCGCTTGACCTCATGCGCGCCGGCACGCTCGAGCTTCCGCATCTTCCGCTCCCACTCATGCGTGACCTTGCGGGGTCTTCCCGCGAGAAACTCATCCCAGGAACCGGACGTGTCCACGTATGGAGAGACCCTGGCCGGGAGCCTGTTGAGGAGAAATCCGGCCGCCCGCGCCGTGTCCCAGGTCGCCGCCGCGTCACTTGTCACCAGGCTTCTGAGAAGGAGCCGCTCGCGACGGGACGCAAGGTGCGCGAGCACGGAGGCGCGGAACGCGCGGACGTCGTCCGGAAGATCCGCGCGCACGATGAACCCACCACGCTGTGAGACGTAATTCACTGGGAGTTCGAGCCCTCCGGATGGTGTTCGAAAGAAAGGCGCGATGCCGACGATGCGCGGACCCCCGTCGTCATTGGAGACGCCGACGAGGATGTGCGGCCGCATCCCGGCGGCGAACCGCGCGGCCCAGGGCCGGACCCACGAAGCGGAGAGGAACACGTGCGGACAGGCGCCGGCCGTCTCGAGCCCGGCCCACGCCGCCTGAAGCGCCGCGTCATTCACGTCGGTGTACTCGCGGATATCGATCATCGGGCCTCACGTGTGCGAATGCCGTCCCGACATCTCTGCGCCGGATCCTACTTCAGAAGGTGTGACGGGAACATCACGCCGCGATTCAGGATTCCCTTCGGGTCGAACGCAGTCTTGAGCGCCGCCATCTCCGCGAGACCGTCAGCGCCATAGAGCGCCTCGAGGAACGCGTGCTTGAGCCGACCGATGCCGTGCTCAGCCGAGACCGTCCCGCCCATGGAAACGCCGTGCTTCGCGAACTCGAGAGCGAGCGTCTCCGAGGCGGCGAGTTCGTCGAGGTCCTTCGGCATGATATTGAGATGAACGTGGCTGTCGCCGATGTGGCCGAACATGACGTACCGGAGCGTCGTCCCGACCAGTCTCGCGCGGTAGTATGCGACCATCTCCTCGAACCGGTCGGGCGGGACCGCGATGTCCGTTCCGATCTTGTGTATTCCCGGATGCTTCGCCCGCGCTCGAGCGATGGCGCCGTTGACTTCCTCAGCGATGCTGTGGCGGAGCGCCTTGAGGCGAGCGAGGTCACTCTCCTCCATCCCGCCCCACGTGTCGTCCATGGAGGAGCCATGATGTGACAGCAGCTCCTCCCAACCCTCGTAGCCAGCCATCAGGCCGTCCTCATCCTCGAACTCCTGCTCGAAGAGTACGCCGGCCGCTGCGTCCGCCGGCAATTCGGGGATGGCGGAGGACGCGCCCTGCGCCTCCTTCCGCTCACGAAGAAACTCGAAGCTCATCGAGTCGAGGAACTCGAGCGCAAGCGGCGTCACGCCGGCTGGAACCGGGAGCTCGACGTGGTCTCCGCGCGCGTGCCGGACGAACGCGATGGCCGACTCGTTGTCCGGGAAGAACGCGAGCGCCGAGAGGACGCCGGCCGGCCGGCGCGAGAGGATGAGTTCGACCTCGGTCAGGACGCCAAGCGTCCCCTCCGACCCAATGAAGAGGTCGACCAGGTCGACGTCGGGCTGAGCGAAGTATCCGGCCGCGTTCTTCGTCTCTGGCATCGCATAGCCCGGGACAACGACATCGAGGGAGCCGCCGCCGGCGAGCTTGATCTCGAAGCGTCCGTCTCCGGCCGTGTAGATTCCGCGCTCCGCTGCGATGACCTCACCGCACGGAAGCACGACCCGGATCGAGTGGACGTGCCGGCGCGTAGCGCCGTAGTAGTAGCTCCTCGCGCCTGACGCGTTGGTCGCGACCGTGGCGCCGAGGTGCGCGCTCATCTCGGTCGGGTCCGGGGGATAGAAGTAGCCGCGCTCGTCCGCCTTGAGAGCCGCGAGCGCATCGCTCTCCTCCGGAGGAAGCGTCGCGGGGTCGAGCCCCATATCCCCGCCGGCGAGCATCTCCTCGAGCCGTGCGACCGTCACCGCCGGTTCCACCCGTACTGCGAACCGCCCGTCCGGGAGCCGGCGGACACCGAGGACGCCGTTCATCTCGGCGAGCGACAGGAGCGTTCCTCCCGCCGGCACTGCCCCGCCGACGATGCCCGTGCGCCCGGCCGAGACCGTGACGTACACACCGCGTTCGTTCGCGGCGGCGAGCACGTCGGCAACCTGGCGCTCGCTCCGCGCAAAGACGAGGCAATCCAGCTCGGGCGGGCCAAACCCGGACTCGTCGGTCAGATAGTCGGCGTAGGATTCAGTGATCCGCTCGACCGATTCGATGATGGTGCAGCCCGGGACGCCCTCGCCCCGGGGCTTGACGGTTCGTACGACTGTCGACACGGCCCCTCCGTCCGGTTGGCGCTAGAGCTTCACGACCAGGTCGCGCGGGAAGTTCGTCAGGTTCTCCATCGTGCCGTCATCATGCACGTAGTAGACGTCCTCGATCCGCATCCCCCACCCCTTGCTCGGGTAGTAGATGCCCGGCTCGACCGTGAACACGTGACCCGGTTCGAGCACGTCGACGCTCCCCGGCCCATCCCACAGGCGAGGACTTTCGTGCACGTCGAGACCGATGCCGTGGCCGAGGCTGTGTGTGTAGCCGTCGGTCACCTGCGGGTTCGTTCGAGGCGTCTCATGACCGTTGGCCTCCATGAAGTCGCAGACCATCGTCTGGTAGACGCCGGCCTTCTCGCCCATCGTGAGCGACGCGGTGACCTTGTCGTGGATCTCGGAGAGCTGCGCATATGCCTTGAGGATCTCGGGGGCCGCCTCGCCGAAGACGAACGTGCGGGTCATGTCGAAGAAGTACCCGCCGCCCTCCTCCTGCGGGAAAATGTCGAAGACGAGCGTCTTGCCCGTCATCATGACATCGCTCTCCCTGCCGCGGCTGTGCGGGATACCCGCGTCGCGACCGAGCGCGAAGATCGTCCCGACCTCCTCAATGATGTTGCGCGCGGAGAGCGCCATGCGGATCTCGGCCTTGCAGTCGCCGAGCAGGAGCGGCGTTCCGTCGGCCTTCATGAAGGTCTCGCCCTCGATGCGGTGCGACTTGATGAAATCGACGACGTGCTGGACGACCTCGCACGTGAGCCTGCCCATCTCGCGGATGCGGTCGATCTCGTACGGCTCCTTCGTCGCGCGCGCCTTGATGAACAGGTTCTCGGAGAACTCACCGACGATCTCGATATCGGGCATCGCCTTCTGCAGCGCGCCAAGGAAGACCCACCAGGCGCTGACGTTGACCTGACCGTAGAAGGCGACCCTCCCTTTCACACCGAACTCCTCGAGGATCTTCGCGTAGTAGGCCACCTGCGCCTTGAGCCGGTCTCCACCAGCCGCCTTGAGAATCCCCATGTAGTCGTACTTCGAGCTGTCGACGGTCTTGAGCCCGCTCTCCGCCGCCTCCTCACGTTCCATCGTTCCGCAGATGAGCACTGGCTCTTCCCCGCGCTTCTTGATGACGGTCGCGTGAGAGATCTTCGCGCCATTGACCATGTAGAACATGGTCGCGTTGCCCTTGACGGCGCCCTCGATGATGGCGACGTCGATGTTGCGCTCCTTCATCAGTCCATCAATATCCCGCTTCATGGTGCGCGTCTCCTTCGTTGCCCTGGCAGCCGGTGTCCCGGCCCGCCTACCCGTCGGGTCGAACCGATTTGAGTATGAAATACAGGTTACCCATCTCTCCGGCAATGCGTGTGCCGGCAGGCACCTCCGCGAATCGTTCCGTGTACACGGCGTCCAGTTCGAAGACGCCCGACCTGGCTGCGAGCCGTTCGATGTCGTCGACCGTCCAGAGCCTGAAGACGTGCGAGTCCCAGAACCTCATCCTCCGACCGTGATCGTGGACAACCATCTCCCAGGACTGGAAGCTCCTGCGCGCGGCGAACTCCTCGCGGAAGACGCTCCACACCGTTCGCACGCGAATCCCGTCCCGCTCTACCTCCCACGTCTCGCCGGGCGGGACCCCATCCGCATACGCACAGGCCAGATGCGCGATGTAGATGCCGCCGGGCCTGAGTGAGAACCCCGTCCTCCTGAAGTGCGCGACGATCTCCCTGTCCGACAGAAGATAGCCCATGCTGTTGATCGAGTTCAAGGCCGCGTCGTAGCCGTCCGGGACGACGGGCGCGTAGACCATGTCGGCCTCGATGACCTCGGCCCAGCCGACGCCGGCGCCCGAAGCCCCCGAAGCCCCCGGCGCGAACCCGGCATCCTTCACCCTGCGCCGCGCGTATTCCGCCATCTGCGGGCAGCTGTCGTATCCCGTCACGCTGTACCCACGCTTCGGCAGCGCAACAAGGAACCGCCCCGTCCCGCAGGCCGGTTCGAGGATGCGCTCGACCGGACCCGGAACATGCCTCTCAAAGATCCGTTCGAACACGTCGAGTTCGGGCTCGAGATCCCACGAGAACGCGATGTCGTAGTAGAGCGGAAGCGAATAGAGCGTATCGTTCACCCCCTGTCGCTCCTTCCGGTGAACATACTCCCGGGCGGATGGCCACGCTACGGCCTCTCCCCAAGCACCTCGCCTACGATATGTGCGGCGATCCCGTCAACCTTCGCCATGAGCGCCGGCGTCGGCTCCTCTCCGAACGAGAGGACTTCGATAACGTCGATGGCGTAGATGATGACCTCATCAGGGACGGCCATCCCCTGCACTCTGCCAAGCTCAAGAACTGTCGCGAGGTTCGCGCCGTGCGGGGTGCACGAGTGGATCGACCGCTCGAGATCCTTCAACCCGAAGCGCGTGACCGTTCCCAATTCGTTGCCGAGCATGATCGAATCAATGACGACCATTCGATCATACCCGAGCGCCTCATCGAGCAGCGAGAAACCACCTTCCTCGTTCTCGACGGTGTACACATCATCGATGCCGCCGACGAGTTCGGCAACGCGACGCACGACGAAGAGTCCGATCGTGTCGTCGGTGAGAACCGAACTGCCCAGCCCGAGAAACAGCGTCTTCAATACGACCTCCGTGTGTGCGTCTCGAACGCTGGTCCAATGGTAGCGCGAGGTCACACGAATAGAAACACCCCGGCGCCACTCACGTGACGCCGGGGTGTCAAACCTTCTCGTGTCGTCTCCTTCTGAACCAGCGCCCTTCTCAGTCCTTGATGAACTGGGAGATCCGCTTGACGACATCACCGTCGGCGTCCTTGACCACGACCTCGAGCGGCATCTGGCCCGGGAGCGAGTGCGTGGCGCACCCGAAGCACGGGTCGTATGCGCGGAACGCCATCTCGACCATATTGAGAAGCCCGTCGTCGACCTTGCCGCCCTTGATGAGACCGCGGGCGGCGCGCTCGACCGACATGCAGATGGGCGCCGCGTTCGCGACGGTCGCCACGAGCAGATTGGCCTGCTTGACGACGCCGCGCTCGTCCGTCGTGTAGTCGTGGATGAGCGTCCCGCGGGGCGCTTCGACAACACCGACGCCATGCGTCGGTGTTGCGGTCGGTATCGTGCGGATGTTGTCACCCATGAGGTCGGGGTCCGCCATGATCTCGACCATGCGCTCGGCCGCCTGCATGATCTCGACGACACGAGCCCAGTGGTACCCCAGCGTGTTGTGCGCCGGGAATCCGAGCGTATCGAAGAGCTGCTCGCGCGCGGCCTGCGAATTCGGCGTTCTCATCTTGTCGGAGGCATTGAGACGCGCCAGCGGAGCGACGCGGTAGACACCGCTGTCGGGACCGTCGACGAAGCCCTTCCATCCGACCTTCTTGAGGAACGGGAACTTCACGTAGCTCCAGGGCTCGGTGTGCTCCGAGATGTGCTTGAGCCAGTCCTGAACCTTGAACTTCGCGAACTCCTTGCCGTCGGGCGTGACGACGCGAATCATACCGTCGTAGAAATCGACCTCGTTGTCCTCGGTCACCAGACCCATGTAATAGGTCTCGTGCTTGTAGATGTCACCGACGATCAGGTCGACATAAGCCTTGTTCTTGAGAACAACGTCCTCGAAGAGCTGGAGCGTGAACTTCGCGAACTCGACGGCGTCCTTCGCCGTCTTCGTGAACTCCGCGCGGTTCTCCTCGGTGAGGCCGCGCGACACGCCGCCCGGGAGACAGCAGACCGGGTGGATCACCCGGCCACCGAGCGTCGTGATGATGTCGCGGACGCGGTGGCGGATATCGATGACCTGGCCGCCGATCTCGAGACCGACCTTGCCGATGACGCCGAGGATATTCCGCTCGGCCTTCGGCGCGGTGGGCCCGACGACGAAGTCCGGACCGCCGAGGAAGTAGAAGTGGATCGCGTGATCCTCGAACGTGAACGCGTTGTAGATGAGCTCCCGGATCAGACGGCCGGTTCTAGGCACCTCGACCTTGTAGAGGTCATCGAGCGCCTTCGCGGAGGCCATGTGGTGCGCCGTCGGACAGACACCACAGATCTTCGGCGTGATCCGCGGCATCTCCTCGACCATCCGCCCCTCCGAGAACTTCTCGAACCCACGCATCTCCGGCACCTGGAAGTAGGCGTTCTCGACATCGCCGTTCTTGTCCAGGAAGATCTCGATCTTGCCGTGCCCCTCAAGGCGCGTGATCGGATCGATCGTGACTCTCCTGCCCATGTGTCCTCCATCGCGCGTTCGCTCCGCGCGTGCTCTCGTTGCGCGTATAGACCCAAGTGCGCGTACGCACTGTGTGCGCGTGTGCGTTCGTCAGGTGCTTGTCGCTAGCTCTTCTTCTGCTTCCGCCGCAGGAGCGACACGGGCAGACTGTACATATAGAAGAGGCCTGCCGGGTCCGGGAGCGACTCGGTGATCCGCTCCATCTCCTCCGGATCCTTCGTGTCGATGATCGAACCGAGCGCGGAGAGGAACTTCGCCCCCTGGTCGCGTACCTCGTCGGTCGGACCGAAGCACCCGCGGCACGGCATGTTCGCGCTGATGCACCGCTCCCCACAGCCACCTCGCGTCGCCGGCCCCATGCAGATGACGCCCTCGGCAAGGAAGCACTTCTCGGGGTCCATCATCGTCAGATGCGGACGCTTGAGTTCGGTGACCCTGATCTTGTCGGGCTTGGTCGAGTTCCTTGCACACTCGTCGCAGAGCGACTTCGGTGTCGTCAGCGTCGAACCCTTCGGAGGCAGGTTGCCGCTGAGGATGGCCTGCACGGCCTCGAAAATGAGCTTGGGGGGCGGCGAGCAACCGGGAAGGTAGTAGTCGACATCGATAACCTGATCGAGCGCGTAGACGGTGTCGTACAGCGAAGGCAGTTCGAGCTCGCCCTCCGGCATCTGTGTCTCGGTCTGCGGCTCGGTCCCCTTGGAGTTGTCGTTCGAGGGGAGATTGTGGAACACCAGGTCCATCAGACCCTTCCGGTCGTAGAAGTTCGCGAGCCCCGGAACGCCGCCGATCGAGGCGCATGCCCCGAACGCGACGACCAGCCCCGACTTCCTCCTCAACAGATGCGACCAGTCCTCCTGCTCGCTCGTCCGCACGGCCCCGTTGATGAACGACACAGCGATCTCACCGTCTTCGAGCGCCTCGACATCCGAACGCTTGAAGTCCATTGCGACCGGCCACAGAACGATGTCCACGGCCTCGACGACCTTGAGAAGGTCCTCGGCCAGATCGACGACCGCCTCTTCGCAGCCGCCGCACGACGCGTTCCAGTAGAAGGCTACCTTCGGCTTTGCCACGTCACGTTCCCCCGCTCGTGGAGTTCCAGGAAGAACCCGCTCCGTTACCTGTTCAGATGAGCCTACCCACCCGCAGATTCCCAGGCACCCCGAGAAGGCGGCCCTCCAGAGGGGTGCCGCGTCCCAAGGGAGTGCCGGGCGCGCAGTGGTCGAACCGAGAGGATACCACCCGCGGGCGCAGCCGGGCAAGCCAAAGCGCGGAAACACCAGTGCTTCCCGCCTCAACCGTAACACCGGGACTCCACGAGTCGACATCCCCACACCAGCCGACACCCTTCGCGCCGGGCGACACCCTTCGCACCGGGCGACACCCTTCGCGCCGGGCGACGTCGGCGACGTCTGACATGAGTATCACTCACCTGAATGGTCAAGATGGGGGCCAGCTGACACGCTGCCTAGTCGGTGCGCGAGGTCAGCCTCCGCAGGGTCCGCCCGTAGAGGGCGAAGTCCTCTCCCCTGACAAGCGTGCTCTCGAGCACGCCCTTGCCTGAGAGCTTCCGGAAGAAGATCAGCATGAGCACGCTCTGCAGCGCGTAGGCGACCGTCGAGGCCCATGCCGCTCCGACGATCCCATGAACGGGGATCCACATGAAGCAGAGAGCGAGGTTCACCGCGAACGCCACGCCGGTGGCGGCCGTCTGGTACAGACGCTTGTCGCGGCCGGAGAAATCGCTTGAGAGGATCTTCGCGACGGACAGCATCACGATCCCCGGAATGAGAACGCGAAACGCCTGGAGCGCGGGCATGAACTCCGTCGAGTAGAACAGGACCAGCAGCGGGCGGCTCAGAAGATAGAGCGCAACGCCGGCCACCGCCGTGAGAAAGAGCGAACTCCTCAGGACACGAGGCGTCAGTTCGTTGGCGTCCTCCACGGACATCGATGAGAGCTTCGGGAAGAGTACGACCTGCACCGACTGCGGGATGTGCGAGAGCTTCTCCGCCAGCAGCACCGAGATCGAGTAGAACCCCTGCGCGTGGAGACCGACGATCGACAGCACGAGAAACATGTCGAAGCGGTAGGTGAACTGCGTGAGGATGTTCCCCGCGTGACCCTGGAGGCCGTAGACGATCGAGGTGCGGAAGAGTCCGGGCGGTGGTTTCGTCAGAAGCGGGGCCGGGACGCCACCATCACCCGCCGTGCGCGACGCCCGCGTCGCCGCCCAGAGACCGATCACAACGACCAGAACCTCGCTTATCAGGTACGCGACGAGCGCTCCCATCGCTCCACCATCGAACACGAACAGATTGAGGCACATGAGGCCGAGCAGTCCCAGCGCCTGAACGAAGTTCGCGACGTTGAACCAGCGGATGCGCTGAAGGCCCAGAAAGAACGCGACCGAGAGATACTTGGCCAGGAGAACGGGGATCAGCACGACGCCGAAGGTCAGGTTCTGACGCAGCGTCGGGTCGGCAGCTCCGTCGTAGTACTTGAGGAACACCAGGTACGCCGGGACAAGCACGGCGGAGAACAGCAGGGTCAGAAGCAGGCTCTGACCGTTGATCGCGGAGAGTGGATGGCGCTTCCGGGAGAGCAGATAGGTATGCGCGGAGTCGATGCCCAACAGACCGATGAACGCGAACATCGTCGGGAAGATGATGGCCGACGAGTAGATACCCTGACCGTCGGGGCCAAGCGTTCGCGCGATGAGAATGGACGTCGGGATATTGACGAGGACGATCCCCATCCTCGTGCCGAACGTCATGAGGCTGTGCCTGAGAACGGTACGGCCGTGTCCCTCGCCGTCCTGTCCCCCGGCCGCCACGACCGGCTCCGTTGTGGTCTCGCGCCCGCGCCGCTCGCTCACGCCGCCTCCGTCATGTGAGTCACTTCCGACCGCTCCGGCCCGCCCTTGTCACGACCGCCTCGACCGCCTCGACCTCCATCCGCTGTCGCTCGTCGATCGTCGGGAGCCGCCGCTCTGCGTCCTCGGCGGCCGCCCGCCCGAGCTGTTCGCGGCGCCCCTCGTCCAGAAGAAGGTCGGCGATCGTGATCCCGAGCGCCGGCAGCGCGTCTCTCGTCACAAGCACACCGGTCTCGCCGGTACGAACGATCGAAGCCGTGCGCCCCGCATCGAACGCCACAACGGGGAGCCCCGCCGTCATCGCTTCGTGGAGCGGGTTGAGAATGTTGGTCCGCTCTGAGAGCGTCACGAACACGGACGCAAGCTGATAGGCGGCCGCGAGCTGCTCGCGTTCGAGGATGCCCGAGAACCTGACGCTCTCAAACACCCCGAGCTTCACGCTTAGTTCATCGAGCGCGTGACGCTCGGGGCCGTCGCCGGCGATGACGATGATCGCCCCGGGGACACGACGCAGAAGCTCGGGCGTCGCGTGGAGCAACCGGTCGACCCGTTTCTCCCTGTCAAGCCGGGAGACCGAGAGCACGACCGGCGTATCTCGTGAGATCTCGAGACGCATGCGAAGTCCGTCGATGTCGGCCGGACCGCGCAGGAGTTCGCGATCGACGCCGTTCGGCCAGAACCGGAGCCGGTCCATCTCGACGCCCAACATCCTCGCGATCTCGTCACCTCCCGAGCCGTCGTCACAGAGGATGATCGCGTCGGCGGGCGTCCGGAATGCGTTGATCTCCCGATAGCGGAGACGGTACCTGACCGGACTCCCCAACACCTGACCGATCGACGTACCGAAGAGTCTCGTAACGTTCGGCACACCCAGCTCTCGCGCGACCGCGTGCGCCGCCGGCGCCCCCAGCGCTCCCATGCCGAACATAACGTCCGGCCCGACTCGCTCCGCGACGTCGCGAAGCGCGGGAACGGCCGTCGCCATCCAATCGCGGTAGGACATCCGCATCCGCCAGTGCTGAATGAGTTTGCCGGCCGAAGCGTCGGGCATGTAGTCGGTGGTGGTCGGGAAGCGATGGAGGACTGCGCCGTGATAGTCCTCCTCGGCCGCGCAGCCGGGAGTCCCCGGCATCACGACGTGCATCTCGTGCCCGTGCTTCGGGAAACTCGTGATGGAGAGGAAGAAGGACGGTGCCCCCCGTCCCTCGCCCATCGACCAGAACGACGGCCACGGATATGCGGCGAGTACCTTCATGCCGCGTAGCCTAGCATGGGGACCCTGTGGGGGCAACAGCGGCTCTTGCCGCGCAACACCCGAGCGGCTAGCATGGTCGACCATGTGGATCATCCTCTCCGTCGCGACGGCCGTCACGTTCGCGCTCTCGAGCAGCTATGCCAAGACACTCTCCGACCGCGCCCACACCTACGTGCTGACCTGGTCGATGATGACGCTCTCGCTGCCGTGGACGCTGCTCGTCGTCTGGCGGCAGGGCATCCCGGAGATCGGCGACCGATTCCTCTTCGCCGCGATGTTCAGCGTCATCACGAATCTCGTCGCCGTCACGATGCAGGTCAGGGCCCTGTCGATCTCGCCGCTCTCTCTGACCGTGCCGTTCCTGGCGTTCACACCGCTGTTCATGCTCCTGACGAGCTGGATCGTGCTCCGGGAGATGCCGAACGCACAGGGGGTCGCCGGCATCCTGCTCATCGCCGTCGGCGCGTACGCGATCAACCTCGACAAGATCCGGGGCGGCGTGCTTGCGCCGATCAAGGCGATCACCAGGGAACCGGGGAGCCGGCTCATGCTGATCGTCGCGCTCATCTGGAGCGTCTCGGCGGCATACGACAAGGTCGCGACCGTGAACAGCTCGCCCGCGTTCTACTCGTCCTTCTTCTCCGTCGCGTACGGACTGCTCTACGTCCCGCTGCTCGTCATCGGCCTGAGGAAGATGCCGCTTCCGCGCGGGACGACGCCGCGGCTGTTCCTTCTCGGGTTCGTCTTCGCGGTGATGATCATGGCGCAGATGACGGCCGTCCAGATGACGCTCGCAAGCTACGTCATCGCGATCAAGCGGACCGGCATGGTGGTGGGAGTGGCGCTGGGATACTACGTGTTCAAGGAGAGGAATCTCCGGTTCCGTCTGATCGGGGCGGCGCTGATGAGCGCGGGTGTCGTCGTCATCGCTCTCGCCTGACCGGGCTCGGGGGCCGGCTACTCGTTCGTTCGGTCCAGGAGCGTCCTAATCTCCGCCGCGATCCCGGAGTGACCGGCCCCGTCAAGCGTATCGACCAGAGCGCGGAATCCTCGTGCGATATCGGGCCTTTCCAGGAACGCTCCCCCGACCGAGACGCTCTCCGCAGCCACGCTCGACGCAGCCT
>CAZEXP010000046.1:0-17314 GCA_964516845.1 uncultured bacterium
CGCCGCCGACGGGGACATTCCCCTTCCAGCAGAGGTAGTTCTCGTAGTCCCTGCATTGCTGCGCGTGGAGTCCGGTCGCCAGAAGCGAGACAAGAGCCAGGGTGCCAATTGCCAACCAAACCTGTGTGCGCGTGCTGTTCATACATCCTCCCATGTACGCTGGGCCGCGTCTGACGACACGACGCGAACCGCAACACTGTCTCATGCCTATCTGATATACCAACTCATAGTGTATCACACACTCCCCCCTGTCTGTCAACTACGGAGGTATGAGCGCGCCCGGGGGAACCATCCTTGACTTTGCCGCATCGAAGACACCATGCTCCTGTTCGTCCGAACATCAATGAAGCTCAGGTGCGGTACCCACGCGGGAGGAATCACATGAGAAGAGTTCTGACGGTCGTCGTCATCATCACCGTCGTCGCGCTGCTTACCGGCTGCGCGTCGATGTCGAGAAGCGACAAGGGGATTCTCATCGGCGGCGCGACCGGCGCAGTGATCGGCGGAGCCATCGGTGATGCATCAGGCAACACGGCGCTCGGCGCTATCCTCGGTGCTGTGATCGGTGGAGCGGCGGGAGCCGCCATCGGCGAGTACATGGACGATCAGGCCGAGGAGATCGAGGCCGACATCGAAGGCGCCAATGTCGAGCGCGTCGGCGAAGGGATCAAGATCACATTCAACTCGGGCCTCCTGTTCGATGTCAACAAGTCCGACCTCAGGCCCGCGTCGCAGGAGAACCTGACCGAGTTGGCCAGGATCCTCAACAAGTATCCGGACACCGACATCCTCGTCGAGGGCCACACCGACTCCGACGGCACTGAGGAGTACAACATGGCACTCTCGGAGCGCCGCTCACTGTCGGTGTCGAACTACCTCATCGGGCACTCGGTCGCGGCTGCCCGCATGACGATCACGTGGTACGGCGAGATGCAGCCTGTCGCCACAAACGACACGGTCGGGGGCAAGCAGCAGAACCGTCGTGTCGAGGTCGCCATCATGGCCAACGATGAACTCAAGGCCGCCGCGGAGCGCGGCGAGCTCGACGGGAAATAGGGAACTCGCGACCGCTTGCGAGACGGCTCAGATCGTGACGAACGGCCTCCGGGGAACCGGGGGCCGTTCTCTTTGCCCCCGGCGGGCCGCGCACCGGACGGATGGACAGGCCGGGACCGCATGATGCTTGAGCCTCACCCGTCAAAGGCGGTATACTGGCCAACTGTCGACACTATCCAATCGATCACGACTCGGACCGGGAGACTTCGATGAAAACACGGCGGGCACTCCTCGTCACCATTGCCATGCTGGCGGTTCTGTTCTCAGCACCGCCCGCTCCCGCGCATGCCGCCGGAGCACGCGCCGCCGCGGCGCCCGACGCTCCGACCCTCGCCGGGCTCCGACAGACCGCCGCACTGGTGGCCGAACTCGGCGACGATATCGACTGGATGGGTCCGGCGGCTCCGCCGTGGGTCACATCGCGCGAACGGTTCGACCCGCCGCCCTCCTGGACCGTGTACGTCATCCCCAGTGTCCCCGGATACGAGTGGCGGCACGGGTGCACCCCCACCTCCATCGGGATGATCATGGGATACTATGACGGGTTGGGGTATGACGACCTCATCCCGGGAGACGCCTCAACACAGACAGAAGACGTCAGCCAGACCATCGCATCGCAGCGCTCGGAACTCGACCCGGCCAACTACGAGGACTACTGCCTCCCCATCGACAGCCATGGAGGAATCATCCTGCCGGATCTGTCCGAGGATCCTGTCGGAGATGAACACGAAGACGACTGCATCGCGGACTTCATCGGCACGTCGTGGAGCGTCCGGGACCTGGCGTACGGTTGGACGCAAACCGACTACCTCATCGACGCGGTCCCGGAGTACATCGAGTCGCGATACCCCGACTTCGATGCGTTCGCCGAGTTCCTCCACATCCAGTTCGGGACGCTCGACTGGGACACCTTCAGGGCCGAGATGGACGCAGGGAGACCGATGCAGATGTCGGTCGATACCGATGGAGACGACGGCAGCGACCACTCGGTCACCGCCGTCGGTTACGCACAGAACGTCGCCGGGGACTCTCTCTACTACGGGTGTCTCGACACGTGGGGGCCGGCGAGCGAGGTGCGGTGGTGCGAGTTCGAAGCCATGGAGGAAGGCCAGGAGTGGGGCGTTCGCCGGGCCACGCGCATCACGCTCGACCGCTCGCTCATCGTGGACGCCGGCGGCGGCGGGCAATACACGACCATCCAGGATGCCATTGACGCATCTCCCGACGGCCGGATGATCAAGGTCATGCCGGGCACCTACACGGGCACCGGAAATTTGGACATCGACCCCGGGAACAAGAGCCTCCACATCATGGCGATGAACACGCGCGGCGACGTCATCATCGACTGTGAGAGCGCCGGGCACGCGTTCTACTTCAACAGCTCGCAGGATACGACGACCGTCATCGAGGGATTCACTATCCAAAACGGGCTTTCCGCGTACGGCGGGGCGATCGAGTGCCTCTGGACCTGCTCGCCGAAGCTCGTTGACCTGACCATCGAGTCCTGCCAGGCGACGACTGACGGCGGCGCCATCGCGTGCCGCGCCAACTCGAGTCCCATCATCCGGAACTGCTGCATCCGCGAGTGCGAGAGCGCGGGGCGCGGCGGTGGCGTATTCTGCGGAGCCTCCTCTCCCGCCGTCTGCGGGACAACGGTTGCGGAGTGCTCTTCCGGCGGTGAGGGCGGCGGCATCTACTGCTTCAGCACGTCGTCACCCACGATCACCAACACGATCATCGCCGGCAGCGTCGCGGGGGCCGGTATCGCAACCGACGGCACGGCGACGCCCACGGTCAACCATTCCTGCATCTATGGCAACGCGGGTGGCGATGCGGTCCCGGCGGGAGGCGACAATCTCTTCGAGGACCCGCTGTTCTGCCCCGGGGAGCTTACGCTCTACGACGATTCGCCGTGCCTGGCGGCCAGCAACGTCTGGGGTGAGCGGATCGGCGCATTCGGAGCGGGTGGATGCGGTACGCCGGTCAACGGCATCTTCTACGCGTCCGTCACCGGCCCCACAGAGGTCACGCTGCGCTGGGATCTCGCAACGCTCGACGGCATCGACAGGCTGCTCGTCAAACGGGCCCTTGCCGAGGACGGGCCTTACGAACCGGTGACGAGGGAGCCTCTCGCGCCCATAACGCCCGGCGTGTACGTGGACAACACGGTCTGGTCCGAGACCACGTTCTGGTACCGGCTGAACGCGCTGATGTGGGATGGGACCGAGGACATCTGCGGGCAGGGCGTGGTGAACGCGGCCACCGCGGGGACGCTCGCCATACACCTCTGGCGTCCGATGCCGAGCCCGTTCACCGGGAGCACGACATTGACCTTCGAGATCCCTCACGGCGTCGACCGGACGCGCGTGAGCGTGTACGATGCCGCCGGACGACGCGTCCGGACGATCGTGGACGGCCCGCTTGACGGCGGCCGCCGCGACATCGTGTGGAACGGTCGCGACGATACAGGCTCCGCAGTCGCCGCCGGCGTCTACTTCGTGAGACTCGAATGCGATCAGATCCGCCGCGGCAGGAAGCTCGTGCTGATCAGATAGTGGCGGCAAGCCTACTTGAGCAGAAGCATCTTGCGAAGCCTCGCGCCGTCCGGGGTCTCGAGCCGATAGAAGTAGACCCCCGACGCGAGCTTGTTCCCCGCGTCGTCCTTCCCTTCCCATGCGACCTGGTAGCTGTCGGCCGCATGGTATCCGTCCACGAGCGTTGCGACGCGACGACCTGCCACATCGTAGACCACGAGCGACACGTTGCCCCCGACCGGGAGCGCGAAGGCGATCGCCGTCCCGCGCCGGATCGGATTCGGGAAGTTCTGCGAAAGCGAGACCACGCTCGTCGTATCCTCCGAGGACGACCCGTTGCCCACCGGGACCTGCTCGGTATACGGAAAGCAGTTGAAGTTCGTCACGGTCAGCAGCACGTCGTCGGTGGTCAGGGTGTCCGTGAATGCGATGACGGCCTCCCCGCCGGCGCCCGCGACCGCCGAGCCGATGCATTCCCCATCCATGGAGAGCGCCGCGAGCGCGCCCGCCTCCGTCTGCACGGCGAACTCGAAGGCCGTCGGGTCGACGGACCCGCCGTGCGTCACCGTGAGCGTGCCGGGCGCCGCGGTGCGGACATGCAGACTCGGGTCTCCGAAGACGTGCCAGTGATCCGATTCGTTCGCACCGGTCGCGCCGTAGGCGTCGATCATGGCGCACGCGCCGTTCATGTAGAGACCGGCCAGCGTCCGGTTCTCCCCGGTGACCAGCAGGTCCATGATCTCAAGGTGCGCGGTGATCGGCGGGACCCAGTCCTGGCTGATCGATGACGCGTAGATGCCGACGGCGCCGGTCGGACGGTCACCGTTCGTGGCCCGCATCCACGCCTCCGCGAAACACGTGAGCGTGTGGAACTTCCCAACGTAGCAGGCCGTGCTGACGATCCACGGAAGCATGTCGTCGTTGACGAGCGCGTTGACGTGACCGTTGATGAACGGACCCGTCGACCATCCCATCGTCGCGCCGTGCCCCATGTAGTTGACCAGGCCTCGCCCCTCATCAAGCGCCGCCGCGATCTGAGCCGTGCTCGCGGACGGGTCATAGATGGCGTCGACGTCGGTGAACGCGAATCCGAGAAGCGTCTGCCGCATGTCCTCGATGAACTCGAAGTCCGGCGTCCCGGTTCCTCCGTCCTGATTGGATGCGATCCCGGTGGCCTTGTGGTACCACGCGGCGCCCGCCTGCGGCTGACTCTCGTACTCGACGCTGCGCGTGACCTGCGTCAGAACATCGTCCGTGGTCTCCGCGGAGAAACGCCCGATGAGAATGTCGGGGTAGCTGTCGGCCCCGTCGAGAAGCGCGTACATGGGATCCGCCGCCTTGCTTCCGTCGAGATACGTGGGAACCTGGTCGCCGTCGCCGACGAGAAGAACGAACGCGATGCCGTCGTTCTGGTAGGCGTCAAGGATATAGCTGGCGATGTCGTCATCGGTGGAGCCGACGGTCGAAAGCGCCACGAGCGACGTCGGCACGCCCGACTGCTCCTTCCACTCGACGAACGACTCCATCGAACCAACGAAGTCGTCGTACGCAATGATGAGCATCGGCCCGACCTCGGGCACCGGCGAGTACCGGCCGCGTGCCGTCGCCAGCGTCCCGCTCTGGAACAGCGCGTCAGCATTGAGATAGCGGCCGGCGTACGCCCGCTCGAACTCGACCGAACGCACCGACGGCCGGACGTGCATCTCGTTCATCCCGCGGTCGGCCGTCGTCACCACTTCGATGGTCGCCGAGCGGAGCACGCGGAGCGTGCGCCGGGCCGGGTTGTATTGAAACGCGTTGACGGACACGACGGCGCCGCGCGTGTCTCGGAGAATGTACGGCTCGCCGATCTCAACGGAGTCCTCCGGATACCAGCGGTCCTCGGCGTAGACCCGGCCGAGTTCGTAGGGAACGCTCGCGGGATCGATCTCGCGTGAGATGCTGCCCTTCGACGGCAGGAGGTCGACGTCGGCAAACTCGTCGTAGACGGCGTCACTCACACGGAGTCCGACCGCGCCCAGATCGTAGATCGCGATCGACGTCCGGACGACCGGCAGTTCGGGAGCGCCGCGCTCGAGCCTGAGAGCCGCGCCCGGAAGCGCCAACGCCGTCCACTCCCCACCCATCGCCGTCACATCCGCCGTCATGAACCGGTTGAGCTCGAAGCTGAGCCGCGTGGTCGCGAGGTCGGAGGCAAGCACGCGGAGCGTGAACGGCTCATCCCCCGGACTCAGATGGACCTGCTCGATGCCGGCCGGGGTTCGTGATGCTCCCGTCCAGAGCACCGGGACCGCAGCCGCGGACGCGGTCAGCATCAGCAGCGCCGATGCTGCCAATGCAAGCAGTGTGGATGTCCCGATGCGGTGTCTCGTGATGTGTGTGGAGAGTGTCTTCTTCATGGGGCATTCCCTCCGGGGCATGAGTGTCCCGTCAGTGATGGAGAAACGTCCGTGTTCATTGTACCACGGCCGGCTGTGTCACCGAAGAGCGTGGCCGGGGCCGTTGCAAGCACCGCGGATACGTGGTATTATGGGTGTGACTCATCATCCTGAACCCACACTCGCGCAGCACAAGCGCCCACAAGGAGGCGATGCGATGCGAACGCCGCACACTCTTTGGATGCAGTTCTGCATGGCCGCGCTTCTTCTCATCCCCGCCGCGGCGCTCTCCGCGATCCATATCGTGGAACCCGACGGCACAGGTGACTTCGCGACCATCCAGGAGGCAGTCACCGCAGCCGCCGAGGAAGACACGGTCCTTCTGGCGGACGGCACGTTCACCGGGGACGGAAACCGGGACGCCAGCTACCTGGGCAAGGCGCTCACCATCCGGTCGCTGAACGGCGATCCTGCGAACTGCATCATCGATCTCGAAGGCTCGCCGGGGAACGAACACCGCGCCTTCACGTTCGCCAACGGCGAGGGGCTCGGCTCGCGCCTCCGCAACGTCACCATCAGAAACGGCTATGTCGGTCTCTACGAGGGCGGCGGAGCAATCTCGTGTGACGACACGGCGCCCATCATCACCGGCGTGTTCTTTGAGAACTGCTCGGCGAGCAGCGGCGGAGCGGTCTGGGCCGTCGACGGGGCGCATCCCTACATCGGCCAGTGCTCGTTCACCGACTGCACGAGCCGCTACGACCACGGCGGCGCCGTCTACGCGGCCGACTCATACCCGCAAATCATGGAGTCCTGCTTCGAAGGGAATGCGTGCGCGGAGAAGGGCGGGGCGATCTGGTCCAGCTTCGGCAACGTCGATATTGCCGCGTGCGTCTTCGTGGCCAACACGTCGCTCGGCGACGGCCCGACGATTGGTGGCGGAGCCGTTCACCTGCAGGGCACGAGCACACCCTTCATCGATGGATGCACATTCCTCAGGAACACGGCCGTGAGAGGTGGCGCGGTCATCGTGCATGACTCCGCAGGCGGATCGATAACGCGCAATACGTTCGCGGGCAACAGCGCCGCGTGGGGCACGAGCGTCTACCTGTGGATGTCCGCACCGTGGTTCGATCTCAACATCTTCGCGTTCGACGAGCCCGGGATCGATCCCGTGTACTGCGCCGAGTTCTCAGATCCGACGTTCATCCGAAGCTGCGTGTTCGGTAATTCCAGCGGAGACTCGCTGTGCGGAACGTCGAGCGGAACGGTGTTCGAGGACCCTCTGTTCTGTGATCTCGCCGCAGACGACGTGACGCTTCACGAGAATTCGCCGTGCATGCCCGTGAACAACCCGCACGGTTTCCTGATTGGGTCCTGCGACATGGGCTGCGAACCCACGGCGGTTCAGGGACACGAGATGCACTGGGGAGAGATCAAGGCGCTGTACAGGTAGGTGGTGGCGTCCTAGCGCATCCGGAGGCTGGTCGAGTACTCCCCGTAATCCACGTAGCTCCCGTTCATCCAGAAGAGGGTGGACGGGGGCTCCGTCGTTCCGGGGCCTGCCGGGGAGATGCGCGGAACGACCGGGCGGACGTTGTTCGAGCGGGAACCGGCCGTCACCGACTCGCTCTCCCACGCGGCCCCGCCATCACCGGTCTCCCAGCGCTCGATCTCGAAGACGCCGTCGACCTGGCGAGACAGATAGACGACCGAGGGATTCCCGTGGTCGAGAGTGATGCCGCCCGAATAGTGCCGGTCGTGCCGCCTCGTCCCGACGTTCCCGCTCGGGAACCAGGGGCCGGCCGCCGTCATCTCGTGCCGCTCCCATCCCCCGGGCGTCCACCGCGCGTACCAGTAGCGGTGGTCATCGAGTGAGGGAAACGTCACGTAAACGATGACGGGGATGCCTTCATCGTCGGCCACGTCCCAGACCCAGGCCGAGACGCCATCCGCCGAACCGTCGTAGACGACGTCGCACTCGTCCATCGTGAACGGAAGCTCGTACGTCCCACGGATCCGGGTCCCGTCCGCGCGCCAGGCGGCGTTATCATAGTAGCGCGCGTAGAGGATACGGTCTCCCCCCTCCGCACGCGGATGCGCGGGTGACACGGCAATGTGAACCGACGCGTCGCCGTCACCGGCGACCTGGAAGTAGGGGCTCGACTCGCCGGCCGCCATGAACGGTTCCGGCGCGTCCCAGTTCCAGCCGTCGGCCGACGTCCTCAGCCACGTGTCGTACCCCGGGCCCCGCCAGAACAGCAGGATACGGTTGTCCTCCCCCGGCAGGAGGACGGGCCGGGGACCGGTGTGGCCGCGTGTCTCGTTCGTGTATGGCCCGGCGTCCTTCTCCTCTCCCCAGAGCGTGACGTCCTCCGGGTTCGTTGAGGTCCGGGTGATGAGCCACCTGCCGCGATGCATCGCGTAGAACACCATGATGCGGCCGTCGGGACGCACGAGAAGCGTCGGGTTCGCGTGGTCGTCGGCGTGGAACTCCGGGCGAAGTGTCACAGTCGTGCGCTCGTTCGCGTCGTGGTCGTATGAGGCCACCCGGATGTCGCCGATCGAGTTGACCCAGGCTATGTATGTGCGGCGATGCTCACCCTCGTAGTAGATGGCGCGCGGGTCGGCGAGCCACGACCACGCGCCGTCCGGCGTGAGCATCTGGTAGTCCTCGCCGGGGCTCCCCGGCGCCACGTCCTCAGCGACGACAACAACCGGCTTGACCGCCGCGCGAGGAGAAGCGGCGTGCACATCGGCGTCACCGGCGTCGACCTCGCTGCCGCCGACGCCCACCTGCGCCCCGCAGCCGGCCAGCGCCAGAGCGCAGACGGCCACGGCCAGCGAATGGACAACCACTGTGCGCGCGGACGGCTTCATCAATACCTCCTGAGCCAGTCGGCCCCGTAGTCTCTCTCCAGCCGCAGCACTTCGAACAGCGTGGCGACGAACTGCCGCCTGTCCCCAGCCTGCGACGGATTGATGTACTTCCATACGATGGTCTTGTCCTGCGTGACCTCGAACACTTTGCCACGGTCGGACTCGGTGATCAGGACGTTCCCGTTGGGCAGGACGGCGCACGAAC
This sequence comes from uncultured bacterium, assembly GCA_964516845.1. Taxonomy (GTDB): domain Bacteria; phylum Joyebacterota; class Joyebacteria; order Joyebacterales; family Joyebacteraceae; genus JAPEKQ01. The sequence goes on from CAZEXP010000046.1 coordinate 9,054, forward strand.
CGCACTCGTTCGAGAAGAACTCGCTCTGCTCGGCCGGAGCATAGGTCCAGCGCGTCTGTCTCGTGGCCGGATCGAAGACGATGATGCGCGAGCCGCCCCGATTCCCGCGGTTGTCGAACAGCATCATGTTGCCGTCCGGGAGAACGGTCGGCTGATGCTGCGCGACCCAGTTGCCGCGAAGCGCCCAGACGACCTTCTCGGTCGTCATGTCGACGACGGCGAGCACGCCGAGTTCACGCATACTCACCAGCGCATTGCCCTTGTTGAAGCCGGTGACCTTTCCTTCGAGCGTCCCGTCGAGGATTTCGATCGTGTTGGTGTGGAAGATGTCACCGTCCGGCGCCATCCCCTCGAGGATCGCGGCGAACGGCGAGTTCTCGAACGCCTCGAGAAGCGAGAAGCTGCGAAGTTCACTGCCACCCTCGTCAAGCACCGTGATGAAGTCCTCGAGAACGGGCATCTCCTCGCTGATACGCGGAAGCATGTGCGCCTTCCGCGTCAGCGTGTAGATCGTGCCATCCGGCATGACGTCGAGGTCGTGATGCGCCGCGTTGAAGTTCGCCCAGAGGAGGTTCGAGTCCCTGTCGACCTTGATGATGCCGACCCCCTCGAAGATGGCGATAACGTCGCCGTTCGGGAACGGGCAGGCGCGACGCCAGTATCCGACCACCTTGTTGTGCGGCGGCAGCTCCTCGCCCGGGAATGCGTCCCAGGCATCGATGAACCGGTATCTCCACTCGTGGAGCACGTGGCCCGACATGTCCATCAGAATGGCGCCCGGCATGTGACCCGACGTGTAGAAGTTGAGGCCTTCGTACGTGAGCGCGCGGTCGTAGACGGTGATGCCTGCGCACACCGCCGGCGGCGTCGAGCCGGTGAGATAGCCGATCGAGACAAGCCGCTGGATCTCCCGGAACTGCTCGCGCGTGATGGTCTCCTCCTGCTCGGCAGAGATCTCCCGCCATCCTCCCTCGTGCCACCGCCCCACCTCGTCCGCCCAGTACGCCTGCTCCTCGGCCGTCCGCTCCGGGGCACCATCGCCCGAGCACCCGGCGAGCAGCAGCACGAGTGCCGACACCAGCAGCACGGCAAGCAGCAGCGCGGGCGCCGGCCCATCCGGCCGTATGAACATCCGTCTCCGAGCGAGTCTCTTCGTGTTCACCCTCACGTGCACCTCGATTCCGATATCAATAGAAGAGCTTCATCCGCGGCCACGCGTCCCGGAGAGGGATCTTCATGTCCCGCCAGAGGATGATGGGCTGGTCCGTCTCGTACCACACGACGTATGGGTTGTCGACAGTCCCCACGAGCACACCCGACTCGAACGCGCCGCTCAACGCCTGCGGCCGCACGCCGACGGTCAGGAACACCTCGCCGGTGTAGTCGCGCGGGCCCCAGTACCAGTAGGCGTTGTGCGTCGAGACGGCCTTCGGCAGTCCGTGGTCCTCGCCGAAGAGGTCGATGGCCGCCGCCTGTCCGTAGTTGTTCGCCGAGACCGCCGCGACGGCGCGGTCCTCGTGCGGCAGAGCGTGATAGGCTTCGGCCACGGTCGCCACCATCTCCTCCCACCCGAACATGTCCTGGAACGCCGTGGGCATCCTCGACTCTCCCTGCGGGACGACGCGCGTCCCCGGCTGGATCCAGTCGGCGTACGCGATGACCGCCTCGGGCTCGAGCAGCGGGAGCGAAAGCGGCGCCATGAGGGCTCCGCCGGCGAGGAGCAGGACGATGACAACAGCCTTCACCCGGCGGAGTCGTGGCGCGCGGACCCGGCGCTCGATCCAGACGGCGCCGAACGCGAGGAGCGCCGGGTAGAACGGGACGAGATAGTAGTGCTTGGCGCGCGTCAGCACGAAATAGACGAACAGCAGCACGTACGCGACGCCGACGGGCCGCATCCAGGGCGCGTCCTTCGCCCTGAGCGCTCGCCAGAGGCCGATGAGCCACACCGGGACCAGCAGCACATGGAGTCCCCAGGCCTGACCGGCGAAGAACAGCCCCGGTGAGAGCGTGGGCATCCGGTTGATCTCGGCTCGCTGGAGGAACTCGATGGTCGGCCACCCGGACTGAGCCTCCCAGATGAGATTCGGAAGGAAGATGACGAATGCGATGGCGGCGGCGACCCACGGCCAGCGGTCCTTGAGCCGCTCGCGCTCGCTCGTCAGGAGCAGTCCGCCGCCGAGCCCGGCACCAAGGAATACCATCGTGTGCTTGTTCAGAAGCCCGAGCCCGAGAACGACGCCGAGCCAGATCCAATGCTTCGGCTCGCCGCGCGTGAGAGCGACGACGAACAGATAGAGCGCGACCGCCCAGAGGAGCTGGTCGAAGACGTTCGTCGTGAGGATGGTCCCGAAGAAGAGGTAGTTCGCACCGATGATGACGGCGATGGCCGTGAGGACCTGCGCGAAGAGTCCACCGCCCGCCTCCTTCGCGATGCGACCGGCCACGAACACGGTCGCCGCACCCGCGAGCGCCGGGAGAAGGCGGATGGCCGCGAGCGACGTCCCGATCGATGAGGTCACGAGCCGCGCGATGAGCGGCGTCAGCGGCGGGTGGTCGACGAACCCCCACGCGAGGTGGTTGCCGCACGCGATGTAGTAGAGCTCGTCGCGGTGATAGCCGTAGCCGCCGTTGGTGAGCAGATGGATGATGAGCTTGGCCAGCGCGAGATAGAGCAGGACGGCCGTGCCGCTGAGAAGCCAGTGCCGGTCGCCGCCCTTCCCCTGCTTCCTGTCCTTGCTGCATGCGTCCTTCCGGGCCATTCGGTGCTCCAGGATCGTGAGGGATATCAACCCCTTGACCTTACCACGCCCCGCGCGGGCCCTGCAATCGCGGCGGCGCGCCGGGCGGTGACGGCGCCGTGCCCGCGCCGACGCACGGGGCGCGGCTCCCGAATGCCGTGACGCCCTCGAGGGGGGCCTCCAGGGCGTCACCTGCTGCATCTCGGATGAGCTGGATCACCTTCAGTTGAGAGAATGCAGCTTGAACCTTCTATCCGCGTTCCCGTCGCGGTATCATCGAATACACGCAACAGATCGGTGTTTCACTTCGCGGAACGGAGAGCGTCGATGCGAACGCGCCTCATCATTCTTGCAGCCGTTATCGTCGTGGCCACGGGTGTCTTTCTCTGGCTCGGCCCGGGCGGAAGTCCACAGCCGAACGTGCTCCTGATCTGCGTTGACACGCTCCGGCACGACCACGTCGGGTTCAGCGGCTGCGAGCGGCCCGTCTCCCCGAACGTTGACGCCCTGGCCCACCGCGGCCTCGTCTTCCCGACCGCCTACAGCCAGTCCGGCTGGACGATGCCCTCGATGGCGACCATGCTGACCGGGCGCTACCCCGGCGACACGGGAGCCACCGACTTCCACCGCTCGGTGGACAGCAGCCTTCCGACCCTCGCGAGCATCCTCAGAGCGGCGGGCTACGACACGAGAGCGTTCGTCAGCCACATGCTCCTCACCCCGACATACGGCTTCAACAAGGGGTTCCGGAAGTACGATTCATCGGTGCTTCAGGTCGGCCATCCCCATGACGTCTCGACGGCGGATCGATTGACGAGCCTCGCCATCTCCGATTTGGACGCACTCGAGCCGCCGTTCTTCATGTGGGTTCACTACTTTGATCCACATTTCGAGTATTTATCTCATGACGAGTGGAACAGCTTTGGCAATGAAGACCTCGACCGCTACGACCAGGAGATCGCCTACACCGACCGCGAGATCGGAAGGCTCCTGACGGCGCTCGACGAGCACGGCTACCTCGATGACACCATCGTCATCTTCACGTCGGACCACGGCGAGGAGTTCGGCGACCACGGCGGGGCGTTCCACTACACGTCGTACGAAGAGGTGGTGCGGGTGCCGCTGTCCATCACGGGTCCGGGCGTCACGCCGGGCACGAGCAACGTGCGCGCGCAGCAGATCGACCTCGTCCCGACAGTGCTCTCGATGCTGGGTGTCGGGGAAATGCCGGAGGGGCTGCCCGGCGTCGACCTGCTGAACCCGCCGGCGGGCGAACGCGCCGTCTTCATCGAGCGCGACCGTCCGCCGGGATTCAAGCAGCGCACCATCATCGACGGCGACCTCAAGCTCGTCGCCATCGCGCCCGCCGACACGAACCTCATCCCCTGGGCGAGCCGCGGCACGTTCGCCCCGTATGACAACGTCCACGCCGGGACGTTCATGTACGACCTCTCCTACGATCCCGACGAGACGGACAACGTCTACATCGAGGGCGCGCCGCACACCGAGCGGCTGCTCGCGAAGCTCAACGCGTTCATGGAAGGTCGTGGGGCCGAGAGCAATGAGGTGCAGATGGACGAGGCGACCCGAGAGAAGCTCGAGGCGCTGGGGTACGTACAGTAGGCGGAGACTATCCCCTACTCATCGAGGAGACTGAGCTCCACCAGACTGTGCCCCGTCACCGCGTCGGCCATCGTGAAGCGCTCGCTGAGGAACGAACCGAACTCGGCACGCGTGATGCCTCGCCCCTTCCCAAGTCCCTCCCACGCCCCGAGCGAAGCGGGCGTGAACGAGTCTTCCCCGGCGAACGCATACACGTTCCGGGCCTGTTCCATCGAACTCATGGTCATCCGATAGAGGCTCTCGAGGAACTGCTCGTCGCGCCCCGCAAGGCGCGCGTCCGCGGCGAGATGCACGACATCCACATCAGCTCTCATCCCGCGCAACAGCCCGAAGGGCAGATGGACCATGGGTCCGGGAAGGTAGACGACCGCCCCGCGGGGCAGGTTCGCACTCAGTTCCTGTGCCGCCTGCCAACGTGCCGAGCCATTGGGCGACAGAGGACACGGGGCGCCGAGCGACCTGTTCGTCCCGAACATGAACACGAGCAGGAGCGCAGCCAGCCCGATGAGCACGTACCGGCGAGACGGCACGCTCGCCATGCTCCCGAGAAGCGTACCGATCGCGATGAGCATCATGGAGTAGTACGGCAACCAGAACTGCGGGTCGCTGCCAAGCCAGTAGACGCAGAACACGGTGACCGGGAGACCGGCCAGCAGAAGGAACCAACCGAGAACGCCCCTGCGAACGCGCCACCAGGCCACCAGGAACACGCCCACGAGAACGAGCGCTCCGCCGGTGTTCCTGAGAAGACCTCCCCACTCCGACGCTCCCATCCCGACGGCGTGCCCCGCCATCTTCATCTTGACGGCGCTCTCACCGAGAGCGAATGGGAACAGGAGCCGCCCGATGCCACTGAGTGCCCTGGGCAGACTCATCAGGCTGAACGAGGACCCGAGCATCTCGGCATTGGGATGATGTGTGAGAACTGCGACCGCCGAGGAGACGTCTGTCGCTCCGCTCGATGCGAGCACGAAACCGAAAGGGACCCCCACGACGACGGCAAGGGTCACCATGCCCGAAAGCAGGATGCGCCGCCGCCACATCAGATAGAGGAAGCCGGGAACCAGAAGTACCGTGTCGAGCGACAACGAGATCGCAATGCCGATCAGCAAGGCCGCGCAGATTCCCATCCGACGGGATGCGCTGTCGCCTGCGGAAACCACTGGATCCGCCGTCGGCCTGACGGCGTCGGATGTCCGCAGGAGAGGAAGCAGCGCGCCGAGCAGGAAGGGCACCGGAGTAACTCCCGTCTCCGCCGTCCTCGAGTGAAGCCACGGCGCGAACGACAACGCCCAGAACAGCGCCATGAAGACGGCGACCGGTCGGGACACGCCGAGTCGGAGCAACAGGAGCAGAATCAGAACGCTCGCGAGAGCCCCGAGGATCGCGTTCAAGGTCTGCAGCGCGATGAAGGGACGCTCTGCACCGAACGCGCCGCTGGCGAACTGCCAGGCCGCCCGGAACAGCGTCGTCTGCGAAAGGTGTGACGGTCGAAGCTCCTCCTGAACCGCAAGCACGCGCTCCTGCTCGTTCAGAGGATCACCTTCCGTCGCCACATAGGATGCGCCGAGCAGATTGATGGCGAGAACTGCGAGGAACACAGAGACGGCCAGCAACCGGCCGCGATCCATTCGGTGTGCGCTCACGTGGCCTCCTTGAGAGATGCAGCTCCGCTCGCCGGTTCGAGTGGCGTGCGTGGCGCCAAGTGCGGCGCAACGCCAGAGAAGGATCCGAGCACGGCGGGTTCCTACCCGATGTGGACTGAGCGCTCGCCCGGCGTAAGGTTTCCGATCACGACCGGAGTCTCACCGCATGATGCGAGCGAGGCCATCACCTCATCCGCGGCATCCGACGCGACCGCCAGCACCAGCCCGATACCCATATTGAGCGAGCGGTACGCCTCGCGGTCGGAGAGCTTCCCAATCGAGCGGAGGAGTTCGAAGATGGGGAGTGGCTCCCACGTGCTCTTGTCGATGCGGGCCTGGCAGCCCTCCGGCAGGATGCGCTTGATGTTGTCGTAGAGGCCGCCGCCGGTGATGTGCGCGAGCCCGTGGACGGCAGGGTGGCCGAGGAGCGGGCCCACAGCAGTCAGATACTCCTTGTGCACGGCGAGCAGCGCCTCCCCGACCGTGCAGCCGAGATCGGGATGCTCGGTGTCGACCGTGTACCCGGCCTCCTCGAACAACAGGTGCCGTGCCAGCGAGTATCCGTTCGTGTGAAGCCCGGTGGACGGAAGCCCGATGAGCACGTCGCCCGGGACGATCGGCTGGACGGCGTCCAGCTCGTCCTTCCGCGCAATGCCGATCATGCAGCCCACGAGGTCGAACTCCCCCTCGCAGTAGACGCCCGGCATCTCGGCCGTCTCCCCCGCCACAAGACTGCACCCGACCTCGCGACAGGCCCCCGCCATCCCGCCGACCGCCTGCGCGACCATCTCGGGCAAGATCTTCGATGATGCGAAGTAGTCGGCGAAGAGGATGGGACGCGCGCGTGAGACCAGGAGGTCATCCACGCAGTGATTGACGAGGTCCGCGCCGACCGAGTCATACCGACCGGCCATCGACGCGACCTTGATCTTCGTCCCGACGCCGTCAACGGTGACAGCGAGCACGTCGCGCCCGCACCCCGCCTTCGCCAGGTCGTAGAGACCGGCAAACGCCCCGTACTGGCAGCAGACGTTCTCATCCCATGTGGAGCGGACCGCCTCCCCCATGAGCTTCACGGCATCCATGCCGGCGTCAATGTCGACTCCGGCTCGGGCGTAGGCATCAGTGGTCTTGCGTGTTGGTGACAATGGGACTCCTCGGACGAGTTCGCGCTGTCTGATGTCGCGAGATCCTAACCTTCCTGCCTCCGTAGCTTCAAGCGTGCGATCTTCTTGAGGAGTCCCTGTCGGCTGAGACCGAGCGCATCGGCCGTCTTCGACTTGTTCCAGTGATACTCCTCAAGCATCTGCAGAATGACGCGTCGCTCTATGTCCTCGACCATGTCCTTCAGATCGAGGCTTGCGCCGTGCCTCGGCGTTCCCTCCGTGCCCTCACAGGAGCGGATGCGCTCGGAGAGATCCTTCTCTGAGATGGGCGCATCCTCACGTGCCAGCGCCACGGCGCGTTGCATCTCGTTCTCCAACTCTCGGACGTTCCCCGGCCAATCGTAATTGACCAGACGATCCATCGCACCATCCGTGAAGCCCTGGATGTCCTTGGTGGACTCGGCAGCGTACTTGTCGAGGAAGTGCTGGGCCAGCAGCGGGATGTCGTCACGCCTGACGCGAAGTGGCGGCATCTCAACACGAACGACATTGAGTCGGTAGAAGAGGTCCTGTCGGAAGCGACCTGCCTTCACCTCCTCCTCAAGCGACTTGTTCGTCGCAGCAATGATCCTGACATCGACACTGATAGGATCGGTCGCACCGACGCGACGTATCTCACCGTCCTGCAACACGCGCAGGAGTTTGACCTGGAGCGACGGCGGCATGTCGGCGATCTCGTCGAGGAAGAACGTCCCGCCGTCAGCCGCTTCGAACAGCCCACGTTTCTCCTTGAGAGCACCGGTGAATGCGCCGCGCACGTGGCCGAAGAGTTCGCTCTCGAGGAGCTGCTCCGGAAGCGCCGCGCAATTCTGCGGAACGAAGCGCTCGTTCTTGCGGGGGCTGTTGTGATGAACCGCCCGGGCGACGAGTTCCTTGCCGGTGCCCGATTCACCCTCCACAAGCACGGTTGCCGCAGATGTGGAGACGCGTTCAAGAAGAGAGAACACCTTCTGCATCTCGACGCTGCGCCCGATGATGTTCGAGAACGCGTACCGGCCGTCCACCTCCCACCGCAGCGTTTCGATCTCTTCCTCGAGCTTCGCCCGCAGCTCGATGTTCTCGAGCGCGGTCGACGCCTGCGCGGC
>CAZEXP010000047.1:0-17083 GCA_964516845.1 uncultured bacterium
CCACGCACGAACCGGGCCTTCACGTTGGCCTCGCGCATCATCTCCATCAGATAGATGGCGAACGAGAGCGACGTTCCACCGGCGCCGGCCTGGAACGAGAAGCCGTTCCTCATGATCCCGGCATCCCTCACGAACTTCGCCGTCATCTCGGCGATGTACTGCCGGTCGGGGCTCTTCGTGATCTCCGTCGTACCCGAGATGATCTTCGACGAGTCGCCGATGGCGTCCATCGTCGTGACGAAGTCCACGTAGTTGCCCTGGACCTGCCACGGGATGCACGGAAACTCGATAAGGTTGTCGGTGACGACGATCACACGGTCGGCATACTGCGAGTCCGCGAGCGCGAACCCGAGCAGCCCGCAGGCCGCCGGCCCCGTGACGCCGTTCGCGTTCCCGAACGGATCTGCCGTGGGCGCCGCGATGACGGCGATGTCGATGTGCACCTCACCGTCCTGGACGGCCTGGTAGCGACCGCCGTGCGAACGAAGCACGCCCATCCCCCGCATCTTGCCGTTCGAGCAGTGGTCGCCCAGCGGCCCGTTCATGCTGCCCTCGATGTGGTGGATGACGCCGTTCTCCATGTGCTCGATCATCCCCTTGTGACACGGGAAGCACGCGGAGGGGAACCACATGAGGTCCTTCACACCGAGTTCCGCCGCCGCCTGGAAGACGGCGTTGGCGACGTAGTCGCCGTTGCGAAGGTGATGGTGAGACGAGATCGTCATCCCGTCGCGGATGCCGGCCTCTTTGAGCGCGGTCTTGATGTCGGGAACGAGCTTGCTCCCGCTCATCGGATAGTCGCTGCAGGTCGCGATCGCCGGAGCCGCCCTGTTCCCGGTGGGGCGATGCTTGCCCACACCCTTGTAGGGAACCGCCTCGCGGCCGTTGATCTCCGTCGGCACCATGCGGCCGGCGGCGTTCTTCTTCATTTCCGGGTTAGGCATTCTCGCCACCTCCTTCGCGCCAATCCTCAGGGAGGAGGCCCGACCTCAACGCCAGGTCGACGGTGTGGAGCGCCCGCTTCACGACGGGCGGGTCGATCATCTTGCTCCCGAGCGAGACGACGCCGAGACCCTGAGCCTCCGCCTCCTCGAACGCGAGCACGATTCTCTTCGCCTTCTCGATAGCCGCCTCGGTCGGAGCGAAGCCTCTGTGGATGACCTCGATCTGCCGCGGGTGAATACACCCCTTGCCGTCGAAACCCATCCCCTTCGCTTCGAGCACGCTCGCCATGAGTCCATCCATGTCGGTCACATCCGAGAACACGGTGTCGATCGGCTGGACGCCCGCCGCGCGCGCGCCGTTGACGACCTGCGAACGAGCCCAGAAGCTCTCCACGCCCTCGTTCGTCCTCTGTGTTCCGATGTCGGCCGTGTAATCCTCGAGTCCGATGGTCAGAGCAACAACGCTCGGAGCGGCCGCCGCGATCTCGTAGGCGCGCCAGCATCCGAGCGCGCTCTCGACGATCGGCATCAGGAAGATCTCGTTCTTCACATCGTGCTGCCTGCGGAGTTCCTGGATGCGCTCGTGCGCCGCCACGACCTGTGCAGGGTCCTCAACCTTCGGAATGAGGATGATGTGCGGGTTGTGCGGGACGAGGTACTCGAGGTCCTCGAGACCGAGAGGGAGCTGATTGATGCGAACCATCCGCTCGGCGCCGAAGAAGTCGACCGTCCGAAGCGCATTGCGGACGACGAGCCTCGCCGAGTCCTTCTCAGAGTGCGCGACGCTGTCCTCGAGATCGAGGATGACGCCGTCGGGTTTGTGAATCCCGGCGTTGAGCATCAGCTTCGACTGGTCGCCCGGCAGATAGAGACGGGACCGGCGGAACCGGTCGCGCGTCGTCCCGTAGCGCGAGTGGTTCTTGAACTCGGGCAGGAGCTCCGCCTTCATCTCGGGCAGCGCCCGTCTGGCGGCGGCCTCGAGCCGGGCCATCATGACGAACGGGAGCGCCCCGGCGTCATCAACCTCCACGTCCGCGTGCGCCACACCGAGCGTCGCCAGCCCTTGCAGAATCGTCTCACGGATGGCGTCGCCGTACATCGACTCCACCTTGCTCGTGAGAGTCAGGTTGATCCCTCCGCTCTCCGTCGGAGCGACCGAGATCCAGCAGTCGGAGCGGACCTTGTCACCCCTGCGGCCCGCCTGTCCGATCGTACCCACGTGATACCTCCTTGCTGCCGCGACCGCCGTACGACCGCCATGCAGCCGGTTGCGGCTACGCCCTCAGCAGGCCGCCTCGCTGGTAGATCTGCATCTGCACGTTCGAGAAGGCGCGTCCCTCGACGGTCTTCCCGGTCGCAACGTTCGTGATCTTCCCACTCTCGAAGTCGACCTCGATCTCGTCGCCGTCCTTCAGGGAGAGATTGTTCAGGTCGGCGACCATGATCGGGATGCCGGCGTTGATGGCGTTCCGCTCGTAGATGGCCCCGAACGACTTCGCGATGATGAGCGACACGCCGAGACTCGCGAAGCAGTCCACAGCCTGCTGGCGTGAGCTTCCGCACCCGAAATTGCCGCCCGTCACAACGATGTCGCCCGACTTCACGTTCTTCGGGAAGTCCTCCCAACCCGGCAGGTTGTCAAACGTGTACTGCCCCATCTCGGCGATATCGGTGATGGTGAGGTAGCGATTGTGATAGATCATGTCCGTGTCGACGTTGTCGTGTTCGACCAGCCAGACGCGTCCCTTCGCGCTGGTCGGCCGGTCGCCGACCCCGCCGGCTGTGACCTTCTTCTCGCCGCCGCCTGTTGCGACCGATGGGTCGGCTCTGAAGACACGCGGCGAGTCGGGGATGGCGTCAGCGGAGACGATGCAGCCGGCGACCGCTGAAGCAGCAGCCGTGACGGGCGACGCCAGGTAGACCTCGCCCTTCCCCTGCTTGCCGGGGTAGTTGCGGTTGCCGGTGCTGATGGTGACCTCGCCGGGGCCGTTCTGGCCGATCTGCCCGGCGGCACAGCCGGCGCAGCCGGCGTTGCCGAGGAGCGCGCCCGCGTCCTTGAAGACCTCGATGATCCCCTCCTCAAGGCAGCGCCGCCAGACCTCGTCGGTACTCGGAACGATCTTGAGCACGACACCCGGCGCCACTCTGCAACCCCGGAGCACGTCCGCCGCGGCCAGCATGTCCTCATACCTCCCGTTCGTACAGGAGCCGATGAAGACAGAGTCGATCTTCCGCCCGGTGACCTCGGAGACCTCGACGACATCGTCCGGATGACCCGGTCGTGCGATCATCGGGCCGAGCCCATCGACGCTCACCGTCTCCTCGCGCGCATACACCGCATCCGCATCCGCGAATGCCGGCGCCCAGTCCCGCTCTCCCGCCTGCTTCGCGTACTCGACGACCTCGTCACTCGGCGGGAAGAACGTGATGATACCGCCCATCTCCGTCGCCATCGACGCGATCGTAATGCGCGCGTCGAGGGACAGGTTCGCAGCAGCCGGGCCGTAGTATTCCGCAGCATACCCGAGCAATCCGCTCGCCCCGAAGTGTCTCAGACACGCCAGCACGATGTCCTTCGCCGTGGCGTGCGGACCGGGGACGCCGACGAGGTTGATCCTCATCGACTCGGGAACACGGAACCACACGCTCCCGCTCGCCCACGCGGCCGCGATGTCCTGGTCGCCCATCCCCTGACCGAACGCGCCGATCGCACCGAGGATGTTCGCGTGCGAGTCAGTCGAAACCAGAGTTCCCCCGGGCCCGACGAGTCCCTCATCGATCGCGAGATGCGTCCCGATACCCCGGTTGATGTCGTAGACGTCGATCCCTCTCGCCCGCGCGAACACACGACAGGTCTGCTGGTTCGCCGCGTACTTCTGGTCGGAGCCGCCCGGGTTGCAATCGAACGTGAAGAACGTGCACGCCGGGTCCGCCACGCCGAGCTGGTTGTCCTCGAGGTTCTTGACGACGTTCGCCCCGCCGAAATCCCGCGCGATCCTCGCGTCGATGGTCACGTCGGCGATGTCGCCCGGTGAGACGGGATGTCCTGCGTGCCGTTCGATGATCTTCTCGATGATTGTAGCGCCCACGTGTCCCCTGCCTTTCGATCGTCATGGCTCAGTACTGCGCCGCACCGTCCTGCGCACCTGTCGCACCGCCTTCGGCGCAAAGAAGCCGCTCGCCCCCGAGGGCGCCGGGCTTGTCCCCGCCGCGCTCTGGACCGAACGGCCTCAGTGCTCTTGTATGCCCGTCACGGCCATGAAGAGGCCGTCGCGAAGCTACTTGATGATCATCATCTTCCCGGCGGCCGCCCCGATGCCCTCGGCCTCGGCCGACCAAACGTACACGCCCGGTGCCACCTCGTCACCGGCGGTGTTCCTCAGATTCCAGCTCATTTGGTCGTTGGAAGGATCCTCATGGTTCAACGTCCTGACAAGCTTGCCGGCCGGCGTGTAGATGCGGATCGTCACCTTCCCGGGAAGACCGACGAACACGATGCGACGCTCGCCACCGTACTCCCAGTCCGCCTCCGAACGATACGGGTTCGGGATCGGCTGGATCCTGGAGAGCTGCGTCTGCTGACCGACACGCGGGGAGACGATGGCCGAGCTGTTCGCGGTGCGGCATGAATCGTTCACCGTACTGACGTCCTCTTCGAACGCGGTCACCGAAAGCATGTACGGGAATGCGTTCTGGTAGGTCGATCTCCGAAAAACGCGAACGCTGTCGATGTAGAACGGTACGAAGTTCCAGTAGCCGGCCGCCGACGTGTCGGTCTCACCCCAGACGTACTCCCTGGCGAGTCCGAACTCATCGGAGTTCCACACCTCCCGGACCCAGACCCTGTAGCCACCGAAATCGGCGACATTCCGCTCATCAACGCCGAGCGTCCAGCCGATCTCGATCGTCTGATCGTCGAGTGCCACGTACTTGACCCGCGGACAGAGGTCCGCAGCAGCCGTCGACGCAAGCACACACAGCAGAACCACCGCCACGAGGGCGTGGCGGACTCCGTCCACTACTCTCAACTTCATTCTGGCCTCCGTGAGCCGGAATGGCTCCGATTCGCGAATCCGGTATCACATCTGAAGCATCAGGCTAGCATCGCGGATGCATCGAGTCAAGGCTATTCACCGAGCCCATGCGGTGTTTCAGCCCCGCTGAACACCCATGAACCCCTGTTCCAGCCCAGGGGACCTGCCGCGAGACCGCGCACCTGAATACAGAATCACCTTGACGGTGACGCTCTGATTGGGCTACAATAAGAGTGCAGTGAAAGTCGCTACCGCAGCGCCTTCCCCCCGCGCTGCCGGCTGCGCAGAGCCTCGGGAGCGCCCTGGAAGGAGAACTCACCATGGAAGAGAGCATCATCGTCTTCGCCATCGTGGGCTTCATAGCTCAGCTCATCGACGGTGCGCTTGGAATGGCTTACGGCGTCAGTTCAACGACGTTCCTGCTCAGCGTCGGTGTGCCGCCGGCCGCAGCGAGCGCCAGCGTCCACACAGCGGAGGTCTTCACCACTGCCATCTCCGGCGCATCCCACTGGAAGCTGGGCAACGTCGACCGTACGCTCGTCCGGAAGCTTGTCATCCCGGGCATCATCGGCGGAGTGCTCGGTGCGTACATCCTCACATCGATCCCCGGCGGAGTCATCAAACCGATCATCGCCGTCTATCTGCTCGCCATGGGGCTCCGGATTCTCTGGAAGGCCCGCAAGGGGCCGGACGCCAAGCCCCGGGCGGCAAGACTCACGCCTCTCGCTCTCGTTGGCGGATTCTGTGACGCCATCGGGGGCGGCGGATGGGGACCCATTGTCACATCAACCCTGGTAGCCAACGGACACAATCCGCGGTCGACCATCGGCTCAGTCAACCTGTCCGAGTTCTTCGTCACGCTCGCCGAGGCTGCAACGTTCGTCGCTCTCCTCGGCCTCGTCCACTGGCACGTCATCGTGGGTCTCATCATCGGCGGAGCGGTCGCCGCACCGCTCGCCGCTCTCGTTACCCGCAGGCTGCCGGCCAGAGCGCTGATGGTATCGGTGGGCATCGTCATCACCCTCCTCAGCATCCGAACGCTCGTGCTCACGTTCCAGTAGCCCTGTGAGCCCGCCCCAACCCGGGCTCACGGACAGCTCGGCTCGATACCTCGAGCATCGGCAGGGCACCGCCAACACAACGAGGGCCGCCCGTCCTATGGCGGCCCTCGCACTACTTTCGACCTTCCAGCGAACCATCAATCGTTGACGAACAGGTAGTCCCCACCCTGCGCGTTGGCGTGGCACGCGATGCAGCCCGGGGGCATGCCCTTCGCCACGCGCCCGGCAAGCATCATGCTTATGTCGTTCTGCGAGACTGTCCCGTCGCCATTGAACTTCACCCAGAACCGGTTCATGGTCTCGTCGTCGTACCCGGCCTCTCGCTGAACCATGACAGTGACCGCCATCAGATGCGCGCCGGAAGGAAGCTCAGCGCCAGCATCACTGCCCCGGCAACGAAGGCCATCCCGATCGCGGCTCTTGTCTTCATACTCCCCCCTCTCGCGGTCCGCGCGGTCACACGTCCGCTGATCGCCATCCTCCTCCGCTCTCATTCAAGGGCAAGCACAGCCCACCTTCGTCCACGGTGCTCCGACGGTCCAGCTGATTCGCCCTCATTGTCTACAGGGGCTACCGAGCACCCAGGTCATCAGAACGCCACTATCCTGCGCTTGCCCGGTCAGGTGGCGCCCCGACTCGCGTTCGTTGACATTTCCAAGCATACATGCTATTCTGTCCACACTAAGAGCATCCACGAAACTAAGAGCATCCACGAATGCCATCAGCGCCGTCGGAGGCGGTTATGCAGACTCTCACAGGCATACAGGAGCTCTGGGAGACG
Organism: uncultured bacterium; assembly: GCA_964516845.1. GTDB lineage: Bacteria > Joyebacterota > Joyebacteria > Joyebacterales > Joyebacteraceae > JAPEKQ01. The sequence continues at coordinate 6,821 of CAZEXP010000047.1, forward strand.
CTTGCTCGGGATGACCCGATGTGGGCGGTCCTGACGTGGCCCAAGAAGCGGGGACGATGGGAGGAGGATGAGTTCTTCGCCACGGGCGCCGACGAGATCCGCTGTGTGATGGACCGCATCCGCCGTCTCCAGATCGACGTGCCGCGAAGGACGGCCATCGACTTCGGATGCGGCATGGGGCGCGTGACGCAGGCGCTCGCCTTCCACTTCGAGCGTGTCTGGGGCATCGACATCTCACCCACCATGATCTCGGAGGCCGAACGGCACAACAGATTCCGCCGCTCCTGTCACTACTCCGTCAACTGCGAATCCGACCTCCGCTGCTTCAAGAGCGGGAGCTTCGACTTCGTGTACTCCTGCATCACGCTGCAGCACCTCGGACGGGAGCTCGCGATCTCCTATCTCCAGGAGTTCGTCCGCCTCCTCTCCTCTCACGGCCTCGCGGTATTCCAGGTGCCCAGTCACGAGAACAACACCTTCCGGTCGGTCGCGAAGCGCCACGTCCCGATGGCCCTGTACCCCGGACCCTCGACCGACGACCCGGCAGACCCCGCGGCGCGCATCCCAATGCACTGCGTCCCGAAGCCGCTCGTCGAACAGGCCGTGCTCGCAGCCGGCGGCACGATCGCTGCCTGTGAGCGCGACCGGTGCGCCGGACGGAGATGGACGAGCTACCGCTACTACGTTGCCAGGCCCCGGACCCGGCTCGCGTTCAGCAGAAGCTTCTGACGCGCCGGCCCTCCCTACCCGATCTGCCGCACACAAAATAGAAGGAGCCCGCCGGCGAACCGACGGGCTCCAAAGGGGAGAGGCGTAGTGCAGGACTTCTACACTACCTGTACATGGCCTTGATGTTGCCCCAGCTGCTCTCTTCGACCGGGACAGCAATCTCACCCTCGAACCAGGTGTCGTCAAGGTTGATGCCGGCACCGCCGCCAACACCCGGACCACAACCATTGTCGGTGGTGAAGAACGTCACCATGTACTGAGCACCGGAGGCGGGCAGCAGAGCGCTGATGTCGTCACCGTCAAGACCCGAGCCGCCGAAACCATCGCACTGCTCGAAGTCACCCCAGTACGCGCTGACGTCGTACACAACGCCGTCCACGATCACGCTGTTGACCCAGTAGTCGTTGTCGACGGTCGGGACCTCAGCGTGAAGCGCGTAGCGCATCGTGCAGGTCACCGCGGCGCTGATGTCAGCAACCGGAGTGATCAGAACGTTCGCAATGCTGGCCGGGATGAGGCTGGTGTCAGCATCATCACCACACCACCACGACGGGATCACGTTCGACGAGCAAACGTCGTCGACGAGATGCCACCAGTCGCCGGCCGAACCCGGGATCGCCGGGATGCAGAGGCCGCCGCTGTTGACGTCGTCAAGGAAGTACACCGTGCCACCGTAGAAGTCGAAGATCTTGATGTCGTCTACGTGGTAGGCACCACCGACGGACAGGTACAGGCCGTCAGCATCCGACCAGGCGCCGTCGGACAGGAAGCGGAAGCGAGCCTCGATCGGGTTGTCGAAGCCGGCGAGCACGAAGCCGTACGTGCCGAGATCGACCCAGGTGCCGCCCGCGATCTGACCGTTGTAACCGGCGTTCATGTCAACGTAGGCGCCGGTCTGCTTGGCCTGCACGTACGTGTAATCGTAGCCGGCCTCACTGTCATAGTAGTGGGCAAACGTCAGGACCGGGTAGTAGGCACCCGTCACGTCCGTCGCCGGGATCTCAAGACGATCATCCCAGCTGTTGCCGTAACCACCATCGGCAGTGATGCCGACGTCGCCGCAGTACCAGTGGTCGGTACCATCGTACGGCATGTAGGAATCAACGTGGAAGTGCGGGACTGCCGTGGCCGTCAGATCCTGCGTAACGAAACCTGTGGCGTCACTCATGTCCCAATACTCGTAGAGCGTGTTGGCGCGATGCGGAGTCCGCATCTCGGTCGTCGGGTACTCGACCTGGAGCTTCGCCGAAGCCATACCAACGCAAAGCACCAGAACGGCCAGCGAGACTATGATCGTCCTCATTCTCTCTCCTCCAGCTTACGTCTGCGGCGTGCCAAACAACACTGTCACCAATTCGACCGCACCACTCGCGGTCGCCGGGTCGCCGAGCGGCGCTTCGCGCCGTGTGGCTCCCCTTCTACAACTCTGCGTGCCCTCCTTCGGGAACGGGTTTGTCGTTGTGGTCTGTCGTGTCGGCCGCGCTCTCCGAGGGCGCTTCAACCGGCCACCGTGTCGCGGCGCGTCCGTGCTTGCCGGCCCGTCTGGACCGATGCACCACGCAATCAGCGTGGCCGTACGCCCGTTTCACTGTGCGGTCGGTCGGTGGATCCCCCTGCCCAAGAGCCGGGGAATTCCCACTCCGTGGGCCCTTCTCCCCTGACGGCGCTGCCGTCCTGAAGCACCCGAGAACCCTCGGTCTCTGGAAGTAGCATAAACCTGTCCAATGCTGGTGCGACGAACGGAGGAAATGAGCGGTGACCATTCGGAACGCCCGACGGGGCCCTGAGACGGAAAGAGGCCCGCCGGACGAATCCAGCGGGCCTCCCTTGAGCTTCGAACGGGCGACGCTATAGTGTCAGCGCCCCCGCATACATCTGAGTGCTACCTGTACATGGCCTTGATGTTGCCCCAACTGCTCGACTCGACCGGCACGATCGGCATACCCTCGAACCACGTGTCATCGAGGTTGATGCCAGCGCCGCCGGCCGTGCCCGGACCGCATCCGAACTCGTCGGTGTAGAAGATGATCATGTACTGCACGGAGCTGGCAGGCAGCAGGTCCGAAATGTCGTCACCGGTCAGACCCGAGGTACCGAAACCGCCGCACTGTCCGAAGTCGCCCCACCAACCGCCGAGGTTGTAGTCGACACCGTCAACGATGACGTGATTGTACCAGAAGTCACCGACGCCGCTCGGAACCTCGGCGTGGACCGCATAGCGAACCGTGCAGGTCAGCGCGCCGCTGATGTCGACGGCCGGCGTGATCAGGGCGTTGTCCAGGTTCGGCGGAATGAGGCTGGTGTCAGCGTCATCACCACACCACCAGGACGGAACGACGTTCGACGAACAGATGTCGTTGACGAGGTGCCACCAGCTGCCGGCCGAGCCCGGAATCGTGGGCACGCAGATGCCGCCGCTGTTGACATCGTCGAGGAAGTACACGGCTCCGCCGTAGAAGTCGTAGATCTTGATGTTGTCGACCATGTAACCGCCGCCAACCGACGCGTAGAGGCCGTCCTCATCCGACGTGTTGCCGTCGGAGAGGAAGCGGAAACGCGCTTCGATCGGGTTGTCGAGACCCGTGAGCACGAACCCGTACACGCCGATGTCGATCCACGTACCGCCGGTAATGACACCCGTGTAGCCGGAGTTCAGGTCGATGTAGGCGCCGGCCTGCTTGGCCTGGACATACGTGAAGTCCCAGTTCAGCTCACTGCTGAAGTAGTGAGCGAACGTGAGCACCGGGTAGGTGGCTGCCGAGACGTCCGTCGCAGGAATGTTGAGACGATCGTCCCAACCATTGCCGTAACCGCCGTCGGCGTCGTAGTCGAAGTTGCCGCACCACCAATGGTCGGTGCCGTCGAACGGCATGTAGCTGTCGACATGGAAGTGCACGACTGCGGTGGCCGTGTTGTCCACGGCCGTGAACCCGGTCGCGTCACTCATGTCGAAATACCCGAAGACGATGTTCTCACGGTTCGGGCCACGGAACTCCGTCGCGTACTCGGTGTTCACCACGGCCAGCGCGGTGCTGGCAACGAGCAGAACGGTCAGCGCAATAGCGAGCGTTCTCATTTGCTCTCTCCCCTCCTCATGACTAGAACCAGCTTGTGGAGTGCTCCCTCCCTCATGCGGGAGAGTTGCCTTCCAGACGACCCCCGCCCTCACTCGCGCGAAGTCGGGAACCAGGGGCAACTGAAGCAGGCAGATTGGTTAGCTCAAGCCATGTCTCAGTCGCCCGACACTGTGCATAGGCAGACCTCCTCGGACCTGGTCTCTTGCTGTCATCCCACACGTTCCACCGCTCCCGAAGCTCTCTCGTGGAGAGCCCCGCACTATCAAGGTGATACTAGCACATCGTGCTGTCTTTGACAACTATAAATGTGACTATTGGTCAAGGATTCGGGATTCCCTCTTGTTCCTTCACACTCCTCGACTTAGGCCATCTCAACGCCTTCTCCGCGGCCCCTTCACATCGCCATCCCGGGCGCCATGCCGGTACGCGAGCGCCTCGACCGCATGGCATCGCTCGACGGTTGACGCGCCGTCAAGATCGGCCACGGTCCGCGCCACGCGCATCGCCCGGTGATACGCGCGTGCTGAGAGCGCCATGCTGCCCGCGGCGGAGCGGAGCGCGCCCAGTGCGCCCTCCGAGAATGCGCCGAGCCGACGCATGTCGCGGACGGTGACGCCCGCGTTCGTTGCGGCACCTCCCACGGACGCGAACCGCGCGCGTTGCCCTGCTCGCGCCGTGGCGACGCGCTCACGCACGACCGCGGAACTCTCTCCATCCCCCGCGCCTTCCAGCTCATCCATCGTCGGCCGCAGCACTGCGACGCGTATGTCGATCCGGTCCAGCAGAGGTCCGGAGACGCGGGCGTGATAGCGTCTCAACTGCGCCGGCGTGCATGAGCACGCGCGCGCCGCGTCACCGCTGTATCCGCACGGGCACGGGTTCATGCTCCCGGCCAGCGTGAAACGCGCCGGCAGTCGCGTCGTCCCGGACGCGCGAACGATCGACACGACGCCGTCCTCCATCGGCTGCCGGAGACCCTCCAGCGCGTCGCGCCGGAACTCCGGCAGCTCATCGAGGAAGAGCACGCCGGCGTGCGCCAGGCTCGCTTCGCCCGGCCGGGGCAGGCTCCCTCCTCCGAGCAGCCCCGCCAGCGAGGTCGAGTGATGCGGACTCCGAAACGGAGGCGACTCCACGAGAGACTCCCCCGGTTCGAGCAGCCCCGCCACGCTGTGGATCATCGTCGCGACGACCGCGTCCTCACGGGCGAGACGCGGCAGGATGTCGGCAAGTCGACGCGCAAGCATCGTCTTGCCGACGCCGGGCGGCCCGACGAACAGGATGTTGTGCCCACCCGCGGCCGCGACCTCGAGTGCGCGACGGGCGACGAGCTGGCCCTTCACGTCACGGAGGTCTTCCCGCGATGACCGTGTCGATTTGTGAGACTCGATCGGTAGATCGGGAGAACCGCCGGAGAGGACCCGCACGGCTGATGACAGAGTCGCGGCCGGCAGCACTTCGAGTTCATCAACGACCGATGCCTCCGCGGCGTTGCCGGGCGGCACCACGATCCCGGTGAGCCCCGCTCCGCGCGCCGCCATCGCCATCGGGAGTACACCGCGAACGGGTCGGGTCGACCCGTCAAGCGCGAGTTCCCCCACGATGAGCAGCCGGCCGAGCCTGGCCTGGTCGGCCTGCCCGGTCGCCGCCAGCACGCTCACGGCGATCGGCAGATCGAACGCTGCACCCACCTTCCTGATGTCGGCGGGTGCGAGATTGACCGTCACGCGGTCGTCCGGGAAACGGAATCCGGAGTTGCGGATGGCGGCCCCGACGCGGTCCTTGCCCTCTCGAACCGCGCTGTCGCCGAGTCCGACCGTCGAGAACGACGGGAGACCGCGCGACACATCCGCCTCGACGCGGACGACGAATCCCTGCACCCCCGACACGGCGCCGGAAAGAACGGCACTCAGCATGTTCCCCTCCCCTCACTCCTCGCGAAACGCGCCAGGGATGTACCTGAGCGCGAGGTCCAGACCACCCCGGGACAGAGTGACTTCGACGACGTCGAATCGCACTCGCGCGCCTCCTCCGCCGCCCTCGGCGAGATACCCGCGAGCCGCCGATCGGATATGCTGTCGTTTGGTCCGCGTGACTGCGGATGCCGGCGACCCGCGACGGTCACCACGCCTCGTCTTGACCTCCACGAACAGCACGCGCCGGCCCTCCCATGCAATGATGTCGATCTCACAACCGCGATGGCGGTACCCGCGCTCAAGGATGCGGGCGCCGCGCATCTCGAGGAAGCGCGCGGCGATCTCCTCGCCGAGCGGACCGAGACTGTCGCGTGACATGGTGTTCTCCAGGGGGAGACGGATCTGCAAGAGAGGGGGCCTGCGACAGGGAGACTCTGACCGGGGAGACTCTGTGACCGCGGGAACGCCGGGCGGCGGAAGAAACTACCGTGAGGGCCCGAGCCCGGAGGCCAATCTGACATAGCACCGCTTGTAGAGCTTGCGAAGCTTCCCGAGCTCGTAGGGCGCGAGCTCTTCCTTCCGCATCGACACGCCCTTTCCCGCGAGCGCGAGCGTCTCTACATCGGGCGCATCCATGAGCACCGAACGGAGCTTGCGGTAGAGTCCGGAGGGACCGGCCGAGGACTCCTCGACGATATGGAAGGACATCCGATGAATCGGGCACGGACCGAGGCGCGTCAGTGCGGAGATGTGATCCTCCGTGCCGTACCCCTTGTGCCGCGCGAACCCGTAGCCTGGATAGAGATCGTCCATCTCCACCATGAGACGATCCCGCGTGACCTTCGCCACGATCGACGCGGCCGCGATCGGAGCGGAACGTTGATCGCCCTGGTGAATCGCCGTCTGCGGCCACGGCGCATCGGGAACCTCCTGCCCCCCGTCGATCAGCACATGCCCGGGCTGGATCCCGAGACCACGGACCGCGTCAGCCATCGCGCCCATCGTCGCGCGGAGGATGTTGACCTCGTCGATGACCGCGTGGGACGCGCTGCCGACGCCGACGGCCACGGCGCTCTCATGGATGAGCGCGTAGAGCTCCTCGCGCCTCTCTGGCGAGAGCTTCTTGGAGTCGTTGAGACCGGGAAGCACGCAGTCGCGCGGGAGCACAACGGCCCCCGCGAAAACGGGCCCAGCCAGCGGCCCTCGACCGGCTTCATCGACGCCGGCGACGAGTTCGACTCCCTCGTCCCAGAGCTTCCGCTCGTGCCGTCGGAGTTCGCTCAGACGCCGGAGTTCGCGCGTCTCGCGCGTCCTGGCGCGGAGACGACGTGACGCGATATCTCTGACCCCTTGCCTCGGGTCGCTCTCGAGCGCGAGCCACAACGGGTCGCCGGGCGCGGGTCTGGCGCTTTCGACGAGCGTCTTGATGTCGGTGATGTTCAGTGAAGAGAGGTCGGTGTGCTGCTCGTTCTCACGGGTCATGCGCTGCCGATTCCCGTCGTTGGGGTGCCGCGGGGTCCAGAGCGGGCCCGCCGGCCGGACGGCCGGCGGGCTCGCCGAATACTCTCTACCGGATGTCCCGTGCCTTGGTCTTGGCGGACTTGCCGGTTCTATCCCTGAGGTAGAACAGCTTCGCGCGACGCGCCTTGCCGCGGCGCGTGACCTTGACGTTCTGGACGTTCGGGGAGTTCATCGGGAAGACCCTCTCCACACCGATGCCGGAGGCGACTCGCCGCACCGTGAACGTCTCGTTCACGCCGCTGCCACGCCTTGCGAGGACCGTGCCCTCGAAGGCCTGCGTCCGCTCCTTCGCACCCTCCCGAATACGCACATCGACACGAACCGTGTCCCCGATGCCGAACTCAAGGACATCCTCGCGTATCTGCTTCGCCTCGATCTCGCGAATCTTCTCGTTCATCGTTGTTCCCCCACGGTTGCCGGGCCGGTTGTCGTCTTCTCGGTCCGTCTCGATCCGGGTTGCCCCGACCGGCTCGGCCCGTGTCAGTTGTTGTCCTGCCCAATCTCTTCTTCTATCAACTCCAGGATCGTTCGATCCTCGTTGCTCAGTTCTATCTTCGAAAACAGTTCGGGGCGTCTCGTAAGTGTTGCCCGGAGCGCCTCCGTCCTCCGCCAGACCCGGATTCTCTCGTGATTCCCCGAGAGAAGCACCTCCGGCACAACGTCGCCCTCGTAGTCCTCCGGACGTGTGTAGACCGGCGGACCGAGCAGACCGTCGAAATGCGAGTCCGTCTCGGCGGACTCCATGGCTCCGAGGACGCCCGGCACGAGTCGCGAGACCGCGTCGACCACGATGGCCGCCGGAAGCTCGCCGCCCGTCAGAACGTAGTCCCCGACGGAGACCTCGTGCGTTGCCAGCTTGCTCACCCGCTCGTCCACGCCCTTGTACCGCCCGCACACGAGGATGAGCCTCGAACGCTCCGAGAGCTCGCGGGCCAGCTGCTGGTCGAAGAGCCGCCCTCTGGCGCTCAGAAGCACGACGGCTACGTCAGACTCAGCTGGCGCGTCGGCGCTCACCGGCGCGTCGACGGCCGATGCCGCTGCCTGCCCGGCAGTGTCATCAGCGTGGCCAAGAACGTCCCTCACTGCTTCAAAGATCGGGTCGGGCTTCATCACCATCCCGCTTCCGCCACCGTACTGGTAGTCGTCCGCGGTGTGGTGCTTGTCCCTCGCATAGTCCCTGATGTTCGTGAGCCTGATGTCGATGAGGCCCTTCTCGCGGGCCTGCTTCAGAATGCTTTCGCTCAGCGGCCCCTCGAACATCTCCGGGAAGAGCGTGAGAATGTCGATCCTCACGGGTCCCTCCCTCGTCGGAGCCCCTCGAGCTATCTCAGGCCCGGAAGCAAGTGGACTGTCATCTTGCCGCCCTCGATGTCGACGTCGAGTATCACGTCGTCGATCAACGGGAGGAGCAGCTCCCCAGACTCCGTCTCGACGACAAAGACCGCGTTCGCCGGCTGGTGCATCACGTCGACAAGCTTGCCGAGCGTCTCGCCGTCGTCCGTCAGGACCGTCATGCCGATAAGGTCCTGCACGAACCAGCGGTCTTCATCGAGCGGACCGATCTGGTCCCGGGTCATCCAGACGGTTCTGGACCTGAGCTCATTCGCTTCCTCGCGGGTCTTCCGACCCTTGAAGGCGATGATGAGCCGACCCTTGTGCTTGCGCACCCTCTCGACGGTGAGAATGAGATCCTCATCGTCGTGTGCACGCGTGGTGCGCAGCTTCATGGTCTCAGAGACCAGCTCCAGGAGGTCGTTCTTGAAATCGACGACAACCTCACCTACGATGCCGTGCGGTCTCATAACGACGCCGGCCTCGACCCATGTGTCGAGCTCCCTCATCGGATCTCTCCATTGAAGTCCGACCGGCGGACGCCAGGCTAGTCGATGATCTCGACCGTCGCCTTGTGCTCGGCCTTCGTAGCCGCGGCCCCGACGATGGCACGCATCGCCTTGGCCGTGCGACCGTTCTTGCCGATCACGCGTCCCTTGTCCTCGTCTGCAACACGCACCTCGTAGACGATCATATCACCCTTCGAGGTCTCAGTTACCTGGACCGCGTCGGGATTCGTCACGAGACCGCGCGCCACATACTCGACGAGATCCTGGAGCGAGAAGTCGTCGCTACCAGAGGTCTTGGTCTCCTCGTCGAACATCGCGCCAACCTTTCCGGGAGACTGTGAGGTTAACGAAAGACGTCAGCCGCTAGGCGTCGGTCTTTGTCTCGTCTCCTTCAGCGCTCCCCTGTTCGTCCGTCGCGTCATTCGCGACGGGCTCGGGATCGACTGCGGGTTCATCGGCCGGAGCCTCTTCCACAACCTTTCCCTCAGCGGGTTCGACGGCCGCTTCGCCGCTCTCGTCCGAGGTCTCAGCCTCAGCCTCAGCGACCGCATCAGCCTCGGCCGGAGCCTTGTCGGCGGGAGCGTCGTCTACCGGCGCTGCAGCCTTCGTGGTCTCCTTCTCTGCCTCGGCCTGCTTCTTCCCCTTGTTGTCTTCCTTCTTGCGTCGATCCATGGCGGCCCTGGCCTCGATCTTCTTCCGAGCCTCCTCCTCGATGTGTGTGAGCTCATCGTAGGAACGGCCCTTCTTCATCTCGTGCCAGGTCTCCATGATGCCGACACGCGAGAACAGCGCACGGACCGTCTCGGAGGGCTGAGCGCCCTTGCCGAGCCAGTCAATGGCCTTCGCGCTCTGGAGATTGATCTCCGCCGGGTCCTTCAGCGGATCGTAGTAGCCGAGCTGCTCAATGAAGCGCCCATCTCTCGGGGCGCGGGAGTCAGCGACGACGATCCTGAAGAACGCCATGTGCCGAGCACCCTTGCGCTGCAGTCTAATGCGAACTGCCACCCGTGTTCCTCCTCAGTGTAACGTGCGATACTGTCCGGGAGTCCCCAGGCCTGCCGAGCGAGCAGCTCGCTGCTCGTTCGGCCAAGCCGCCCCAAGCGGCGCCGTGCGCCGCCGGGCGGCCGTCATCCCCCGAAGGGTGTGAGTCCCGGGAAGCCTCTGCGACCCTGCTTCCCGAAC
>CAZEXP010000048.1:0-16971 GCA_964516845.1 uncultured bacterium
CGGGGCGTGGCGCAGCCCGGTTAGCGCGCCTGCTTTGGGAGCAGGAAGTCGGAGGTTCGAATCCTCTCGCCCCGACCAGGCGCGCCTGTAGCTCAGGTGGATAGAGCAACGGACTTCTAATCCGTAGGCCGCTGGTTCGAGTCCAGCCAGGCGTACCATATAGAGAGATCGGTTGTTGAGAACACGGTGGGTGTAGCTCAGCTGGTAGAGCCCTGGATTGTGGTTCCAGTTGTCGCGGGTTCAAGCCCCGTCATCCACCCCACAGATCGCGGCTGTCGGAACTGCGGCAGTTGAAGGTTGTCATCAGACACCGACGGTGATAATCTTTCTGATCTTCCGGTCACGGCAACGTGTCGGAAGCGTGCGCCCCTTCGTGAAGCCGAAGGGCTTCGCGCAAGACCCGCCCGGCGGGTTGTGATGACCCCTGAAGTGAGGAGGGCGGCATGGCAGGTAGAGGCGTCAACAAGGTCATCCTGATCGGACACCTCGGTGGTGATCCCGAGCTCAGGACGACTCCGAGTGGAACGTCCGTCGCCACATTCACGCTTGCGACGAACGAAGCGTGGACCGATCGCGACGGGTCGAAGCAGGAGAGGACCGAGTGGCACCGGATCGTGGCGTGGGGCAAGCTGGCTGAGATCTGCGGTCAGTATCTCTCGAAGGGCCGTCAGGTCTACATCGAGGGCCGGCTCACGACGCGTTCCTGGAAGGACAAGAGCGAGATCGAGCGCAAGACGACGGAGATCGTCGCGCGCGACATGCAGATGCTCGGCGGTCGCGGCGACGGACCGCGCTCGAGCGGCGGTGGCGGAGGCGACCAGGCGGACACGCCGGACTTCGCGCCCGATACCGTCAAGATCGACGACGACGATCTGCCGTTCTAGCAGCGTCTCGCAGTCCGAGACAGCGCTCCATAGTGATACGCGCCCATAGCTCAATTAGGCAGAGCAACTGACTCTTAATCAGTAGGTTGAAGGTTCGATTCCTTCTGGGCGTACCATCGATGCGGGGCCGGAGTGATTCCGGCCCCGCGTCCTTTGTGGGGTCGGTCGGAACTCCGGCGCCCATCGCCGCCCTGTCGGCGGGCCCGCGTGCCTTGACGGCGGCTGGAGTACCGAGTACCATCACACATTCCGTCGAAATCTGGCCGCATTGTTGCATCGAGTACACCGAAACATCGCGTTTCAGCGAAATGCCGCGCTCTGCAGGGAGGCGTCCGCTTCACGGCGCCTGCTCCTGTGGAGCTGTCTCTTCATGAACCTGGCAAGGGAACAACAATGAAGCAGCTGACTCACAAGTTGAAGGATGGCCAGCTCGATGTGCTCGACGTTCCGACGCCCTTGCTCTCCTCGGGCCAGATTCTCGTGCGCACTCACTACTCCGTCATCAGTGGAGGGACGGAGGGCAGCACGGTGAGTACAGGCAGGAAAGGGTACGTCGGCAAGGCCAAGGAAAGGCCGCAGCAGGTCAAGCAGGTCCTTGACTCCGTCAGGACCAAGGGGCCCGTGCAGACCTATCGTGCCGTGATGAAGAAGCTCGACGCCTACTCGCCCCTCGGGTACAGCTGTGCTGGCGAGGTCGTCGAGGTGGCGCCGGACGTCAGGCAGTTCGCCCCGGGCGACCTCGTGGCGTGTGGTGGGGCCGGCTATGCGAATCACGCCGAGTTCGTAGCTGTTCCCGTGAACCTCTGTGTGAAGCTTCCGGCCGGGGCTCGTCTCGATCTGGCCGCGTACAACACCGTCGGTGCGATATCGCTTCAGGGTGTCAGACAGGCCGAGCTCAATTTGGGGGAGACGTGCGTCGTCATCGGTCTTGGTCTCATCGGCCAGATGGCGTGTCTGCTGCTGAGAGCGGCGGGCGTCCGCGTGATCGGTGTGGACATCAACCAGGGCGTCTGCGACATCGCCAGGGAACACTCCGCCGATGCTGTGTTCCAGCCCGGTGACGCGGCGCTCGCGAGCACCGTACTCGAGTTCACTGACGGCATCGGCGCCGACGCGGTGATCATCGCCGCGGCGAGCAAGAGTGACGGGCCTGTGAACCTGGCAGGCGATCTCATCAAGAAGCGCGGGAAGGTCGTCATCCTCGGCAGGGTTACCACGGATTTCAATTTCGAGGAGTACTACAAGAAGGAGCTCGACCTGCGGATGTCCTGTTCGTACGGTCCCGGTCGATACGATCCGAGCTACGAGGAGGGCGGATGCGACTACCCGGCCGGATACGTGCGTTGGACCGAGAACAGAAACATGCGGGCATTCCAGGAACTCGTCCACTCGTCGAAGATCGACATCGAGTACCTCACGACGCATTCCTTCGATCTGGAAAGCGCACCGGAAGCCTACGATCTCATACTCAAGGGAGACGAGCCGCACCTTGGGATCGTCCTCAAGTACGACACCGAGAAGACGGCTGAAGAACGCAAGATCGTCACGGGTTCGGTCCGCGCCGACGGCAAGATCGGGATTGCGTTCGTGGGCGCCGGGAGCTACGCAATGGGAAGCCTGCTTCCCAATCTCAAGGCGAGCGACATCGTTCTGAAGACGGTCATGACCTCGAAGGGTACGAGCTCGCGCTCCGTGGCCGACCGCTACGGGTTCGAGGCGTGCACGTCCGACGGGAGCGACATCTGGAACGACGAGAGCGTCAACACCGTGTTCATCGCCACACGCCACGACACGCACGCGCCGTACGTTCTTGATGCGCTCAAGGCCGGGAAGAACGTGTTCGTGGAGAAGCCGCTGTCCCTCACGATCGAGGAACTCGCGGAGGTCAACGGCTTGTTCAGGGAGCTGGCCTCCGGCAGAAGAGCGCCGTCGCTCATGGTCGGGTTCAACCGGAGGTTCTCACCCCTGACCGCGGCTCTCAAGGCGCGCCTTCGCGAGGGGCCGATGGCGATGATCTATCGGGTCAATGCGGGTTCGATGGACCGCGACCATTGGATGCAGTCGCCCGAACTTGGCGGCGGGCGCATCATCGGCGAAGCCTGTCACTTCATCGACTACCTGACCTTCCTCAACGGGTCGCTGCCGGTCGACGTGTCGGCCGCCGTCATGGAGGAACCGGATCACCTCGGGGACACGGTCAACATCAGTCTGCGTTTCGCCAACGGGGCGATCGGAACCGTGTCGTACTTCGCGAACGGTTCTTCGAGTGTGCCAAAGGAGTACATCGAGGTCTATCAGGGCGGACAGACCGGCATTCTCACTGACTTCAAGCAGCTCGCCTTCCATGGGCGTGGGAAGCCGACAGTGAAGCGGCTGTCTTCGCAGAACAAGGGGCAGCCGGAGATGATCAAGGAGTACCTCGACTCGCTGCGAAAGGGCGGGCAGGCCCCGATCCCGTTCGACGAGATCTACGCCGTGATGAAAGCGACATTCAGGGCCGTCGAGTCGTTCAGAAGCAGACGTACGTTGGACGTGTAGTTGTGCACATCAGAGGATCGGACTCCCGATGGTGGGCGTCGACCGGACCGGGCGGCGCCCATCGTGGATTCTGTGCCGCGGCGCCGGGCAGGGTGGATTGACACTCGCCGGAGCCTCCACTAGACTTGAGAATTATGCATATCGTATTCGTACACAGAGGCGTGTTTCCCGAGAGAATCGGAGGAACATACAGCTACATCTACGAGCTGGGACGCCGGCTTGCCGCGGGCGGCAATACGGTTCGCGTGATCGCCAACACGCGCGAGAACGTAGCGCCGGAGCCGTACCTGAGCGAGGGTATGTGGATTCACACATATGCCTTTCCACGTCGTAATCGCCTCGAGAGTTCGATTCGTCACCTGAAGACCGTCAGACGCATGTTCGAACAGATTCACGCCGAGCAGCCGGTCGACATACTCTCAATCCACGAGGCGCTGCTCGGCTGGCAACTGGCCAGGACTCGCGTCGGTCGCTCGGTGTGCCAGCTTCCGACGTTCCACGCGCCGGGGTTCCTGGAATTCCGCCTGCTGACGAGCTGGCAGCTGCGCGACGAGCCATCGTGGTTCAGGCGCGTGCCGAAGCACATCGCGGCCTCGCTGATCGAGCGAAGCCAGAGGATGATGGAGTCCGGCGTTCTCCACTGCGCGAGCGGCATCCACGTGCTGTCGCGCTACAGCAAGGAGCACATCGAGAATCACTTCCGCGGGGTCGACTCCGGCAAGGTTGAGATCATCCCCGGTGGAGTCGACGCGACGAGGTTTCGCCCGGCCGAGGACCGCGCCGCGGTTCGCAGGCGCCTGGGAATCGACCCCGACGTGATCGAGATCCTGACCGTCCGCAATCTCTCGCCTCGGATGGGCCTTGAGAACCTCGTCACCGCGCTTCACCATGTGATCCATTCTGACGACACCGACCGCGGCGATCTCCTGCATCTGACCATCTGCGGCGACGGCATTCTCAGACGCGCCCTGGAGAAACAGATCGAGTCACTGACTCTCGGTGAGCGCGTGACGCTGGCCGGCAGAGTGACCGACGACGAACTCGTGTGGCGCTATCAGGCGGCCGACCTGTTCGTGCTCCCGACGGCGGCCATGGAGGGCTTCGGGATCTCGACTGTTGAGGCGCTGGCGTCCAACCTTCCGGTCATCGGAACGCCTGCCGGCGCAACCCCCGAGATTCTCTTGCCGATCGATGAGCAACTCGTGACTCGCGACATCTCAGCCCGCGCGATAGCGGACGCGATTCTTTCCTGGCTCAACCGGCGCAACGAGCCATGCGAGTCGAGATACCGGGATGAGGTTCTCGCGAAGTACGATTGGGACGCCGTCGCACGCCGCATGGAGAACTGGTATGAGTCGGAGCTGGTGAGGTTCCATTCCAAGGACGGACAGTGATGCGGAGCGGCGGTGTGAAGAGGAGTCCTCGGGTCATCATGGTCGGGTCCTCATTGCGTGTCAGAGGTGGCATCGCTGCCTCGGCTACGGCTCTCCTCTCGGGTCTGCCCGCGGATGGGCCGCGGGTCACATACGTTGCGACACAGATCGACGGCTCCAGACCTCTCAAGACACTGGCGGCCTTCTTCGGTCTGCTTCGCCTCTTCGGTCTGCTCGCATTGCGCCGGGCGGACATCGTCCATGTCCACATGTCGACGGATGCCAGCTTCACTCGGAAGTCGGCGGTGCTTGCGATGGCGAGGATGTTCGGTTGTCGAACGATCACGCACGTCCACGCCGGACGGTTTCCGAAGTTCTTCAAGTCGTCGTCGCCGGCTCGGCAGAAGGCGATCGTGCGTGATCTTGAGGAGTCGGACCTGGTCATCGCCCTCACAGAGGAGTGGAAGGGACGGTTGGCGACGATCGCTCCTCGTGCCAATATCCGCGTTCTCATGAACTCGATCAGAGCCGCGCAGTTCGAGGCAGTCATACCTGAGCGACCACCGGTCCCCGAGGATGGCGGTACGGTTCTCTTCCTGGGCTGGGTCGTCAAGGAGAAGGGTGTGCTCGATCTGGCGGAGGCTCTCGCCCTGGTTGTCCAGGAACGCCCCCGGGTCACGGTGGAATTCGGTGGCGACCGTGATGTAGAGATGCTCAGAACCCGGGTGGCGTCGCTCGGTCTCACGGACCATGTCCGGATTCTCGGTTGGGTTCGGGATGATCAGAAGCTCGATGCGTTCCGGCGTGCCCATGTCTTCGTTCTTCCCTCGTACGCTGAGGGGCTTCCCATGGCCATGCTGGAGGCGATGGCCGCCGGACTGCCATTGATTACGACGCCCGTCGGAGGAATCCCCGAGGTGGTGCGAGACGGGGAGCACGGGATTCTGATAGATCCGGGAGATGTTGAGGCGCTGGCTGGGAGCATTCTTGCCCTCCTGCGTGACGAAGGACTCAGAGCACGCATGGGGGCTGCGAACGTAGAAGTGGTGCAGCGCGATCACGATGCGAGGGCGGTCGCCGCGAAGCTGTGCCTCTGGTACGATGAGATCATGGGCGGGTAGTGCAACGCGGTCGTCTTGGTGCGATCAGGGGGACGAATGCGAATACTCAGGACAATCGTGCAGCTCATCTTCCTCGCGGGCGTCGTCACGCTGATGGCGCGCGGTCTTTCCGGCGCCACGCCGAATTCGTGCGAGACGTACTGTCCGTTCGCCGGTTTGGTCGCGCTCTATCCGCTGCTGCGCCACCAGGCCTACTCATGTTCGATGAACGAACTCCACGTGGCGCTCTTCATCTCGCTCGTGGGGCTCACAGTCATCTCGAAGAAGTCGTTCTGCTCATGGGTCTGTCCGCTCGGCGCTGTTCAGGAGTGGCTCTGGCGTTTCAACCGGAGGCTCTTCGGGCACACAGTTCGGCTCCCGTACGCGCTCGATCGGACACTCATCCCGCTTCGCTACGTCGTGCTCGCGGCCGTGCTCGGTCTGACGGGGACGGTGTGGCAGGGCGACCTGGGATTCAGGGCCTATGATCCCTTCTACATCATCTTCACGGGCTTCCAGGGCCACGGGCTTCTCGCGTTCAGCGTCTTCATCGCCGTCGGCATTCTCACCGTGGCGTTCTTCGTCCCGTTCTTCTGGTGCCGCTACCTCTGCCCGCTCGGCGCCGTGATGGACCCGTTCTCCCGCGCGGGGATTCTCAGGCTCCGCCGCGTGTGGAGCGTGTGCACCGACTGCGGGAAGTGTGACGACGCGTGCCCGCACGGTATCCCCGTCTCTCAGTTGACCGAGGTGACGGCTCGCAACTGCACGAACTGTCTGGAGTGCGTCGAGGCTTGTCCGGAGGTCGGCGCGCTCGAGCTCTCGCTTCTCGGGAAGTAGCAACGACGGTCGGAGGAGGCATCCCATGAACAAGGTCGTCATCATCCCCGTCGCCGTCGTGCTGCTCATCCTCGTGGCATTCGCGACGACGGGCGCATACCGCGTCCCGACGCTGGAAGCACAGTTCGTCGACGAGCGGCCGGGCGTCGTCCAGATGATCGAGTACGAGGTCGCGGGTCTGAAGTGTCGGGGCACGTCGATGGGGTTCGCGAACTTGATCGGGAGCACGCCGGGGGTCGTCTCGCTCACAACGTACACACGGACGCAAACGGCGGTCGTTGAGTACGATCCGGAGCTCATCACGCCGGACGAGATCCAGCGGCTGTTCGAGACCCCCTTTCTTCACGAGGGGAAGGAGTACGTTCTCTTCGAGGAACTCGGGCGCAAGGCTCAGTAGGGCCGGTCCCGCGGGAAGTCGTCGCCGCGTGTCGACGGGACCTGGCGGTCCCGGTGCGGTGTGGGCGCACAGTCGTGGAAGTCAAACGGAAGGGGGACGGCGTTCGCCGTCCCCCTTCTTGTTGCGTCGTTCAGCGGGAGTCTAGCGGTACATGGACTTGATGCTGGACCACGTGGATTCCTCGACCGGCGTGTAGCCGATCAGGATGGCGCCGTCGACGTAGTGCGGGTCGGCGCCGTAGACATCACCGAAGAGCTCCCAATGGATCTCACCGGTGATCTCGGCGGGCGTCGTCACGTCGATGTAGATGTTGGTGCCGACCTGGTCATAGAGCTCGCCGTAGCCGGCGTCGCCGTCGTTCCACTGAGCCGTCTGGCCGTCGACCATCATGGTCCAGACAAAGGACCCCGGATTCGGGTCGTCGTACGCCATTGTGGCGGCGTTGGCGACGTAGCCGTCGGGGAAGGTGAGCCACGTGTCGGCGATCCACTCGACGTCGAACGAGTTGTTCCACACGTAGAACGTGAACGTGCAGGTCGTGTTCGGCATCGGGTCGAGCGGGCTGACCAGTTCAACATAGGAGCCTTCGATGCTTCTGCCGGCCACGGCCGGGATGGCGAAAGCGAGGATGCACACAACGATGAGCAGCTGCTTCATGCTTTCCTCCTGTCGGGATGACCCCGACGCTTCGGTTCGGCGACCGGTCCGCTCCCGCCCATCCGGTACCTCCGGCGGAGGGAGAGCCCAGCTGTGCCAGTTCCTCTACCTCGGGCGAAGCTGCTACGCTCGCCCAGCCAACGCGGGCGCAGTATGCCACCAACGGAATACGCTGTCAAGTAGGCGCGGGGGTATCTTGACTCTCCTCGGAGGCTGCGGTAGATTGAATGATAGCGTTGACAGATGAGTGAGCGCTGCGCTCGGGTTCATTGCGCCGGGCACACAGCGAGACCGATTCACCGGACGACTGAGAGGAGGGGGCGATCCGGTTTCGACGGGGACGAGAGAAGCGCGGATGGCGTGCCGAGGTCCCGTTACCTCGTTAAACAATGGGAAATGATTCAACTGCCGACTATCAGCCGGCATACGTCTGCTAACTAGGTAGACGCGTTCCGCCCGGTTTTGCCCGTGGGGTCGGGACGGGGCGTCGCTCACGCGGGCTGGCCGTCACGTTGTGCCACTGGACGTGAGGGCGAGACAACACAGCGGCTGGCCGGACCATCCTCCCGCCCCTCGGTGGAAGGACCGGTGAGAGCGAGAAGAGGGGCTACGCACGTAGATGTTCTCGTGGAGCCGTTCTCGGACGCGGGTTCGATTCCCGCCGCCTCCACCATATGGACGAAGGCCCCGGCATTTCTGTCGGGGCCTTCGTGTGTTCTCTCCGCGTGCCTCCGGATGCAGCGTCAGCCGCAGCCTGGAGTCTAGCGGTACAGGGACTTGATGCTGCCCCAGGTGATCTCCTCAACCGGCGTGATAACGAAGTCGATGCAGCCACAGACCATGTGCGGCTCCGCTCCGTACTCATCACCGTAGATCGTCCAGTAGATGCAATCGGTGTAGAAGATGTCGGGCGTGGTGCATTCGATGAAGACGCGCGTGCCCTCGGTGGAGTAGATCTCACCGTAGCCGGCGTTGTTGTCTTCCCAGATCGCCGTGTGGTCGACGATCGGCACGTACGCATCCCAGCTGGGGCGCGTCGCGGTGATCATGTCGTAGCCCATGGTCGCGGGGTAGAGCGTGAAGCCGTCCGGGAAGGCGATCTCAACATCGGTGATCCACTCGGCGTCGCCCGACGCATTCTGGACCCAGAACTCGAACATGTAGGTCGTGCTGACGGTCATGCTGGTGGGTGCAACGAGTGTGACGGTGGCGCCTTCGATCTCGCGACCGGCGAAGGCCGGCATGGCGAGAACGACGATGGCGAACAGCACTATCAGTGCTCTCATGGTGTGTTCCTCCGTATGCTGGATCCGTGTTCGCTCGAACTGCGCCCCCTTGATGACCGGAGCGCCGGTTTCGCTCGGTGAACTGAACTGGCTCCAACCGACCCGGCCTCCCGTCCGGGTCACCGTACTCCGAAGCGGGGGCGTCCACGATCCGCCGTTTCGGAACTCGCCATGTGTGCGCAGACTTCACTGTTTGGACCCGGTAATGATAGCAGAATCAGACTCATAATGCAAGGTATGAAGCGGGAAAACAACGACAGGGAAATGTGAGCAGCTTCGCGTGAAGTGAGGCTGCATTCGCTCAGTTCCTCCTGACGGAGTTTCAGTGGATACTGCGGAGATGCGCCCTATCGCTGGGAGCGTTCCGGGCACGGACCTACGACAAGACCGGGCGCCCCTGGAGGCGCCCGGTCGTCGTCTGCTTCTTCTCTTTCGGCGACGCTCCGGCGACGACGGGACCCGCCACTGGCGGTGCCAGTCCCTGCCGGTTCCCGGTCGTCTACCGGTACAACGACTTGATCGAAGACCACGTGTTCAATTCGACCGGTGTGACGAGGAGCTGGATCGTGCCGGTCACGTAGTGTGGATCGGCGCCCCAGACGTCACCCCAGAGTTCCCACGTGATGACGGCGGGATCGATGGGCGACGGTGCGGTCCAGTCGACCCACACGTCACAGGACTCGGTTGAGTAGATCTCGCCGTAGCCACCGTTCCCGTCCGCCCACACGGCGGTCGGAACGGTGGGGTAGACCGTCATGGTGAAGACGGGGCGCGGTGCCGCGAGGACCTGATGTCCCATCGTTTCCTGGTGAAGCACGCCTCCCGGGAAGTGGATCTCGATTGATGCGATCCACTCGGCGTCGGACGATGCGTTCTGAACGGTGAAGAGCATCGTCTGTGTGACTCCCGGCGTGACGTACGCGGGCGAGACGAGCGTAACGGTGGCACCGTCGATCTCGCGTGCCATCAGCGGCAGAGCGAGGGTCAGAACGAGCAACACAACGAGCAACACAACGAGCAGTCTATTCATCGATGCACCTCCTGTTTCGCGAGGGAACATCTCCGGCGGGACGGTGGCTCCCGCATGATTACGACTACAACTCATTCTAAGGCCGGACAGGTGGTTCGGTCAAGCGGAATCGCGAGTTCGGGTTGCCGGAGGATGGCGCTCCGAAGTGCCCACCCGCTGCCGCGTTGACGGTCCTCCGTCCCCGTGATATCATCCCTCTGAGCCCATCGGCGGGTATCCCGTGCCCGTCTTCGACTCTCCATCCTCATCGTGAGGTTCCTGACGTGAAGCTGGGTCCGCACAAGCTCACGCCGCTCGACGCCGGGTCGTTCCTCTACGACGGCGGCGCGATGTTCGGCGTGGTGCCGCGTGTCATCTGGGGACGGCTGCTCGAGCCGGACGAGGACAACCGCATCAGGTTGGCGCTCGTGCCGCTCCTCGTCGAGACCCCGACGCGGAGGATCCTCGTCGACACCGGGTTCGGGCCCCGGCTCGGGAAGCGCGAGCGAAAGATATTCGGCCTGGGCGACGACAGCGGGGTCGTCGAGGCGCTGCGTTCGCACGGGGTCACGCCCGAGCAGATCGATCTCGTGATCCTCACACACCTGCACATGGACCACGCCGGCGGAGCCGTTGCCAAGAGGGGGGATGCTCTCGTTCCGGCCTTCCCGAACGCGAGGTACATCGTACACGAACTCGAGTGGACGGAGGGGCACGCGCCGAACGCGATGAACGAGGCCGCGTACCGTCTTGACGATTTCGTCCCGCTCCAGGAGGCAGGCGTGCTCGACATCATCGACGGCGACGAGGTGTCGCTTGGCGAGGGTGTCTCAGTTGTCAGAACGGGTGGGCACTGTGCCGGGCATCTGATCGTCGTCGTCACGGCCGGCGGGGAGACCGCCGTCTATCCGGCCGACCTCATCCCGACCCGACACCATCTCCGCGCGCCGTATACGGCCGGGGTGGACGAGTATCCGCTCGAGGTCATCGAGCGGAAGGGGGAGCTTCTGCGCGACGCCATCGAGGGCGGGTGGACGCTCATTCTCGACCACGATCCCGCCGGCGCTATCGGCCGGGTCACGCGGGATGAGAAGGGGCGCTATCGATTCGAAGACATGGAGACCGCACACGACACGGCTGATTCGGCGCGCACGCACGGTCCGGACGGCGCCCCAGACACGGAGATGCCAGCATGACACCGGATACACCCGCCGCGAACCTGGAGCCCGCTCGCGATACGCGCGAGCGCATGCTCGTTCTCAACCCGGGCTCCACGTCGACGAAGGTTGCCGTCTTCGACGGGGAATCGCCCATGTTCGAGGAGACCCTGAGACACGGACGGGATGAACTCCTGCAGTTCCCGTCGATCATGGACCAGCTTGACTATCGCAAGAACATGGTGCTCGAGCTGCTCGCGGAGCGGGGCTTCGAGATCGCGTCGCTGGCGGCCGTGGTCGGACGCGGAGGCCTCATGCGGCCCGTCGCGAGCGGGACCTACGCGGTCAACGAGGCGATGCTCCACGACGTCCGCGTCGGTTTCCTCGGACAGCACGCGTCGAATCTGGGGGCGGTGCTCGCGCACGACATCGCCGAGCCCGCCGGGATTCCATCGTTCGTCGTTGACCCGGTTGTGGTCGATGAGATGAACGACCTCGCGCGGTACTCCGGAGTCCCGGAGATCGAACGTGCAAGTCTTGTCCACGCCCTCAACGTCAAGGCGACGGCGCGGCGCGCGGCCCGCGAACTCGAGCGCTCTCTCGATGAGGTCAACCTTGTTGTTGCGCATCTCGGCGGCGGCATCAGCGTGGTCGCCATTGACGGCGGCCGCATGACCGACGTGTCGAGCGCTCTCTCCGCGGGTCCGTTCACGCCCGAGCGCGCAGGAACCGTGCCGACGCTCGAGCTCGTCGACATGTGTTTCTCAGGCGACCACACGCGCGACGACGTCCGCAGGAAGCTCGTCGGCGGGGGAGGCTTCGTCGCGTATCTCGGGACGAACAGCGCGCGAGAGGTCGAGGACCGCATCACGAAGGGCGACGAGCGCGCGGCGGTCGTCATGGACGCGATGATCTACCAGGTCGCCAAAGAGATCGGCGCGATGGCGGCAGTGCTCAAGGGCAACGTCGACGCCGTCGTTCTGACCGGGGGGCTGGCGAACGCCGAGTACATCACATCGAGGCTCGCTTCCTACGTGGACTTCATTGCGCCCGTCATCATCGTGCCGGGAGAGGATGAGATGGAGGCTCTGGCGGAGGGCGGTCTGCGTGTGCTTCGGGGAGAGGAAGCGGCGCTCGAGTATCCGGGCGGGATCGGGGAGGGACGCAACGATGCGTGACCGACACGAGACGGGGTGGATCGAGGTCATCTGCGGAAGCATGTTCTCGGGGAAGAGCGAGGAGCTCATCCGGAGACTCCGGCGGGCGAAGATCGCGAAGCAGAAGGTCATGGCATTCAAGCCCGCGCTCGACGATCGATACGACGAAGACAACATCGTGTCGCACGACGACCGACGGGTCGAGTCGATCCCGGTAGCCGATGCGCGCGAGGTCCTGACATATGTCGACGATGAGACCGAGGTCGTCGGGCTCGACGAGGGCCAGTTCCTCGGTGAGGCGCTGCCCGAGGTCTGCGAGAAGCTCGCCGACAGGGGCATCCGTGTGATTGTCGCCGGCCTCGACCAGGACTACCTCGGCCGGCCGTTCGAACCGATGCCGCAGATCATGGCGGTCGCGGAGTATGTCACGAAGACACTGGCCGTTTGCATGCAGTGCGGCAAGCCGGCCAACAGGACCCAGCGCCTCATCCACTCGGACGAACGCGTCGTCGTCGGGGCCACGGGGGCCTACGAGGCCCGTTGCCGGGCGTGCTTCCGCCCGCATGAGGGCGATGACCCTGACCCGCACAAGATGGCCAAATAGACCGTGATGCCGATGTTTTTCGACCAGATGGACCATTTGGGCAGGCGTTCCCGGCATGGCGGACGCCTGCCTTTTGCATTGCTGAGGCCGTACACCCTGTCTATAATCAATGGTTCGATGAGGTTGTGGGTTCTTCCCGGCGGATGCTCATGTCGATAGCGGACAATGTTCAGGCGGTTCAGGCGCGAATCGAGGCTGCGTGCGACCGCGCGTTCCGCGACCCGGCCGATGTCCGGCTTGTCGCCGTCACGAAGACGGTCGACGCGGCCCACATAGTCGAGGCCATCCGTGCCGGCATCGACTGCATCGGCGAGAACCGCGTCCAGGAGGCGGCCGGCAAGTTCGATGGGCTGCCGCCGGTCGAGCGGCATCTCGTCGGGCACCTGCAGACGAACAAGGTCAAGCCGGCTCTCGAGCTCTTTGACGTCATCCAGTCGATCGACAGCGCCCGGCTCGCCCGCGAGGTGTCGATCCGGTCCGCGGCGGATGGGCGCCGAACGCCCGTGCTCGTCGAGGTCAACACCTCCGGCGAGGAGAGCAAGTACGGGCTCTCGCCAGATGAGACCGTCGCGGCCATCGAGGAGATGGCGGACGGCCGCGGGATCGAGGTCGTGGGTCTCATGACCATCGGGGCGTTCCTGCCGGACCCGGAGGACGTCCGACCCTGCTTCCAGAGGCTCCGGGCCATACGTGACGAGATCGAGGATCGCGTGATCCCCGGCGTTCGCATGGAGCATCTGTCGATGGGGATGACGAACGATTTCGAGGTTGCCATTGAGGAAGGCGCGACCATTGTGAGGGTCGGCCGTGCCATATTCGGGGAGCGCTGATGTTCGCCGCTGCGAATCTGCTGACGGCCTTTGCCTACCTCCTGAACCTTGTGATGCGCCTGTACGGGTTCTGCATCATCGGTGTCGTCATCATCTCGTGGGTGGCGCCGCGCTCTTCGCACCCGGTCGTGATGTTCCTGCGGAGCATCACCGAGCCGTTGCTCTATCGGATCCGCCGGGCGCTGCCGTTCATCTATCAGTCGGGGATCGACTTCTCGCCGATCCTGGTGCTCCTCGGGCTCGAGTTCCTGAGGAACTTCATCGTCCCGACGCTCTATCAAACAGCCGCACGGCTCGGGTAGCCGCGAGGCGAAAGGAAGGACAACCATGGCGAAGGTACTGACGCTCAGAGACAAGATCGACAGCGCGGTCGCGTACATCCGCGAGCAGAGCGACTTCAAGCCAACCATCGCCGTGGTGCTTGGCAGCGGTCTCGGGAAGCTCTCGAGCCACATGGAGATCGACGCGGTCATCCCGTTCGACAAGATCCCGCACTTCCCGGTCTCGGGCGTCGAGGGTCATGCCGGCGAGCTCGTGCTCGGCAAGGTCGGGCGACGCCGCGTCGCGCTGATGAACGGACGCGTGCACTACTACGAAGGCTACACGATGCAGGAGGTGACGTTCCCGATCCGTGTCCTGAGGGCCCTGGGAGCGAGGAAGCTCGTTCTGACCTGCGCCGCGGGCGGGATGAACCCGCTCTACGAGAAGGGCGACATCATCTCGATCGTCGACCAGATCAACCTGACCGGAGACAACCCGCTCATCGGTCCGAACGACGACAAGCTCGGCGCGCGGTTCCCCGACATGTCGCAGCCGTACGACCGCGAGTACGTCAAGATCGCTGAAGAGATCGCGCTCGAGGAGATGATACCGCTCAAGAAGGGCGTCTTCGTCGGCGTCGCGGGGCCGTGCCTCGAGACCGCCGCGGAGTATCGCTTCCTCTCCATGATCGGTGGCGATGTCGTGAGCATGTCGATGGTTGCCGAGGACATCGTGGCCATCCATGGAAAGATGAGGGTCGTTGGGCTTGCCGTCGTCACGGACATCTGTCTCGCTGACGCGCTGGAACCGGCAAGCCACAAGGAGATTCTCAAGGTCGCGAGGGCGACCGAACCCAAGCTCACTCAGCTCGTTTTCAGGCTCATTGGCAAGATGTAGCACGCTCCAGGCATTCACGCCGGGGCGCCCGGCGTGGACAGCCGGGGGATGAGGGACGACATGGGTTTCCGGGAGTTTCCGAGAGAACTGACAACAGCCCAGCTCGAGCGCGAGGTGCTCGGGTTCTGGGATGAGAACGATACGTTCAAGAAGAGCGTGGACGAGCGCGAGGGTTCGCCACGCTTCGTCTTCTTCGAAGGTCCGCCGACCGCCAACGGTCACCCCGGCGCGCACCACGTCATCGCGCGGACCATCAAGGACATCGTCTGCCGCTACAAGACGATGACCGGGTTCCAGGTCAGCCGTAAGGCCGGCTGGGACACGCACGGCCTCCCCGTCGAGATCGAGGTGGAGAAGCGTCTCGAACTCGAGGACAAGGAGGACATCGAGCGGTACGGCGTCGCGGAGTTCATCGCGAAGTGCCGCGACAGCGTCTTCACGTACAAGAACGAGTGGGACGAACTGACGCACCGCATGGCGTACTGGGTCGACCTCGAGCACCCGTACGTCACCTATACGAACGACTACATCGAGACCATCTGGCACATTCTCAAGCTGATGTGGGATCGCGACCTGGTCTACCAGGGTCACAAGATCCTGCCGTACTGCCCGCGTTGTGGTACGCCGTTGTCGAGTCACGAGGTGGCGCAGGGCTACGCGGACGCGGAGGACCCGTCGGTCTTCGTGCGGATGCGCCTGAAGGATGAGCCCGGCACGTCGTTCCTCGTCTGGACGACGACGCCGTGGACGCTCCTGTCGAACGTCGCGCTCGCCGTGGCGCCGGAGGAGTCGTACGCGGTCGTCGATAACGGCGAGGAGAAGCTCATCCTGGCCGAGGCGTTGCTGAAGGTGCTCGAGGCGCCGCTGGCGTTCGCGGACGATGAGCTGCCCGAGGGCGGATGGCGCATCGTCGACCGCGTCAAGGGCGCCGACCTCCTGGGCAGGGATTACGAGCCGCTCTACAGCTACGTACCGTTCGAGGAGCGCGGTCACTACGTCATCGCCGGCGACTTCGTCACGCTCGAGGACGGCACGGGCATCGTCCACATCGCGCCCGCGTTCGGCGAGGACGACAACCGCGTCGGTCGCGAGAATGATCTTCCGTTCGTCCAGCCCGTCGACGGCGCCGGTCGCTTCACCGAGGAGATCGCACCGTGGGTCGGGATGTTCATCAAGGACGCCGACCCGCTCATCATGGCCGAACTCAAAGAGCGCGGGCTGTTGTTTCGCCGGGGCACGATCGTCCATACGTATCCATTCTGCTGGCGGTGCGACTCGCCGCTGGTCTACTACGCGCGGAACTCGTGGTATGTGAAGACGACGCAGTTCAAGGACCAGATGATCGCGCTCAACCAGAAGATCGATTGGCATCCCAAGGAGATCGGTCTCAACCGGCTGGGCGATTGGCTCGAGAACAACGTCGACTGGGCCATCTCACGCGATCGCTACTGGGGCACGCCGCTGAACATCTGGATCTGCGACGACTGTGGGACCATGACCTCGGTCGGCAGCGTCGAGGAGCTTCGCTTGCGCGCGACGGATGCGCCCGAGGGTGAGATCGACCTGCACAAGCCGGTCATCGACAGCATCCATCTGAGGTGCGACAGCTGCGGTGGCTCGATGACCCGCACGCCCGAGGTCATCGACTGCTGGTTCGACTCTGGGAGCATGCCGTACGCGCAGTGGCACTGGCCGTTCGAGAACCAGGAGCTCTTCGACAAGAACTTCCCCGCGGACTTCATCGCGGAGGGCGTCGACCAGACGCGCGGGTGGTTCTACGCGCTGTTGGCTATTTCGACCATCGTGTCGGGCGAGTCGGCGTTCAAGCGATGCGTCGTGAACGACATGGTGCTCGACAAGAACGGCAAGAAGATGAGCAAACGTGTCGGGAACATCGTTGATTCCATGAAGCTCATGGACGACAGCGGCGCCGACGCGCTTCGCTGGTACATGCTCGCGACGAGTCCACCGTGGCTCCCGACGC
>CAZEXP010000049.1:0-15389 GCA_964516845.1 uncultured bacterium
TCGCGATCCGTGAGGGTGGCAGGACCGTCGGCGCCGGCACGATCACGAAGATCATTGAGTAGAGAGACACCAGAGTTTGGTAGCGCGGCGACCTTGCGGAGCAGCGTGACCATAGCACGGGAGCAGTATCGTGCGTGACATCGTGGTGATCGCTTGCGTTGAGTGCAAGCGCCGGAACTATACATACACGAAGAACAAACAATTGCATCCGGACCGCCTGGAGTACAAAAAGTACTGTCGCTTCTGCAACAAGCACACGGTACACAAGCAGACGCGGTAGGCAGGCGCGGGTGCGTCCGTAAGGACGCGAGTGCCCTTCGGGGCACGGCGCTCTCGGTGAGAGCGCTTGGCGGAGCCCGGGACTCGAGAGAGTCGTGAGGTTCTGCACCGAGCCGCATCCGGAGACGTTGAGACAGCGAGCTCAGGTGAGCGCGGAGCGTCGTGTGCATCGCGCTTCACCCGCGGGTCCACGTCACGGATGATGCCCAAGGGTAGTCCTGTTAAGCGAGCAGAGCCATGCAGGCCTGTAGCTCTAATTGGTTAGAGCGCCGGTCTCCAAAACCGGATGCTGGGGGTTCGAATCCCTCCAGGCCTGCCACTGCCTCAATGCGCTTCACGCTGCTTTAGGCGTCCGGATAGGCGAGGTTCTATGTTTGAAAGACTAGTCAAGTTCATCCGTGAGGTGAGGAACGAGATGCGACGCGTCTCGTGGCCATCGCGAGATGAAGTTCGCGAGTCCACGACGGTTGTGATCGTGATCGTTCTCATTCTTGCAGTGTTCATTGGCATAGTCGACCGGGCGCTGTCCTTCCTGATCAGCCTCGTGTTCGGCTAGACACAGCCAGGAACGCTGCATACCGGTGGTACTACTGGACGGGGTAATGCCAGTGAAGCATTGGTATGCAATTCATACGTACTCGGGACACGAGTACAAGGTCCGCGAGAAGCTGGCGGGGAAGATCGCCGCCGAGAAGCTCGAGGACCGGTTCGGCCAGATCATCATCGCGACGGAGGAATTCGTTGAGATGAAGGACGGCAAGCGCCGTACGGCCGAGCGGAAACTGTTCCCGGGCTATCTCCTCATTGAGATGGAGATGGACGACCAGACGTTCTACCTGGTGAAGGAGACGCAGGGCGTTTCCGCCTTCATCGGTACGACCTCCGGTCCCCAGTCCCTGGAGCAGCATGACATCGACCGCATCCTCGGTCGCATCGAGAAGAAGCCGTCGAAGGAGCGGCCGGAGATCCCGTACCAGGTTGGTGAGCAGGTACGGTGCATCGACGGACCGTTCAGCGGGTTCAACGGCCTTATCGACGAGATCGACGGCGAACGCGGCAAGGTGAAGGTGATGGTGTCGATTTTCGGTCGCGCAACACCGGTCGAACTCGACTTCCTGCAGGTGGAATCGACGTAGCAGGCGCCGGAGCGCGGCGCGAGCTGGATACAAAAGGAACACGAGGGAAACACGCATGGCGAAGAAGATCATCGGGACCGTCAAGTTGCAGATCGCTGCCGGGGTCGCGACATCAGCCCCGCCGGTGGGTCCGGCGCTCGGTCCGTACGGAATGGACATCGGCGGTTTCTGCAAGCAGTTCAACGCCAAGACGAAGGATCAGCCCGGGATGATCATCCCGGTGGTGCTTACGGTCTATCAGGACCGGACGTTCTCCTTCATCACCAAGACGCCGCCGGCGTCGGTGCTGTTGAAGAAGGCCGCCGGTCTGGCGAAGGGCTCGCCCGTTCCGAACCGCGACAAGGTCGGCAAGGTCACGAAGAAGCAGCTGCTCGAGATCGCGAGGCTCAAGGCTGTCGATCTGAACGCAGCCACTGACGAGGCCGCGGTCATGATGATCGCCGGCACCGCGCGGAGCATGGGCATCGAGGTGGTGGGCTAGTAGCCATCGCACCGCGACCACGGCGGATTCCGTGGGAGGGTCTTCGGGCCCGAGGAGAAGGAGCGCGAATGAAGAGAAGCAACCGATACGACGGGGTGAAGAAGGCCGCGCAGGAAGGCGGACCTTTCGACCTCGATCGCGCGCTGGAACTGGTCAAGGAGAGCGCGACGGCCAAGTTCGACGAGACCATTGAGGTCGCGTTCCGACTGGGCGTCGACGTGAAGCGTTCGGACCAGCAGGTGCGCGGAACCACCGTTCTGCCGCACGGTACGGGTCGGAGCGTGAAGATCCTCGTGCTGGCGCAGGGCGAGAAGATCAAGGAGGCCGAGGAGGCCGGGGCGGACTTCGTCGGCGGTGAAGAGCTCGTCGAGAAGATCCAGGGTGGCTGGACCGACTTCGATACCGCCATCGCCACCCCGGACATGATGAAATTCGTCGGCAGGCTTGGCAAGATCCTCGGTCCGCGCGGCCTCATGCCGAACCCGAAGACGGGCACGGTGACCATGGACGTCGGCAAGGCCATCCAGGATGCCAAGGCGGGCAAGGTCGAGTACCGCACGGACAAGACCGGCAACGTGCACGTGGGCGTCGGCAAGGCCTCGTTCGAGCTGGCACATCTCAAGGGCAACATGGAGAGCCTGACGCGTGAGGTCCTCAGGGCGAAGCCGCCGGGAGCGAAGGGCACTTACATCAAGAGCGTATCGATCTCCTCGACGATGGGCCCCGGCATCGACCTCGATGTTCCGGCGCTCCTCGACGCGGTCAAGCAGTAGCTCGACGCCGGGTCGGGAGCGGGCGACCGCGACCGGCCAGCTATAAACAGAGAGGCAGCGGATGCAGAGACACCAGAAAGAAGCCTTCATCGAGCGGCTCGACAAGCAGCTTGAGGGCGCCGGCGTCGTGATCCTGAGTGATTTCTCCGGGATGGACGTCGAGACGGCCAATGAGATCAGGCGTCGCTTCAGAGAGTCCTCCGTTCAGTACCGGGTGGTGAAGAACACGCTCGCCCGGAGGGTGTTCGAGTCCAAGGGGCTTGAAGTGCTGGCGGAGCACCTCACGGGTCCGAACGGTCTCGTGATCTCTCAGAGCGATCCGATCGCTCCGGCGAAGATCCTTGTTGAGTTCGAGAAGAGCAAGAAGACCCCGCAGATCAAGTTCGGGTGGATCGATGCCACACTCATGTCGGCGGCCGATATCCGCAAGCTTGCGGATCTCCCGTCCCGCGAGGTTCTGCTGTCGCAGATCGCGGCCGGGTTCCAGGCGCCGGTGGCCGGGCTTGCGCGTCTGCTCCACGAGCTTATGCGGAAGCTGGTCGCCACGCTCGACGAGGTGGCGAAGCTGAAGGCAGCAGCCTAGGGCACCGTCGCCCCGGGCGCGCCGCAACCAGCGAGGCGTGCCGCCGGTTCGTGACAGGAACGCCGGGTGGACAGAGCGAGACCTCGCTGTAGAGATAGGGCCGTTTGAACGTTCTGAGGCAACAAGCTGAGTAACCCGTTGGAGGTTGATCATGGCAGAAGAGACGAAGGACGCTGTCGAGACCACCGAAGCGCCGGCCGAGAAGAAGGTCGCGTTGAGCGGTAAGGTCGCCGACATCATCGGTACGATCGAGGGAATGACGGTTCTTGAGATGGCCGACCTCGTGAAGGCACTCGAGGACAAGTTCGGTGTCACCGCGGCCGCTCCGGTCGCCGTGGCTGCTGCGCCCGCCGCCGGTGGTGGCGACGCCGCCGAGGAGAAGACGGAGTTCGATGTCATTCTTGCCGACACCGGTGAGAAGAAGTTCCAGGTCGTGAAGGTCATCCGCCAGATGACCGATCTCGGTCTGAAGGAAGCCAAGGAACTCGTCGACAACCCGGGACAGGCCATCAAGAAGGAAGTCTCGAAGGAAGAAGCCGACGAGATGAAGAAGAAGCTCGAGGAGGCGGGAGCCAAGGTCGAGCTCAAGTAGCACTCTTGCGACCGGAGCCATGGTGCTCCGGGTGTGATAGCAGAGTTTGGAGATGAGGGGGCGGAGGCACCGTCTTCGTTCCCTCTCTCCGGCGAGAGACGAGAGCCTGAGGCGCGGGCCAGGGTCTCTCCAGACGGAGGGTGATGGATCGGTGAGTGGACCCCGTATGATCGAGAGAAAGACCTTCTCCAAGTTCCCGGTCGAGCGTGAGCTTCCCATGCCCAACCTCCTCGACGTCCAGCTGGAGTCTTTCCGCTCCTGTCTGGGCAGCGGGAGCTCAGACGGCACGCAGACGTCCGGACTGGATGAGGTCTTCAGCAAGTTCTTCCCCGTGGAAGGACACCAGGGGGCCTACACCCTCGAGTACAGGGGCTTCCGCATGGGATCGCCCAAGCACTCGATTCAGGAGTGCCGCGAACGCAATCTGACGTTCGAGGCACCTCTGAAGGCGACGCTGCGGCTTGTGCGCTGGGAGCTCCGTGAGGGCGGCGAGAGAAAGCTTATTGAGGCGGAGGAAGGCGAGATATACCTCGGCGACATCCCGCTCATTACAGAGCGCGGTACGTTCGTCATCAACGGCGCGGAGCGTGTCATCGTCAGTCAGCTGCACCGCTCGCCCGGTGTCTTCTTCCAGGACAAGCAGCACCCGAACGGAACGACACTCTACTTCGCGAAGATCATCCCGTACCGCGGCACCTGGGTCGAAGTCCGGATGGGCATCAAGGACGAGATGTTCATCAGGACCGACCGGCGCCATCAGTTCCGGATGACGACCTTCCTGAGGGCCCTCGGTTACTCGAAGGACGAGGACATCCGCGCGCTGTTCTACACGACCGAGGAAGTTGAGATCCCTGCCGGCCGTGCCACTCGCGCGACGGAACCGTGCGGCAGGCTGCTTGCGAAGAGCATCATTGATGAGGAGACCGGCGAGGTCATCGCCATGCGCGGTGAGGAGCTGGCTCCGAAGCATATCAAGCAGATCCAGGACGCGGGCGTAGCTAAGGTCCCGGTTCTGATCGTCGAGAAGGCGCGCGTACTCGCCCGGAAGGACGAGGACCGCGACGCCGAACTCGCCGGGCGCATCGTTGCCCGGACGTACAAGGACAGCAAGACTCGCGAGACGATCGTCACGTATGACGAGAAGCTCTCGATGACGGTGATCGATCTTCTGAGGAAGGCCGGCATCCGCGAGATCGAACTCGTGCAGATTAACCCGACGGATCTTCGGATCATCGAGTCGACCTTCTCGCGCGACAAGACGCACTCGATGGAAGAGGCTCTCCAGGAGATCTACAAGACGATGAAGGGCGGCAACCTTCCGAGCATCGAGGCCGGGCGCGAACTCGTGGATCGGATGTTCTTCGACCCGAACCGCTACGACCTCAAGGGAGTCGGCCGCTACAAGATCAATCGACAGCTCGGCATACCCGACGAGGTCGTGCCGCTGGATACGACCTGTCTGACGCATCTCGACTTCATCGCGACGATTCGTGCGGTGCTCGAGGTCGTCAAGGGCCAGCGCGATGTCGACGACATCGATCATCTCGGCAACCGCCGCGTGCGGTCCGTCGGTGAGCTTCTCGAGAACCAGCTGTCGGCAGGGTTGTCGCGGATGGTGCGCGTGATCAAGGACCGGATGTCGACCGGCGACGGCGACGAATTCGATCTGGCGTCGCTCGTCAACTCGCGTCCGATTTCGGCGGTGGTTCGCGCATTCTTCGGCTCGAACCAGCTCTCGCAGTTCATGGAGCAGACGAACCCGCTGGCGGAGCTGACGCACAAGCGTCGCCTCTCCGCGCTCGGGCCGGGTGGCCTGACGCGCGAGCGCGCGGGCTTCGAGGTTCGCGACGTGCACTACAGTCACTACGGCCGGATGTGCCCGATCGAGACGCCGGAAGGTCCGAACATCGGCCTGATCAGCTCGCTGTCGACCTACGGGCGGATCAACGAGTTCGGTTTCATCGAGACGCCGTACTACAGCGTCGAGAAGGGCGTCGTCACCGCCAAGATCCGCTATCTGACCGCCTCGGAGGAGGACAACTACATCATCTCCCAGGCCGGCGAGCGGGTCGACAAGGGCGGCAAGCTCATTGAGAAGTCGCTGCTGGCGCGTCACATGGACGACTTCCCGCAGGTGCTTCGCGAGGAGATCCAGTTCATGGATGTCTCGCCGAAGCAGCTCGTGTCGGCCGCGGCGGCGCTCATCCCGTTCCTCGAGCACGACGATGCGAACCGCGCGCTGATGGGTTCGAACATGCAGCGCCAGGCCGTGCCGCTTCTGAAGACCGAGGCGCCGTACGTCGGCACCGGCATCGAGCACCGCGTGGCGGTTGATTCCGGCGCGGTGATCACGGCGAAGCACAGCGGCGTCGTTGAGAGCGTATCGGCGGACTTCATTTCGATCCGCCACACGGACACGCTGGACGGCTCCGAGGCCGTGGATGAGCACGAGCTGAGGAAGTTCCAGCGCACGAACCAGAACACGTGCATCAATCAGCGGCCGATCGTGCATGCGGGGCTCCATGTTGAGAAGGGCGACGTCATTGCCGACGGGCCGTCGACGAAGGACGGCGAGCTGGCGCTGGGCGCCAATCTCCTCGTCGCGTTCATGCCGTGGGAGGGATACAACTTCGAGGACGCCATCCTTGTCTCCGAGATGCTTCTGAAGGGCGACAGGCTGACGTCGATCCATATCGAGGAGTTCGAGTCGCAGGTCCGCGAGACGAAGCGGGGCATGGAGGAGTTCACTCCTGAGATCCCGAACGTCAGCGAGGAGCGGCTGAAGAATCTCGACGAGAACGGCCTGGTGCGCGCAGGGGCGCGGGTCACGGCGGGCGACATCCTCATCGGTAAGGTCACGCCGAAGGGCGAGACGGAGCTCACGCCTGAGGAGAACCTGCTCCGCGCCATCTTCGGCGACCGGGCGGGTGACGTTCGCGACACGTCGCTCAAGGCGCCTCCGGGCATGAACGGCATCGTGATCGACACGAGGCTGTTCTCCCGTCGCGCCCGTGACGAGCGCAGCAAGAAGGTCGTGCAGAAGGAGATCGATCGCATCAAGAGCGACTCCCGCACGAATCTCAAGCGCCTCATTCGCGACCGCGACCGCCGCATCTTCCGTCTCATCGAGGGACTCAAGACGAAGTCGCTCCGTGACTCGAGGACGAACGAACTCGTTATCAGAGCCGGTCGGGCGGTCAACGAAGAGGTGATGGAGCTTCTGAAGTTCGAGAAGCTCGACTGGGCCGACGGTGTTGTGCAGGACGACAAGATCAACGAGAAGGTTCGGGCGCTCCACGCCGAGTACCAGGTGAAGATCGATGATGTCGAGCCCGAGCGCGACCGTCAGATGGACAAGGTCAAGCTTGGTGAGGACCTGCCGCGCGGCGTCGTGAAGCTCGCGAAGGTCTACGTCGCGGTGAAGCGCAAGCTCTCCGTAGGCGACAAGATCGCAGGACGCCACGGCAACAAGGGTGTCATCGCGAAGATCATGGCGGAAGAGGACATGCCGCATCTTCCGGATGGGACCCCGGTCGACATCGTGCTGAACCCGCTCGGTGTGCCGTCCCGAATGAACCTCGGGCAGATCCTCGAGACCCACCTCGGGTGGGCCGCGGAGAAGCTCGGGTACCACGCGGCGACGCCGGTGTTCAACGGCGCCACGGTGGAGGCCATCAAGGAGGAGCTCGAGAAGGCGGGACTGCCGCTTTCCGGGAAGACCGTCCTCTACGACGGCAGGACGGGTGAGCGTTTCGAGTCCGAGGTGACGGTGGGCATGATCTACACGCTGAAGCTGCTCCACCTCGTGGACGACAAGATTCACGCGCGCTCCATCGGCCCCTATTCGCTCGTGACGCAGCAGCCCCTGGGCGGCAAGGCCCAGTTCGGCGGCCAGCGTTTCGGTGAGATGGAGGTCTGGGCCCTCGAGGCCTACGGAGCGTCGCATACACTTCAGGAGCTTCTGACGGTCAAGTCCGACGACGTGGTTGGACGCTCGAAGACGTACGAGGCGATCGTGAAGGGGCAGGATCCGCCGAAGCCTGGCACGCCTGCTTCATTCGACGTTCTTCTCCGGGAGCTGCAGAGTCTCGGTCTGGACGTCACGCTGGTGAGAGAGTAGGCCCCGGGCGAGGAGGGAGTTCCGTGTATTTCGGCATCTTTGAAGACAACAAAGAGCCACAGGACTTCAAGGCGATCCAGATCCGTCTGGCGTCGCCCGAAGCGATCCGGAGCTGGTCTCACGGCGAGGTGACGTTGCCTGAGACGATCAACTACCGGTCGTTCAAGCCGGAGAAGGGCGGGCTCTTCTGCGAGCGCATCTTCGGTCCCGTCAAGGACTGGGAGTGTAATTGTGGCAAGTACCGCCGGATTCGCTACCGCGGCATGATCTGCGAGAACTGCGGAGTGGAAGTGACGCAGTCGAAGGTCCGCCGCGAGCGGCTCGGTCACATCGAGCTCTCCGTTCCGGTCGCACACGTCTGGTTCTTCCGGGGCAACCCGAACATCATCGGGCGTCTCCTCGATATGAAGCGTCGTGACCTCGAGCGCGTGCTCTACTACGAGTCGTACGTCGTGCTGGACCCGGGGACGACCGACCTGGATGTCGGCGAGCTCCTGTCCGGCGAGAGCTACGCCGAGTATGCGGCGAACACCGAGTCGGGGCTTCGCGCCGAGATGGGCGCGGGCGCCATCCACGAGCTTCTGGAAGCCGTCGACGTCGAGAACGGCTACAAGGAGCTCAGGGCGCTGGCACGCGACACCGAGGCGACGAAGCAGTCGCGCAAGAAGGCGCTCAAGCGCCTGCAGGTGTTTGACGCGTTTCTCGGTTCGGGCAACGAGCCCGCGTGGACGGTCATGGAGACGGTCCCCGTGCTGCCGCCCGATCTGCGGCCGCTCGTGCCGCTCGAAGGCGGAAGGTTCGCAACGTCGGATCTCAATGACCTGTACCGTCGCGTCATCTACAGGAACAACCGACTCAAGAGCCTGCTGAAGATCAAGGCTCCGGAGA
This sequence comes from uncultured bacterium, assembly GCA_964516845.1. Lineage (GTDB taxonomy): Bacteria > Joyebacterota > Joyebacteria > Joyebacterales > Joyebacteraceae > JAPEKQ01. Next base: position 8,853 of record CAZEXP010000049.1, read on the forward strand.
TCATCCTGCGCAATGAGAAGCGCATGCTCCAGCAGGCCGTCGATGCGCTCTTTGACAATGGCAGAGGTTCCCGCGCGGTCCGCGGTCGCGGACGTCGGGTCCTGAAGTCGCTCTCGCATCTCCTCAAGGGGAAGAAGGGCCGCTTCCGCCAGAATCTGCTGGGCAAGCGCGTCGATTACTCCGGTCGTTCGGTCATCGTCGTCGGTCCCGAGCTCAAGCTGCACCAGTGCGGGATTCCGAAGACGATGGCGCTCGAGCTCTTCAGTCCGTTCATCGTTCGGAGACTGCAGGAGCTCGGTCATGCGCAGACCGTGAAGGCAGCCAAGAACCTGATCGAGCGGAAGAGCCCGGAGGTCTGGGACGCCCTCGAGGACGTCATCACCGACCATCCGGTGTTCCTCAACCGTGCTCCCACGCTGCACAGGCTCGGCATTCAGGCGTTCGAGCCGATCCTCGTCGAGGGCAAGGCTATCCGCATCCATCCGCTCGTCTGCGCCGCGTTCAACGCGGATTTCGACGGCGACCAGATGGCCGTGCACGTGCCGCTCTCGTTCGAGGCACAGGTGGAGAACCGCGTGCTGATGCTCGCATCAAACAATATTCTGCTCCCGGCCGACGGAAAGCCCGTCGCGACCCCGTCGCAGGACATCGTTCTCGGGTGCTACTACCTGACGAAGGCCGTCCGCGAACCGGCGGATGAGGCGAAGATGCGTTCGTTCGCGGACCCCGACGAGATGCAGTTCGCGCTCGACGAGGGCATGGTGAACCTGCACGAGTGGGTCAGGGTCCGGGTCGACGGACGCACGAGGGTCACGACGCCCGGGCGGGTTCTGTTCAACAACATCTTCCCGGACGGACTGACGTTCGTGAACACCGCGATGTCGAAGGGCAGCTTGAGGGAGCTGGTTGGCAAGTGCCATCGTATCTACGGGCAGGCCGTGACCGCGGAGCTCCTCGACAAGCTCAAGAGCATGGGCTTCCACTACGCCACGCTGGGCGGCATCACGATCGGCGTCGACGATGTCATCGTGCCGGACAGCAAGGTGGAGATCCTGACGGCGGCGCAGAAAGAGGTCGACAAGATCCTCAAGTACTACCGCGACGGCGTCATCACGGACACGGAGCGCTACAACCGCGTTGTCGATACGTGGACGCACGCGGCGAGCGACGTGGCCGATGCGATGGGCGTCAGCCTGGAAGACGCCAGCGGCGGGTTCAACCCGATCCACATGATGGCCGATTCCGGCGCCCGAGGTTCGAAGGACCAGATCCGACAGCTCGCGGGGATGCGAGGGCTCATGGCCAAGCCCGCGAAGAAGCTGACCGGTCAGATGGGCGAGATCATCGAGTCACCGATCAAGTCGAACTTCCGTGAGGGACTGACGGCGCTCGAGTACTTCATCTCGACGCACGGCGCGCGGAAGGGTCTTGCCGACACGGCCCTGAAGACGGCCGACGCCGGCTACCTCACGAGGCGGCTGGTCGACGTCGCGCAGGAAGTCATCATCAGCGAGATCGACTGTGGCACGAGCCGCGGAACGCTGACGAAGGCGCTGGTCGAGGCCGGCAAGGTCGTCGAGCCGCTGCACGAGCGTCTGCTCGGCAGGACGGCGATCGAGTATGTGAAGGATCCGACGACCGGCGAGACCATCGTCCAGCGGAACGAACTCATCGACGAGGAGGCGACGGAGCGCATCCGCAACGCCAACGTCGAGGAGGTCGTCATCCGGTCGGTGCTCACGTGCGAGTCGGGACACGGTGTCTGCGCGATGTGCTACGGGCGGAACCTCGCGACCGGGCGGCTCGTCGAGATCGGCGAGGTCGTAGGGATCGTGGCGGCGCAGTCGATCGGCGAGCCGGGTACGCAGCTGACGCTGCGGACGTTCCACATCGGCGGCACATCGGCTCGTATCGCTGAGGTTTCGCGGCGCGAGGCGGCTGCCGCGGGCACGATCCGGTTCGAGTTCAAGGAGGCGAGCAACATCCGTCGGGACGGCAGCGGCAACCAGATCATCATCGGCCGCAACGCCCGCGTCGTCAAGGCAGGCGACGATGGGCGCGAGCGCGCGTACAACGTACCGTACGGCGCGGTGCTGCACGTCAAGGAAGGCGAGCACATCGAGGAAGGTGATCTGATCTTCGAGTGGGATCCGTACAACGATCCGATCATCGCCAGGACCGGTGGCGTCGTGAATTTCGAGGAGGTTGTCTCAGGTCGCACGATGGAGCGTGTTGCGGATGAGGCCACGGGCCACCGCGAGCGCGTCATCGTCGAGGATGATCAGAAGGAGCTTCATCCATCGATCATCGTTGAGTCGAAGAGCGGAAAGTCACGCGACCGCTACATCCTTCCGACGGGAGCGCGCGTGCTCGTTTCGGACGGGGACGAGATCGCGCCTGGTACGATCCTGGGCAAGGTGCTCCGCGAGTTCGGCAAGACGAGGGATATCACCGGTGGTCTGCCGAGGGTCGAGGAGCTCTTCGAGGCGCGTCCTCCGAAGAGCCCGGCGACGATTAGTGAGATCGACGGTGCGGTGCGGTTCGGCGAGGTCAAGAAGGGGCTCAGAGAGATCTTCGTCGTCGGCGAGGGCATGGAAAAGGTCTACAAGCTCCCGCACGGCACGCACCTGAGGGTTCATGACGGTGAGGCCGTAGCGGCGGGCGACAGGCTCTCCGAGGGTCCGATCAACCCGCACGACATCCTCGCGATCAAGGGCGAGAAGGCCGTGCAGGAGTATCTGCTCAATGAGATCCAGGAGGTCTACCGACTGCAGGGCGTGAAGATCAACGACAAGCACATCGAGATGATCGTGCGCCAGATGCTGCAGCGCGTGAAGGTTCTCGATCCGGGCGATTCGAAGTTCCTCGAGGGTGACACCGTATCGCGTGTCGAGTTCGAGGCGGAGAACCGTCGGATCGGGGAGGCGAACAGAGGTGTGAAGAGCAAGGATAAGAAGCTCCAGCCGGCGAATCATGAAGCGCTGCTCCTTGGTATCACCAAGGCGGCGCTGACAACGGACAGCTTCATCTCCGCGGCATCGTTCCAGGAGACGACGCGCGTCCTGATGATGGCGGCGACGAGGGGCGACACCGACACGCTGAGGGGACTCAAGGAGAACGTGATCATCGGTCGCAAGATCCCGGCCGGCACCGGTCTGGACGAGTACGATGCGCTGGAGGTCACGAAGCCCGAGCAGCCCGCATCAAGGGTGATCGAGCGCCCGGACGAGGCCCCGGACGGCGAGGTTGGAACGCTGAGATCGGCGTCATCGTAGCCTGAAGGAGCGATTGAAGCGCCGGCGTGAGCATGGCGCCGGGAACGGAAGCATCAAGTCGAGAGACGAGTGGAGGAAGCAGTGCCAACGACCAATCAGCTGATCAGGAAGGGCCGCAAGGCCCGCGTCAAGAAGAAGCCGGCGAGAGCCCTCCAGGGGCATCCCCAGCGGCGCGGGATCTGCACGAGGGTCTACACGACCACACCCAAGAAGCCGAACTCCGCGCTCCGCAAGGTTGCGAGAGTCAGGCTGATGAAGGGTGACTCGGTCACGGCGTACATCCCGGGCGAGGGGCACAACCTGCAGGAGCACTCGGTCGTCCTCATCAGAGGCGGCAGGGTCAAGGACCTTCCGGGTGTGCGGTATCACGTCATCCGTGGCCCGCTCGATGCCGCGGGTGTTGAGGGACGGCGCGTGTCCAGGTCGAAGTACGGCGCGAAGCGTCCGAAGTAGAGTTCGGGTTCCTGAGAGACACGATCCCGCAGGCGATGGGCCGGCGGGGCAGAGACACGGTGGAGGTTAGACAGCATGCCGAGAAGGCGCGAGGTTCCGAAGCGACTGAGGGAACCGGATCCACGGCACGGAAGCGCTCTCGTAACGCGTTTCATCAATTGCCTGATGAAAGGCGGCAAGCGGAGCACGTCCGAGCGGATCATGTATCAGGCGATGGACATCATCGCCGAGAGGACCAAGGAAGATCCGGTCCCGGTCTTCGAGAAGGCCGTCAACAACGTCAAGCCGATGCTTGAGGTCAAGTCGCGGCGAGTCGGCGGCAGCACGTATCAGGTGCCGATCGAGGTACGCCCCGAGCGGCGCACGGCTCTGGCGCTTCGGTGGATCATTGGATTCGCCAAGAATCGCTCCGAGCACACGATGTCCGAGAAGCTGGCCGGTGAGCTCATCGCGGCGTACAAGAAGGAAGGCGCGTCGATCAAGAAGCGCGACGACACGCACCGGATGGCGGAAGCGAACAAGGCACTGGCGCACTACCGATTCTAGAAGCCAGGTGGGATTTCAGGGAATGGCGACGGCGATCACCCTCGAGAGGGTTAGAAACATAGGCATCATGGCGCACATAGATGCTGGAAAGACCACTCTGACCGAGCGGGTCCTGTTCTACACGGGCAAGGTCCGCAGGATGGGAGAGGTCCACGACGGCGCAGCGGTGATGGACTGGATGGTCCAGGAGCGGGAGCGGGGCATCACGATCACGTCGGCCGCGACGACCTGCTATTGGAAGGACCACCGGATCAACATCATCGATACGCCGGGGCACGTGGACTTCACGATCGAGGTGGAGCGTTCCCTGAGGGTTCTCGACGGGGCCGTGGCGGTGTTCTGTGCGGTCGGCGGGGTGGAGCCCCAGTCTGAGACGGTCTGGCGTCAGGCGGACATGTACGGCGTTCCGAAGCTTGCGTTCATCAACAAGATGGACCGGGTCGGCGCCGACTTCGACAACGTACTCGAGATGATGGTGGAGCGACTGGGCGCGGTTCCGGCTCCGGTCGAGCTTCCCATCGGAGCGGGTGAGAGCTTCTCCGGGGTCATCGATCTCGTCCGGATGAAGGCGCTGACGTTCGGTACCGAGTCGTTCGGCGCGGACATCACCGAGGCGGAGATACCCGCGGAGATGATGGATGAGGCGGAGGTTCGCAGGGACGCGCTCGTCGAACTCGCGGTCGAGCACGACGATGAGGTCCTCGAGAAGTACCTCGGTGGCGAGCAGCCCACGGTGGACGAACTCCGGCGCGCGATCCGGAAGGGCACCATTTCGAACGCGATCGTACCGGTGTTTTGCGGGGCGGCCCTGAGGAACATAGGGGCGCAGCCGATCCTCGACGGCGTCGTGCACTATCTGCCGTCGCCGCTGGATGTCCCGCCCGTCACGGGGACGAACCCGTTCACGGGCAAAGAGGAGTCCCGCGAGACGACGGCCGAGGCGCCGGTCGCGACGCTGGCCTTCAAGATCGCCACCGACTCCTATGTCGGGAGACTGACGTATCTCAGGATCTACTCGGGCACGCTCAAGAAGAGCGCGCAGTACCTCAACCCGAGGACCGACAAGAAAGAGCGCATCGGTCGCATCCTGCTGATGCACGCGAACAAGCAGGAAGACATGGACTCGGCATCGGCCGGTGAGATCGTGGCGGTCGTCGGGCCAAAGAAGACGGCGACCGGGGACACGCTCTGCGACACCAATCACCCGATCGTGCTCGAGTCGATGACGTTCCCTGAGCCGGTCGTGTCCGTGGCGATCGAGCCCAAGACCAAGGCGGACGAAGAGAAGCTCATGCAGGCGCTGGACCGGCTCTCCGAAGAGGATCCGACGTTCGTCAACAGGACGAACGAGGACACCGGCCAGACGATCATCTCGGGCATGGGTGAGCTGCACCTCGAGGTACTGGCCGACCGGATGGTGCGCGAGTTCGGCGTGAGGGCAAGCGTCGGCAAGCCGATGGTGGCGTACCGTGAGACGATCACGAAGACGGCGGAGGCTCGCGGCGAGTTCATCCGGCAGAGCGCCGGCAAGGGCCAGTACGGAGACGTGGTCATCAGAATGGAGCCGAATCGCGATGGCGGGAATGAATTCCAGAACGAGCTTCCGGACGGGGTCATCCCCCGGGAGTTCATCCCCGCGATCGAGAGCGGTGTCATGAGTGCGCTGGGCAACGGCATCGTGGCCGGCTATCCGCTGATCGACGTCAAGGTGACGCTCATCGGCGGGAGCTATGACGACAGGGACTCGACGGAGATGGCCTTCAAGGCCGCCGGCACCATCGCCATCCGCGAGGCCGCGGTGAAGGCGCACCCGGTGCTTCTCGAGCCGATCGTCAAGATCGAGGTCGTCGTACCGGAGCAGTACGTGGGCGAGGTCATATCGGACCTCAACGCTCGCGGCGGGCGCATCGAGGGCACGACGATGCGGAGCGACGGGCAGGTGGTCGATTCCACCGTGCCGCTTGGAAGGACATTCGGATACGCCACGGCTGTGCGATCCCTCACCCAGGGGCGGGCCGTGTACACCACCCAGTTCTCACACTACGCGGAGGTGCCGAAGGAGACACTCGAGCGCATGACCGCGGGCTGGGGATGGGCATAGATACTCTCGGCGGGTCGTTGCGGCCGGTGGGAGAGCGGCAGACGAATACCTGGTAAGACACCACACGAGAGCACCACAGAAGGGGAACAGGAATGGCCAAGAAGAAGTTCGAGAGGACGAAGCCCCACGTGAACGTGGGCACGATCGGTCACGTCGATCATG
>CAZEXP010000050.1:0-14742 GCA_964516845.1 uncultured bacterium
CTGGGCCCGGCCGGTCTCGGCCGCGCATCCGATCTGGGCTTGCTGTCAGACCTGGTCCGCGGCCCCGTGCTGCGGGCGCCCGCCGGGCTGGGCCTGCCGTCTGACCTGCCGCCGGCAGAAGGCCTCGGCCTGCTGCTCGACTTGGCTCTCGGCACGCCGCTCTTCCTTGCCACCGGCTTCGCCCTGCTCTCGGGTCTCTTGCTCCCATCCGCCCTGGTCACAGAGCTCTGCTTCCTCCGGGCGTCCGGGTTCGCTGTCGTCCCGGGCTTCGTCCCTGTGCCGGGACGCCTGCCGGTCCGCGTCTTTCTCTCCCTATCTGGCCTCTCTTCGGACGCGGCCCTTCTCGGGCGTGGGCTATTCGTGCTGGGGCGAGGCGTCCTGCCCGAACTCGGCTTCCGTCCGGTCGAGCTCTTCGCTCTGGGAGATGCTCTTCCCTTACCGGCTGCTTTCTTCTCGCTCAATTGGCCTCCTTGGTGTCCGTGGAATGTGCCTTCAAATGGACGAACAGCACCCCGACATCAGCTGGCGTCACCCCGGGGATCCGGCTCGCCTGTCCTATGGTCCCCGGCCGAATCCTGCCGAGCTTCTGTCGCGACTCGATCGACAGACCATAGACCCTCTCATATGAGATGTCATCAGGGATATGCCGATCGTCCAGCGCCGCCTGTCTCCGCATGCGCGACTCTGCACGTTCGATGTACCCCTGATACTTCACCCGTGTCTCGACCTCGGTCGCGGTTGCCGCGCCCACCCGTTGGTCCGGCGGCGTCATCATATGGAGGTCCTCAAGGCTCACCTCCGGCCGCCCGAGCAGGCGGATGGCCCGCACCGGCTCGTTCACCCGCGTCCCGCCGCAGGCCTCCAGAACCGGATTCGCGATGTCCGGCGGGACCTGTACGGCCGTGAGCCTCGCCACCTCACGATCCGCCTCGAGCATCCTCTGCTCCGCCGCCTCGGCGACCGCAGGGGGTGTCAGCCCGAGTTCGACACCGCGCCGCGCAAGCCGCACGTCCGCGTTGTCGTGCCGCAGGACCAGGCGGTGCTCCGCCCGGCTTGTGAACATGCGGTAGGGCTCGTCGGTCCCCTTGGTCACGAGGTCGTCGATGAGCACCCCAATGTACGCCTCGCTGCGCTTCAGCACCAGCGGTTCCTTCTCATCGATGTACTTGACGGCATTGATGCCGGCGACGAGGCCCTGCGCGGCCGCTTCCTCGTAGCCCGATGTCCCGTTGATCTGCCCGGCGAGGAACAGCCCACCGATGTGCTCCGCCTCGAGACTCTGTTTGAGTCCCCGCGGGTCGACGTAGTCGTATTCGACCGCGTACCCCGGCCTGAGAACCTTCACGCGGGAGAGGCCCGGCATGCTCCGCATCACGTCGGTCTGAACGTCGAGCGGCATGCTCGTCGACAGCCCGTTGAGGTAGATGACATCGCCGCGGCGGGTCTCCGGCTCGAGGATGATCCGATGACGGTCGCGGTCCGGGAACCGCACCACCTTGTCCTCAATGGAGGGGCAGTACCGCGGTCCGATGCCCGTGATGGTCCCGGCGAAGAGCGGGGAGCGGTCCAGGGCGCCGCGTATGATCTCATGGGAGTGCCGGTTTGTCTCGGTGACGTAGCATGGCATCTGTGCACCGGGTGTCCACCGGCTGTCCACCAGTCGTGTACGGAAGGAGAACGGCTCCGGGTGTGAGTCGCCGTCCTGGCGCTCCAGACCGTCCCAATCCACGCTGTCGGCGTGGATCCGGGCCGGTGTTCCGGTCTTCATTCGCCCGATCGCGAATCCCAGCTCCCGGAGGCTCCTTGAGAGAGAACGTGACGGTGGCTCGGCCGTCCGGCCACCCGGTCGCGCCTGCTCTCCGACATGGAGCTTACCACACAGGAAGGTTCCTGTTGTCAAGACCACGGTGGGAGAGAGGAGTTGTCCACATGTTGTCAACGTCACACCACTGACAGACCCGTGCTCGACATCGACCCGCACCACCGCGCCCTCGATCAGGGTCACACCGCGCGTCGTCCGCAGCAGGGCCAGCGCCTCCGCGCGGTAGGCGTCCTTGTCCACCTGCGCCCGAGGGGAGCGCACAGCCGGGCCCTTCCCCGTATTGAGCATACGGAACTGGAGCCCGGTACTGTCCGCCAGGACGCCCATTTCGCCGCCCAGGGCGTCGATCTCGCGGACCAGCTGCCCCTTCGCAAGCCCACCGACGGCCGGATTACAGGGCATTTCCCCCGCGTGACGCAGCGAAAGCGTCACCACGGCGACGTTCTTGCCCATCCTCGCGGCCGCGACAGCCGCTTCGATGGCCGCGTGCCCGGCGCCCACGACGATGACGTCGAATCTGGACCTATTGTATGTGTATCTACGCATATAACGACCCGGCTTGGACTTGCGTTCGCTTCTCAGTTCGTGCTCGACCCGTTCCACAGGGTCGTACCGACGGCACTCGCACTACTTTCCAACACAGAACCGCTCGAAGACTCGATGGAGCACGTCCTCGGGGGCCGTCTCGCCCGTGATATCACCGAGCGCGTCGGCCGCGTCTGCGATCTCCTGCGCGACGACGTCCGGCGACGCACCGGCGCGAACCTGCTCGACCGACCGCGCGATGAATTCCGACACGCGCTTCAGCGCATCGACGTGACGCGCGTTCGTGACGACGGCCGCGTCTACGCCGAGCGCCTTCTCGTGCGAGGGCACGATGGCCCTCGCGAGCGCCGCCCGAAGTTCCTCGAGCCCCTCCCCTGTCAGCGCGGAGATCGCGACTGCATGCGCGATGCCGTGAAGCGCTTCGCTCTCGGTACCCGCTTCGACCAGATCGATCTTGTTGATCACGACAAGCGGCCACGCTGCTTCGCCGTCCGTCAGCGCCCGCGCTATCTCTTCGTCTTCCTCCGTCACGCCATCGCCCGCATCGAGAATGTGAAGCGTGAGGTCGGCGCCTTGCGCGGCCGCGCGTGCCCGCCTGACGCCCTCGACTTCCGCCGCGCTCGACGCGTCCCGCCATCCCGCGGTGTCGATGAGTCGCACGGCGATGCCGTCCACAGACACGGTCTCTTCGATGACGTCGCGCGTCGTCCCGGGTTCGTCCGTAACGATCGCGCGCTCGCGCTTCAGAAGCGCGTTCATGATGGTCGACTTCCCGACGTTCGGTCGGCCGACGATGGCGACACTCACACCCTCGCGCACCGCCACTCCGTAGTCGGCGGTCACGAGAAGTTCACGCGCCACTGCCCCGGCGCGCTCGCCGAGCGCGGCGATGGCGTCCATCGTCGCGGGCTCGATGTCGTCGTCGGAGAAATCGATCAGCGCCTCGATCTCGGCGCGATAGTCGACGAGCGTCTGTCGCAGCTCGGTGAGCCGCGCGGACAATCCGCCCTCGAGCTGGCCGAGCGCAAGCGCCAGACCCTCGCGGGTCTCCGCCGCGATGATGTCGGCCACCGCCTCCGCCTGAACCAGGTCGATCCGCCCGCCGAGAAACGCGCGCTCGGTGAACTCACCGCGACGCGCCGGCCGCGCGCCCGCGGCGAGACAGGCATCGAGCACGCGACGTGACGCCATCGTCCCGCCGTGACATCCGAGCTCGACCATGTCCTCGGTGGTATAGGTGGAGGGACCACGCAGCACGGTCGCGAGGACCTCGTCGGCCTCTGCGCCCTCGGCGTCGAAGACGCGGCCGTGGTGAACCGTGTGCGAGGGGCTTCCAACAAGAGGCCGCGCACCACGGAAGACCGCATCTGCGATCTCCATGGCTCGCGGCCCCGAAAGTCGAACGAGCGCAACGCCCCCGGGTCCCGGCGGCGTTGAGATCGCCGCTATCGTGTCCCCGGGCAGAGCGTTCATCCGTGCTCCCTGTGTCGCCGGCGCCCGAGGGCTACGCGCGACGCTTCCTTCTACGCGGACGCCGTCCCGAACTCCGCGGCTTGTCCTCCCCCGCCGGGACGAGGATGACGCTCTTGGTCCGGCCGCTGCCGACGCTCTTCGTCGTGACGCCAGGGACGGACTTCAGGGCGTTGTGGACGACCTTACGGTCCTCCGCGTCGAGTGGCTCCATTGTGACCTGCTGCTTCGCCGACTTCACTTCCTCGGCGAGGCTGAGCGCCTTGCTCTTGAGAAAATCCTCGCGGCGGCGCTTGTAGCCGCTGACGTCGAGGACGATCCGCGGCGTGCGCTTGTTCTCGCGCTGGAGGATCCGGTTGACCAGATACTCGACCGCACTCAGTGTGCTGCCGGCCTTGCCGATCAGTAGTCCATCAGCTCCCGCCGTCTCGATGTCGACGACGAGCGCGTTCTTCTCTTCAGTGATATGGAGCTGCGTGCTGAAGCCCATCCGGAGAAGGATCGCCTTCACGAGCTCTTCGACGCGGTCGTCGGCCGCTACCTGAGCGGCGACGCGAACGCGCGCCGGAGATCCGCCGAAGAGACCGAGGAAGCCTCGGCTCCCCTTGTGGACGATCTCGATGTGTGCTTCATCTCTGCCGATGCCGAGCTCGCGGAGCGCTGTGATCGTGGCCTCGGCGACGCTCTTTCCTGTCGTCTCAACTGCGCGGGTCATTGACTCATGTCCTCCTTGGCAACACCCGGGTGACCTACTTCTTCCGCCGCCCCTTCTTCCGTCCCGAACCGTTCGTCGGGCCGTTCGTCGGGGGCGCGGGTTCCGCGTCCGAGAAGTCGGGCGCGGCCGTGGTCGAGGTAGCTTCCATGGCAATGACGGCAGGTTCGCTCTCTGCCTCCTGCGTCTTGCCGCCCGAGTGAATGTAGTACTGCTGCCAGATGCTGAGAGCGGTGTTCACGGACCAGTAGAGCACCAGGCCCGACGAGAAGTTGTAGAACAGTGCAGTGAACACGATGGGCATGAGGTTGCCCATCATGGCCTGCTGCGGGTCCTTCGAGGTGAACTTCTGCTGGACGAGCATGCCGACGCCCATGATGAGCGGGAGGATGTGGATCGGGAACCCGAAGACGGACGCGATCGTGTCCGGCTGCGACAGGTCGGTGATCCACAGCGCGAAGGGTGCGCCACGAAGCTCGATCGTGGTGCGCAGCACCTGGAAGAGCGCGACGAAGACCGGCATCTGGAGCAGCATCGGGAGACACCCGCCGAGCGGGTTGACCTTCTCCGTCTTGTAGAGCTCCATCTGCGCCTTCGCCAGCCCCTCCTTGTCGTCCTTATGTTTCTCCTGCAACGCCTTCTGCTTCGGCTGGAGGTCCTGCATCCGCTTCATCTCCGAGAAGCTCTTGTGAGTGAGCCGGTAGAAGAGAAGCTTCGTCAGGACTGAGAAGAGGATGATTACGAGGCCGTAGTTTGGAATGAACTTGTAGACCGCGACGAGCGCGCGGAGCATGAGCACCGACAGAGGTCGGGTCAGGCGCCAGCCGAGGTCCACGGCGGACTCCAGCTCGATACCGAGATTGGAGACGGCCGCGAAGTCCTGCGGTCCCGCATAGACGAGGAACGTCTGCTGCGCGGACTCACCGGCGAACTGCATCGTCGCGTCGAACCCTGTCGTCCGGAGTTCACCGTCACCAAAACGAACCGCTTCGATGAACATCCCGTCGACCGGTGCGACCGCCGCCATGAAGTAGCGCGACTGCGACGTGACCCAGGCGATCTCGCCCGCGTCCTTCTTGCTCTCCTTCTTCAGACCACTAAGCGTCTGTCGGCTCGCCCCCCCGTCCAGCATCATCACGGACGAGATGGCTCTCTCCTCCTCCTTCCTCTCGGTCGGAATGATCCCCGGCCATCCAAGGCTGAGCTCCCGCCTGGCCGCGGGGCCCGGCGGCACGACGACCTGAACGGTCGTGGAGAATGCGTATGTCGTGGGTTCGAACGTGTAGATGCGGCTGATGTTGATGCCGTCGTCGCCGATGGACTCGAACCTGAGCGTCACCGACGAGCTGCCCTCGTTGAGGTCGATCCGGTCCGGGCCGTTGTAGCTGAAGCTCCTGCGCCTCGATTCAACGGTCTCCGATCCGTAGCCGACCGCCAGAGGCAGTCCCCGCGAGCCCCCGGGCACGAGGTTGACCGCCGCGCTGTCCGCGGCGTCGTACTCGCGGAGCATCCACGACACGATGTCGGCGCCGTGCGTGCTGATCTCCGCGGTCCAGATAGGTGTGTCCACGGTGACGATCCGCTCGGGATCCAGCAACGTGCTCGCAGCCATCGCGTCGTCACTGACGATGTCGCCGGACGGCGTCCGCCTCGCTGCGGTCGCGCCATCCTGCCCCCCGTCGCCTGACTCCAGGGAGCCTGACGCGGCGTTGCCAACGGTCTCAGCGACGGTCGCGGTCGGGTCTCCCCCGCCCTCGAGCGCGGCGCGCTGTCTGGCCTGTTGCCCCGCCCAGTAGTTGTAGCCGAACAGCACGACGAAGATGAGGACGACGGCCACCAGCGCACGTCTCTGATCCATCAAAACCTCCTGGGGTTCCCGTTCGTAAGATCGTACGTTGCGCCGCTGCCTCAGGGCACGGGGTCGTACCCACCGTCGGCCCACGGATGACAGCGCGCTATCCTCCTGACGGACAGCCACGCGCCACGCACGATGCCGTGCGACGTGAGCGCCTGAGCGGTATACTCGGAACATGAGGGAGTGTATCGACAGCTGGCGGGGACAACGGGCGACACGATGCGCTGATATGCCCGGACGATCCGGACGAGCGCGCGCGTCGCAGCATGTGGACCCCTCGGCATCGATGCCGAGACCGGCCTCGAAGAAACGATCGAGGTCTGCATCAATCGTGTGTCCTGGCCACCCGAGGTGGCAGCATCAAACCCGCTTCAGCCAGTAGGGTCGGAGACCTGTTTCAGAGCGGCTGCGAGCGCGGCCTTGATATCGGCGTGAGGCGCTCGAGCCGTGAGGTCGGTAGCTACGAGGACGAGGGTCGCGATTCCTGCCAGTTCCTGCTCGGTGGTTCTGAGCGCTTCCCGAAGGACCCTCCTGGCGCGATTCCTCTGAACAGCTCCTCCGACTCTTCGTCCCGCCAGAAATGCCAGTCCCGGCGGCCCCTCACCGGCCAGCCAGTGCATACGGAAATACCGCGTACGCAACACCTGCCCGGTCCTGATCGTGTCGTCCAGGAGCGAACGTTCGTGGATCATCCTACTCCTGGGCAGCCTGAAGGACGCCACAGCGCACCTACCGGGTCGTCAGTTTCTTCCTGCCTTTGGCGCGACGCCGCGCAAGCACCTTCCGTCCACCAGTGGACGAGCTGCGGCTCAGAAATCCGTGCTTCCTCTTACCCCTGCGCTTCTTCGGCTGGTAGGTCCGCTTCATGATTCCCTCAGTGTTGTTCGTTCTAAGTTTCGAAGTACGTCCAAACCCGATATCCTATCGCGCAGGTGTACGGGTGTCAAGCGGATTCCACCCCCTCTCCGTCCACACGCCGCTCCACCCAAACCCATGCACCTTCATATGATGCCGACCCCAACGGCGTGGCCCCCGGGTTCTGCACAGCCACGGCCTCCCCGGGGTCGTCTCATGCGATATCCGGGCAAGGCTCAGCCTCCACGCGCCTCGCCATCCAGCGCCCCACCCCACAGTACCTGGCCAGGCAGTGCTCCCCGGGCCCGCAGGCCCCGGATCGCTCCGCAAACGCCGGCACGCCCCCGTCACACCCTCCAGACCCCTGAATCCCGCACGCGCAGTTGTTCACGCCCCTCCACACTCCTTCCGTCACGGTCCGGATCTCTGCACCTCCCGGTCCGTCCAACAGGTATCCGCGCGATCTCTCGCACGACTCAAATGCCCATACACTGGGCATCACAGCGGATTGTGGAAAAAAGATGGTGTCAACCACGAAAAGTGCTTGCACGATTTTGGGGGTGGTGCTACTATTCGCCGTCGCCACAGCGGTCGTGCATAACTGGCAATCGCAGGCGGAGAACGAAGTCAATGTCAGGCGGCCCCACGGCACTACGGCCAGACCCACCATAGCGCATCAGCAGCGAGTCGTCAGGTGGCCGTCATAACCAACCAGAAGATAAGCAGTTAGCAAGTTGTCCACAATTGGGCGCAGCCGTGTCGATAATCGCGACTCCTGATTTCCTGCGTCCTGCGCTCGAGAACGCCGAATTTCGCGGTTCTACAGCTGAATGCTCAGTGTGTGGATAACTTGTTAATGCTATGTGGGTAACATGAGGACAACCTTGACCGCCGGCGACCTCTGGACGCATTGTCTCGAGACCATACGGGAAGAGACTGAAGGACAGAGTTTTCGCACGTGGTTCGAGCCGACCAAAGCCGTCGAGCTCACTGATGGAACACTGAGGATCGAAGTACCGAACCGGTTTTTCGCCGATTGGCTCGAAGAGCACTACATGACGCTCATCAGCCGGGCGATCGAGGAGCACGCTGGAGAGCCTCTGAAGGCTGATTTCCAGGTCTCCCACCGCCGACCCGACGAATACGAGCCGGTTTCGACCAGACGACCAGCGCCTCCGCCGCTGACCACAGTCGCGGCTGATGAGTGCCAACTGAACCCGCGATACTCGTTTACGACTTTTGTCGTGGGCAATGGCAACCGCTTTGCGCAGGCTGCTTCTATGGCAGTAGCGGAGGCGCCAGGTACTACATATAATCCGCTGTTTATATATGGCGGTGTAGGGCTCGGCAAGACCCACCTGACGCAGGCCATCGGACACTACGTCCGGGAGCACCGGCCCGGGATGTCGGTCTTCTACGTCTCGTCCGAGACGTTCATGAACGAGCTCATCACATCCATCCAGCGGAACACGACGCTCGAGTTCAGGGACAAGTACCGCAGCAAGGACCTGCTCCTCATCGACGACGTGCAGTTCCTCGCGGGCAAGGAGAGCACCCAGGAGGAGTTCTTCCACACCTTCAACGCGCTCTACCTCGCACACAAGCAGATCGTCCTGACGAGCGACAGGCCGCCGAAGCAGATCGCGACGCTCGAGGAGCGTCTCGTGTCACGCTTCGAGTCCGGCCTCGTGACGGACATCCAGGCGCCGGACCTCGAGACGCGCATCGCCATCCTCAACCGGAAGGCGGAGATGGACGGCATCTCGATCCCGAACGATGTCATCCATCTCATCGCCAACAGCGTCTCGACGAACATCCGCGAGCTCGAGGGTTCGCTCGTCAGACTCCTGGCGTTCTCGAGTCTCACCGGAAGCGAGATGACGACCGACCTGGCGCGTGAGGTTCTCTCAGAGTTTCTCGGGAAGCCTCGCGGACCCGTCTCGGTGGCACGCATCCAGCAGGCGGTCGCCGAGACCTACGGCGTCCCCGTCGAGAGGATGAAGGCGAGGGGCCGCGCGAGTCAGATCGCGCATGCCAGGCAGGTGGCCATGTACCTCGCGCGCGAGCTCACGCACATGTCGCTTGCGCAGATCGGTGAGCACTTCGGCGGGCGCGATCACACCACCGTGCTCCACGCGCACCGCAAGATCACCGACGAGTTCGAGAACAACGGACAGACACGGCGCGACATCGAGAACCTCACGCGCATGCTCAAGGTATAGCGTCTCGGGACTCGTTCCACCCGCCGAGCCGCCGTCGAACGAGGAGTTTGCAGCACCCGTGTTGAAGGCACGGTAGTCCCAAGCGATGCAGTGGAAGGCGTAGCAGATGGAACCCCCAAAGAACCCTGCCTACGCCGAACGGACGGCCCCGTCTTCCAAGACGGGGCCGCCCCGTTTCACGAAACGGACAGTGGATAGCGTGTGAGTATCGTGTTAGGGAGTGTGAGCATGTATCCACAGGGGAGTGGAATTGTGATGAGCGGTGGAGGACATGTCGACTTGTCCAGAACGATGTTCACAGCCCTCACGCGCGACCCGTTCGCGGAGATGTGTCCGTGTGCAATGCGTTCTCTCTACACTGATGTGCGGACCGGAGACAGTTACCCACAAATCCACAGTCCCTACTACTACTTCTACCTTTCTATATCAGAGAGATAGATAAGTACTTACTTGTGGACAAGCCGCAGAACGACAACCGTTGGGACGAACAACGAGGTAACAAGCGATGAAGATCGAACGCGAAAAGACAACCACCATGATCCTCGCAGGAGTCACGATCGTGATGCTGACATGCTTCGCACTTCCCGCTTTCGCGGCGGGGGAGAGTACGGCGTCGGCCGTCTCGCCCGACGGACGACTCGCCATCACGCTCTCGATCGAGGACGGCGTCGCGAGATACGCAGTCGCGCGCGACGGGCGGTCGCTCGTGCTGCCGTCGGTCATCGGGTTCCGGTTCGCCGACGGCGAGCCGATGAATCGCGGGTTCGAAACGCTACGCGCCGAAAGCCGCACGATCGACGAGACCTGGACGCCCGTATGGGGGACCGACGAGGCGGTGAACGACCGGTGCACAGAGACCGTCGTGCGTCTGTCGAAGCCGAGCGGTCGCGAGCTTGTCGTCACGCTCCGCGCGTACGACGACGGCGTGGCCTTCCGGTCGGAAATGCCCAGTGCGCAGGGGTTTGCGGAGTATGAACTCCTCGCCGAGGACACCGAGTTCCGGTTCGCCGGCGACTACACCGCGTGGTGGATCACGGCCGACTACGACAGCTACGAGCACCTGTGGAACGAGACACCGCTCTCCGAACTCACAGCTGCGAACACGCCCGTGACGATGCGAACGGAGCAGGGTCTGCACCTGTCCATCCACGAGGCCAACCTGACCCGGTACGCCGGGATGACGCTCAAGCGTTCGAGCGAGGACGACCTCACGCTGACGTGCGAACTCGTTCCGTGGCCCGACGGCGTGAAGGTCCGCGGGACCGCGCCGATGGTCACGCCGTGGCGGACCATCCAGGTGGGGGAGAGCGCGGGCGCGCTCGTCGAGTCACACCTGATCGAGAACCTCAACGAACCGTGCGCGATCGAAGACACCTCGTGGATCCGCCCGATGAAGTACGTCGGGATCTGGTGGGGGATGCACATCACGAAGGAGACCTGGCACTCAGGTCCGCGTCACGGCGCGACGAACGAGAACGTCCGCCGCTACATCGACTTCGCCTCGAAGAACGGCTTCGGCGGTGTGCTCGTCGAGGGGTGGAACACCGGGTGGGACAAGTGGGGGGCGCAGGGTGCGTACGACTACGTCACGTCGTACCCGGACTTCGACCTTCCCGCGCTCGCGGCGTACGCGGCCGAGAAGGGTGTGACGCTCATCGGTCACCACGAGACCGGGGGAGACGTGCCGACCTACGAGCGCCAGATCGACGCGGCGTTCGATCTCTATCGGCGCAACGGCGTGAAGGCCGTCAAGACAGGCTACGCCGGCGGCATCTACCCTAGGGGCCAGCACCACCACGGGCAGTGGATGGTCGAGCACTACCGGATGGTCGTCGAGAAGGCGGCGGAGTACGGCATCATGCTCGACGTGCACGAGCCGATCAAGCCGACCGGGATCCGCAGGACCTGGCCGAACATGATGACGCGCGAAGGTGTGCGGGGGATGGAGTACAACGCGTGGAGCGAGGGCAATCCGCCCGAGCACACGACCATCCTGCCGTTCACGCGGATGCTCGCCGGACCGCTCGACTATACGCCCGGCATCTTCGACGTGATGTTCAACGAGTACAAGCCGAACAACCGGGTGCACACGACCATAGCCAAGCAGCTTGCGCTGTTCGTCGTGCTCTACAGCCCGGTTCAGATGGCGGCCGACCTCATCGAGAACTACGAGGGGCATCCGATGTTCCGGTTCATCCGGCTGGTGCCGTGCGACTGGGACGAGACGCGCGTGCTCGACGCGGCGATCGGCGATCACGTGACGATCGTCAGACGCAATGGCAGGAACTGGTACCTCGGGAGCATCACCGACGAGAACGCGCGAACGGTCAGCGTGCCGCTCGACTTCCTCGACGAGGACGGACCGTACAGTGTGACCGTCTACCGCGATGCGCCGACGGCGCATTGGGAGACCAACCCGACCGCGTACGAGATCATCGGCGAGAGCATGTCGGCGGGGGACACCTTGACGCTCGAACTCGCTCCCGGCGGAGGCGCGGCGGTGACGTTCTCGCCACACAAATACTGATTCCGGACGATCCGTTTCGGAGCTGTTTCGGAGCCACCAGAACAGCCGTTTCTAGCATCACCTACAGACCCCCGGATTGCCCCCTTTTGCCTTGCAGATAGGCGTTCTCCTCCATATAATGACGGCGAAGTCGGAGCCGTCTTCGCGGCGGTTCGGCTTATCCGTGTGTGACATATCGAAAGACACTCTGTGTATCGACCCGGCGCCCTTGTCGGGCGCGCAAACGGGAGGCAGCTCATGAAGTTCTCCATTGCCCGAGGGGATCTCGACAAGGCGATCCAGAGGGTGCTGGCGGTCGTATCACCCAAAACGACTCTTCCCGTTCTCGCCAACCTGTTGCTCATGGCGGACGAGAAGGCGAAGACGATCTCGTTGACGGCCACGGATCTCGACATGACCGTGACCACGGCGACCGCGGCGGAGGTGGAAGCCGGCGGCGGCATCACGCTCCCCGCGAAGCGCTTCGCCGAGATCGTGCGCGCTCTGAGCGAGGCGGATGTGGAGATCTCGGTGGACGGCGAGGAGATCTCGATCCGTTCGGGCAAGAGCAACTTCCGCATCGTCGGCATTCCGGTCGAGGAGTTCCCGACGCTGCCGAAGAGCGACATGGCCGAGGCGTTCGACGTCGATGCCGGACTGCTGACGAGGATGATCGAGAAGGTGAGCTTCTGCGTTTCGAAGGATGAGACGCGGCCGTCCCTCAACGGGGCGTACTGGGAGTTCAAGGCCGACACGATGAGCATGACGGCGACCGACGGACATCGGCTCGCCACCTTCAGCGTCACCGGGGACTTCAAGAAGCAGGCCGGCAGCGACATGATCGTTCCGCCGAAGGCTCTGTCGCACGCGGTACGCATCATCGGCGCCGAGGGCGGCGACGGCGTGAAGATCGCGGCGCACCAGAATCACGTCGCGTTCTTCATCGAGGGCACGACCATCAACTCGCGTCTTCTCGAGGGGCCGTTCCCGAACTACCACCAGGTCATTCCGAAGGACAACGATAAGGAGCTTCTCGTCGGGCGAGACGACATCACCAACGCCGTGCGACGCGTGGCCGTTCTGTCGGACACGCTGACGCACCAGGTGAAGCTGACGCTCGGCAGGAAGAAGCTCGACCTCACCGTGTCGACGCCGGACGTCGGCGAGGCGAAGGAAGAGCTGCCGTGCAAGTTCGACTCCGAGAAGATGGAGGTCGGGTACAACGCGAACTACCTCCTCGACGTGCTCAAACATCTCGATGGAGACAACGTTGTGTTCTCGCTCGGGACCGCGGTTGGTGCGGCGGTCGTCAGTTCCGCCGAGCCGGCGGAGGGGGAGGAGCACACGTGTCTCCTCATGCCGCTGAGACTCAACAAGTAGCGGCGTCCGCTGACGGATGAAGTGACGCGACGGGATGATGACGTGATGGCGGGTGGCGAGCGGGTCGGTGGCTGACGGGAGAACGACGCGTGTGGATCAAGACGCTCCGACTCGAGAACTTCAGGAACTACGAGCGTCTTGAGGTGGAACTCGAAGACGGTCTGAACTTCTTTCACGGTCCGAACGGCTCCGGCAAGACGAGCGTGCTCGAGGCCGTCTCGTATCTCGCGGTCGCACGGTCGCTCAAGGGATCGAACGACAACGAGGTCATCCACTGGGGGCGGCAGGGGTTCGGGGTCGGCGCCGACGCGAGGTCGGACGAGAGCTCGATCTCGATGGTCCTGAAGTACGCGCGCGGCGGCGGGAAGCGCGTCACGATCGACGGCACCGCGCTTGCCCGTCTCTCGGACGTCGTCGGTATCCTGCGCGTGGCGTGGTTCTGTCCCGAGGACACCTGGGTGACCAAGGGCGGACCCGCGGAGCGCCGCAGGCTCCTTGACATGACGCTCTGCCAGCTCGACTCGGGGTATCTCCGAACGCTGGCCGATTACAGGCGAACGCTCAGACAGCGCAACGAGGCGCTTCTGGCGTGGACGCCGGACGCCGAGGCGGACCAGATCGTCGACGTCTGGACCGAGCGTCTCATCGAGTACGGGAGCAGGGTCATCGCGGCGCGACTGGCCTTCCTCCCGAGGTTCAGCGCCGCCGTCAGCCGCGTGCATACGCACGTGGCGGGCGGCGGGGAACTGAACCTGGAGTATCGCGGGAACGTGGTCCCCGCTGCCGATGCGCGGTCGCTCGTCGAGAACCTGACCGGCGACGTGACGCTGGCGGCGCAGCACGATCTGGTGGAACCCGTGCGGGAGCGGTTCCGCGACGCGCTCGAACGCGTGTCCGAGGACGAGCGCAGGAGAGGGTTCACGCTTGTCGGTCCGCATCGAGGAGACCTCGAGGTCAGACTCGACGGGCGCGTGCTCCGTCAGTTCGGTTCGCAGGGACAGCACCGCACGGCAGCCATCGCGCTCAAGCTCGGCGAGGCCGCGGTGCTCGACGAAGAGGGACACGGCGTCGTCGTGCTCCTCGACGACATTCTCAGCGAACTCGACGCGGCGCGCGGCGAGGCGCTCGTGGAGTGCACGAGCGAGTTCGGCCAGACGTTGATGACGTCGACGCGTCTGCTTCCGGAAGGATACGCGGGCGCGAGCAGGAGCGCGGTCTTCCGCGTGGAGGGTGGAGAGGTGGTCCGGCAGTGAGGCGTCGTCGCCCGGAGTCCATCGGCAAGATCCTCGCCGAGCTCATCGAGAAGCTCGGGATCGCGGCGAAGATGTCCGAGCAGCGCGCGGTGACCGAGTGGGCCGAGATCGTCGGCGAGAA
>CAZEXP010000051.1:0-13172 GCA_964516845.1 uncultured bacterium
TGCAGGGACTACGAGAACTACCTCTGCTGGAAGGGGAATGTCCCCGTCGGCGGCGCGAACTACTCGCCAACCGGCGACATCGACGGAACCTCAGCCCAGTACTCACTCGTCATGCTGAATGACGGCTTCTTCACCATACACACCACAGCTGACCTGCTCGACCCCGACGTGTACGGGCCGGTACTGCCGTTCGGTCAGTTCACATCGGTCATCAAGGATGACGCCTACAACTGGGTGGCCGATTCGGACTCCGGTCTGGTGCTCATCAATGCGTCGGACGTGAACAACATGTTCGTGCAGGACGTCGTCAACGTCCCCGCGTTTGACCTCGACTCCACGCGCGACTTCATCCTCTGCGCCGGCAAGAGCGGCGGGTTCAGCACCGTGACCAACAACACGGCGAAGCCCGAACTCCAGCACACGATCGCGATGCCGGGGGATGCGTGGTCGGTCACGGCCGACCCCGGTCGCCAGTATGCGTACGTGGCGTGCTGGGATGCTGGTCTCGCCGTTGTCGATGTGACGACGACACCGCCGAGCGTCGTGGCGACGGTCGACACGCTCACGTACGCCGTGAGCACGTGTGTGGCCGATACGCTCCTCTTCCTCGGCACTTCGAATCAGTACGTGGTCAACGGCGAACTCCAGATCCTGAGCATCAGCGACCCGCTCAATCCGCGACATCTTGCGACCGTACCGAACTGCCTGCCGTGGGGAATGTCGTACATCGACGGAGGCCTCTACGTGGCTGCGTTGAACCTGAAGATCATCGCCTTCGAGGAGCCGGCACACCCGTCCGTCGTCGAGGAGGTGGGGCTCACGGGTCAGGCCAAGTGCGGCGTTCTCGCGACCGACGATCTCTGCTACGTCCCCATCGGCTTCAGCTATGACGGCGCCGCAGGTGTCAACGTCCTTACGAAGCCCACGCATTCCTTCAGGGGCTCTCGTAACACCTGGGCAGTCGGGGAGGACGTCCACGCGATTCTGGCCGAAGGCGACTTCGCCTACGTGCTGGAGCATGCGGATCCGGGGCGTCTCATCGCGGTCGACCTGACAGATGGCTCTGTCTCCGATGAGGCGGAGGGCGGCATCTACACTCACTCGATGGCGTGGTACGGAGACTACATCATCGCAACGGCCGAGTACGACGGGCTCGTGGTCTTCGAGGTCACCGCTCCCGGCGACATCGAGTATGTGACCGAGGTGGACCTTCCGGCCGACTACGACATCTACGCGGTGGACACGTACGAGCACTATGCCTACGCCTCGGCACTGGACACGTGCGTGCAGGTGGTTGACCTTGCGACGCCGACATCACCCGTCTGGGTGAGCGAGATATCGGGCGGAATGTACACGAGCATCAACGCTCTTGATGTGTTCGATGGCATCCTCTACGTGGGTTACTACAGCTACGATGGCTACCCCTGCATACGCGCGTACGACCTTGCGGCGGACCCGCTGACTCCGCCGGTTCTCGGTGAGCTTGTCATCGACCTCGATTCGGACATCGACGATATCAAGGTTGTGGGAGGGATGGTCTACGCTTGCGGTCCACTCGGGCTGACCATCGCCGACTTCGAAGACCCGGCGAACCCCGTTCACTCGAGCCAGATGGAGACGGCAGGGTCGACGCTCTGCCTCGATGTCTCTGGTACATGGGTCTACCTGGGGAGCTCCGGCGACGGCGTCTACATTGTCGATGCGTTCGATCCGACGGCCCCCGAGATCATCGGTCACATCTCCGCGGTCTCGCCCGCCCTGGAGCGGCCGGCGGACATACTCATTCACGGCGATGATGTGTTGTTCACGGACGGGGAGGAGTACCTGTCGGTCGGCTACCGCGAGTGCGATGAGATCCTCGACGTGCCGGATGCCGATTTCATCTCCGGGAAACGTCCGGGTCTCAGGCAGAACCATCCGAACCCGTTCAATCCGAAGACCTCGGTCACCTACACGCTCCCGGTTGACAGCCACGCCAGGCTCGGCGTCTACAACGTAGCCGGCAGGCTCGTCGCGACGCTGGTCGATGAACCGCAGACCGCGGGTGAGCACATGGTGGAGTGGGACGGACAGACCGACTCAGGCGAACGGGCGGCCTCGGGCGTCTACTTCTGCAGGCTCGAGACCGATGAGTCTCACCGGAGCATCAGCATGGTGCTTCTCAAGTAGTCGAGCTGGCTGACGGAGCGACTGCGCTCCGGACAGCCCGTGGACATGAGTTGCCAATATGAGAGAAGCCCCCGCACAAGCACTGCGGGGGCTTCGTTGTGTTGGCTCAAGTGAACAGCCGTGGCGCCGCGTTGCTCCAGCCGGCAATGCGGTCCCAGCGGCTCGCCTCTCTACTACTTCTTGCTCTCTCTGAGCTTCCGCCGTTCTTCGACGATCTCCTCGGCGATCGAGAAGGGGACGGCCTCGTAGTGCTCGAAGGTCATCGTGAACTCGCCGCGGCCGCTCGTGAGGTTCCGGAGCTCCGACGAGTATCCGAACATCTCCGCGAGCGGCACATGCGCGCGGACGATGCTCGTCTTGCCGCGCGTCTCCATGTCGATGATCCTGCCGCGCTTGCCGCAGAGGCTGCCGGTCACGGCGCCCGTGCAGTCCTCGTGCGCCGTCACCTCGACGCTCATCACCGGTTCGAGCAGCGCCGGCCCGGCCTTCCGGCAGGCATCGCGGAACCCGGTGCTCGCGCAGGTGCGGAACGCCATTTCCGATGAGTCGACGTCGTGCGCCGAACCATCGTTGAGCACGACCTTGATGTCGACCATCGGGAACTGCGCGTAGGGGCCTTCCGACATCGTGTCGACGATACCCTTCTCGATGGCCGGAATGTACTCGCGCGGGATCCGTCCGCCGACGACCTTGTTGTCGAACGAGAATCCGTATCCCGGCCCGCCCGGTTCGACGGTGAACTTGATGTGCGCGTACTGACCGTGGCCGCCCGTCTGCTTGATGTGCTTATGCTCGTGGTCGACCGATGCGGTGATGGTCTCGCGGTAGGCGACCTGCGGGCGTCCGACCGTCGTCTGGACGCCGAATTCCCGCTTGAGCCGGTCGACGATGATGTCGAGGTGGAGCTCGCCCATCCCCGAGATGACAACGTCGCCGGTCTCATCGTCGGTACGCACGGTGAAGGTCGGGTCCTCCTCGGCCAGGCGGATGAGTGCCTTCGAGAGGTTGTCGCGGTCTGTCCGGCTCTCCGGCGTGACGGCCATGTCAATGACCGGCGTCGGGAATTCGATGCTCTCCAGGATGATCGGGTGTTCCTCGCTGCAGATCGTGTCGCCCGTCCGAGTGTCGCTCAGCCCGACCACGGCGCCGACCTCTCCGGCGTGAAGCTCCTCGACCGCCACACGGTTGTCGGCGTGCATCTCGAAGATGCGGCCTATCCGCTGCCGCTTCTCGCGGGACGAGTTGTAGTAGTTCTCGCCGGACTTGAGAACGCCCGAGTAGACCCGGACATAGGTGAGCTTCCCCATGTGCTTGTCGGCCTGCACCTTGAAGGCGAGCGCGGCCAGAGGGCTGTCGTCGGTCGGGTGTCTCAGGATCTCCGCGTTGCTCTCGAGCTTCGTGCCGATAACGGGCGGCAGGTCGAGCGGGGAGGGGAGATAGTCGATGATCGCGTCCAGAAGCCTGCGGACACCCTTGTTCTTGAACGCGGCCCCGCAGAGCACCGGGATGACTTCGCCGGCGATGGTCGCCCTGCGCATCGCGGCGACGCACTCGGCGCGCGACGGGATCTCGCCGTTGAGGAACTTCTCCATGAGCTTGTCGTCCTGCTCGCTGATGCGTTCGATCATCACGGCCTCGGCGGCCCGGGCCTTCTCCATGAGCTCGGCCGGGATATCCTCCTCGCGGATATCGACGCCCTTCTCCCTCTGGTCGTAGTAGACGGCCTTCATGTCGATGAGGTCGATGATCCCCTTGAATTCATCCTCCGCGCCGATGGGGAGGACGACCGGCACCGCATTGGCTCCGAGCTCGTTCTGGATGTCGGTGACGACGCGCTCGAAGTCGGCGCCGATGCGGTCCATCTTGTTGATGAACGCGATGCGCGGGACGTTGTACTTCTCGGCCTGGCGCCACACGGTCTCCGACTGCGGCTGGACGCCGCCGACGGCGCAGAAGAGCGCGACGGTGCCGTCGAGCACGCGGAGTGACCGCTCGACCTCCGCGGTGAAGTCGACGTGGCCGGGCGTGTCGATGATGTTGATGCGGTGGCCCTTCCAGTAGGCCGTCGTCGCGGCGGAGGTGATGGTGATGCCGCGCTCCTGCTCCTGGATCATCCAGTCCATCGTCGCCTCGCCGTCGTGAACCTCACCGAGGCGATGCGTCCGGCCGGTGAAGTAGAGGATCCGTTCGGTGGCGGTCGTCTTGCCGGCATCGATGTGAGCCATTACGCCGACATTCCGGACCTTGTCCATACTCGTGCGAGGCATCGTATTCTCCAATTCTGATTGCGTTTGTCGGGTGCGGCCGCCAACGACCGCCTCGAATGAGATGCGGGCCGTGGCAGGGCGTTGCACGGATATCAGCGGAAGAGCATCTGGACGGTCGTGGTCTGAGCGGTTGCTGCGGCGGCCAGTTCGAGCAGGATCACCTTCGTGGCCATCGTACGCATCACGTCACATGTCTCCTCTTATGCGATATCCTGACACGGTCGAGGGTCGTCCGCAAGTTATTCCGCTCCGCGGTGTCGCGGGAAGCCCTCATGTGCGGGGATTCAGCCCGTGTGTTCTGCGTCCCGGCGTGAGTGCGAGAGGGGGCTCATCGGACGAGCACGACCCTACCCAGTGCTGCTCCCGCGGTCGTCTCCGCGCGGACGAAGTAGATGCCTGACGGGAGGAGTGAGCCGGACTCGCCGGTCCCATCCCACACGACGCCGTCGCGGAGCCCTCCGCCGGGCAGTCTCCGAACCAGCCGGCCGGCGACATCGTGAACGCTCAGCCCTCCCTTGAGGGCGGGTTCGACGCACTGGACGGTCACGTGGCTCGTGAACGGGTTCATCGAGAACGACAGACGCGGACCGCGTGGTGACGGATCGGGAACGTCCGGGCCCGCGGCAGATGTCGACGGGTCGAGGATGACGAAGTGGATCTCGGTGTCGGCCTGAGCGGGACCCTTCGGCCAGGCGAGCGCGACGCGCCCGTCGGCGAGTGTGATCGGATGGGGTTCGGTGTCCCATCCCGAGTAGGGGAGCCACGGGAGTTCGTTGGTCCACGAAACGCCATCGGTGGAGTCGCGCGAGAACAGTTCGTAAGGGTTTCCGCCGGTCGAGGTTGCGTAGAACAGCCCGTAGCCACCGTCGGCGAACTCGAGCGGGAACGAGTCGTGCGAGTTCATCGTCGTCGTCACACGGTTCTCACCGTTCCAGTTCACGCGGTCCTGTGACGTCTTCGTGAAGATGTCGATCTGGTAGTAGTAGATGCCGGTCTTGCGCTGGTAGCTGAGAACATAGGTTCCATCCGAGTGACGCATGATGCGGTTCAGCGATCCGGTGCTCACGTTCGTTCGGTTCTGGTCCCACGTTGAGCCGTCCGCGGAGTGCGCGATGTACCCGCCGTTCGACAGCACGTCATAGGTCATCGTGAGCGAGCCGTCGCCCTCGACACACACCGTCGGATTGATGAGGTTCTCCGTCGACCATCCGAGCGTCACGACGCCCTCGCGCGTCCACGTCAGGCCGTCCGGTGATGATGCCATGTAGATGCGATACCCTCCGGTCTCGTCGGAGAGGTAGTATATCTGGAGTGTGCCGTCGTCGAGCTGGACGAGCGACGGATGCCGCTCGTTGCCGGCCGTGCCGACCGCGAGCACGGGCGCGGACCACGAGGAACCATTGTCGGAGACGGTGACGAGGATGTCGCCGTTCTCGAAGTTCGTATCGAGCCGCTCGTAGGCGAGCATCAGCGTGCCGTCTTCGAGCTGGGCCAGCGACGGCATGTAGTTCTGGTGCGCGTCGTCCGTGACCTGGACGACGTCGTAGGCGACGGCGTGACCGGCCGTGAGGACGAACGTCAGTAGCAGCGCGGCGGCAATCGGTGATCCGAACGCGGCTGGCCGTCGGAGGGGCGAATGCGCGTGTGGACTCATGATATCTCCCGGGGAGGGCGGGCGTCGATTCGCGGATACGGAACGACGGCGCCGGTCTTCACAGATGGACTCTACCGTCAAGTATAGCACGCAGGGGGTGTTGTCGGAAGATGCTGTCCCGTGGCTGCTTGACTCCCGGTGGGACGCCTGTTAGCATTCAGAGGTTACAGACGGCGCGAACCAGGGGGAGCCTTGTTCAGGAAGAAGCCGAAGGACGAGAAGAAGGGCGAGCAGCCGAAGTCCGGCCTCATCATGGTCAAGAACGGCCAGAAGCGCGAGGTCTCCTTTGAGGAGCTGGCGCTGTCCAACACGCTGTCGCTCGAGGCGCTCGTCCGTGTGCTCTCGCGGAACGGCAACATCGATCCCGGGGAGCTCCTCAAGGAGATGGAGAAGGTCAAGACAGAGCGATTCCGCGACGGCATGCCGCCGGCCGCGGACGACGATCTGAAGCACTAGGAGGCTTACTCGATGCTGTTTCTCATGATGCTGTTTCCGGACGTGGCGCACGCCATGGGTACCTCGGGCGCCGGGGGAGCGCAGCAGGGTGGCGGCGCAAGCATGCTCATCATGCTCGTTGCCATCTTCGCCATCTTCTACTTCCTCATGATCCGTCCCGAGTCGAAGCGTCGCAAGGAGCGTCAGGGCATGCTCGACGCGCTCCAGCGTGGTGACAAGATCGTCACGCTCGGCGGGCTCTACGGCGAGATCCAGGACGTCCACGACGACAAGATCGTCATCAAGATCGCTGAGAGCGTGAAGGTCGAGGTCTCGAAGTCGGCCATCAGCGCCGTGAGGGAGTAGCAAGGTCCATGGCCATCCTCGAAGTCGTCAGACAGGGACACCCGGTTCTGGTTGAGGGCGTGAAGCACGTCGAGGAGATCGACGACGAGATTCGCACGCTCGTCGACGACATGATCGACACAATGCGGAACGGCGAGACGACGGCCGTCGGTCTCGCGGCGCCCCAGGTCGGGCGGGCGATGGCGATCATCGTCGCCGAGCCGCCGCCGGACCACGAGGGTGAAGAAGCGGTTTACGACGGGGCCATCGTGCTCATCAATCCCGAGATCATTCTCGGGTCGGGGCACACGGTCGTTGAAGAGGGGTGTGTCAGCTGCCCCGGCATTACGGCTGACGTCGAGCGGCCGGCCCGCGTCGTCATCAAGGGGCTGGATCGCGACGGCAACGAGGTGAAGCTGGACGTCGATGGCGCGCTCGCGCGGATCTTCCAGCACGAGGTCGACCATCTCATGGGGAAGTTCTTCTTCGACCACATCAACCCCATCAAGAGGCAGCTCCTCAAGTCCCGGATCCGAAGAACATAGGCGAGTGCACCTCGCCCAGGTGAGTTGCCGACATGCGTATCGTCTTCATGGGGACCCCGGACTTCGCGGTCCCCTCTCTTAAGAGCCTCCACGCGGCCGGGCACGAGCTCCTGCTCGTCGTCACGCAGCCCGACCGCCCCGCTGGGCGAGGACGGAAGCTCACACCTCCGCCCGTCAAGACCGCCGCACTCGGACTCGGTCTCGAACTCGAGCAACCGGAGTCCGTCAACACCGATGAGTTCGTCGAACGTCTCCGCGCGCTTGCGCCCGATCTGTTCGTTGTCGTGGCCTTCGGCCAGATCCTCAGGCAGAGGCTCCTCGACATCCCGCCGCACGGTTCGATCAACGTTCACGGATCGCTGCTTCCGGACTACCGCGGCGTGGCTCCGATCAACTGGGCCATCGTCGGCGGCGAGACGGAGACCGGTGTGACGACGATGTACATGGCGAGGACGGTCGACACGGGAGCCATCATCCAGAGGCGCAGCACACCGATCGGTCCCGAGGAGACGGCGGGCGAGCTCTACGAACGGCTCTCGGAGCTGGGTGGTGAGCTGATCACAGAGACTGCGGATCTTATCGCGCGCGGCGAGGCGCCTCGCGAGGAGCAGGGGGCGCCGCGGGTCGGATACGCGCGGAAGCTCACGCGCGCGGACGGGACCATCGACTGGACGCTCCCGGCGCATGGCGTGCACGATCACATTCGGGGAATGACGCCATGGCCCGGCGCGACCACGCGGTCCGCCGGCCGGATGCTTCTCGTGATGCGTTCATCGGTCGCCAGGTCGGGGGAGGCAAGAGCTCCGTCCGCCCCGGGGACGATCATCTCGCTCGACAAGGGGATAGAGATCGCAGTGGGCGACGGCTCCGTGCTCCTGACGGAGGTGAAGCCGGAAGGGAAGCGCGCGATGGCGGCCGAGGAGTTCGTCCGTGGATACAGGCCCGAGATCGGCGCCCGGGTTGGTGATGGGGAGGGAACGTGAGTCTCGGCGCAAAGAGACTCTTCATCCTCATGTCGGCGGGTGGTCTCCTCCTGCTCGCTGTGTTCGCCTGGCTCGCGTGGTATCTCGTATCGCCGAGACTCGAGACGTTCTACCCGGGGCTCCCCGGGATCATCGGTGTCGCCGCGCTCCTCGCTTCGGTCATCATCGGATTCGGACTTCTGCTGGTCGCCGTCTCCGCGCTGACCGGGCGGCGGATGCTGCTTGGACAGCGCATCACATCGACCGTGATACGCATTCTCTTTCCGCCTGTCCTCATGCTCGCAAGCATAATCGGCGTCGACCGCGATCGCGTGAAGCGGTCGTTCATCGCCGTCAACAACGCGCTCGTCGAAGCGGCTCGGACCGAAGTGCGGGCGCGCCGCGTGCTCCTGCTCCTGCCGCATTGTCTCCAGGCGACCGATTGCCCGCACAAGATCACCGGCGGTCTCATAGAGAACTGCCGCGGGTGCGGTCGCTGTGTTATCGCCGGACTCCTGGCGCTGGCCAACGAACACGACCTCGCGCTCGCGGTGGCGACCGGGGGAACGCTGGCGCGGCGCGTGATCAAGGAGCAGAAGCCGGCGGTGATCGTCGCGGTCGCCTGTGAGATGGACCTCACCAGCGGCATCCGGGACAGCTATCCGCTGCCGGTCTACGGCATCCTCAACGAGCGTCCCCATGGCCCGTGTCGCGACACGACGGTCGATCTGGCCGCCGTGCGCGAGGCGATCGAGATGTTCGGCGAGACCGGAGGGGAGGGCGATGATGGCCGCCCGTGACCGCGCGCTGAAGGCGCTCTCCAGGTGGGAGTCGACGACCGAACCGATCGACATCGAGCTGGACCGCATCCTCATGGAGCCGGAGCTGTCCCCTCTGGACAAGGCCCTGATCCAGAACCTCTGCTACGGCGTGATGCGGTGGAAGGGGCGGCTCGATTGGACGCTCGACCAGTATGTCAAGGGGGGGCTGCGGGCTCTTCCTGTCCCGATCCGAAACGCGCTCAGGCTTGGTCTCTATCAGATCGACTTTCTCGACCGCATTCCTCCGCACGCCGCCGTGAACGAGTCGGTCCGGCTCGCGCGGAAGTTCGGGCACAAGGGGACGGCCGGTCTCGTCAACGCTGTCCTTCGCAATGTTCTGACGAGTCTGAGGCCGGACTTTCCAGACATGGCGACCGACCCGCTTGGTCATATCAGCATCGTCTACTCGCATCCGCGAGTGCTCGTGGCCCGGTGGATCGAGCGCTACGGCGTCGAGGACACGATCCTGCTGTGTGAGTACGACAACCAGGTCCCGCGCATGGTCGTGCGCGCCAACGGGCTGAAGTGTACGAGCGACGCGCTCGCCCGGTCGCTGGAGCAGGAGAGCGTGGAGACGAGGCCCGGCAGATACTTCCCCGAGTGTGTCGAGATCGTCGGCGGCGGTGATCTCACGAAGCTCAACAGCTTCCGGACAGGGCTCTTTCAGGTCCAGGACGAGGCGACTCTTGCAGCGGTCCGTCTCCTCGCGCCGAAGCCCGGGGAGACCGTCATCGATCTCTGCGCCGCTCCCGGGGGCAAGACGACGTACGTCGCCGAGCTGATGGAGGACCGGGGCGGGCTGTTCGCGCACGACGTCTCGCGCTACCGGCTCGATTTCCTCAGGGGCAACATCGCGCGGCTCGGCGTGAAGAACTGCGAAGTGTTCCAGTCGAATTCGGCGTCAAGTGGAATGGAGTTCGACACGGTGCTGCGACGGCAGCGGGGACTTGAGCCCAACGCGATCGTGGATCCGATGGTGGACGCCGTGCTGGTCGACGCCCCCTGCACGGGGACCGGAACGCTGGCCCGCAGAGCGGACTCCCGATGGAAGTTCGATCTCGACGCGCGCGCGCATCAGAAGGGCTATGTCGAGGACCACGGGCGGTATCACCCGCACGGGCTCTTCGCCAAGCAGGCGAGCCGTCAGCTGAAGCTCCTCCTGCAGGC
Organism: uncultured bacterium; assembly: GCA_964516845.1. Classification (GTDB taxonomy): domain Bacteria; phylum Joyebacterota; class Joyebacteria; order Joyebacterales; family Joyebacteraceae; genus JAPEKQ01. The sequence continues at coordinate 10,366 of CAZEXP010000051.1, forward strand.
GGCCGATCTCGTGAAGGTCGGAGGTCGTGTCGTGTACAGCACGTGCAGTCTCGAGCCGGAGGAGAACGATCTCGTCGTCGAACGCTTCCTCTCGAAGCGGCCTGAATTCAGGATCGACGACCCGGCGCCGTTCGTTCCCACGATGTTCGTCGATGGGAACCATGTTAGGATTCTGCCTCACAGGCACGCGATCGACGGGGCGTACGCGGCCCGGCTCGTCAAGCACAGCGAAGGACACAAGTGATGACCGGAGAACTGACGGAGCGCGATGCCGGCGAGGTCCGGATGCGGGTCGGACGGATCGCCCGGCGTGTCGGATTCTATGCGTCGGCCGTTGCCGCGGCGTTCTTCGTCGCCTTTCTGCTCGTCAATTATGTCGTCATGCCGTTCCTCGTTCGCCAGGGCGACCTCGTGCCTGCGCCCGACCTCGTCGGACGCTCGCTCGTTGAGGCGCGGTCCGCGGCCGAGGCCTCGAGGCTTGGCGTGCGCGTCGACTCGGAGCGCCCCGACCCGGACATTCCCGCGGGGAGCGTCCTCCAGCAGATCCCGCCGGCGGGGACCGACATCAAGCGTGGGAGGACCGTGGTCGTTGTCACGAGCACGGGACTCGACCTTCGAGCCGTTCCGAGGCTCGCCGGAATGCCCGCGAGACAGGCGCAGATCGACGCTGAGAGCGCCGGGTTCGCCGTCGCCGAGATCGTCGAGATTCACACGCCGACCGTTGAGCGCGGGATGGTCGTCGGCAGCGACCCGGGCGCCGGAGCCGTCCATCCGGCCGGCACAGGCCTGAGGCTCATCGTCAGCCTCGGCCCGAGGCCCCTCGAACTCGTCATGCCGTCGCTCATCGGAAAGACCCCCGAGGAGGCGCGGGTCATCGCGGAGGGGCTCGGTCTCGTCGTGCGCTCGACGAAGTACGAGCGTGGGAGGAGCCGGAGCGGAGCGCTCCGCGACGTCGTCGTCGTCCAGGAACCCCCGGCCGGCGCGCGCGTCCACGAGGGGGACGGCATCACGCTGCGCATAGGGAAGGGCTAGCGGCCGCCATCGGCGGCCCGGCGGATCACCGAGCACGGAAGGAGCGCAACGAGCATGGGTACCGGACGGATCCAGATCGCACCGTCGATCCTCGCGGCCGACTTCACGCGGCTGGGCGATGAGCTCAAGCGGATCGAGGACGGCGGCGCGGACCTCATCCACGTCGATGTGATGGACGGGCACTTCGTCCCGAATCTGACGATGGGGCCGTTCATCGTCGAGGCGGTCCGCCGCGCGACGAGCCTGCCGATCGACGCGCACCTGATGATCACCGAGCCCGAGCGCTACGCGCAGTCGTTCATCGCCGCCGGCGCGGACTACGTTGTCTTCCACACGGAGGTTGCCGAGGACCCGCGGCCGTTGATCGACGCCATCCGCGACGCGGGGGCGAAGCCCGGACTCTCCATCAATCCACCGACCCCTGTCGAACGCATCGAGCCGTGGCTGGGTCTGATCGACATGGCACTCGTCATGACGGTCAATCCCGGCTTCGCGGGCCAGAGATTCATGGTGGACGTGATGCCGAAGCTCAGGCAGATCGCCGACTGGAAGCGCGAGCGCGGGCTCGACGTGCTGATCGAGGTGGACGGCGGCGTCTCCGTCACGACGGCTCCGACCGTCGCGTCCAACGGGGGAGAGGTGCTCGTGGCCGGCTCGGCGGTATTCGGAGCCGCCGATCCGGGAGCGGCCGTGGCGGCGATCAGATCCGCGGCTGCCGCGGGGATGGAGGGAGCGTGAGCATCGGTTGCTGGGACGAGAACTGGCGGGAGCGCGGCTACCGCATTCAGGGACATGGTCCGGTCATCGCGACCGCCATCCACGCCGGACATCTCGTCCGACCGGAACTCCTCGAGAGGATGGCCGTCAGCGAGGAGGACCGACTCCGTGAGGAAGACCCCTCAACTGGATTGTGGACCGCCGTCGGCGACGTCAGTGTCGTCGCGGCGCGCTCGCGCTTCGAGATCGATCTCAACCGCAGCCGCGACATGGCCGTCTACCAGCGGCCGGAGCATGCGTGGGGGCTTGATGTGTGGCGCGAGCCGCCGACCACGGGGATGATCGAACGCTCCCGAGCGGTCTATGACTCCTTCTATGAAGACATGCGAGAAGTGATCGGGAAGACGGTCGACGAACACGGCCGTGCGCTGATCATCGACATCCATTCGTACAACCACCGTCGCGGCGGCCCGGTGGCGCCGCCCGACGATCCTCGAGCGAATCCTGAGATCAATGTGGGGACGGACGCGGACACACGTTCCGGATGGGCGTGGCTCGTCGACCCGTTCGTCGCCGCGCTCCGCGAGGCACGGGTCGGCGGCATCGAGCGGGACGTCCGGGAGAACGTGAAGTTCACCGTCGGGCACTTCCCCCGCTGGGTCGTCGGGACCTTTCCCGACAGGGCATGCGCCATCGCCGTGGAGTTCAGAAAGAGCTTCATGGATGAATGGACCGGCGTCTCCGACAACTCAGCGATGGCGGGACTCGGCTGGACGCTCGACGCGGCAGCGGATGTCGCCCGGCGGCTCATCAACCACGCTGCCTGAACTCGGCCGGCACCGGGCGTCGGCGGATATATGATGAAGCTGGTTCACCTTATCCGGCCTGCCACGCCCCCGGCCGGTTCCGCAGTGAGAGCGAAGAACAGGCGCAGGGAGGGGATGAGCAGGCGCACATCGGTCGATGACGGTATTCCTCCCTTTTCCTCTTGCGTGATATCTTTCTTACTGGTATATTCTCAGGGCTGTGCCACTTGTAGGCCCGGGACTCGGAAGAGT
>CAZEXP010000052.1:0-12906 GCA_964516845.1 uncultured bacterium
TGGTTGGAGCACGTTCTGACAGAGGTCAGGTTCTCGCTGACCTTCTACAACAACGAGACCGGGAGGAAGGGCATCGAGACGCTCTACCTGGCGGGCGGACGCTCGCTCGAGAGCGGTGTCGTCGGGCGCTTCGCCGACACGCTTGGTGTGCCAACCGAACTTCTGGACCCGCTGGCCGCCGCAGGTGCGTTCGAGCTTGGCGGAGATCTCGAGGCCCAGAGTCCACGATTCGCGCTCGCGATGGGACTCGCAAGGAGGAAGTAGAAGATGCTTTTCAGACTCAATCTCTACCGCCTCGGCGAGGAACGTCGTCTTCAGGAGCGCAACAGGACGCGTGCGCTGGCGGTGGTCGTGCTGCTGGTCGGACTGAATCTCGTCACGATGGCGCTGTACGGACAGGCGCTCTGGAGTACCAGTCGAGGCGTGACCGCAGCCAACGCCCGTCTGGCGGATGTGCAGAATGTCCTCGACGAGGTCATCGGAGAGGGAGGCGGCATCACTGAGGAGCAGGTTCAGCTTCTGCGGACCAGATCGGCGCAGCCGAAGTGGAGTGCGCTGATGGGACGCATCGGCGAGCTGACCCCCGACAGCATCTGGTACATGCGCGTCAGCTACGCGAAGCCCGCCCTGGGGAGCACGGTAGGCGACCACTCGCTGCGCATCTACGGCCAGGTGAAGGCCAAGGGCCGTGATGAGAGCGTCAACGAGCTGATGCAGTACGTCGACAAGCTCAGGGCGGACGCCGGACTCGCGAAGGCCTTCGGAAGCGCGACTCTCGCGACGATGCGGTGGACGGAAGAGGGCGATCTGGAGTATCTGAAGGGTCTTCACTTCGAGGTAGATCTGCCGATTCTCGAGCCGGCAGTAGGAGGTGGGTATGACGGTGCGTGACAGAATCGGCATCGCGATACCGATCGGCGTGCTCGTCGTGATGATCGCAGTGACGGTTGGCGTACACCGTCCGAAGTGGGCGCATCTGATGGACCTCGTCGGTGAGGCCGCACATGCGGAGCAGGTGCTCGGCGAGGCCATCGAGCATCAGGGAGAGTTCGACGCTGCGAAGGACTTCCTGCCGCAGAAGGGTGAGTCGCACGGCTCGGCCGATCAGCAGTTCCTGACCAGCGTGAGCGCTGAGATCGCGAGGCTGGGACTCAATCTACGCGAACTCGAGCCCAGAGAACGGCAGAGCGTCAGCGAGAGCTACTTCGCGAGCATGTACATGGTCGAACTCGAAGGGAAGTACGAGACGATCCTGGAGTTTCTGAAGTACCTCGAGGGGCTTCCCGAGGTCGTCGAGATCAGCAGCATGGACGTTCGTTCAAGCAAGGTGATATCCGGGAACGGGCACCGAACGCTTCTGACGTTCACGGTGACCGGCTACTAGCGCAGGGGCAGGATCTGACGGGTCGAGGGGCCCGGAACAGGACGGTTAGTCATGAAGACTCAGCATATCATCGTGATGGTCCTGGCCACTGTCGCGACCATCTACATCGGGACGGGAGTGATCACACGGAGCGCCGGCGTGTCGGGGCGGATCGGGCGGTTGGTGGAGCAGGCGAGCGCAGAGGCTCCCTGCGGCGCGGACGATCTTACGCAGCTTCTGAGCGACCTCGAGGCGACGCAGGCGGAGGAGCGTGCCAACGAACTCGAGCGTGATCCGATGGTCCCGAAGAGCGCGCAGCGCACGACAACAAGCAGCTCGACGCAGTCGGCGCCGGCGCAGCCTGCCGTACCGGCGGTTGCCGTGACGGCAGTAATCATTGACGAGAATCCCATGGCAGTTCTGACGACCGGGGGCCGCAGCATCACCGTTGAAGAGGGCGACACTGTTAATGGCGGCTTGGTGGTGGAAATCAGGGGCGATGGCGTGGTCATCAGGTACGAGGACAAGTCGCGCACCTATCCGTACCCATCCGGCAAGTAACGAGGAGGAACCACAGATGAAGCATGTCGCACTCGCGATAAGCGCACTTCTGCTGGTCCTTGCCTTCGCCATCGCGGTGTCGGCCCAGGACAGCGGAGTCACGGTTTCGGTGAGCGCCAAGGGAACGCAGCTCACGGATGTCCTTGCGATCCTCGCCAACAAGAGCGGGCTCAATATCGTGACGAGCCCCGCGGCAGAGGGTCAGATCGTGTCGGTGCACTTCGTGCATACACCGATCGAGGAGGCGTTGGATCTCGTCGTGCGCGCCGCGGGACTCGGATACGAGCGCATTGGCAACTCGATCCTGGTCGGTGAGCCGGAGGAACTTGTGGCAGAGACGGGGCTGGAGTCGTACGTGATCAATCTGCAGTTTGCGGATGCCTACGAACTCGAGCCGCTGGTGGCGAAGATCGTGGACTCGGTCGCGACGGACCCGGGCGGCAACCGTCTCGTGATCGTCGCGTCGCCGGGAAGCATCGAGGACGTGCGTCGGATCATCAGCGAGCTGGATGTACCTCCGGTGCAGATCCTCCTGGAGACAGAGGTCATCGAGGTCACGACGGATGACCTGTGGGAGTACGGCATCGACTGGGCCAAGCTCACGAGCCAGACCGTTATCTTCGCGGAAGGCACGCCGGAGCCATCGGGCACGGACGGGCTCCCGACCGATATGCCGTACGTTGGCACGCCGTTCAGCACCGATGCAGTGACTCGTCAGGCGCAGGCTCTTGAGGTGGTGCTCGACTTCCTCCAGACTGAGGGACGCGCGAGACTGCTCAGCCGCTCGACGCTGGCGACGCTCAACAACCGGACGGCGGAGATCCACATCGGTGATGTGATTCCCTACACGGTGTCGGGTGTGAGCTCGGGCGGCGCCGTCGAGGTGACCGTTGAGCGGGAGAACGTGGGTGTTACCGTGAGCGTGACCCCCCGGGCCGGCGGTGACGGACACATCACGGCTCTGGTCGAGCCGAATGTGTCGACGATCGTCGGATGGAAGGGGCCGAACGAGGAGATCCCGTGGACGAAGGAGCGCCGCGCATCGACGCAGGTTCGCGTCCGTGACGGTGAGACCTTCATGATCGCGGGGCTTCTGAACGAGGACACGAACACCGAGGAGCAGAAGGTCCCGATCCTCGGAGACATTCCGATCCTCGGCTATCTGTTCAGGCATGTATCGGAGCGGACAACGACGACGGACCTGATCATCAAGATCACGCCGCGTATCATTCCATAGATGGGCGAGAGCTGAGGCGCGCAGGGGTCAGGCGCCGACGCTCAGACCATCGGCTCGCGGTGCGGTCCACGCGACCGCGCCGTGACGAGGGCACAGGCATGAGCTTCACGCCCTCGAGAAACGCAGGGGTCCCTTTCAGGGACCCCTCGCTTCGTTGGAAGAGACAAGGGGCCCCGTTCCGGGGCCCCTTGCTTCGTTGGATGCCTCAAAAAAGCTGCCATCGGCGACTCGAAGGAGGGTGGCGGTCTCGTGAATCATGTCCTATACTCCAGATTCGGAGTGCTTCCATCGAAGGCGTGCTCCAACTCGGACATTCGAACCGGGAGCGGACATGGCGGACCACGATCTTGTCGTCATCGGCGCCGGGCCGGCCGGTCTCACGGCCGGCATCTACGCCGGACGCTCGCGTCTCTCGACTCTCGTCATCGAAATGCTGATGCCGGGCGGTCAGGCGGCGATCACTCATCTCATCGAGAATTACCCCGGCGTGGGCGCGCTCTCCGGAGCGGAGCTCACCAGCCGCATGCAGGAGCAGATGGAGAGCTTCGGCGCCTCGCTCGTGAGCGACTCGGTGACGGCGATCGAGCCTGCCGATGACCACTTCACCGTCATCCGGGGAAGCGGATCGACGACTGCACGTGCTGTGATCATCGCGAGCGGGACCGGCTATCGGAAGCTGGGGGTCCCGGGCGAGGAGGAGTTCGCGGGGCGCGGCGTATCGTACTGCGCAACCTGTGACGGACCGTTCTACCGCGATCAGGAGGTGGCCGTCGTCGGCGGAGGCGACAGCGCGCTCCAGGAGGCGCTCTATCTGACAAGCCTCGTGAAGAAGGTCTATCTCATCCACAGACGCGACGAGTTTCGCGCGGTTCCGATTCTCGCGGAGCGCGTTCGCGCGCACGAGAAGATCGAGTGCATATGCAGCCACACCGTCGAGAGCATCGAGGGCGGTGGGGCGGGCGTTGAGCGCCTGGTCCTCAAGCCCGTCGCGGAGGGAGAAGGACGCGTGCTTGAAGTGCCCGGGGTCTTCCTGTTCGTAGGTCTCGAGCCGAAGACGGAATTCCTGGGAGATCTCATCGAGAAGAACGCATGGGGTTTCATCACGGCCGGGGAGGATACCCGGACGAACGTCCCGGGTATCTGCGCGGCCGGCGACTGTCGGGAGAAGCCTCTCAGGCAGATCGCGACTGCCGTCGGCGACGGGGCGACGGCAGTTCATGTGATCGAACGCTACCTCGACGACGGAGAGTGGTGAGAACTCGGATAGATTCAGAACGGAGGTGGGTGTTGAAGGAACTTCTGAAACAGGCGTTGGACGAGCTCAGGTCACAGGGTATCGACTACGCCGACGCGCGACGCGTGGTCGGCACGAGCGAGATCCTCGTGATGAAGAACGGGAAGCTCGAGACTGCCTCGGTCATGGAATCGAAGGGCTTCGGCATCCGGGTGCTTGCCGGGGGAGCCTGGGGGTTCTCGTCGAGCTCGCTTCTGACCCCTGAGGCAGTACGCGAGGTGGCCGCGCAGGCTCTGGCGATCGCCAGGGCAAGCGCGATGGTCGGCGGCGGCGTCGTGCTGGATGAACGGGATGCTGTTGTCGATCGCTACGAGAGCGGCTATGAGGAGGACCCGTTCGAGGTCCCTCTCGCGGACAAGCTCTCGATCCTTTCCGACTGCTGTGCGGGGATGAGCAGGACAGCGGGCGTCAAGCTCGCGACCGCGTCCATGATGAGTTTCAAGAACGACAAGCTGTTCGTCAGCACCGACGGGAGCGAGATCGAGCAGTTGATCGTCGAGACCGGAGGCGGGATCGCGGCGACCGCGATGAACGACGCGGGCGAGCGGCAAACGCGTTCGTATCCGGCGAGCTTCCGCGGCGACTACGCGACCCGCGGGTTCGAATTCACTCGCTCACTTCAGCTGGCCGCGCACGCTGACGAGATCGGGGCGGAGGCTCTTGAGCTCCTCAATGCGGATGAGTGCCCCGCCGTTCACACGGACCTCATCATCGGCGGGACACAGCTCGCGCTGCAGGTTCATGAATCGTGCGGGCACCCGATCGAACTGGACCGCGTGTTCGGGACCGAAGCGTCCTACGCGGGCACGAGCTTCCTGACGACCGACAAGCTTGGCTCCTTCAAGTATGGTTCCGACATCGTCAACATCGTCGCGGATGCCACCTGCGAAGGCGGGCTCGGCTCGTTTGGCTACGACGACGAAGGCGTGCCGGCGCAGCGGACGGACATCGTGACGAAGGGCGTGTTCACAGGCTACCTTTCGAGCCGCGAGTCGGCGCCGAAGATCGGTCAGAAGAGCAGCGGCACCATGCGGGCCGACGGGTGGAACCGAATCCCGCTCGTCCGCATGACGAACATCAACCTGCTGCCGGGTTCGGGGTCGCTCGAGGATCTCATCGCGGATACGGACGACGGCATCTTCGTCGACTCGAACAAGAGCTGGAGCATCGACCAGCGCCGCATCAACTTCCAGTTCGGGTGCGAGATCGCGTGGGAGATCAAGAACGGCAAGCGCACGCGGATGCTCAAGGACCCGGTCTACACAGGGATCACGCCCGAGTTCTGGGGCGGCTGCGACGCGATCTGCGGGGAGGAGGAGTGGCACATCTTCGGGATTCCGAGCTGCGGCAAGGGCGAACCGGGACAGACGGCGCACGTCGGTCACGGCGTGGCGCCCGCGCGGTTCAAGAACGTTGAGGTGGGAGGGAAGCGATGATCGAGAAGACGAAGCTCACCGCGCTTCTCAAGGAGGCGCTTCAGAGGTCTCCCGCCGATGCGACGGAACTCGTGGCATGGAGCGGGACCAACTCCCTGACTCGTTTCGCCGAGTCGCGGATCCACCAGAACGTGCACGACGAGGACACCGTCATCACGGCGCGAGTCGCGGTCGGCAAGCGCGTCGGCGTTACGATGACCAATACGCTCGATCCCGCGGAGCTTCAGTCCGCGCTCGCCCGGGCGACCGAGATCGCGAAGTCGAGCCCGGAGGACCCTGATTTCCCGGGATTCCCGAAGTCGGATGTCGCGCCGCCGGCCGACACGTTCTCCGAGGCCACGGCCTTGATGACGCCAATGCAGAGGGCGGAGGCCGTCGGACAGGCCGTAGATATCGCGGCTCAGAAGCGCACGACGCTCTCGGGCGCATACCGCGTCAGCGCGTTCCGCTTCGCCGTGGTCAACACGAGCGGAACGGAGCAGATGTACGACGGCACCGATGCGTTCCTCTCCGTCTTCGCGACGGATGCGAACAAGGTCAACGGGGCGACGGCCGCGTACGCGAAGGGTATCGAGGGGATCGACGTGGCCGGAACGGCGCGACGCGCCGTTGACAAGTGCGTCGCGGCGGCCGACCCGGTCAGTGTGGAGTACGGGCCGATGGACATCGTCGTCGAGCCTCGCGCGATCGCGGAGGTCATCAGCTGGCTCAACTTCACCGCGTTCGGGGCGAAGCAGGTTCACGAGAACATGTCGTTCATGGCCGGCCGCTTCGGCGAGAAGGTGTGGGGTGAGAACATCACGCTTGTGGACGACGCCTTCGACACGGCCGGTATTCCGGTTCCGTTCGACTACGAGGGCGTGACGAAGAAACCGGTCACGCTCATCGAGAGAGGCGTCGCGCGTTCGCCCGTCTACGACTCCATCAGCGCTGCCAAGGATGGGGTTGCGAACACGGGACACGCGGGTTCGGCAGCCTTCCGCGGCGGACCGGCGCCGAGGAACCTGTTCATCACGCCGGGGGACAAGACCAGAGACGATCTTATCGGGATGGTCGACCGGGGCATCTACGTCTCCAACTTCCACTACGTCAACGGGCTGCTCGACACGCGGCGCGCTCTCTTCACGGGCATGACGCGCGCGGGGACATATCTCATCGAGGATGGTCGGATCTCGAAGGCCGTCAAGAACATGCGGTGGACGGATACCATGATGCGGTTCTTCTCCCAGGTCGACGCGATGACGAAGGAGCGCGAGACGATCGGGGCATCGTGGGGTGCGGTCGGTTCGGTCACGACGCCGGCCATGCTGGTCCGAGGATTCAAGTTCACGGGAGCCACGGAGTTCTAGGATGAGAGCTCGCCCATTCAACCGGGGTGGGTTCTGCACGGTCAGATAGTGAAGCGGCGGCAGTGATCTGAGACTGCGGAGCCTGGGACAACAGGAGGAATTCGTGTACGGGGATATCAAAGCGATCGGCGAGAGAATCGAGCGCGAGAGCGCCTTCGTTCCGACGCTGCTTGCGGAGATCGACAAGGTCATCGTCGGCCAGCGTTACATGATCGAGCGACTGATGATTGGGCTTCTGGCGAACGGGCACGTGCTCATAGAGGGCGTTCCCGGGTTGGCCAAGACGCTCGCCGTGCGCACGCTCTCGCGGTGCATCGATACAAGGTTCCAGCGCATCCAGTTCACGCCGGACCTTCTTCCGGCGGATCTCATCGGGACGCTCGTCTACTCGCCAAGCACGGGGAACTTCACGACGAAGAAGGGCCCCATCTTCTCCAACCTCATCCTGGCGGACGAGATCAATCGCGCTCCCGCCAAGGTGCAGAGCGCGCTTCTCGAAGCCATGCAGGAACGCCAGGTCACCATCGGGGACACAACCTTCAAGCTCGATACGCCGTTTCTCGTCCTCGCGACGCAGAACCCAATCGAGCAGGAGGGGACCTACCCGCTTCCAGAGGCGCAGGTCGACCGGTTCATGCTGAAGCTCCGCGTCGGGTATCCGACTCGCGAGGAGGAACTCAGGATCATGGACCGGATGGCCGGCGGATCGGAGCCCCAGGTCTCGGCGGTCGTCTCGCCGGAGACGATCCTGGCGGCGCGCAGTCTGGTCTCGGAGATCTACGTCGACGAGAAGGTCAAGCAGTACATTCTCGACATCGTCTTCGCGACGCGCGAGCCGACCGCGGCCGGGCTGGACCTGGGCGACCTCATCGCGTACGGCGCTTCACCGCGGGCCTCGATCTTCCTGAGCGTGGCCGCGCGGGCGCATGCGTTCCTCCAGGGAAGAGGGTACGTCACCCCGGAGGACGTCAAGGCGATCGCGATGGATGTGCTCCGCCACCGGGTGATCATCACGTACGAGGCCGAGGCCGAGGAGATGACGTCCGAGGACGTCGTCCAGCGGATCCTCGACAGCGTCGAAGTCCCCTAGCAGCCAACAGACAACCCGAACGTCCCCGCGGCGCAGGAGTTTCGGCGCCGCGCGGAGGACGTGTGGAACGCCATGCTTCCGAAAGAGATCCTCAAGAAGATCAAGCACATAGAGATCCGCACGAAGCGGCTCGTCGACGACGTGTTCTCAGGGGAGTACCATAGCGTCTTCAAGGGTCGTGGAATGGAGTTCGCGGAGGTGCGCGAGTATCTTCCCGGCGACGATGTGCGTTCCATCGACTGGAACGTCACGGCGCGCATGGGGCACCCGTATATCAAGAAGTTCGAGGAGGAGCGCGAGCTCACGGTGATGTTCGTTGTGGACGCGAGCGGCTCCGGGCGATTCGGGACGGTCGAGCGCTTCAAGTCGGAACTCGCCGCGGAACTGTGCGCGATCCTCGCGTTCTCGGCCACCAGGAACAACGACCGCGTCGGACTCATCATCTTCACCGATCGCATCGAGAAGGTCGTGCCGCCCCAGAAGGGCCGGCGGCACGTGCTGCGCGTCATCCGTGAGATCCTCTACTCGGAGCCGGAGGGAACGGGTACCGACATCAAGGCGGCCCTCGATTACCTGTCGAAGGTCATCCGGCGACACGCCGTCGTGTTCCTCGTGAGCGATTTCGTGGCGGAAGGCTACGAGCGGGCGATCGCGACGGCCGCGAGACGATTCGATCTCGTCGCGGTCGAAGTGAACGACCCGCGCGAATTCGCGCTGCCGAATGCGGGGCTTGTCGATCTCAGCGACCCGGAGACGGGGGAACGCCACCTCATCGACACGAGCGACCGGCGATTCCGCGAACGGTTCGCGGCGGAGAGCGCGCGTCTCGCCGGCGAGCGGGAGCGCCTGTTCGGTCGGCTCGGCGTCGACTCGATCGCGGTCCGCGTCGGCGAGCCGTACGTGGACCCGCTCGAGAAGTTCTTCAGGCTGCGCGCGAGGCGCGCGGGGGGTGGCGCGACCACGCGTGTGGGAGGCGTGCGATCGTGAGGACATCGAAGCTCACAGGTCGTCTCGGGATCGTGGCCGTCTGCGCGCTCGTCGCTTTCTTTGCGGGGTTGAATGTTGAGGCCGCGCGGGCGCAGGGCGATCCCACCTCGATGCGGGGCGACGGGATGGACACGGTGCGGGTCGCTCGCATGCGCGATACGCTTCGCGTTCCTTCCGATACGCTGCTGATGGTCGGCGCGAGCGTGACACCTGATACGGTCACGGTCGGAGATCGGCTCGTGCTGACCTTGACGGCCGTCCACGACTTCGACACGGCGCTTGCGTTCCCGCGGGTCGTTGGGGAGATCGCACCGTTCGAGGTGATCGACGTTGTCATCTACCCGTCGGACGAAGGTCCGGACGGCGTCGTTGAACGACGGGACATCGTCATCACCGTGTTCGAGACCGGTGAGCACGTCATCCCGGAGCTCACATTCCACGCCGTGATGTCGGGGGGTGACTCGGCCGTTGTCCACACGCCGAGCCTCGACGTCGTGGTCAGGAGCGTGATTCCGCCCGAGGATCTCGAGGGCCAGGTCGAACCTCGCGAGATCAAGCCGCCGATCGATCTGCCGAGGGCCGTGTGGCCCTGGATCGTCGCCGCGGTCGCAGCATTGGCGCTGGCGGCCGCGTGGCGATTCTGGAAGCGCTGGCGCGTGTCTCGCCCGGAGCGCGGCGAGGAACCCGGTCCGACGACCGAGGAGCGAAGGCGAGCGGCTCATGTCAGCGCGCTGGAGCGGCTTCGGGCGCTGCGCTCGCGTGACGATCTCGAGCGCGGTGACATCGAGGGGTTCTACGTCGAACTGACCGACATCGTTCGCCGCTATGCCGGGGACCGGTTCAACGTGCCGGCGATCGATCGGACCACGGCGGAACTCGCGCCTGAGCTGAGCGAGGCGGCGCTTCCTGACGAACAGGTCTCGTGGCTGACCGGCCTGCTCGCGCGGGCGGACCTTTCGAAGTTCGCGAAGAGCGCGCCGTCGGTCGAACGCGGCCGCGAGGATCTTGATGACGTCGAGGGATTCATTGAACGGACACACCTGGGAGCGAGCGAGGAGGAGGGTGCCGATGTTCCGATTCGCTGACCCGGCCTTCCTCTGGCTCCTGCTGGCCGTGCCGCTCTATCTCGTCGTGGCGCTGCGCTTCAGAAACGCTCTGGAGCCGGCGGTCAGCTTCCCGCTGACGCGGTTGGCGGGGGAGCAGGCCGGGAGCCGCGCCGCGTGGAAGCGCGGCGGGACGCTTGCGGTACGGTGCATTCTCATCGCGCTTGTGGTTGTCGGTCTTGCGCGGCCGCAGGCCGGGCGCGGCACCGAGTCGGTCCTTTCGGAGGGGATCGACATCATCCTTGTGCTCGACGTCTCGGGCAGCATGCGCGCTGAGGATTTCAAGCCGGATAACCGTCTCGCGGTGGCGAAGTCGGTCGTCGCCAATTTCATCGAGGGGCGTATCTCCGACCGTATCGGGATGGTCGTGTTCGCGAGTGAAGCGTACACGCAGTGTCCGTTGACGCTCGACTATGACGTGCTGCTCGAGCTGCTTGATTCGGTCGAGCTGGGGATGATCGACGAACAGAGCACGGCTATCGGGCTTGCGCTGGCGACGGCCGCGAACCGCCTGCGCGAAAGCGAGGCCGCGAGCAAGATCGTCGTGCTCCTGACGGATGGTCGGAACAACGCCGGTCAGATCGATCCGGTCACGGCGGCGCAGGCGGCGGCCGCACTTGGTATCAAGGTGTACACCGTCGCGGTGGGGACGACCGAGGGCGGGCCGATCCCGGTTGACGATCCCGTCTGGGGGCATCGGTACGTCACCGTTCCCACGGACATCGACGAGGACGTGCTCGGCGAGATCGCCCGGATCACGGGCGGCAGGTACTTCCGCGCGAAGACCGAGGGGATGCTCGCGGACGTCTACGCGACGATCGACGAACTCGAGAAGACGAAGGTCGAGGTGAAGCACTTCACGTCCTACACCGAGCTCGGCCCGCGGTTCGCGATCGCGGCGCTGGTCGTCGCGCTCCTCGATCTTCTGCTTGGGGCCACCGTTCTGAGGAGGATCCCATAGCATGAGATTCGCAGTCGACACGGAACTCCTGCTCCTCTGGTACCTCGGCGTGCCGACGGCCGTCGCCGTGGTTCTCGGCTGGCTTGCCCTCGGACGCCGGCGCGCCTCGGCGCGTGCGCTCGCCGAGCCCGCGCTCTTTGACCGGATCGCGCCCGCAGCGGCGGAGAGCGTCCACCGCGCGCGTGTGTGGCTCTTTGTGATGGCAGTGCTCGCCCTTGGGCTCGCGGGCGGGCGTCCGCAGACCGGGACCAGGTTGGGTGTGGCGACGCGCCACGGTATCGATCTGATGCTGGCACTCGATGTCTCCGACTCCATGCGTGCGGAGGATCTTCGTCCGAACCGGCTGGAGAAGGCCAGGCGCGAGGCGCTGACGCTGATCGAGCTTCTCGACGGGGACCGGGTCGGCGTGATCACGTTCGCGGGGGCGGCGTTCGTGCAGTGCCCGTTGACGCTGGACTACGGCGCGGCCTCGATGCTACTTTCGGGCGTTGAGCCGGGGACCATCTCCCGTCCGGGGACGAACCTCGCGGCGGCAATCGGGAAGGCGACCGCGGCGCTGACCACGAAGCCTGACCGCTCCAAGGCTCTTGTCATCTTCACCGACGGCGAGGGACACGAGGCGGACCCGCTGGAGGCGGCGAGAGAGGCCGCGGAGGCCGGCGTGCGAATCTACACGATCGGTCTCGGGTCGACGGCGGGTGAACCGATCCCGCTCCCGGCGTCCGAAGGCGGCGGTTACAAGCGGGACCGATCGGGCCAGATCGTGATGTCGAGACTCGACGAGGGGACCCTCATGGACATCGCCTCGGCGACAGGCGGGAGCTACTACCGCGCGACGAGCGGTGAACGGGAGCTGACGGCGATCGAGGAGGAGCTGTCGCGCATGGAACAGGGCGAGCTCGAGTCACGCATGCTCGCGTTCTACGAGGAACGGTTCCAGGTGCCGATGCTCGTTGCGCTGGCGCTCCTGCTCATGGCTACCTTCGTTCCGGCAAGGAGACCGGGCCGCGGCAGGCCGGCGCTCCGAATGCTCACCGTTGTGGCGCTCGTGGCCGCGTTTCCGATGATGACCGGTTTCGGCGAGACGCCGGGAGGACACAATCGGGAGGGCAACCGCCTCTACAAGGAGGGCAAGTACACCGAGGCGCTGACCGAGTATCGGAGTGGACAGGTGCTTGCGCCCGAGCTTGCGGCGTTGGGGTTCAACGCCGGAAACGCGCTCTTCCGGAGCGGTGACGTGGAAGCGGCGCTCAGAGAGTACCAGCAGGCGGCGTCGGCGGGGGATGGCGAGCTCGCCGCGGCCGCGCTGTACAACGCGGGCAACGCATTGCTCGCGGCCGGTGATCTCGACGGTGCGATCCAGGCGTTTCGCCAGAGCCTTCTGAGAAACCCTGATGACATCGACGCCAAGTACAACCTGGAGATCGCTCAGCTCGTGCGTGACCAGCAGCAGGATCAGGACCAGCAGCAGGACCAGGACCAGCAGCAGGATCAGGACCAGCAGCAGGACCAGGACCAGCAGCAG
>CAZEXP010000053.1:0-12746 GCA_964516845.1 uncultured bacterium
TCAAGACCTTCAGCGGCACGATCTCCATCTTCGCAACGGCGCTCGGCGACACCGGTTTCGGAGTCGCCGGTCTCACCGAGGCCAGAGCAAAGGAAGAAGGTTTCGAGGTCGTCACCGGCGTGTTCGAGGGTGTAGACAAGCATCCCGGGACGCTGCCGGGCGCCCACAAGCAGTTGGTCAAGCTCATCGTAGGCAAGGAATCCAACGTCATCCTCGGTGGAGAGGTCATCGGCGGTCTGTCAACCGGCGAACTGACGAACCTCATCGGGTTCATTATCCAGAACAGAATGGACGTCAACGCGATCCTGTCGGCCCAGATCGGCACCCACCCTCTTCTGACGGCGTCGCCCGCAGGCTATCCACTGCTCAAGGCCGCCGGGATGGTCTCCAAGAAGAGCCTGGGACTCATTTCGTAGGTCGCGTCGTGCGGCGGGCTCCGGGCTGCACCGGGGCCCGCTGCGCCCGCGCACGTCCCCACAGCACGTCTCCTCAAGCACTCCACACACCCCGCGAACCGTGCACACGGTTTGCGCATCTGTCTAAGATATGGTAAAATGGGTAATTGGCTCGTCCCGCAGGGGTGAGGTGGATATCTGCGTCACGCATTGGAGGCTCGGATGACACGCATGTGGAGTGAGACTCTCAGGAGAGACAGATTGCGTACGGCCGGACTGGCCGTTCTGGTGATGGTCCTCGCCTGCGGAGCGGTCTCCGTCGCGTCGGCCGCACCGATGCAGGGGCAGACCGTCACGATCCGGCAGCCCGACGGCACCACGGTGGACGTTCGGGTGTGGGGTGACGAGTACTACGCGCACGGCGAGACCGTGGACGGATACTCGGTGACGCGCGACCTGGGCACCGGCTATCTGTCCTTCGCCACGCTGTCGGCCGACGGAGACGAGCTTCTCTCAACCGGCATCCCGGCGGGGGAGCAGCCGCCGGTCGGACTCGAGAAGCATGTGCGAATCGCGAAGGACGCGGCCGCCAACGTAGCCCGCCGCTCCCGCGAGGACTTCATCAGACGCCAGCTTGCCACATTCGAGACCGCGCCTCGCGCCGACCGTTCGGGCACGACGACGGGCGATGTCGTCGGCATCACGCTCATCATTGACTTCTCGGACGACACCGCGACCATCGCCGCCGCGAACTTCGACGACTACTGCAACAAGGAAGGGTACTCGGGCTACGGGAACAACGGCTCGGTCCGCGACTACTTCTACGATGTCTCGGAGGGGAACCTCACCTACACGAACTTCGTCCCGACGCAGTACTTCCGCGCGCCGAACACGAAGTCCTACTACTGCAACCCATCGGTCGGATACGGACAGCGCGCGCAGGAACTCGTCGCCGCCGCGCTCAACAACCTTGACGCGTCCGGGTTCGACTTCAGCCAGTACGATTCCAACGGCGACGGTATCATCGACGCCGTCAACTGCTTCTACGCGGGGAACACGTGGAACAACTGGGCCGAGGGTCTCTGGCCGCACGCGGGATGGCTCTCGTGGTCCGCCGACGGCGTGAGCACGGAGCGCTACCAGATCAGCAACGCGGGAAGCCAGCTCGCGCTCGGCACCTTCTGCCACGAGAACGGCCACATGCTCATGGGATGGCCGGACCTCTACGACTATGACGGCGACTCTCAGGGCGTCGGGTCGTTCTGTCTGATGTGCGCAGGCTGCTTCGGGACCAACCCCAACGAGCCGTGCGCCTACTTCAAGATGGACGCCGGCTGGGCGGACGTCACGGAGCTCTGGGACCCGGCAACGGGCCTCCCGGTCTCCGTCGACGGCAATGTGATGTACCGTTTCCAGCGCGTGGGACACCCGAACGAGTTCTACCTTGTTGAGAACCGCCAGTCGACCGGCCGCGACGCGGGGCTGCCCGACAACGGCCTCGCCATCTGGCACGTCGACACCGACGGGAGCAACAACTACCAGCAGCAGACACCGGACCTGCACTACCTCGTCACGCTCGTACAGGCCGACGGTGACTGGGACCTCGAGAACAACCGCAACTCCGGTGACAACTCAGACCTCTACGCGGCGCCCTCATACACGGACTGCACGCCGACCTCGTACCCGACCACGGCGTGGTGGGACCGCACGGACTCGCAGGCCTCGTTCTTCGACATCAGCGCGTCCGGCTCGATGATGACGTTCGACTTCATGCTCGTCGCGTACGCTCTCGAGGTCGACGCCCCGGCGCTCTCCGCGGAGATCGACCTCGCGTCATTGGTCATCTACCCGATGACACTCGAGAACCGCGGCACGGTCACCGACAACGTCACGATCAGCATCGCGCAGGACGAACTCCCGGCCGGGGTCGCGCCGAGCGACTGGCCCGCCCGGTACAGCATCGACGGCGGCGACTGGAAGGCCTTCTCCTCGACCATCACGATGTCCGCGGGGGAGGTGCTCCCGATCGAAGTGCGTCTGACCGACACCATCGGCACGACGACCGGCATGGCGCTCACAACGCTCACGGCACAGAGCCTCAACGATGCGGCGGCCGTCGAACGCACGTCGTTCGGCACGTTCGTCGGACTCCCGTCGGTGCTGCTCGTTGATGATGACGGCGGCGCGTCGTACGAGAGCTACATCGAGACCGCGCTCGCCGACACGGGCTATGCGGTTCGGACGTGGGACACCTCCGTACTCGGCCGCCCGTCACCCGAACTCCTGGCCTCACACTGGGCCGTCCTCTGGACGACGGCCGATGGCGACGCGACGGGAATCACGGCCGCGGACGAACAGAGCCTCATGGACTACCTCGACGCTGGAGGCAACGTCCTCCTGTCGAGTATGGACTACCTGTCGAGCCGCGGCGCAGCGGACGAGTTCACAACCGACTATCTCCACATCGACACGTGGACGCCGGACTCCGGCTGCTTCGTCGTCGGTGGCGCCGCAGGCGACCCGATCTCCGACGGGATGTCCCTCGGGCTTCTTGCAGGGCCGTTCCCGCCGAGCTTGAGCGACGTGATAGTGACCTCGTCACCGGCGGTGCCCATCTTCTCATCGTCCGGCCTGGAACGCGGACTCCGCGTTGAGGAGAACGGCCACAAGGCCGTGTTCCTCTCGTTCCCGTTCGAGTGCGTCAAGGTCGACAACGCGTTCCCGAGCAACCAGCGGGCGCTCATCGACCGCGTGATGACCTGGTTCGACGAATCGACCGGTGTCGCCGACGGCGACGTCCTCGGGCGGCTCGCGATCTCTCAGAACCACCCGAACCCGTTCAATCCGGTCACGAACATCGCCTTCACGGTCCCGGCCGGGGCGGAGAACGCCACGCTCCGGATCTACGACGTCTCCGGCAGGCTGGTCGCGACACTCGTCGACGAGCCGATGCCCGCCGGCGCGCACTCGGTGGTCTGGGACGGCACGAACCGCGACGGAGAGCGACTGGCGTCCGGCGTGTACTTCGCCAGACTCAACGCCGGTATGGACACCGCCGTGAGGAAGATGACGCTGCTGAAGTAGGGATACCGGCTTGCCGGTAGCCCGGACATAGGAGTAGACTCTCCCGGAGAACCGGGTTCCGATAGATCTGAGCAGGATCGCGGCACTGACAGGGAGGAAGAAGATGACGGGTCGCAGATGGAGGATCGCGGCGATCTGCCTCATCATCGCGCTCACCCCCTTCTTCACGACGTGTGCGCTCACGTCCGGCTCCACGGGCGCCATCTACGGGTACGTTCGCAATTCAGAGACACAGCAGATCGTGGTGGGCGCCGTCGTCGAGTGCGAGGCCGCGTGGACGGAGACCGGCAACGACGGCTCGTACTACCTCGACGGCATCACGGAGGGCTGGCGTTCGGTTCACGCGGAGGCGAACGGGTACGGCGACTATTCGGACGCCGTCGGCGTGTCGGGCCAGACGAGGCACGACATCGAGATGGACGTGGCGGTCGGATTCTCGCATGTGTTCGGCGTCGTCTCGCGTCCCGGGCAGGGACCGATCGAGGGCGCGCTCGTCGATGTCGACGGGCGGACGAAGGTGACGGGAGCCGACGGGATGTATGGATTCTGGAACGTCCCGAGGAGCGCCGAAACGCTGACGTGCACGCTGGACGGATATCGAACGTACACCACGCCGCTCTATCTCAACGAGGACGAGGAAGAGGTCAGTGTCACGTTGCTTCTTCTCGGCACGGTCGTGCTCGATTCCACTTCCGATGCCACCGTGCGAGAGGATGTCCCGAACACGGGCCTGGGAATGTGGCCGACGCTCGACCTGTTCAACAACCCGACGTGGCACTTCCGGTTCCTCATCCACTTCGAGCTGAGTTCTCTGCCGGCGACGGCGGTGGCCGAAGCCTGCACGCTTCGACTGACGAACACGTGGGAGGGAAGCGGTGAGGAGACCATCCCGACCCTCGTGGCGCGGATCTCTCAGGTGTGGGAGGAACTCCACGTGACGTGGATGAGTATGCCGGAGTACGCCAATCCCTCGTATGCGCCCGCTTCGTTCTCGCCGCCGGTGTACGACATCGATGTCACCGGATACGTGAACGACTGGCTGAGCGGCTACGCCGTCAACTACGGGGTTCTCATCGACACCGATGAAGATCCCACCGCCACTCAGTTCTCGTTCGCATCCCGCGACCACGAGGAGACTGCCTTGCGGCCGCAGCTCATCGTGCACTACGCGTACTGACGCGCCCGGACTCGTGACGCACCCGGGCCGAAACACGCCACGGCCCGCCCGGGGCCCCGGACTTGACTTCAGGCGTCTGAACAGCTAGAAATCCTAGTGACTGACCCGGTGCGGACTCATGGCCGACGACGCGCCGGGTCGTCTACATCACGGGCCTCGTACTTCGGCCGGGGCCGCAGCTCCGGCCGCGAACCGGTCTCACGGACAGGACGGAAACGAATGCAGGAGCACGATTCCTACAGGATGACGGTGGAGGAGGCGCTCGCCGCGCTGGGAACCAGCACGAAGGGGCTCTCCAGCGAAGAGGCGGACAAGCGTCGGAAGGAACACGGACCCAACGAACTCACCGGCGGGTTCCACGTATCCCGCGCGCTGGTGCTCCTCCGGCAGTTCAAGGACGTGCTCGTCATCGTGCTCCTCGTCGCCGCGGCGATCTCATTTGCCATCGGCAGCTACCGTGACGCGACCGTCATGCTGATCATCGTGGCCGTCAATGCCGTCATCGGCTTCGTCCAGGAGTACAAGGCGGGGAAGATCGTCGAGAGCCTGCAGAATCTCATCCGCTCACCGGCGCGCGTCCTTGTGGCCGGCGAACTCACCGAGAAGTCGCAGAGCAAGCTCGTCCCCGGAGACATCGTCCAGATCGAGGAGGGCGACAAGATCCCGGCGGACATCCGCATCATCGAGTCGTTCAACCTCCGCACCAACGACTTCTCGCTGACCGGAGAGTCGACGCCGCAGGGGAAGCAGACGGACGCGGCCCCCGAGGACTGTGTGCTCGCCGACCGCGACAACATGGCCTATCTGGGTACGACGGTGGCGTCCGGCACGGCGACCGGCATCGTCGTACGCACCGGCATGGACACCGAGATGGGCAAGATCGCGAACATGGCGCAGAGCACGCGCGAGACGAAGTCGCCGCTCGAGAGGGAACTCGGAGCGCTCGCCAACCGGCTCACCATCATCGTGGTCATCATCGGGGCCGCTCTCTTCGGTATTGCGCTCTGGCAGGGCTTCAGTCTCATGACGAGCATGGTCCTCGCGCTCGGCATCGCCGTCGCCATGGTGCCCCAGGCGCTTCCCGCGCAGGTGACCGTCGCGCTCTCCACGACGAGCAAACGGCTCGCCGACCGGAACGCCGTCGTCAAGAGCCTGCCGGCGGTCGAGACGCTCGGTTCGACCACCGTTATCTGCACGGACAAGACCGGCACGCTGACGAAGAACGAGATGACGGCGGTCACGGTCTGGTTCAACGGACGGCACTTCGAGCTGACGGGAACCGGCTACAAGCCCGAGGGGACGATTCTCGACGACCAGGGCAAGGAGCTGTCGCCCGAGGGTATCAGTGAGATCGAGATCCTCATGGACGCTGCGACAATGGCCTCGAACGCGGAAATCCACGAGCCCGACGAGGAGCACGACGGGTGGTATGCCGTCGGCGACCCGACGGAGGCCGCGCTCGTCGCGATGTCGACGAAGCTCGGCACTCGCTCTCCGACCGAGGACGAGGAGAACCCCGAACTCCACGAGTTCCCGTTCGACTCCGAGCGGAAGCGGATGAGCTCCGTGAGGCAGTTCGGGGACAAGCAGCAGCTCGCCATGAAGGGCGCCACGATGAGCGTGCTCGCCGTCTCGAAGAGCATCTACAAGGACGGCAAGGTCGTTCCCATCACCGAAGAGGACCGCGAGGCCGTCAAGGCCATCAACGAGGAGTACTCCAGGAAGGCGCTTCGTGTGCTGGCGGTCGCGTACCGGCCGCTCGAGACCTCCGACGCGGACCCCGTCCTCGAGAAGATCGAGAAGGACGTCACGTTCCTCGGGCTCGTCGGGATGATCGATCCGCCGAAGGACGGGGTCAAGGAGGCGATCGCCGCCTGCAAGGCCGCGCACATCCGGACGTTCATCATCACGGGCGACCACGCCATCACGGCGCAGGCGGTCGGTGAGAAGATCGGTCTGTCGGACGGAGAGGCTCCGCCGCGCGTCATCGCCGGCGAGGAACTCGCCACGATGGACGACGCCGCGCTCGCGGCGGCGATGAAAGGCCCTCCATCGCTCATCTTCTCGCGCGTCAGTCCGGAGGACAAGCTCCGGATCGTCAACATCCTCGAGGACCTCGGTGAGGTCGTCGCCATGACGGGTGACGGCGTCAACGACGCCCCGGCTCTGAAGCGCGCCGATATCGGAGTGGCGATGGGAAGGATCGGGACCGACGTGGCGAAGGAAGCGTCCGAGGTCATCCTCCTCGACGACAGCTTCCCGACGCTGGTCGAGGCCGTCCGGGAGGGGAGGACGATCTACGCGAACCTGAGGAAGACGGTGCTGGCCTCAATGACGACCAACGGGGCCGAGCTCGTTATCGTTCTTCTCGGACTCGTCGCCGTGTCAGCAAAGAGCTGGGCCATCGCGATGCTCGCCATCCAGATCCTCGCGATCGACCTGGTCGCCGAGATCATGCCTCTGACATCGCTCACGTTCGACCCGCCGTCGGAGGAGGTCATGACCGCCCGGCCGCGCGACCTCAGCGACCACATTCTCAATCGGCAGACCACACCCGAGATAGTGTTGCTTGCCGTTTTGATGGGCGCGCTTGCGTTCGCCAACTACGCGCTGTTCATGTGGCGCGAGGGGATCACGTTCGCTGTCGACACCGCAAGGACTCCTCTCTATATGAGAGCGATGACGGTCTCGTATCTCACGATCGCCTACTGCCAATTCGCCAATATCCTCTCACGCCGCTACGAGCTCCGCACGGTCTTCAGCAGCACGTTCTGGACGAACCGCGTGCTTCTCTGGTCGATCGTCGCCTCGATCGGCCTGACGCTGATCGTCGCCTACGCGCCGTTCGTCAGCGACTTCCTCTCGTTCAATGGACCGACGGCCACCGACTGGCTGTACGTGCTCGGCGGTACAAGCGTCTACCTGCTCGGCTTCGAGCTCATGAAGCTCGGAAAGCGGCTCAAGGCCCGCTGACACTCCATCCGGGGCTCTTCTGGCCCACCTCTTGCTTCAGTCTGACCTAATTCACACGCCGTCGCGTTGCAGCGGCCGCCGGGAGATCCCCGGCGTGCTGGCGGCGCGGCGTATCGCGAACGACTTGAGAACCGGAGGGACAGAAGTGAGAAACATCAGAACAGGACGCGGCGTTGTCGTTGCTGCGCTGTGCATCACGATCGTGGCGCTCGCAACGCCCGCGCTCGCCGGACCGTCGATGGTCCACGGGTGGCATCAGGACGGAACCGGGCTTCTCGTGCGCGGGACCGACGGCACGCTCGAGCCGGCGGACTGGCTCGTGCCGATCGCACACACGTGGGCTGAGACGGCGCCCGCGCCGGGATATGAGGACCAGGTCCCGGAGATGGAGCGGACGAGCGACACCGAGTCGCTGGAGGCGTCGGAGTGGTGGGACGAGCCCGAGCTGCATGAGTGGGACGAGCGCAGACCGGACGACGAGTTGCTCAGGAGCTGGGAGGCCGAACCGGATCAGGATGCCAGGACGGAGGACCGCTACTACGCGTATGCGAACGGCTGGGAGATGTAGCGCACCTCGGCCGACGACGGCCGTGAGTGGCTGCCGTCAACTGGCCAGACAGACCAAGTGTTGCATTCACGGCATGAGTGTGCTAGCATCCGCTTGGTCTGCTTCTTGCAGAATAGGCGTCAGGGAATCCATGTCACTCTGACCTGAGGGCGTGGAGAGTACGGGGAGAGAGTCGGCCCGCGGCGCACAGGCGGGCCTCAGTCAGGGAACCTTCCCGTGGACCAGGAGGGCGTCCGCGGGAAGGTGCGCACACAAGGGGAAGCAATGCGCAACGTTCTCATCACAGTGCTGGTGCTGGTCATGGCCATCGGTGTTGCGTCAGCCAAGAAGGACTGGACGCAGCCGGAGACGATGAGCCGTGGGAATCTGGACTGCGCGAACGCCGTTCAGGCGTTCTGCGGCGGCTTCTACATGGGTGACAACACGGGCGCTCCGAACAACGTCGAAGCGTACTCGTGCGTCGGCTGGGCTGAGACCGGTGGCGAGGTCGTCTACGAGCTGACGCTCGACGACTGCTACACGGTCACGGTCGCGCTCATGGACATGCAGGCTGACTTCGATGCGTTCCTCCTCGGCAGCTGCGACGAGGACGACTGCCTCAAGCACGGCGACTCAGGCTTCACGTCCGAGTGCCTGCTTCCCGGCACGTACTACATCGTCGTCGACGGCTACAGCGGAGCCACGGGCACGTACACGATCGAGATCACGTGCGAGCAGTGCGAGTGCCCGACGCCTCCTTGCTGCCCGAGCCTCTACACGTGCTACGTCAACGACTTCAACGTCACCGACGTCTTCACGACCCAGGAGTGCCTGGGCGGTCCGATCTGGGACTGGGGCGTTCCGACCGGCATCCCGGCGATCGCCTGTGATGACGTTCCCGTAACGAACATCCTCGGCACCTGCGTCGCCGGTGACTACTTCGAGAGCGGCGAGGCCGCCGTGATCGGTCCGTTCGAGATCACCGACTACTGCTGGTGCATGGAACTCTGCCACTTCTACGACACCGAGGATGGCTATGACGGCGGCTACGTCGCCATCTCGACCGACGGTGGCGTGGCGTGGACGCCGGTCGCTCCGGCGCGCGGCTACGACACGGTCGGCTCGAGCTACGGTGCGGCATGCATCGCCGGCATGGACATCTTCAGCGGCCATCAGTACAACTCCGCGTTCCTGCGTGACTGCTTCAACCTCACGCAGTACATCGGGCAGACGGTCCACGTCGGATTCTTCTTCGGCGCCGACAGCTCGATCTTCTACTCCGGCTGGTACATCAAGTGGCTCAAGATCGGTTCGGACGAGCCGTCCTCACCGGTCGAGGAGTCGAGCTGGGGCACCATCAAGGCCATGTACCGCTAGAGCGTCTTGATGCTTCACTGAAGTTTGATCAGATGCATCCCGAAGGGGCGAGCGAAAGCTCGCCCCTTCTTCTATAGAGAAGCCGAATACAGAGAAGCCGAAATCCACGCTCGACCCTGAAGAAGCCCGAGTGAACGCTCAACCTTTCCGGCCTTTCCTGTGTCATAGCTAGTGCCCCCCAGGCACCCACTGCGGACATCCATGTCCGCTAGTGTCTCCGAGCCGAGACGCTGTACGAGCGGGATCACAAACATAGCTGGAAGAAGGACTGGCAATAAGTGTGGGGCTCATGGTCCTCACGACCATGTAGTTCGACCTGTGCGCCAGCGGCGTTTGCTTCTATCGCATGACCGCGCCGGGCTTCAGCGAGTCGCACAGGGTGGTGATGCTGAAGTAGCGCCGCTGGTACACGCTCGGTGTGCGCGCCTGCACGGCGCCGACCGGGGTGAGGAAGAGACAACGGACAACGGTACCCCGGGTTCGTGGAGACCCGGGGTGCCGTGCACCCCCCACGAAGGAGCATCGGGGACGAATCCGGCATCACGGGGCGGGAAGGAGGCAGCACGGGCAGCCGATTGACCGCAGGAACGTAGTGAGAAGCAACGAAGCCTAGTTGAGAGAGAGTAGCGATGAGCAGGACCGGTTTCAAAGAGGGGGATTGGCCTATGAAGTCAGGACTCATGCTTCTACTGGCCGTGGGTCTTGTGCTGGTGTCCGCCTGCGGCGGCGCACTGGCGAAGGACTCCGGTTGGGGAGACTACGCGAGTCCCATCCCGCGTCCGGCAGAGATGGACACGGGCAGCAACACCCAGGGGGCACGCCTCGAGACACTGTGGATCTTCCAGGCGGACTTCGAGGACCTCTCCGGTGACAACGCCGGTTGGTTCTCACTGGACCGCTCCGGAACGCTCGGACAGGACTCCTATTGGCACAAGGACACCATCCGTCTGACCGAGGCCCACCTCGGCGACAGCACGTGGTGGTGCGGTACGACGAACCCGTGCTGGATCCAGCCGCGCGGGTACGGCAACGACTGGCTCCAGAATCTGCACAATGACCTGTCGCTCTCGAGCTGGAGCACGGGCGGAGACGATGTCTATCTCGACTTCGACCAGCGCTACGCCATGGAGCACGACTACGACTACGGGTATGTCGAGGTCTCCGATGACGGCGGCGGCACGTGGACGACGATCTACTCAGCGAACAACGGCGGCTTCGCCGGGAAGCCCGGCACGCCGAAGGACTGGGACTCGGATGAGGGGCACAAGCATCTGAGCCTCAGCCCGTGGGCGGGCGAGGACATCCGCCTGCGCTTCCGCTTCGAGTCGGACGGCGCCTATTCGGCGGAGGACGAATACAACAACCCGGGTATCAACTCGGTCCAGGACGGCGCCTGGCAAATCGACAACATCGAGGTCATCGTCAACGCCTCGCAGGTGTGGCTTGACGACGCCGAGGCCGTGGGCGAGAACGGCTGGGTCCACGAGGCGATCCCGCAGCTGGGCGCCACGGGACTGTCGTTCTACCGCGGACTCCTCGGCGCGGACTTCGACACGGGTCGACCGTTCACGTGCGAGAACCGCTCGGGCTGGATGTGGGCGGCGATGGAACCGTTCACAGGCACGATGATCGACGAGCAGAACACGTGGCTCATCTCGCCACCGATCGACATCAGCGGCGCCGAGAGGCTCGTGGGTCTGTTCGACATGTGGGTCGACATGCCGCAGATCTCGAACGACCGTTTCGATCTCTGGCTCGCGTCGAGCGATGCGATCGCGTGCGCTCAGGATCCGGCGGGATTCGTCGACGAGGAGCCGGGCGGATGGTTCGGCGGCCCGTTCTGGGGCGTCTGGACCGACAGCTGGGATGCGTTCGCGGGCAACGACTGGCTGGCCATCAACTGGCAGCAGGAGAATCTCGACACCGCGGCCCCCAATTCGCACAGGTCCGGTATCATCCTCAACCGGCAGTGGGTCGGAATCCCGACCGGCGACCCCGGCACGGCCTTCACATACGGCCAGTGGGATCGCTTCAATGACTGGTTCGTCGAGCAGATGGCGGACGCGCTCCTGGATACGGCTCTCGTCACGGTCGTCGACGATGACGACGTCGTGAGCGTCACGCTCATGGCTTCGAACGACGACGGCGACACGTGGGAGGCCTACCCCTGCGTCAACCCGCAGCCGCTCGCGAATGACTGGACCGGGTACGCGCCGGTCAACCAGATGACGGCCGGCAGCGAGATCCACTACTACTTCGAGGCTGTCGACGGCGTCGGCAACATCGCGACATGGCCGGCGGCGGCTCCGACGACGTATTACGAATTCTCGATCCTGCCGCTCGAAGCGTCGGTGTCGAACCCGGGCATCCTCCTGGTCGACAAGCACAAGCGTCGTGTCCCGAGCGAGCAGCGCGACTACGCCCACACGTCCGAGTACTACTACCGCGAAGCTCTCGGTATCCTCGGATACGAGTGGGAGGTCTACGACGTCGAGGTCGAGTCGGGCACGAGGAACTCCGAGGGTCCGGACTCGATGGCGTACAAGTATTACGACACGGTCATGTGGTTCTCGAATGACTTCGGCGAGTTCACGTTCTGGACGATCGACGAGGTCAATCTGATCAACTGGCTCAACCAGTCCGGCGCCGGCAAGGAGAGAAACCTCCTGATCACCGGTAACGACTGGTGCTGGGAGCTGATGGCAGCCGGCGACGAGACGCTCAATTTCGTCACCCAGTGGCTCGCCACCGACTACCTGGCCGACGAGGTCGGAGACGTGACGGTCGACAGCATGCCGACGGTCGGCGACGTTGCCGGCGGCACGACCTTCATGACCGGAAGCGCCGTTCTTGCGGGTGGCTGCCCGACGCTGTCGTACTTCGACGTCATCGCGCCCTACGCGGGCACGAACGGCGCCGAGACGGCAATCCAGTACATCAAGCAGGACTCATCAACGCAGCCTGCTGCCGTGGCGTACACCCATCCGACACTCGGATACCAGACGGTGTCGATGGGGTTCGGCTTCGAGTACATCATGGATGGAATGGAGTCGGGCGGGTACTACACGACGGGTCTTGAGGATCGCGTCGACCTGATGCAGAACATCATGGACTACTTCGCGAAGACTCCGACGACCAACCCGACCGGCGTTGTCGAGGGCGGGACCAAGAACATGCTCGCGCATGCGGTCCC
>CAZEXP010000054.1:0-12714 GCA_964516845.1 uncultured bacterium
GATCATGAACATGAACGGACGGTCGGCGCGAAACTCGGGGCCCGACGGCATCGACATCCTCTGCATGGCGACGGCCGTCGCCGCGGCCGCCTCGCTCCCCTGCTCGTCGACAGCCACGAAGGCCTTGTGGAAGACGCCGCCAATGAAGAGATCGCGAGAGCCGGTCATCCCCGAGAAGTCGGCGTCGCGGAAGGCGTCGCCCATGCCGAGGGCGATGAGATCGGTCGAGAGGTCCGTGGTCCCCCACGTCATCTCGAACCTCGGAAGATACACAGCGACCTCTTCCTCACGCATCCCTGCCAGCCACGAGTCGATGAGTTCGACCGTCAGCCCGCCTTCGACGCGCTCAAGCCCGCCGAGGAGCCCCTCTCGCGGGAGGACCACGACCATCGACAGCCTCTCGCCGACGTACGGCATCTCGACGATCTGCAGGTCCTCGTCCTCGTAGTAGTCGAAGGACGAGCGCTGCATCATCATGTCGACCTCGGCATCGCCGGCCGAACCATGAAAGGTCGCCTTGCGCGTCGATTCCGTCTTGAACTGGGACTCCCAGAGACCCTTGAAGTAGACGGCGTTGGCGAGCACGAGAGTGGTGGCCTTGTCGATCCCTCCGCTGGGGATCAGGTCTTCGATGCGACCGCTGGTCTCCGTCTTCGCCCACTCGTTGATGGCGAGTCTCACGCCGAGCGGATCGCCGGCAAAATCAACCCGCCGCATTCCTGCGCCGTAGTACGTGTCGAGCCTGGTCGTGAACGCCTCGAGAAACGCGTATCCATCCTGGCCCCACAGACTGTTAGCCACACGCAGTTCATACCCCACCTCGTCCGGAGATGCCGTGAGCGAGCGCTCGAGAGAACCAGAAGCGGAGGCCACGGCGTCGCGCGCGAGCCGCGTGTGCATGGTAGCGCCGGCCACCGGCAGGTGCAGCGCGCCCGCCATCCCCTCCGCCGTGCTCTCACGCGCGCCGAGCCACGTCATCGTGAGCGCGCTCGCCACGCTGTACGGCGAGAAGAAGACGTTGGAACCGCCCTTGATTCGGGAGTACAGGTCGATGCCGAAGGCGTTTGTCGCCGCGGCGAGCGTCCGGGCGTCCTCGGGAGTCGCAGCTGCCGTCGCTGCACGACTCTCCACCTCAGCCGGGGTCTCATCCACCGGGGTCGCGCTGCACGCGCTCACGGCCACGAACACACATCCGACCGCCAGAGCGATGGCTCCGATTCTCGTGCGTCTGTCCATGCGTCTCATGTCACCCTCCTGCACTGCCCGTTCCAACGGGGCGTCCGCGAGATTGTGAGCGGCCGGCCCCTGCCGCGCGCTCACTCCATCTGACACATTCCCTACCACACGAGTTGCCGGAACGCCAGTCCCTGCTTGACTCCCCGGCGACTCTTCTGATGGAGGTCCGCGAACGGGTGAACCCCGGTGTATACTCCACGCATCCGATTGAGGAAGAGCGAGGGATAAGGGCTTGAGAAACTACGGTCTGACGGAACGGAGGACGCCATGCGAGTATCCAGGCTCACGCCACGCGCGGCCATGACCGCCCGGCTGACGGCGACGCTCGTCGTCATCCTGTTCACGGCCGGCGCCGCGGGAGCGCAGTTCAGCGTCGACCTTGAGGGTGGAGCGGTAAACAGCTTGTACAACAACGTCCGCATCCCCGGCGACGAGGGCACGCTCTTCTCGCTCACAGACGACATCACCACCGGCGCGGGGACCTTCTTCCGCGTTCGGGTAGGATACACGTTCGGCGGCAGGCACACGGTCTCCGGACTCTATGCGCCGCTGACGCTCTCCGCAGGCGGCACGGCGCCGACGGACATCGATTTCAATGGTGAGACCTTCATTGAAGGGTCCGAACTTGAAGGCAGCTACACGTTCAACTCGTACCGTCTGACCTATCGCTATGAGTTCGCTCCGAGGGGTAAGTGGAGCTACGGCCTTGGCTTCACCGGCAAGATCCGCGACGCCGCCATCAAGGTCGAAAGCGGCGAACAGGTCACCGAGAACACGAACGTCGGCTTCGTCCCGCTGCTCAACTTCCGCGTCCGCTATGACGTCAATGAGACCCTCGCGGTCTCGCTTGACGGCGATGCGCTCGCAGCGCCCCAGGGCCGCGCCGAAGACGTCATGCTCGCCCTCCACTACCGCATGACGGACACGACGGAACTGCGCGCCGGCTACCGGTTCGTCGAGGGCGGCGCCGACAACGATGAAGTCTACACCTTCACGTTCCTCAACTACGCATCGCTGGGTCTGACCGTCCGCTTCTAGGACGCACGCCGCCTGATGCGTCAACCGCTGCCCCGCACGAGGCACGGCTTCCCAACGAACCTGAACGAAGCTCGGGGCGGCTCCTCCAATGAGGAACCGCCCCGTTCTCTTGCGCGTGTGAGTCCTGTCGGTGCCTAGAACAGCATCCCGAACCCGAGACCGAACGAATCCTGCGACATCGTCAGATTCGCCTCTCCACCGCCGAAGTCCATCGGGATGGAGTCCTCACCCTCGACGGTGTTCTCGAACGCATGCATGTACACGAACGAGAGCTCCATCTGCTCGTTGAGCGCCCACGTGCCACCGAACGTGGCGTGCGTCTCGACGACGCCCGGGGCGATCATATTGAAAAGGGTCTCGGAAGCCGGGACCGGCTGGCCGCCGTAGTTGAAACCGCCGCGGAGCGTCAGCGCCGCGGTGACGTCGTACGCGAGACCGAACTTGATGACCGTCACGTCTTCCCATCCGAAGCCGGCGCCGTTCTCATCACCAAGCGGAGCCTCGCCGAGGTTCGGAAGAAGCGGATTCGCAATGGAGTTGATCTCACTGTACATGATGTAGGAAAAATCGAGGGCAGCGACGAGCTTCTCGTTCGGAGTAATCGCGATGCCGCCGCTGAACGACGAAGGAACATCGAAGCCGCCGTTCTCCGCGAACAGACCGGCGTATTCGTCGAACTCGCTCATGTACGTGCGCGTCTGGTACGCGGCCGCGAGACGGACGGCGCAACCGAAGTGCCCAAGGTACCCGATGCGACCTCCGAAGCCGGTCGACGTGCTGGCATCGTTGTCGGTGACGGAACCCGGCTCAGTCGAGTACATCTCGTTGTCGAAATTCTGCAGACCCGTCGCTTCGAAGCTCTGCCACGCAACGTTGATGCCGAGACCGAAGGCGTGGTTCTCGTTGACCTTCACGGCGACACTCGGAACGATGAAGAGCTGCATGAGGTTGACGCCGGCGTCGGTCGAACCGAACAGACCGATCGGAGTGTCGTAGGAAGTGTTCATGCCACCGTTACCGAACACGGTCAGACCGACGGCGACATTGTCGCTCAGACCCATTCTCACCCCGGCGTCCGGCATGAAGAACGCCGACTCGCCGTTGCCGTCGTAGATCATGTTGACCGGCGCGCCGCTTCCGGTGATCTCGCTGCTGCGGTCGGGTCGGAAGTAGTCGACGCCGATATCGAAGCGGTCATCGACAAATGCGAATCCGGCCGGATTCGTGCCGCCAACCAGCGCATCCTGCGGATAGGCAAGTCCAGCGCCGCCCATGCCCTTGGACTTGATGCCGATACCGTGCGAGAAGTAGCCGTTGGTGGCAGCGGCGACATGCGGGATCAGCAGCGCGGCGAGCGCCACGGCGATCACGAAGATCTGAGCTGTCTTCAAGGTCGTCCTCCTTG
This sequence comes from uncultured bacterium, assembly GCA_964516845.1. Lineage (GTDB taxonomy): Bacteria > Joyebacterota > Joyebacteria > Joyebacterales > Joyebacteraceae > JAPEKQ01. Next base: position 3,680 of record CAZEXP010000054.1, read on the forward strand.
TGTCCGTCTGCGCAACCGCCCCGTTTCAGGACACTTACGGCGAACGGTCAGGTAGCCGCGCGACCGCCGGGACAACCCGGGACCGGCCACGATTCATAGATGGTTATGATTCGCGGACATCGCATCGGGTTCATGAAACCCTGGCGCATCGACCCGTGTCCAAGCTTGTGTGCAGGGTGAGACATACTCATTCTGCCAAACATGGAGTCTCACGATCAGAGCGGCCACCGGACGGCTGCGCCGGAAGCCCCCCGGGCTTCGGGAAGGAGTTCGAAGCTATGGCGTTCTCGCGACGGATGATCAGGGTCCGCAGACTACTGGGCCGCTTCATATTCGGCTAGACCTGCGGCAGACGAACCCCATCACCCCCTGGGAATCTCCGGGGGGTGTTGTTCGCCCGCGCACCCCGGGCGCATGAGGTCCGCCGGCTCGCCCCGGACGCTTCAGAGAGAGGAGCTCTCGATGCCAGCACTGTCACGATGGCTTCCGGCCACCAGCTGCCGACCGTGTTCCGCCACCGTCACATCGTTCGTCATGCTAATGACGCTCGGCGTCATTCTCACCGCAACAGCAGCATCGGCGGAGACACGCCCGCCCCCCGCGCCGGAGATGACAGACGAGTTCATCGCGGCGGTCGTCGACTCGACCGCGGCCGCTCTTGCCGAGACCTACGTCTACCCGGACGTCGCGCTCGAGATGGAGAAGCGCATCCGCGACCGGCCGGACGACGAGTCGCTGCGCTCGGACTGAGACCGCCACCATCCCCGAATCTCACAAATGATCGCCCGGGTCAACGCTCACCAACCCGGGCGATTTCGCGTTGCTCAGAACCGAGCGACGCGCGTCAACAGACCGGCTGACGGTCATTTTTCACTTGCGGGATTGACAGTCTTGTGAGATAATCCGCTCCGCTGACCATTGTTGTGGGGGGCGGTGCGGTCACATCTTATTCGACAAGCCCATGATGTGCGTTGCCGGACGACCGTGCGGGCGTCAGAACGCATGCCGGGGTCCCCCGTCGCGCCACACCCAACCCCTCGAGTGAAAGCCCAAATGTGCCGCCCGGCACGGAGGGAGGTAGCAATGCGCACACTGCTAGTTGCAGCTCTCGTTCTCGCGCTCACGGTCCCGGCGATGGCGATCACAGCCCGCGAAGATCACTGGTTCGCCCCCGGTCCCGACTACACGCAACACTCACCGGATGTCGTCTGGGGTGGCGCGCGCGATGCCCTCTGGAACAACGGAGATCTCATCAACTACGCGCCCGACCAGTGCATGCTTCAGGACACGACTCTGAACATGACCACATACGGATTCGGTCACCAGATCATCAATGAGAACTGGATGTCAGATGACTTCACCATCCCCGAAGAGGACAACTGGAACATCGAGACGATCACCTTCTTCGCGTACCAGACGGGAAGCACGCTGACATCGACGATCAACGACTACCGCGTCATGATCTACGATGGTCCCCCGTTCGAGCCGACTTCGAGTGTCGTCTTCGGTAGCGCGGCGACGAACGTCCTCCAGGCCACCGGATGGTCCGGCATCTACCGGACGCTGGAGTCGGCCCCCGGCGCAACGAACCGTCCCATCATGGCGAACATCTGCGACGTCATGGTGACGCTCGGTCCCGGCACCTACTACGTTGTCTGGCAGTGCGGCGGCACGCTGTCTTCCGGCCCGTGGGCTCCTCCCGTTGCCATCTGGGGCGAGGACACGACTGGAGACTCGTGGCAGTCGGTCGACAACGGCTTGACGTGGGCATACGCGGTCGACGGCATCACCGGTACCGGCCAGGGCATGCCATTCGTCGTCGAGGGCATGCACAGCACGTCGGTCGAGAGCGTGACGTGGACGAGCGTCAAGGCGCTGTACCGGTAGGCTCGCAGTTCCGGCGGCAGTCGTGTGCCGCCGGGCGACCTCACGGTCGCCAAGGCCGCCCCGCACGATGCTCGCGGCAAGATACTGGACGCCCCCGGGTCTTCCGGGGGCGTCCGGCGTTCCCGACGCATCGTCACCGGTATTGCGGTGACGCTCGCCCATTGGTAATCTCCGGTATGCTGCAGGATCATGCGTGAACTCACGAGGAATCTCGGCTCAAGGAGGCCCAGATGCGGACACCGAGGCTTGTTCTACTTATCGCGGCGGCCGTGGCGGCGACGTTGCCCACATCGATGTCCGCAACCGCCGCAACCCCTTATGCAGATGCAACGGCCGCAACGCTCGCTGACGAGACTCGGACGATCCCCGGCACCGTCTGGTACCAGGGCTTCCTCGCCGATGTCGACACCGGCGATCCGATCAACGGCACATCCACCATCATCGTCCAGCTCTACAGCGCCGAGAGCGGTGGTAGCTCGCTCTGGGGGCCCGAGACGCACAGCAACATCACCATCGTCGAAGGCTGGTTCAACATCGAACTCGGTGCGACGGTGTCGCTCCCGGCATTCGATGCTCCCCCCTACTACCTGCAGCTGACCGTGGATGGTGAGATCTTCACGCCGAGGCTCAAACTCGCCAGCGCACCGACCGCTCTCCGGTCGAGCGTGGCGGAGCTGGGTGACGGCGACTGGGCCATCAGCGGCATCAATGTGTACCGCCTGACCGGCAACGTCGGCATCGGTGACGCGACTCCTGACTACAAGCTCGACGTCGAGGGCAGTGTTGGCGCAACGACATACTACGGGGACGGCTCGAACCTGACCGGCATCGCCGGTACGAGCGACAACGACTGGGCGATCAACGGCGACAACGTCTACCACCTCCTCGGACGCGTCGGCGTCGGAACGGCGAACCCGGAGAACACGTTCCACGTTTCGGGCGCGGGAGTCGAGGCGGGCGGCGTCTCCGGGTGGTCCGAGGTCGTCGGCAGATTCCGACGCACGGGAAGCAGTCACACCGGCCTCTCTATCGATGCAACGCTCGCGCACGACCCCATCCTCTACCTCGCGGAGAACGGGCGGGCGCGCTGGAGCATGCGGAGCGATGCGAGCGAGGGACGGAACCTCGAGATCCGCTTCCACGGGAATGGCGCAGCGATCAATGCGGCGACCGTCGACACGCTCGGCAGGATCGGCATCGGAACCCGCGACCCGAGCGCCTACGTGACAGTCCTGGGCGCTACGACCGCCGAGTGCATCGAGGCGCTGAGCACATCCACAGGCGCGAGCCGCATCGTCAACATCGAGCGGACACAGCCGTCGGCAAACGGCAACGATATGCTTCAGATCCACATGGCCGACGGTTCGAACGACGGCGCCGAGTTCATCGAATTCGAACGCGGATCCGCCGTTGAGGCTCGTGTCAAGGCGAACGGCGACATCCTGACCAACGGCAGCGTCGGCATCGGCACATCAAGCATGACCCCCGGCGCGCGGCTTCACATCACCGAGACCGAGTACGTTGATCCCGTGCTGGTGGAGGTGGATGGGGAGGTAGCGTTCAACGTCAGCGACATCGGTGGCGTGGGCGTCAACTGCCTCGGTGCGGGAACCGGGCTCTCAGTTCACAACGTCGATGGATACTCGAATCCGGCATTCACGGTCAGTCACCTGGGCTCGTACTCCGTCGTTGCGGGGATCTACGCAACGGAGCCCGCGACAGCGAATGACAACATCCTCTACCTCCAGGCGAACGCCGGCACCACAACGGACTTCCAGTTCATCGAGTGCGTATACGGCTTCATGGGAGACACTGAATTCAAGGTCAATGCGAACGGCAACGTCTACGCGGACGGCGGCTACTACGGTCCCGCGGACTTCGCGGAGATGCTCGCAGTGAGCTCGGGAGCACGCTCGGTTGAGGCGGGTGATGTGATGGTCATCGACCCGGGCAGTGACCGCTCGATCACGATGTCGTCGAAGGCACGCTCGACGCTCGTCGCCGGCATCTACAGCACGGCGCCGGGATTCGTCGGATCGCCGAGGGACTGGGACAAGGCCGTTGGCGAGGACCAGAGCGGCACCTTCTCTTTCGACGACATGGCGACCCTGCACGACGAGATCCCGCTCGCGGTGATGGGCATCGTTCCGTGCAAGGTGAGCGCGGAGAACGGGCCGATAGAGCCCGGCGACCTTCTCGTGACATCGGACACGCCAGGCCACGCTATGCGCGATGCGAGTCCGCCGGTCGGCGCTGTCATCGCGAAGGCACTCGGCTCGCTGCACTCGGGCACGGGCGTCATCGAGGTGCTCGTGACACTCCAGTAGCCACACTCCGTCGCGATTATCACTCACCCGCCCGTGGCCATGAAACCTTCCGGCCGCGGGCGGTGTCTATTGATACGTAGCAGGCAGGATGGAACCTTTGGAGCGACCGGAGAGAGCCCCATGTTCAGCATTCAGGTCTACACGACCAACCAGAGCCCCAGGCGGCGCGAAGGATGGCTCGCCCGGCTTCTCAGGCGGAGAAGTCAGGCCGGGACAACCGACCGCACGCGGGAGGGCTCGGCCCCGGACCGCTTCTCGGATTCCCCGACCGCGGGGACGGAGCCCGAGCGCCCCTAGGCGCCGACCGCCCTGCAGTCGCCGTGCCTCTACAGCGCAAAGCGGCTGACCAGCAACTGACTTGCCGGCCTCCTCACGGGGCCGGCAAGTGTGTTATGGTGGCTCCATGACCAATCTCAGAGATACGCTCGCCGATTCCGGTCCGATCCGGCTCAAGACGAAGGTCCACCGCCCCCACCGCGGCAGAACCGTGCTCGAGTTCCTCTGTGAGCGGTTCAAGTACCATCCACGTGAGACGTGGATCGAGCGGCTCGCGTCTGGGAGTATCCGCCTGAACGGCCGGGTCGCCACGGCCAACGACGTTGTGGAGTCTGATGACGTGGTCGAATACGAGATCGATATCGTCGAGCCCGAGGTTGATTTCGGTTACAGCGTCCTCTACCAGGACGACGATCTCATCGCAGTATCCAAGTCAGGCAACATCCCCGTCCACGCCAGTGGGAACTACATCCGGCACACACTCATCGCACGCGTCCGCGCAGACCTCAGAGAGAAGGTCCACCTCTGCCATCGGCTCGATCGCGAGACGAGCGGGATCGTATTGCTGGCGCGGAACGTGGAGGCTCGTCGAGAGATGGGTCGTGTGTTCGAGGATGGGAAGGTCGGGAAGAGCTACGTCGCGATCGTGCACGGTGCGCCGGGGAAAGATGCGTTCAAATGCAGCCGCGCACTCAGGAAGATCGGGAAGCAGCATCCGATTCCGAGAACCGTCATCGATGACAGAGGCGGTAAGCCGGCGCGAACCACGTTCCGCGTCCTCGAGCGGCTCGGTGAGTTCAGTGTCATCGGGGCTCGACCCGAGACAGGGCGCACAAACCAGGTCCGCGTCCATCTCGAGGTCGCCGGACACCCGATCGTCGGAGACAAGACCTACGGTCTACCCGCGCGGCTTCTCAGGAAGATGGTCGCCGACCCGGACGACGCCGAGGTCCGCGCGCATCTCATCCTCCCCCGCCACGCGCTCCACCACGCCCGCATGCGGTTCGCGCACCCAAAGACGGGCGCCCCGACCGAGATCGGGGCGCCGCTGCCCGACGATATGAGAACCTTCCTGGAGGAGCGCCGGGCGAAGATGTGATCCTGCTTGCGCGACCCGGCGCTCTGAGCTCCTTTCGGAAGACGCGCCGGGCAATGCTGCGACCCGCGCCGCTACTCGAACCGCAGCGCATCGATGGGATTGAGCCTCGCTGCCTTTCTCGCCGGGTAGAACCCGAAGAACACTCCGATGCAGGCCGCGAACCCGAAGGCGATGGCGACCATCGCCGGTGAGATGACGGTCGTCAGCCCCACGAACTCGTTGAGAACGTACGAGATGAGGTACGCCAGCCCTGTGCCGATGGCGCCTCCTGTCAGACTGAGAACGATCGACTCGGCCAGGAACTGCGACAGAACGTCTCGCCCGTGCGCCCCGACCGCCATCCGGATGCCGATCTCCCGGGTGCGCTCGGTCACCGAGACGAGCATGATGTTCATAATCCCGATGCCGCCGACGATAAGCGACACGGCAGCCACGGCACCCAGGAGCAGCGTCAACACCTGCGACACCGATGACACGGTCTCCATCATCTCGGCCTGCGTGCGGACCTCGAAGTCGTCGTCCTCACCCCGGCCGAGATCGTGCGACTCTCGCAGGATGGCCGATGCCTCGATCTGCGCGGCTTCGCTCTCATCCAGCGTCCTCGCGCTCGACATGATCCTCGAGACGTAGTGCCCGCCCCCCTGCTGACCCGCCAGCCGGTAGAGGGCCGTCGAGGCCGGAACGAGAATGACGTCGTCCTGGTCCTGGCCCATCGCCGAACTTCCCTTCTCGTCAAGCACACCGATGATCGTGAACGGTGTGTTGTTGAGACGGACCCGCTCACCGATCGGGTCGGCGTCTCCGAAGAGCTCGGCAACCACGGTCGAGCCGAGCACGGCGACCTTCTCCTTCGTCTTCTCTTCGCGTTCCGTGAAGAACTCCCCGGATTCGACCTCCCACTCCTTGATCTCGAGGTACTCTGGCCAGACGCCGCTGACGGACGTGCTCCAGTTCCCATCGCCGCCGATGACCTGCACGCGCGTGCTCACGACCGGGGAGACGGCTGACAGAAGGGTGGTCTGGTCGCGCAGGTACTCGGCATCGTCCATCGTCAGACGGTTCTCCGATCCCGCCCCCTGACTGACACCACCCGAACTCGCGGTTGCCGGGAAGATAACGACCAGGTTGGCACCCATCGATGAGATCTGGTCCTCGATGTCGGCCGAGGCCCCCGTCCCCACACCCACCATCACGATGACCGCGCCGACGCCGATGACAACGCCCAGCGACGTCAGGAGACTTCGCATCCTGCTCCTGACGAGGCTCCTGAGCGCCACCTTGAGAAGTCGCTTGAAGTAGTTCATGCCCGACCTCCCACTCCGCTCACCACATCCGCTGCGGGCACCGCCCCGGCCCCGGGTACTGCCTCCGCCACGGTCACGACCCCCGAAGTCGGCGGGATCCCAAGGATCCCGGCCGCACTGCGCGTGATGGCAAGATCGGCGCTCGCCGACCGTCTGTCCCAGACCTGCCGGTCGCTCACAATGAGCCCGTCGCGCATCATGACAATGCGCCTGGTGTATTCGGCAATATCGGGTTCGTGCGTCACGAGCACGACCGTGATTCCCTGATCGTTGAGCTCCTGGAAAAGAGTCATGATCTCGAGCGACGTCCTGCTGTCGAGATTGCCCGTCGGCTCATCGGCGAGGATCAGCGACGGCTTGTTGACGAGCGCGCGCGCTATCGCCACACGCTGCTGCTGCCCACCCGAGAGCTCGTTCGGCACATGGTCCATGCGATCGGCGAGCCCGACCTGCTCAAGCGCCCCAATCGCCGCCTTCCGAGCATCATCGGGGTGCACGCCGTGGTTGTAGAAGAGCGGGAGCTCGACGTTCTCGACCGCCGTCGTCCGTGAGAGCAGGTTGTACCCCTGGAACACGAAGCCGATCCGCTGGTTTCGGATGTCCGCGTAGGCGTCGCGCGAGAGCGAGCTGATGTCCTCACCGTCGAGCAGATAGGTCCCGCCGGTCGGCTCGTCGAGACACCCGAGAACGTTCATCAGTGTCGACTTTCCCGAGCCGGACGCCCCCATGATCGACACGAACTCGCCGCGCTTGACCTTCAGGTCGACACCATCGAGAGCGCGGACCGTCTGTGCTCCCATCACGTAGTGCTTCGTGAGTGCTTTGGTTTCGATGACCGCGTTCATTCGTCTCCTCCTCCGGCTAACCGCGGGGCGGCGGGCCGCCACCCATTCTCATCATCTGCATCGCGCCCCTGCTGTCGTCAGACTCACCGGCATCTGCGATGCTCGTGCCGCTGGCTGCGGAGATGATCTGGAGACCTTCGGTGATTCCGTCGCCGCTGATTTCGGTGATCTTCCCGTTCGAGATGCCCTTCTCCACAACAACGACTTCGAGTTCGCCCTCATTGTCGAGGTACCAGAGCATGACGGCGTTGTCCGGCAGCTCCGGTGGCCCGTCGCCACGAAGACTCGACTCCCCGCTCGAACTTCCACTCTCGCTCTCCGGGGTACTGGCCACATCACCGGCCCCGCGTCCACCCGTGCCAGAGCCGCCACCGCCGGCCACCCGCGTCTCGCGCATCTCTTCGAGCATCTCCACAGTCGGCTCGAAGCGGAGCGCGGCGTTCGGCACAGTAAGGACGTCCTCGCTCGCGTCCACAATGAAGTCGACGGTCGCGGTCATTCCCGGAAGCAGCAGTCCCTCGTGATTCGAGGCATCCACGACGACGGTGTAGTTGACGACGTTCGAAACTGTCGAGGGCTGGAGACGGACCTGCCGTACCGTGCCCTCGAATTCCTCGTCGGCGTATGCCTCGACGGAGAAGCGAACGTCCTGGTCGACGGCGACCTGCCCGATGTCACTCTCGTCGACGAGTACGTGGATCTCCATCTCCGCGAGGTCTTCCGCGATGATGAAGAGCGTCGGGGCTGACAGGCTTGCCGAGACGGTCTGACCTTCCTCGATGGCCCTCTCGATAATGGTCCCGCTGATGGGCGACTCGATCACGGCGTAGCTGTAATTGGCACGGGCACGCTTGAGCGACGCCTCGGCCGAGAGCACCGATGCTTCAGCGCTCAGGTAGGCCGTCTGCATACTCTCGAACTCATCGTCACTGATGAGGTCTTGATCATGCATGTCCTCCGCGCGATCGAGATCGTGCTTCGCCTCGAGAAGTCTCGCCTCGGCGACCATGAGACCCGCTTCGGTTTCGGCGACGGCCGCAGAGAGCAGAGTCGTGTCAAGCGTGGCAAGGACCTGCCCTTTCTCCACGTGGTCGTTGTAGTCCACGAGCACCTTCTCCAAGGTGCCGGTCACCTGCGTCCCGACATCCACGGTGCCGACTGCCTCAAGCGTGCCGGTCGCGGCGATCGTGCTCTCGACGTCGGTGCGCGACACCTCTACGAACTGGTACGTGGCCTCGCTCGCGTTGCCGGTCCGCACCGTCACCTGCCAGACAGCAAGGGCGGCCACGACGATGAT
>CAZEXP010000055.1:0-12238 GCA_964516845.1 uncultured bacterium
CGCCGATGGCGGAGAATATGCAGTCCACGATCTTGATGTCGCTGCCGTCCTCGACGAGGACGGCGGTCCCATAGTCACGCCCGCCGCCGATGAACCCGAGACCCTGAATCACCATTGTCGTGTCCTGGTTCCCGTGGATGTGGAAGCCACGGTAGGAGCGGCCGCACGAGATCACGGTCGCGTCCGAGCCGGACACGGAGCGAACCACGAGATTGCGCGCGCCAGGATCGATGTTCGTGTTCTCGATGCCCGAATACGTGCCCGGGAAGATCAGGATCGTGTCTCCGTCCGCGCACTCGCAGACCGCTTCCTGGATCGTCGGGTAGTCCGCTTCTCCCGGACCACCAACGCGGTGCGTAGCCGCACGAGCATCCCGCGAGACGAACGTGGTTGCTGCAAGGAGGGCAAGAATCAGTAACGTGCGACGGTTCACAGAGAACTCCCATGTGCGAGGGTTCGGTCTGGGGGAGGCGAACGCGGCAAATCACGCACGCATGCACGATACCACATGGAGATTCATGTGTACAGGCGATTCCCTGTATGCGCGGCAAGCAGGCACGAGGCAGATGCATGAGAACCCGGAGTGCGGCAGCTTCGACGCAGATGGGGGGTCTGCGCCGCGCACGCCGACGGGCGATTGACCCCCGTCCTGGGGCGGGTTATACTAGGCGTTCGTTCCGCTCCAGGGACGGGTTCGTGCCGTTCACCGGCTCGCGGACGCTCTGTCCATGAGGCGCAGTCGCTTTTCACGGCGGATCCTGCATGCAGACAGAGGCTAACACGTTTTGCAACCGTGACGACTGGTCACACCCGCAGGAGGTAGAAATGGCGAAGAGAACGATCGTCACCATGCCGGGAGACGGCATCGGACAGACCGTGCTGCCCGAGACCTTGAGGGTTCTCGACGCGATCGGTTTCGAGGCGGACTACGTGCACGCGGACATCGGTTGGGAGTTCTGGAAGTCTGAGGGTAACGCGCTCCCGGAGCGGACCATCAAGGCTCTCGCTGAGCACAAGGTCGGTCTGTTCGGCGCCATCACGTCGAAGCCGAAGGACAAGGCCGCGGCCGAACTCGCGCCGGAGCTTCAGGACAAGGGCTACGTCTACTACAGCCCGATCGTCGGCATGCGCCAGCACTTCGACCTCGATATCTGTGTGAGGCCGTGCCGGTCGTTCGCGGGCAACCCGCTCAACTTCATCCGTCGCAAGGGCGAGGGCTTCGAGGAACCGATGGTCGATGTCGTCATCTTCCGTCAGAACACCGAAGGGCTCTACGGCGGAGTCGAGTGGACGAACCCTCCGGACGAGGTCCGCAAGGCGCTCGAGACGCATCCGAAGATGAAGAACTTCAAGGACACGCCGAGTGAGGACCTCGCGATCTCGACGCGCATCTTCACGCGCAAGGCCTGCTACCGCATCTGCAAGGCCGCATTCGAGCACGCGAAGAAGTTCGGGTACAAGTCGGTCACGGTCTGCGAGAAGCCGAACGTCATCCGCGAGACGTCGGGCATGATGATGTTCGAGGCCCGCAAGATCGCGAAAGACTACCCGGGCATCGAGCTGTGGAACACCAACATCGACGCGCAGATGATGTGGCTGACGAAGAACCCTGAGAACTACGGCGTGATCGTTTCCGGCAACATGTTCGGCGACATCGTGTCGGACGGATTCGCCGGTCTGGTCGGTGGCCTGGGGTTCGCGTGCAGTGCCAACATAGGGAATGATGTGGCGGTCTTCGAGCCGACGCACGGCTCGGCCCCGAAGTATCAGGAACTGGATCCTTCGATCGTCAACCCGATGGCGATGATCCTCTCCGCCTGTATGATGCTTGATCACATCGGTGAGCAGGGGAAGGCGACGAAGATCCGCGACGCGGTGGCGGCCGTCATCGCCGAGGGGAACGTACGCACATACGACATGATGAAGCTGACGGGTGGCCCGGACGTCACTGCGAAGGGTGCCGCAACGACGGGGCAGATGACCGACGCCGTCATCGCACAACTGTAGTCTTCTGAGCGGGGGCTCCGGGCGTCATGCCCGGGGTCCCTTTCTCTTCGAGGAGCGAACATGGGACAGACATTCGCGCAGAAGATCCTGGCCCGGGCCGCGGGGCTCGACACCGTCGTGCCCGGACAGATCGTCGCCGTGAAGCCGGACCATCTCCTGACGCACGACAACACCGCGGCCATCATCGGGAAGATCAAGGACGACCTCGACACGTACGGCGTCGTGCGCGACGACCTCTCGGTCATCGTGCTCGACCACGTCACGCCGGCGGCCGACGAGAAGACCGCGACCGGCCACCTCTCGGTCCGCGAGTTCGTTCGCAAGTTTGGCATCAAGAACTTCTATGATGTCGGTGTCGGTGTGTGTCACCAGGTCGTCGTCGAGAAGGGGCATGCACTCCCGGGCAAAATTCTCGTGGGGAGTGACTCGCACACGTGCTCGTACGGAGCCGTCAACGCGTTCTCGACCGGCATCGACCGGACCGAGGCTGCCGCGCTGATGCTCGTCGGTGAGACGTGGCTCCGCGTTCCGCCGACCATCAGAGTGACGCTCAAAGGCGCTCTCAAGCCGCCGGTCTCCGCGAAGGATTTCATCCTCACACTCATCGGCGACATTTCGGCAGGCGGAGCGACCTACCAGGCCGTGGAGTTTCACGGAGACATCGCGTCGCTCAGCATCGAGGACCGCTTCACGATCGCGAACATGGGCATCGAGATGGGCGGCAAGATCGCCGTGTTCCCGTTCGACGCGGTCACGGAGGATTACCTGACATCGATCGGTGTCGACCGCGGAAGCTATGATCCGGTCTGGGCCGACCAGGACGCGCAGTACATCCGTGAGCTCGAGTACGACCTTTCGGCGATCGAACCGGTCGTGGCGATGCCGCACAAGGTCGACAACATCAAGTCGATCGGCGAGGTCGAGGGTACTCCCATCCAGCAGGCGCTCATCGGGACCTGCACGAACGGGCGGCTGTCCGACTTCCACGCGGCGGCGAAGATCCTGGGCGGCCAGAGGGTCGATCCGGGCGTTCGACTTCTGCTCTTTCCGGCGTCGCGGGCCGTGCTCGAGGCCGCGATGGACGACGGGACGATGGCGAAACTCGTGAGAGCCGGCGGAGTTCTTATGCCTCCGGGATGCGGGCCGTGTCTCGGCGCGCACCAGGGCGTGCTCGCGCCCGGCGAGTTCTGCCTGTCGACCGCGAACAGGAACTTCAAGGGAAGAATGGGCTGCAAGGAGGCGGAGGTCGCGCTCGCAAGCCCGGAGACGGTTGCTGCCTCGGCGATAGCCGGGAAGATCGCCGATCCGCGCAAGGTCGCGTAGGTCGGAGTCGCGCGTGTGACCCACGCGCCGCAAGGAGGTGAACGTTGAGAGTCTGGAAGTACGGAGACGACATCAACACCGACATGCTCTTCCCCGGCAAGTACACGTATACGTGTGCGACCCCCGACGAGATCCGGCCACACCTGCTGGAGGATCTCGACCCGGAGTTCTCGGGGGCCGTGCAGCCGGGTGACATCGTCATGGCGGGGAAGAACTTCGGCTGCGGCAGCTCGCGTGAGCAGCCGGTGCTGGGGCTGAAGTCGGTCGGCGTGGTTGCCGTGATCGCGGAGAGCTTCGCGCGCATCTTCTATCGCGCCGCGATCAACCAGGGACTCGTGCTCATCGAGTGCCCGGACGCGGTGCAGGCATACAAGGACGGCGACGAGGTCTCGCTCGATATCGAGGGCGGAAAGATCGCGGTCGGACGTGTTTCGTACGAATTCCCGCCGCTTCCGGCGGAGATCCTGGCCATCCGTGACGCGGGCGGACTCCTGGCATATGCCAGGGCCAAGCTTGCGAAAAGGAGCTAGACGAGCATGGCGAACACGAGGGAGAAGAACATGGCACTCTCGGAGGACATCAGGAAGCTCTTCCCCGAGCTGGAACTCATCAAGGACCGCACGCTTCGCGAGCAGACGCTCGACGTCTGGACCGAGGCTGCCGAGCAGGGCAAGTGGTCGGCGAAGGACCTGACGGAGATCCCGTTCACGCTCCTCATCGAGACCGGGGACTTGAGCCTCATCGATCATACCCGAGCCGTGACGAGGACCGCGATCGCCATCAGCACCGTGATGGTCGCGGAGTACGGAGACCTGCTGCCGATCAACCTCGACCATCTGATCTCGGGCGGGCTTCTACACGACGTCGGCAAGTGTCTCGAGTACGAGCGGAAGGATGGGAAGATCGTCAAGAGCGAGCGCGGCAGGGATCTGAGGCATCCGTTTTCGGGGACGGCGCTGGCGTTCCAGCGCGGTCTGCCCTCGGATATCTGTCATATGATCGCCGTGCACGCGGGCGAGGGTAATGGCCATCGCCACACGACCGAGGCGTTCATCATCCATCACGCCGACTTCGTCAACTTCGAGCCGCTCAAGAACAAGGCTCAGGAGAAGTAGGCGCACCCGGACAGATGCAGTGGTTTGAGGGGGCGCGAGCGCGCCCCCTCATTCACAGGAGGGACGAACGCTGGCATCGAACATCGAGATCAAGGCACGTCTCGCTGACGGTGGGTGCGTGGAGCACACGCTGGCGGCCGCCATGTCCCGCGTGGAACCGACGCTGATCGTTCAGGAGGACACGTTCTTCATCGTTCCGCGCGGCCGGCTGAAGCTGCGGGAATTCGGCGGCGGCACGGTCGGGACCTGCGGCGGTGAGGACTCATCCGACGCTCCGGCGGAGCTCATCTTCTACGAGCGTCCCGATACGGAAGGGCCGGTGTCGTCAACCTACTCACTGGTTCCCGTTCCCGACCCCGCCGCATTGAAGGCCGCGCTCGCGGCTGCGCTCGGCATCCGCGGGGTTGTGAAGAAGCGGCGGAGCCTCTATCTTGCAGGGGAGACGCGAATCCACATCGACGAAGTTGAGGGACTGGGGACGTTCCTCGAACTCGAGGTGGTTCTGGAGACCGGCGATGGGGCATCATCGCGGGAGGAAGGCGTTGCGCGCTGCCGCGAACTGATGAACGCGCTCGGTGTCACGGAGAGTGATCTCATAGACAGGGCGTACATCGACCTGCTCGAGGAGGCGCCGGAATGACAGTTCTCTCCGCGGCCATGCTGCTGTTCCTGGTCATGGACCCGTTCGGGAACATCCCGCTCTTCGTATCGGCGCTCTCGGGCGTCGACCGCGAGCGCCACATGCGCGTCATCATTCGCGAGCTGTTCATCGCGCTCGGTATCCTCGTGCTCTTCCTCTTCGCGGGCCAGTCGCTCATCAACGCGCTCGGCATCGGCGAGCCGGCGCTGTCCGCGGCCGGCGGCACGATGCTTCTGCTCATCGCCATCAAGATGATCTTCCCGGGCCAGGGCAGTCTCATGGAGGACATGGACGGTGAACCATTCATCGTTCCGCTTGCCGTCCCGTACGTCGCCGGACCCTCGGCGATGGTGTCCACGCTCCTCATCATGAACCGCGACCCCGGCCGCTGGCCCGAGTGGTTGGCGGCCGTCGGCATCGCATGGGTTGCCACCGGTGTCATCATCGTACTCTCCGGTCTTCTGCTCCGGCGCATCGGCCGCAGGGCCCTCGTCGCCATCGAACGGCTCATGGGGATGCTCCTCGTGGCCGTCGCCATCCAGATGCTCATGACGGGCATCGCCCAGTTCATGACGTCAGGTAGCTAGCATCTCAGTCAGCTTGCGGTCATTGTGGCGCGTGGCACTCCATAGTGGCCATGCTTCGCGCATATCTGTATACTCGGGATACAGCCGAATCTGCGCGGCATCGCGTCACCCGCGAGTCGCGTGTTCCCATGACCGTGCTTCCCGAGGGTTGTCCGATGGCTGACCGGCAGCGCGCCAGACCCACGTGCTCATCTCTGCTGTGTCCCGTCCTGCTCCTTGTGACACTCATAGCCGTTGCTGCCGCAGGTGCCGCGCCACCCGGTGTGGTCGTGCGCAGACTCCCCGACACCTTCGAGTACCTTCCGTACCAGTTCAAGCACGCAAGCCCCTCAGACGACGCGCGCCTCAGTTATCTGGGCGCCGACTTCGACAACGACGGCATCAGCGAGGGTGTGTGCTTCAGCAAGAACAACAACCACGACGAGAAGTTCATCGGTGTCTATCGCTACTCCGAGTCTCAGCTGTTCAGCATTTCTCAGATCAACCTCCCGGTGATGGGAGGTCTCCTGGGTGTCGCCGATGTGACCGGCGATGAGCAGGAGGAGCTCATCTACCTCAGGCAACACCGAGGGCGGGATGTCGAGATTATTGTCGAGGAGTTCGTGTTCGATGGTGACGAAGTGAGCAAGCACCCGATCGGAGGTCTTCTCTGGGATGCGAGCGCCAGCTGGATGGAGAACGACATCTGGGGTGGCGGCGCTCATCTTCTCGACGCATTCGATCACGATGGAGATGGCACCCGTGAGACCCTGATCCTGGGGATGTGCACGGGAATCAAACTCTATCCACGAGGTCTCTGGGAGGTCGACTGGCAGAAGGGCGCAGTCGTGCGGACGCTCGGAACCGGTGGATCTCCGACGACTGATTGGGAATTCGTCGATGCCAACGGCGATGGCCTTGCGGATGTTGTCTTCGGGATCGAGTCACCTGGCAACGGTGCGACCGCAGGCCCCTTCGTCGACAGCAGAGCGTACATCGTTGTGGCGGACCACGAGCTGTCGCTCGTCTGGTGGCGTGAGGTGGCGGGGTATTCGGCTCGCGTCCACCTCGCTGTTGCCGACCTCGATGGAGACGACACAAAGGAGATCGCGATCGTCATCGGTGGCCACGGTCAGCAGCTCGAGGACGACTACTCGATGCGCCTGTTCAGACTCGCCGATGGTGAGCCGCTTGCGCGCCTGTCGTACGCCGGGCCGGCGAACGATATTGAGGTCGCCGAGGTCGACGGAGAGGCGCGGATCTTCGTCAGTCTGGCCGATGGAACGCTCCGGCGGTACGCGTATCGGGACGGCGAGTTCGCAGAGGACGTCCGCTTCATGAATGATGAAGGGATCGCCTCCGTTGAGATCGTCGACCTCGGGCTGCCATCGGGTTCGCCCGGTCTCATCATAGAGACTGCCAAAGGGACCATCGTCGCGTGTGATCTCGACCTCAGGCCGCTGGCCGCATTCCACACCGATGAAGGTGTTCACATTGAGACTCGCATCGTGCCGTCGGTCTTCCCGGTCGGGGAGTCCCGTGTGCCGGGGGCGATAGTCCAGACGAAGGAGCAGGCCCGGTATCTCTATATCGACTCCATATGGCCTCCGGCTCTCGTCCGTCGCGCGATCGACTGGCTCCGGAGCATCGCGTCGTTTCTCATCGTCGCGGTCGTCACGCTGCTCGTTGCGGCAGCCGTTCTCCCGCGCTACAGACGTCAGGTGGTTGGCTCGCTCAGGAGACGTCTGCTGCCGCGGAAGCGGCGCGAGGCCGAACTCGACGAGTTCATCGAACAGCTGAAGACGGGGGACCACGGTCTTCTCTCCGCGACGAAGACCCTCCGCAGACTCGCGGGTCAGTTCACGATGCTCTCCCAGCATGAAGGAGAGGCGCCGCCGCAATTCTCCGAGCGATATGCGGAGGGTCTTCGAAATGCGCGGGAGGTTGGGCTCCCTGCGGTGGAAGGACTCGTGGCGAGCACCGCGCAGCTCGGTCTTGCTCCGCTTGAGGCGGCCGAGGTCAAGCGGGCGATCGCGGAGCTCCACGGTGTAATCGCCGGTGTTCCGGGGAAGCCGCCGAATCGGGATGGCGCTGAAAGGGTCCGTGTCCAGCTCGACCGTTCACTCGCCACCGTGCAGCGTGGGCTCTCCGTCGCGCGCGGTCAGGCTGAGCGGGAGAGATCCTCCGCGCCCGTGAACGAGCTCGAGAGGGTCATCTCGTCGCGCGGAGCTGAGTTCAGACAGCCCGGGCTTCGGCTCGAGCGGGAAGGCTTTGACGCGCTGGCCGCCGTTCGGGTCCTCGGCACGCCGGCGGAACTCACATTCGTTTTCGACAATCTTCTTGGCAATGCCCTGCGCGCCGTGCGGGGCGAGGATGAGGCTATGATCCGCGTGGCGGCTGCGCGTTCCGGCGGTAGCGCCACGGTGACGATCGAGGATACCGGGAAGGGGATCGCCTCGTCGGAGCACAAGCACGTCTTTGCAAGGGGTGTGAGCGAGAAGGGCGGTGGCCACGGACTTCCACGGAGCCGCGAGATCCTCGAGCGACGCGGTGGTTCGATAGCGCTCGTTCGCTCGGCTCCCGGCGAGGGCGCCGCATTCGAGGTCAAGCTGAAGGTGGTGTTGGATGATGTGTAGACTCACTGCCGGGTCACGATCACCCTCTCGGCGCGGATGCTCCCGGTTCGCGCTCTCTCTCCTCGTGCTGGGTGCGTGCTCGGTCTTCTCCGGGTGCGCCGACGGGCTACCGGAGGACGCGAGCGGGCTTCCGTATCGCATTGAGAAGCACGGCGCGCCTCTCACGGGCTTCGAGAGCATTGCTGCCGTGGACTTCGACGGTGACGGCGTCGAGGAGTTCGTTACGTTCAGTCGAGCCCCCAATGATGCGTACTACTACCTCGCCGTTCGGCGGCAGGTCGGCGACGAGGTCTATGTTGCAGTCCAGCACAACAACGATAGGGCACTGCTGTTCGAGCACGCGGGCACGCTGGAGATCGATGGTGACTCCTCGCCTGAGATCCTCACCAGCGCGCATTACGGGGATTCATGGGCCGCGCTCGAGTTTGTCGACGTTCTCATCGATTCAGCGTCGGTCGTCACCCGAAGCCTCGACGGAGCTGTCCCGGTGTTGTTCGAACTCGCTGAGACACGCCTTGCCGGAGGAGTCTGGGATGGCAGGTTCATCGCGGCGGACGCATCCGACGAAGACGGGGATGGATGGCGGGAGACCGTCACGTTTGCGATCAAGACAGGTCTCGCACGATACCCACGGGGAGTGGGACGGGCGAATATCCGGACAGGGGAGCTGCTGTGGTTCACGCCGTTCGCGGGTATCGTCAGCAGGCAGATCCTCGCTGAGGATTTCGACTCGGACGGAGAGAACGAATACGTGGGTGTGTTTACCGCCCCGTGCAACGGCGTCAGTGTAGATGACATGACCGACTCGGAGGTCTGGGTCGCAGCGCTCGATGACGACGGCACGGTGATGTGGAAGTACCGGACGGGAGAGTCCTCAGGCCAGGGGTGGCCGTACAGCGTCGACCTCAACGCGGACGGACGGCTGGAGGTTCTGACCTGGGAGTCGTACGGCGTCAGTACCAGTCCCGACACTGTCTGGCTTCGCACCTGGGACGGTGAGACCGGCGAACTCCGGGCGCGGTGGCCGAACGCGGGGCGCATCAGCGGTATCGAGCCAGGCGGGGTCGCGGCGCCGCGGTCGGTCTTCATCTGTGGGGAGGACGGATTCGTCCGTCGTATCACGTGGGATGGCGGGAAGCTGGTCAACGATCGGAGCTTCGACTGCGGCGAGGTGCTGCACGGCATCGGAGTGCTGACGGTCGACCCGATCCCGGAGCCTGTTGTGGTTGTGATGGGCGCGGAGGGGACGGTGTGCGCGTTTGATCTTGACCTCACTCTCCTCGGGGTGCTCAGGACCGATGAGTTGAACGGTCGTCTCGCTCCGGTCCGCTCTGTGACATTCCCGGATGAGACACGCGGTGCGAGCGTTGGCATCGGACCGAAGAGGGGTCTGATGCTGCTCGAGTTCTCTCGATCGCCATTCCCCACCTGGATCATTGTGACGGCTGCGGGTGTCCTCCTCGTGCTGTTCTGCACCGCAGTGCCCACCATCCGCCGCAGGCTGTTGATGCTGCTTCGCCGCACGCTCATCCCGCGCGGCGACCGCGAGAAGGCTCTCGACGAACTTCTGGGCGCGCTCGTCCGGGCCGGTCACGGGAAGCTCGCCGCGACCTCGACGCTCAGACGGCTTCGGAAGCAGCTGACCATGCTCGGAGGATTGGAGTCGGACCCGCCGGAGCAGTTCACCGGGCGGTATCGTGAGGCAATGACGGACGTGCGCGAGATAGGAATGCCCGGCGTAGAGGCCATCCACCGCGAGGCAGCGCGGGTCGGTCTCAAGACGTCGCTTGTCACGGCGCTCCGCCACGAACTCGGTTCGATGCGGTCGCTTCTGCGAAGGCTCCCCGCGAGACCGCCCGGCAGTGAGGAGTCCGCGCGGCTGTCGGACCTGCTCGATGCGGGCACAACCTCGCTCGATGACGCCCTCGATGGCGTCCTCGGGGGTTGCCGCTTCGAGCTCTCATCGAACCTCATGAACGAGATCCGCCGTGCTGCCGGAGCACGGCGGACGGATTTCCTTGAGCTGGGAGCCGAGCTGACGGTTCCGACCGTCTCGAGGGCCGAGAAGGTGCGGGTGCTCGGTACGCGTGCGGAGACCAGCTTCATCATCGAGAATCTTCTGGGGAACTCGCTGGCCGCCGTTGAGCGGTCCGACGAGAAGCATGTGGAGGTCACGATCGAACAGGACGATGGCGAGGCTGTCATGGTGGTCTCGGATACGGGCACGGGGATTCCCCCCGACATGCACGAGCGGATCTTCGACGATGGTGTGACCGGTACGCACGGCGGCAGCGGGCACGGCCTGGCTGAGTCGCGCAGGATCCTCGCGAAGCGCGGCGGGTCGATCTCGGTTGTGAAATCGAGACCAGGACAGGGAACGACATTCGAAGTGCGATTCCAGATCGTTGACGGAGGCATATCGTGACAGAGAACATCAGGCCGAAGGTGCTCTACGTCGATGACGAGACGGCTCAGGCGGAGGACATGATCGCGCTGATGCCGGACACGATGGATATCGAACTCGTGGCCGACCCGGCGACGGCGGAGAAGCGCTTCACGGAGAACTCGTACGACCTCATTCTTATGGACATCGATCTTCAGGCGGATATCAACGGCATCGAACTGCTCCGCCGCGTCAAGGAGTTTGATCCGGAACTCCCGGTCGTGATGCTCACGAAGTTCGAGGACCCGAGCCATATCATCGAGAGTATCAAGGAGGGGGCGTTCTACTACGTCACGAAGGGGAAGGTCCCGTCCATCCAGCAGATCGATCACATCGCGCGCCTTGCGCTCGATGACGCGCACAACCGCCGCGCCGCATGTCTGCTCGACGACATCGAGGCCGGCAGCGCAATGGACGCGATGATCGGGGAGAGCCCGGCGATGCAGTTCCTTCGCAAGGAGATCCTCCGTGTTGCCCGCGCAGACTTCACCGTGCTCATCACCGGTGAGTCGGGGACCGGAAAGGAGCTCGTGGCGAACGCGATCCACCAGGAGAGTGGGAGGAACGCGCAGGGAAGCCGCCTCGTCGCGATGAACTGTGCTGGTATCAGTCCCCAGCTGGCCGAGTCGACGCTCTTCGGACATGTGCGAGGCGCGTTCACGGACGCCGTGCAGGATCGGATCGGGAAGATCCAGTACGCGGGGAGAGGGACGCTGTTTCTCGACGAGATCGCCGATATGCCGGAGGATGTGCAGCCGAAGCTCCTGCGCGCGCTTCAGGAGCACACCTTCGAGAAGCTCGGAGCGAACAAGTCGATCCACTTCTCAGCCCGCGTCATCGCCGCGACCGCGAAGGACCTCGACAAGCTCGTTGCGTCGGGAGCCTTCAGGGGCGATCTCTACTACCGGCTGAAGCAGTATCCCATCCATGTGCCTCCGCTCCGCGAGCGGAGGGGAGACATCCCGCTGATCGCGAAGAGCCTTGTGGCGAAGCACGCGCGCGGGAGCGGGAAACCGGAACTCGGGGTCTCCAATGGCGCGCTTGATGTTCTCTCTTCGCGCGACTGGAGCCGGAACAACGTCCGTGAACTCGAGAACGTCCTCATGGGTGCGATCATTCGCTGCGACGGTGACGTCATCCAGGCCGAGCATATCGAACCGGAGGGGTTCACGTTCTCAGAGACGCTGCTCGCGTATGAGGATGCGAGCCGAGTCGCACGCGAGCGCTTCAAGACCGCCTACTGCACACACCTGCTGAGGATCGCTCGCGGCGACGTCGCGGTGGCCGCCGAGTTGGCCGGTCTCAATCCGCCCGCGTTCCGGCGACATATCAAGGAAGTTGGTCTGGACCCGAGGAAGTTCAGGGACTAGAACGACTTACGGGAGTTCGGGCCGCCCCGCTTGCCCTCCAGCGAACTTCATGGTATAATGGTAACTACAGATATACATATAACTTACGCCCTTCAGGGGGTGAATCGATGCGTACCAATACGATCATCACAAGATGCA
>CAZEXP010000056.1:0-11412 GCA_964516845.1 uncultured bacterium
ACGGTCTTCTTCTTGACGACCTTCTTCACAACCTTCTTCTTCGTCGTCTTCTTGGCGACGGTCTTCTTCTTGACGACCTTCTTCACGACCTTCTTCTTCGCCGGCTTCTTCTTGGCGACGGTCTTCTTCTTGACGACCTTCTTCACAACCTTCTTCTTCGGCGCGGCCTTCTTCTTGGCCACGACCTTCTTCTTCACGACCTTCTTCGCCGGCTTCTTCTTGGCGACGGTCTTCTTCTTTGTCTCTGCCACGGCGTTCACCTCCTTGTGTCCCGATCGCGCCCATTCGCGACAGGACTCTGGCCGACCTGGCTTCCCCTCTCGGCGCTCACGACTCCATCCAGGAGCGGGCGCCACGAACAACACTGGTCCGCGGCTCGTGCGTGTTCTCGAAGTCGTTCAGTCTCGAACATCGAACGAGCATCACACGAACACTCTGTTGTGAAAGATCCCGTCGCGCATCGTTCTGCGCGTTCGCGTCACATTTAGAATCCTACGCGCGGAAGTGTCAAGCGAAAAGTGCACGCGACGTCATCAGTACACAACACGGCAAGTCACTCGAACGCGAGTTGAGAACATGAAAACGCGTCTCGACATCGCGTGTGACACGACGGATCACAACTCGATCGTCTCGCCGTCGAGCGGAACACTCACGCGCGGAAACCCGCTCTCCGTCAGCAGACGACCGAACGCGAGCGACGCATCCTCGTTGCCGTGCACGACGATCGTTCGCTGCGGCGGGCGACGAATGCCCCTGGCGAATGCAAGCAGCTCCCCACGGTCGGCATGAGCACTGAACTCGTCGAACACCGCGACGCGCGCCCGCAACGGATATGGCTGCCCGAAGATCCGAACCTGGCGCTCGCGTCTGGCGATGCGCCGACCGAGCGTGTGCTCCGCCTGGAAGCCGACGATCATCACGGCATTCCGCCTGTTGGCTATGCTGTTCTTGAGATGGTGCAGCACTCGACCGGCCTCGCACATGCCCGACGCCGAGATGACCATCATGGGACCAGCCTTGTGATTGAGCTTCTTCGAATCCGCCGCCTCGAGAACGTAGGTGACCCGGGAGAAGCCCAGCGGATCGTCCTGGTCTCGGACGAGTTCCTTCATGTCATCGTCGAAGCACTCCCAGTGCCGCTTGAAGATTTCCGTCGCCCGCACCGCCAGCGGGCTGTCCACGTAGATCGGAAACTCCGGGATCTTCCCGTCGCGCATCAGTTCGTGAACCATGTAGAGAATACGCTGCGTGCGCCCGACGGCGAACGACGGCACAATGATCTTCCCGCGTCGCCTCACGGTGTCTCGGATGAACGAAGCGAACCGCTCTCCGACGCTCGTGATGTCCGGGTGCTCGCGCTCCCCGTACGTGCTCTCGGTGACGAGGACGTCGGCCGAGCGGACGTCGTACGGGTCCCTGAGGATCGGCATGTCTTTCCGCCCGAGGTCCCCGGTGAAGACGACACGCTTCCTGTCGCCGCGCTCGGTCAGATCGATTTCGAGAATCGCCGAGCCGAGAATGTGCCCGGCGTCCCGGAACGAGACATCGATACCGCGAAACACGCGGAACGGCGTGTCGTAGTCGATGCCGCGCATCAGCCTGATCGCCGCTTCCACATCCTGCTCCGTGTAGAGCGGCTCGACCGGCAGCTCGCCGCGCCTGCGGCGGTGCGAATTGAGATACTCGAGGTTGTGGTTCTGCACGTACGCGGAATCCCGGAGGAGGATGCCGCAGAGGTCGACCGTCGCGTGCGTCGCGTAGATGGGCCCGGTGAACCCGAGCTTGACGAGCGTCGGGATGCTCCCCGCATGATCGATGTGCGCATGCGACAGGAGGACGGCATCGATCGACGTCGGGTCGAACGGAAGACGCCGGTTCCGCCGTTCGCTTTCCGCTCGCCGCCCCTGATAGAGACCGCAGTCGAGGAGGATCCGCCTTCCGTTCACGGAGAGAAGGTGCTTGGAACCTGTTACGTTGCGCGCGGCGCCGTACGCCGTGAACCTCATCTGTCCTCCCCCGTTGCGCGCCACCTTGACCGGTCTTCAACGTTCTGATAGGTTATACGAAGTTCACGAGTGGCTCAAGCATGGCGGTGGAGGGACGACGCCGACTTGCTTGTGCTCCGAAGTCGTTGGGGGAGGCCGGAAGGCCTGAGAACAACCCTTCGCACCTGATCTGGATGATACCAGCGTAGGGAAACGACTCGGCGTAGCGCGGGATGCCCCCGGTCCGTGCCGGCTGTCCCGCGCGTTTTTGCGTCTTCGGGCTCTGCCACATCGTCCCGCCCTGGTGACGCAATGGAGAGGATACGGAAGGCATGATCAGCGACATCACAGTCACACGAGCGATCTCGCAGCGGTTCTTCGAGAAGTTCCAGTCCTCGCTCGAACTCGACACGGCCATCGTCGGCGCAGGTCCGGCCGGCCTCGTCGCCGGACGCTATCTCGCGCAGGCCGGCAAGCGCGTCGCGCTCTTCGAGAGCAAGCTGTCGACGGGCGGCGGCATCTGGGGCGGCGGTATGCTCTTCAATGAGATCGTTGTCCAGGACGACGCGCTCCCGGTGTTGGATGACTTCGGCATCAAGTACTCCGAATACGAGGACGGCTACTACACCGCCGATGCGGTCCACACGGCTGCCGCGCTCGCCTACGGAGCGACATCGGCGGGGCTGACGGTCTTCAATGCGTGTCGCGTCGAGGATGTGATGTTCTCGCAGGGTCGCGTGGCGGGCGTCGTGGTGCTGTGGTCGCCGGTGACGGCTGCAGGACTCCACGTCGACCCGCTCTCCTTCTCCGCGCGGACGGTGCTGGACGCTACGGGACACGACTGTGACATCACACGGGTGACGGTCCGCAAGATGGGCGTGAAGCTCGAGACCGAGACGGGTGATATCATGGGTGAGAAGTGCATGTGGGCCGAGAGCGGTGAGAAGAGCGTCGTGGAGATGACAGGCCGGATCTTTCCCGGTCTGTACGTCGCCGGGATGGCGGCCGCGGCCGTCCACGGCGGCTACCGCATGGGGCCGATCTTCGGCGGAATGCTCGTCTCCGGGAAGAAGGTCGCGAACCAGATCCTCGCTGAACTCGACAACGAGTAGAAAGCAACGGAGGTCACCGATGTCGGCGGAGAGACGAACAGCGCTGCTGCGCGGAGGGGGACTCTACCTGGTCGTCACCGACCCGGTGATCGGGCATCTGGAGCTTGCCCGCATCGCCGTCGCGCGACGGATCCCGGTGCTCCAGCTCCGCGAGAAGGAGATGGACGACGACGAGCTTCTCGAACTCGCGAAGCGCATCCGCGACATCACCATCGGCAGCGATACGCTGTTCATCATGAACGACCGCCCCGACATCGCCGCGGCCGTCGGCGCCGACGGCGTCCACGTCGGCCGCTCGGACACCGATCCGGTCGAGGCGCGCGCCGCGGTCGGCCCGCGGCGAATCCTCGGCGTGTCGGTCAATGCCGTCTCTCGCGCGCTCGAGCTGTCGAACCTCGACGTCGACTACTTCGGGACGGGTCCCGTCTTCCCAACGTCGACGAAGCCCGACGCCGACGACCCGGTCGGACCGGAGCGGATCGCCGAGATCGCAGCGGCCTGTCCGGACGTACCGATAGTCGCGATCGGCGGCATCGACGCGTCAAACGTGGCGGCTCCGCTTGGCGCGGGAGCGAGCTATGCGGCCGTCGTGTCGGCCGTCTGCTCATCCGATCGCCCCGACGCCGCTCTCGAGCGGCTCACATCGGCCATCGAACTCGGCAGACTCGCCTCCTTCTCGGGTGGACCCGACTACGACATCGATGGACAGGACAACCACGGCGCGCTCGCGTTCTGCCCGCGCTGCGCCTCGGGACTCGTCGCGTCCGCCGTCCGCGGAACCAGACGTCTCACATGCCCGCGCTGCCACTTCATCATCTACTCCAACCCGGCCCCGGTGACCGCAACGATCGTCGAGCAGGACGGGAAGCTGCTGCTGATCAGACGGAAGTACGATCCGGGCAAGGGGCTCTGGTGTCTCCCGACAGGTTTCATTGAAACCGGTGAGACGCCAGAGGACAGCGCGGTGCGGGAGGTGCAGGAAGAGAGCGGGCTCGAGGTCGAGCTCACGGGGATCTATGACTCCTGGTCCGTGGATGAGGACCCAAGAACGCCCGTCGTCTGTTTCGCGTTCACGGCGCGAACCACCGGCGGAGAACTCCGCGCCGGCGACGACGCGTCCGAAGCGGCTTTCTTCAGCTTCGACGAGTTGCCGCACAACCTGGCATTCGAGACACACCGTCGGGCGATCGCGCGCTACTCCCGCCGGCGCTGAAACCCTGCTGGGAGAGCCACATGAACCACGCACTTCTCGTCGAGATCGCCGGCGCCCACCTCGGGCTCGCGGCACTCCACCATGTCGTGACAGTCGTCCTCGCGGTCATCTGGTGGCAGCGTCGCGAGGAACTCGGTCGGGTCCTCCCCGCGTACCTCGCCGTTTGCTTCCTCACGGTCGCGTGGTCGATGCGCGGCCCGCTCTGGCTTGTCGGAAGCGTCCCCGCCGTCGCGTTCGCCGCGCTCTGGATCAGGGAAACGATCCGCCCCGGATGCGTCATGGTCTTCACCCGCACACCGAGACCGCGACTCGCCGTCGCCGTCGCCGGAACGATCATCGCGCTGGCGTTCCCCGGCTACTCCGGCGAGCTCCCGACCTTCATCGTGGCGCCGATCGGTGTTCTCATCGCCCCGACGCTCCTCCTCGGGCTGTCGCTGCTCGTCGCCGTCGACGCGCGCAGGGCCCGCGTCATCACAGCGGCTCACGCGCTCGCCGGACTCGCCTCCGGCATCGCCTGCATCATCGCGGGCGGACTCACGGCGCGCGGCCTCGTTGGAGGACTCTCTCTCATCACGGTGTCCGTTTTCGCCGCGCTCATCGCGCTGGAACGCGCCGCGATGCTCGAGGGAGAGGAGCTTCCTCGGGAGACGAGCGTCGAGCAGATCCGCTCCAGGCTCTATCAGAAGAAGACACTCCTCCCCGGCCCTCGCGACCCCCGGCGCCGCGGAGGCAGGTTTGGTCGGCGGTAGCGCGCACCCCGGCCCGGACCCGATCGAGCGGGGATACAAAGAGAACGCCCCGCGCGAACTGCGTGGGGCGGATTGCCCCGCACGCGACCACGCGAGGCGAACTCGTTCTGTCAGGATTCCGTGAAGCGAGATCGGTGCGCCGCGCGATCACTGCCGGCGCGAACCCGGGCTACTCGCCCCGGATGATGCACTCCTCGACAAGCGGATCCATCATCGACTTGAACTCGCTCAGGCGCTCGGAGTTGTACGGCGACTCGTTCTTGCCGAAATCCGGGTCGAGCGTCTCACGCCGAGGCTTGTAGTTCTGGATGACGAACCTCCGCGCGCCGCGTATCTGCTCGCCGATGCGCGCGAGGTCGGTGCCCTTGTGGAGCGTCGGAACGACGGTCGTCCTGAACTCGTACTCGACGACGCCCTCAAGAAGGATCTCGATGCTCGCGCGCACGCGATCGAACGTTCGGCGATCGCTGATGCCGGCGCTGCGGGAATAGGAATCGAAGTCGAGCGGCGCCTTGATGTCCATCGCCACATAGTCGAGCACGTCGTCGTTGATGAGGCTGTCGAGCATGTCGGGGAACGACCCGTTCGTGTCCAGCTTGACCCTCATGTCCGCTTCGCGGAACGC
Source organism: uncultured bacterium (assembly GCA_964516845.1). Classification (GTDB taxonomy): domain Bacteria; phylum Joyebacterota; class Joyebacteria; order Joyebacterales; family Joyebacteraceae; genus JAPEKQ01. The sequence continues at coordinate 5,685 of CAZEXP010000056.1, forward strand.
GTCGATGAGCTTCGGCAATTCCTTGTGCATACACGGCTCACCGCCGGTGATCACGACACCGTCGAGAAAGTCATTGTGCTCAGTGACATACGAGAGAACTTCATCAAGCGGGATGGTCTCGAACTGGTCAGGGGCGAGCACGAGGTCACCGTTGTGACAGTAGGGGCACCGGAAGTTGCAGTTCGGAAGATACACTGTCGCCGCGACCATTCCATCCCAATCCAAGAGGGACATCTGGTCGAAGCCCTTGATGGACAACTTCACTTCCCCTCCCCTTTGCGAGCCATGGCGCTATGGTACAGCATTTCACCGTGACGCACAACCTCTAAGACCCCCCCGTCGGTCATCACGCCGAGAAGCTTCGCGCTCTCGGCAAGACTCATGCCGACTGCCGACGCGACATCCTGGACGGTCACCGGTCGACGGGCGGCCATTTCGTAGACGAGTTCCTCGGCGTCGTCGACGCGCCGCTGTGACGCTCCTGATGGTGAAGCGATGATCTCGGCCGCCGGTCCGAGCGCCGTCGCGATCTCCGCAAGCCGCTCAGAGGAAACGGCTTCCGTCCCCGCGACCGCCGGCGGTCGCACGACGGTGTTCACCTGCACCCGGTCAGGCCGGATGCGCCGGACCGCCTCCGCGATCAACGCTATCTCATCATCGGAATCGTTTATACCGGCTACTACTACGGTCTCAAGCCATATCTCACCGGAGAACTCCCGTCGGAGAGCGACGAGCCCTTCCACGATGGCCGCCGGGTCGAGAGATGCGTGGGGCCGGTTCACTCGTCCGAAGGCCTCAGCCGATACGGCGTCCAGCGACGGCACAATGACGTCGGCTTTCGAGAGCTCGGCCCGAACGTTCGGGTCGGTCACGAGTCCCGCGTTCGTAAGGACGGCGACGCGCGCGTCGGTGAGCCGGCGGATGCGCTCGATGACGTCACCGAGGTCACTCGAGAGCGTCGGCTCACCGGAACCCGAGATCGTGACGAAGTCGAGACGCGGACCGTCCGCCAGCACGGTCCTGAGCTCACTCAGCACGACCTCCGGGTCGACGAACGAGTCACGCTCGATGCGACAGTCGGTCGTCGGACCGCACTCGCAGTAGATGCAGTCCATCGTGCAGGTCTTCGGGACGAGGAGGTCGATCCCCAGCGAGAGACCGAGCCTTCGTGACGGCACAGGGCCGAATACGTGTTTCATCGTTCGCCTCCCATCGTCCGACCTGCCCCGATGTGGTCGAGAAGCGCACTCGCGCCCCCGGCGATCTCCGCGCCGCGGATGGCAGCCGTGACGAACGCCTTCGCGTCACCGACAGCATCGTGGAGAGACGACCCGCGCGCAAGCCCCGAGGCGATCGCGGCGGACAGCGTGCATCCCGTCCCGTGGAGACGGCCGCCCTCGACCCGCTCGGAGGAAAACGCCTTCATGCCGGTTCCATCGAAAAGAATGTCCGTCGCCTCACCCGTGAGATGGCCACCCTTGACGAGCACGGCGCGCGCGCCGAGCCGGGCAATGGCTCGCGCCGCCTCCTCCATGGCCTCGAGTCCGTCGATATCGAAACCGGCGAGCACGGCTGCCTCCTCGATGTTCGGGGTGACGACCGTCGCCAACGGAAGCACTGCGTCGATGAGGACGCCTGTGGCTTCCTCGTCCATGAGCCGGGAGCCCGATGTCGCGATCATCACCGGGTCCACGACGATCCGGGGCACCTTCCGGTCCGCGAGCCTGGCGGCGACCGCGCGCATGATCTCTGCGGTCGCGAGCATCCCCGTCTTGGCCGCAGCGATCGGCAGATCGTCCATCACGGCGTCGATCTGTCCCGCGACGATCTCGGGCGGCAGATTGACGGCCGCGCGGACGCCGCTGGTGTTCTGCACCGTGACCGATGTCAGGGCACTGGCCCCGTACACGCCGAGTGCCGCGAACGTTTTGAGATCTGCCTGGATCCCCGCGCCTCCGCATGAGTCGGAACCGGCAATCGTCAGCGCAGCAGGTCTCTTCAAGTGGACTCTCCCTGGCGGCGAAACGGGCGGAGGACCGAGCTGTCGCCGCCGGTTTCATATTGCCCGTGCCGGGTCGCGGTGCTATCGTCGTTAGATTGGAATCCCGGTCCGGACCAATCGGGCTTCGGTGCCTGCCGTGTCACGTCCCGGCGCAGAGAGAACGCTCGCGGGGGTGCGCGGGGAAACATCTCGACTATCATCATAGTCCGTTGCGGGCGCCGCATCAACGCGAGAATCCCGCAAACGGACAGGAGCGTCAGCCGTTGCGCATCACAGAGCATCCTATCCTCCATTTCGATAGAGGCCGCGAACTCACTTTCGAATTCGACGGTCGCCCCATGAACGGCTACGAGGGCGAGACGATCGCCGCCGCGCTCCACGCGAGCGACGTGCGCGTGCTTCGGGAAAGCCCGGAGCTCCATCGCCCGCGCGGTTTCTTCTGCGCGATCGGCCGGTGTTCCTCCTGTCTGATGACGGTCAACGGCATCCCGAACGTGATGACGTGCATCACGCCGCTTCGTGAGGGCATGCGCATCGAGACACAGCGTGGAAAGGGGACTATCGCCGCCGCAGGCGGAGGCGGTCCCCGCGTCCGTCCCGATGAGCAGAGCCGCGAGTCGGACGAGCTTCCCCTCGTGCCGCTCGTCATCGTCGGTGGAGGACCCGCGGGACTCTCGGCCGCGGCCGCTGCGGCGCGCTTCGGCATCGAGACCGTCGTCGTCGACGAGAACGACGTGGCGGGCGGACAGCTCATCAAACAGACGCACATGTTCTTCGGCTCGCGCGAGCACTACGCCCGCGTGCGGGGCATCGACATAGGAAGCAGGCTCATCGCCAACATCGAGGAGCTCCCCGTGCGGATGATGCTCGGGACGACCGTGCTCGGTCTCTATCCGGACCGAACGATGTCGCTTCTCGCGGGAGATCGACACCTCGCGCTCCGCGCCGGGTCGGTCGTGCTGGCCACGGGCGCCTCCGAGAACATGCTGGCATTCGAGAACGGGGACATGCCCGGCGTCTACGGCGCCGGGGCCGTGCAGACACTGATGAACGTCCACGGCGTGACGCCGGGAGAGCGCGTGCTGATGATCGGCGCGGGCAACATCGGCCTGATCGTCGCATATCAATTGCTCCAGGCCGGGGTCGAGGTCGCGGCCGTCATCGATGCCGCCCCGGAGATCGGCGGCTACCACGTCCACGCCGCGAAGATCCGCAGGGCCGGCGTCCCGATCCTGACGTCGCACACGATCATGAAGGTCTCGGGCGACGACCGTGTCAGTTCAGCCACGATCGCCGCGGTCGACTCGAACTGGCAGACGGTGCCCGGAAGCGAGCAGACCCTCGACGTCGACACGGTCTGCCTCGCCGTCGGACTCACCCCGAACTGCGAACTGGCATTCCAGTCCGGATGCCGTCAGACATACGTCCCCTACCTCGGAGGATCTGTCGCCGTCCACGGACGCAACCTCGAGACGACGGTCGACGGCGTCTTCATCGCCGGCGACGCGTCGGGCATCGAGGAGGCATCCACAGCGATGCTCGAGGGACGACTGGCCGGGCTGGCGGTGGCGGAACGGCTCGCCGCGGAATCCGACCAGGAGGAGATCGCCCGACTGACCGCCGAGACGCGCGAGGGACTCGATGCGCTCCGCGCGGGGCCGTTCGGCGAGAAACCTCGTATCGGCAAGAAGCGCATGTTCGAGATCCACCGCGACCTCGGGGAGGCGGGCCGATGAACCACCGCACCAACGGCATTCTGAGACCCGAGGAGCTCGCCGGTCGTCTCCCTTCGGATGACAGACTGAAGGCGGGACCTGTCGCGGTCATCGAGTGCGTGGAGAACATTCCCTGCAACCCGTGCGTCGACGCGTGTCCCCGGGGCGCCATCACGATCGATGGCGACATCAACGGAACGCCGCAGGTCGACGTTGAGAAGTGCAACGGTTGCACGGTCTGCCTCAGCGCATGCCCGGGGCTGGCCATCTTCGTTGTGGACGCCGCCGGCGAAGGCAATATCGGCAGTGTGTCGCTCCCGTATGAGTACAAGCCACTCCCTGAGCGAGACGAGCGAGTCGACGCCGTCGACCGAGAGGGCGGAGTCGTCTGCGAAGCGCGAGTCGCCAGGATCCTCGATTCGAAGGCGCTCGACAGGACCCCGATCGTCACGATCGAGGTTCCGCGCGAGCACGTCATGACCGTCAGACACCTCAGGCGGAGGTCGTGAGCACCGTGAAGGACGACGTCGTCATCTGCAGATGCGAGGATGTGACCTACGGGCAGATCGTCCAGGCCATCGACGAAGGCCTCACGACGCTCGAGGAGATCAAGCGCGTGCTCCGCTGCGGAATGGGGCCCTGCCAGGGCCGCACATGTTCGCGTCTCATCGCGCGCATCATCGCGGACAAGACGGGTCGTTCCATGGACGAGATCGGATTTCCCATCGACCGACCGCCGGTTCGACCGGTCGAGATCGGCATTCTCGCGGGTGACAGAGATGAAGCGTAGCGCGGACTGCGTCATCATAGGCGGCGGGATCATCGGAACCTCGGTCGCGTACTACCTCGCGAAGTCCGGGATGACCGACATCGTCGTTCTGGAGGCGGACCACCTCGCGCACGGAGGCACCGGCCGGTGCGGCGGCGGCATACGACAGCAATGGAGTACCGAAGCGAACGCCCGACTCGCCATGGAGAGCGTGCGGATCTTCACAACGCTGGAGGAAGAACTCGGCCAAAGCATCGAGTTCCTGCAGGGTGGATATCTCGTGCTCGCATACACCGACGAGGACGTCGAGCAGTTCGAGAAGAACGTCGCGCTCCAGCGCGGGCTCGGACTTGACGTCGAGATCCTCCGGCCCGACGAGATCAGGACGCGCGTGGTGCGCGAGCTCAATACCGACGGCGTCAAGATGTCGACCTGGTGTTCGAAGGACGCCAGCGCCAATCCGTTCCTCGCAACCCGCGCCTACGCGACGGCGGCGAAGCGAATGGGCGTCGAGGTCGAGCTGTTCACCCCGGTGCGGCGAATCCTCGCTGAGAACGGCCGGGTCACCGGCGTCGAGACCGACCGCGGCGTCATCAGCACGCCGCGGGTCATCAACGCAGCCGGGAGCAGCAGTGTCCCACTGGCGCGAACGGTGGGCATTGAACTCCCCATCAAACCGTATCGTCGCGAGATCCTCGTCACGGAGCCACTCGAACGCTTCTTCCATCCGATGATCATCTCGTTCAGCTTCGGCATCTACTTCCGTCAGGTGCGACACGGGTCGATCCTCGGCGGGTTCGCCTACCCCGACGAGAAGCCCGGATTCGACCGGACGTCGAGCATCGACTTCCTGACGACGATGTCGAAGAAGCTCGCGTATCTGATGCCGGTGCTCGAGAAGGTGAAGGTCGTTCGCCAGTGGGCCGGTCTCTACGACGTGACGCCGGACGCTCAGCCGATCATCGGCGAGACCGACGGTGTGGATGGACTCTTCCAGGCAAGCGGGTTCAGCGGACACGGCTTCATGATCGCCCCGATGGTGAGTACGCTGCTGGCGCAGGTCGTGGTCGGGCAGGCGCCCGAGCTCGACATTGAGCGGCTCAATCTCCGGCGGTTCGCGGACGGCGACATAGATCTCGATCACTCCGTCGTCTAGCTCATCGCCTGTTCCACGCAGAACTCCAGCACCTGTTCCACGCAGAACTCCAGCACCTGTTCCACGCAGAACTCCAGCACCTGTTC
>CAZEXP010000057.1:0-10065 GCA_964516845.1 uncultured bacterium
CTCCGGCCGCCGCCAGCGCCTCGCGGACGCGTCCCTTGCTCTCCGCGAGCAACTGCTCCGCGCCGGCCCGGTCGAGTCCGGTCCTCGCCATGACGATGGCGAGCTTCACGTGGCCGCCGGCCCTCTCCATGGTCTCCGCCGCCTCATTGTACGACAGACCGGCGGTCTCTACGAGGATTCTGCAGGAGCGATCGCGGAGCTTGTCACAGGTGGCGGTGAGGTCGACCATCAGGTTCCCGAAGGTCTTCCCGAGCAGCACCCAGGCGGAGGTCGTGATGGTATTGAGCACGAGCTTCGTGGCGGTGCCGGCCTTCATGCGGGTCGAGCCCGTCACGACCTCGGGACCGGTCAGCGGGTTGATGACGATATCCACGTCGACCGAGCCGTCCGGAACCGGGCTGCAGGAGAGGAAGATCGTGCCGGCGCCGTCCTCCCGGGCAGCGATGAGCGCCCCGTGGACATACGGGGTCACGCCGCTCGTCGCGATGCCGAGCACGACGTCCGCGTCCGTCACTCCGAGTTCGCGAAGATCCATCGCGCCGCCCGACTCCACGTCCTCCGCGCCCTCCTTCGCGCGCACCAGCGCGCCGTACCCGCCCGCGATGATGCCCCGGATCACGTCCGGGTCGCTCCCGAACGTCGGCGGACACTCGGCGGCGTCGAGCACACCGAGCCGGCCGCTGGTGCCCGCGCCGACGTAAATGAGCCGACCACCCCGTCCGAGGTGGTCGGCCACGAGCTCAACGGCAGCGGCGATCGTCTCGCGTTCACGAGCGACCGCCGCTGGTACCGTGGAATCTTCCGAGTTGATCAGGTCAACGAGTTCGATCGGACTCATGCGGTCGAGATCCGCCGAACGCGCGTTCCGCTGCTCCGTGAGAAGCGACCCCATGTCACCCATTTCACGCTCAGGCCGCTTCCAGGTCATCAGGACTCCTGTGTGATGGCCTCCGGCTGCCGATGGAGGCTGTCGTGGTGGTCACGAATGCGAATGTAGGCCAGCGTCCAGAGCGAGTAATCGTACGTCCCGAGCGCGCCGGAGATGATGAAGACGAGCACGAGGCCGATCGGAATACCCACGACGAGCGCCGCGAACACGTTCAGCAGACCAATGAGAATGAACGGGACCGCCACCAGCAGCAGCCCGAAGATGATACCGAACGAGAAGACGAGCCCGGACACGAGGGAGACGAGCCAGACGACCATCGAGTTCCAGAAGTACTTCTTCGTCAGCTCCCACCCGAGACGAAGACTGTCAAAGACGCCCTCGTTGCGGAGGACGGCCTCGCGCTCCGCATACGTGACAGTGAAGGCCACGAGGAAGGAGAACGCAAGGAACGGGATGAGCAGGAGCGCACCGATCGCGATGGCCACGACGGCGCCCGCCTTGCCCGCGAGGAGCGGCAGGACGATGGGAACGGCGAAGATGAAAACCCCCACAAAGAACACGATGAGCGCGATCACGGCGAGCCCGAGCATCTTGAGGAAGTTCTTGTAGCCGATCTCCCAGGCCCGCCCGAAGGTGATGTCGTGCTCGCGTTCGGCGTGCGCGATGCTGCCGATGAGGGCGCCCTTCGAGAGCAGCCCCATCACGAAGAACACGAACCACACGACGACCATACCCATGACGATCATCGCGATGAGTTCAACGTGCGTCACGAACCAATCCCGCACCTGTGGACCGGCATGCTCCGCCCACCGGCTGGTGTTGCCGGAGCCTCCGCCGGCACCGGCCGCGAAGAACCCGAAGAACCACAGGAACTTGTGCTTCCAGAGGATGTGGAAGGACCGGGTAACGAGTCCCCAATAGTCGATCGACAGCGACGCATTCATGACGCACTCCCTTTCGCATCCCGCGGCTGCGGGCGGACTGCCTCCGGCGACCTCTCCGGGTCACCCCCGCGCGATCCAGGACATGCTCCGAACCCCTCGCGGGTGCCTGACCTGACCTGCGCTCCGACTCACATTGAGCCTACAGGACAGGGCCGTCATCCGGAACACACGCCCCGCGAGCCGGCAAATCCGCTCCGTGAGCCGTCATCACACGGGGGTGAAACGGAACACCCGGGGACCTGCGCAACGGCCCCTCACGCCCCGGCTCCCGTAGCCCCCGGGGCTATGCCCCACTGCTGTGGACGAGCCAGAGCGCGACGAGATACACGGGCACCAGAGCGAGCGCCAGCAATCGCGCGCGGAACTTGTTCTCGTGGAGCCACCGGATCCGGAGACCTCCGAGAACGAGCGCCGTCAGGATGATCCCGGCTACGACATTGATGATGTTGGCGGGAGCGAGGCCGGACCAGGCGGTCTCCGCCCCGGACGTCAGCAGAAGCGGCGCCCCGACGGCGAAGACGAGGATGTTGATACTGTTGCTCCCGAGCAGCGTGCCGATCGCCATATCGGGGGAGCGCGCTTTCCTCACCGCGGCGGTGGCGACCGTCACCTCCGGCAGCGAAGTCGCTATGGCCACGAGGAGCGTTCCAACGAACGTGTGGCCGAGAACGAGCCCGCCGCCGAACGGATACTCGGCGATGGCGGTCGCGCTTCGGGAGATCACGACGCCGGCGGCGATCACGAGAAGCGAGAGCACGGTGAAGCTGACCGCTGCGGAGGCGACGCCCGGCTGGTCATCTTCGCCCACGGCGGCACCGGCGCCCGCAGCACGCCCATCGACACCGGCGGCCGCGGGCTTTCTGTTCCTGTTGGCCAGGGAGTCACCGATGAAGAGCACGGCGAGGGGCAGGCTGAAAACGGCTGCCGCTGCCGCGGGCGGGATCACGCGCCGGCCGTAGAGAACGCCTGCCCCGATCAAGGCCGTCATGACGAGCACAAGGACGCAGGTCTTCGAGAACCTGCTCCCGTTGGCTCGGGCGAGAAGCCCTCCCCCGACGAGGACGAACTCAAGCGCCGCGATGACCGTGATGTTGAAGTTGTTGCTGCCGAGGATGTTGCCCAGCGCGAGATCGGGCGCGCGTTGGGCCAGCATCGCCGAGAGTGTGACGGAAAGCTCGGGGAGAGATGTAATGATGGCCAGCACGAACAGTCCGGCGGCGGTCGCCGAGATGCCGAGACGGTCGGCAAGCACCTTCCCGTGCACGGGCAGACTGCTCCCGCTGAAGAAGATGACGCCGGTCGCCACGATGAAGAGTGTGAACTGAAGCGCCACGCGATCCCCCGGAGTACGCACCCGTGTTTCCGCTCTCGCCGCAGGAGCCGGGACAGTCTTCGGCCCTCACGGCAGTATAAGAAGCCGCCCCCCGGGGGTCAATTGAAAGGGCGCCGGGCCCTGAACGGCCCGACGCCCCCGTTCTGCCCCGGCCCCTACTCCTTGTAGAGCGCCTTGATGCGGCCCCATGACCGTTCCTCAACCGGTGAACCCACGTTCGACTCCCCCGGCGTAGGCACGAGCCCCGTCTGGGGCGGGTTTGTCGGGTTCAGACCGTCGTACATCGCCCACTGGGCACCCCCATCGGGCATCCGGCCGTACGAGCAGTCGTCCCGAACGTCGCCGCTCGCATACTCCACGCTCGCAGCAACCGTGCCGTCCGGCCGCACGAGTTCGATCGTATCGCCGCTGTTGTTGAGCGACAGTCCGTTCCGCGTGCAGCCGTTGAGGTCCTCCCAGACGTACGCCTCGTTTCCGTACAGCACGATGATGCCGCCCGAGCCCAGAGAGCCCGAGAACTCGAACTTCCAGCTCGAGTCCGAGACGGCGTCCCGGAGTCTCCATCCCGTCATGTCGACAGCCTCTCCCCCGGCGTTCATCAGTTCGATCCACTCGTCGTCGAGCGAATCGTAGACATCGTCGCCATCCGACGGCGACCAGTCGCTGGCCGGGTCGGCCATGAACTCGTTGATGACAACATCGGCGCACGCCGCAACGGCGGCTGACGCGAAGAACACGACCGCGAGTACCAGCACCCTGGCAGTTCGCATCACATGCCTCCTCCATGTTGAAGGACTCGTCCGAGGGGTCACCGGGGCTGGGGGCATGCCGGGGGTGCCAACACCATAGACAAAGGCCGGGGCGAAGAGCGCTTTCAAGCAGAATGCGTTCCAGCCCCGGCCTTCATGTCATCTGTCACCCGCCCGGGAGCCGGCAGCTCAGGCCGCCGGCCCCGAAGCGGAGACCAATGGTGCTACTTGAGCAGCACCATCTTCTTGCTGAACTCCTGCTCGCCCGCGTTCATCCGGTAGAAGTAGATACCGCTCGCGACCTTCTGTCCATCGGAATCGCGACCGGTCCACTCCACGAAGTGCTGACCCGCGCCGAGGTTGTCATCAACAAGCGTGACAACCCTGCGGCCGGCGACATCGAAGACGTCAATGGTGACGTCCTGCGGCGACGGCAGCGTGAAGGCGATGGTCGTCTTCGGGTTGAACGGGTTCGGCATGTTCTGCGCCATACCGAGCTTCGATGCCACCGGGTCATGAACACCGACCGGGTTCGCGGCGATATCGGAATCGCCGCGCGGCTCGATCTTGTAGTTGCCGTAGAGGAACTCGACAACACCCAGGACGTACACGTTGTCGCCCACGACAGGAACGTAGCTGTAATCGGCGTCGTCATCGACACGGCAGGTGTCGCCCGCCGCGCCGTTGGTGATGGCCCACTCGCCGAAGCCCATGTCCGCAACTTCAACAGTCGCGTCCTCGACATACACGAGCACGCTCTCAAGGCACTCACCGGTCGACTTGGCCTGCAGATCGACGGTATTGACCGACAACGGCGTCGGATCGGCGGCCTTCGAGCTCACGAGCACCGCAGCCTCCGGGAAGTGCAGCGCCAGTTCGGTCTCGCCCCAGTTCTCCTGGACCTCGCCGCAGACGATGATCTCATCGCCGCGCTCGAAGCTCACGGAACCGGTGCGGTCGTAGATCTTCAGACCGTCCCAGCAACCGCCGCCGCTGGTCTGGATCGTGAAGTAGTAGTCACTAAGAATGCCCGGCTCAGCCGTCACGATACCCGTCGTGTTGACGGCGAGCGTGTCGTACGGCGACACGTCGCTGACGTCGGGATCGACAACGTACTGGATGTTCTGGATCGTCTCCATGCCGATGTAGAGGCTGTACGAACCGACCGATGGCGTCTGCGCGGTCATGGCGCCATCCGAGGCAGTAACGTAGTACACCATCTCGTTGCCATCGACCCAGGGACCGACCGTCGCCGAATAGGTATCCCCGGAGACGACCGTCATCGGTGTCTGCGACCACACACCACTCGCGCGCTCCTTGTAGATGAGCGTCGCGGAGCTGATGCCCTGGTTGTCGCTGATCTCAGCCGTAACAGTGATATTCCCGGCGACCGGCGGGACCGGCGTGTAGCGAACCGTCTCGATCCTCGGAGGACCAACGATGTCATCAGCGGTCACCGGCTCGATCTTGTACTGGTCGTAGGAGTACATGAAGACGCCGCGGACCTCGTCGAGCACGTCGAAGAGCACCGGCACGTAGCTGTAGTAGCCGTAGTCATCGACCTGCGCACCGCCGCTACCGTCATCGATGTACCACTGGCCGTATCCGTCGGGCTCGGCTGTCACGGTGACGTTCGTCACGCTGACGATCTGACCCTCGTACGGCTCCGCCAGGTACGTCGGCGTACCGGTCGGCTCGGGGTAGAGGTCGCCCGTGGTCACGGCGGCATAGCTGACCGCGTTGCCGGTCGAATGAACGACAAGTGCCTCGTCGAAGTGGAGATAGACCTCGGTCTCACCGTAGTACTCGGTGACCGTACCGCAGGCCGTGATCTCGTCGCCGACGCTCACATCGAACGGGACGTCGTACGTTCCGTAGACCTTGACGCCCTCAAAAGGACCGTCGCCTTCCTGGAGCATGCAGAAGGCCGTCGAGAAATCACCGATGCCCGCCGTTACGATACCGGTCACGTTGACGGCCTGGCCGATCTTCGGTGAGTCCGTGAGGCCCTCATCCACGTACTGAATGTCGTAGATGCTGGTGTAACCGACCGAGAAGTGGTACGGGCCGGCGGACCCCTCGGCGGGGTAGTCCATCACGGCGCCCTGGTCGTCCACGGCGCGGACGAAGTAGCCGACCTGCTCGCCGCTGGACATGAGCGGGAGCTGCGCTGTGTAGACCGAGTCCACGCCAGCTGCGGTCACCATCATCCAACCGCCGCCCGTCGTCTCCATGTTGTAGTAGACATTGACCGAGTCGATCGTCCCGTTGTCGCTCACAACAGCCGAGATGTCGACATTGTCCATCGCTGTCGGCGGGATCGGCGCGTAGCGGACCGTCCGGACCCACGGCGGCGTGTTCAGAACGTTCTGAGCGCCCGGCGTCGGAGCCTGGAGCGTCCAGTCGACGTCCGAGTTGTTTGTATCGGTGCTCGACGTGTCGCGACCCAGCGTGTTGCCGAGGAACGGAACGCCCGGGTACGCGTTGTCGACCAGACCGTCATCGCCGAAACAGGGGTCTCCCGTGCAGTAGCCCGGGTCCATGTACTCGACGAGGTCGACGAGCGTCGTCAGCGACGCCGTCGTATAGAGATAGACGACATCGGCGTGGCTTGTGGTACCGCACATGACACCGTAGCCGTTGCCGCCGACCAGCGTGATCTCATCCGTGTAGCCGGTCGCGGGGTCGTCATCGAGCAGGATCATGTTCGCGACGAACAGGTAGTCGTTGTCGGCGAAGAAGGACGGATCGAACAGCTCGAAATCCGCCTCGATCCCGAATTCCTCGAAGAAGCCGTCGTCGCCGTCATGCGCGTCCTTGGCAACGACGATGTAGTCGTTGGCGCCGATCATCGTGCCGACCGGGAACTGCCAGCGATCCTCACCACCGCAGAGCTGACCGTACTCCGGACCGGCCAATACGTACCCGCCGATGTCGACCGGCGAGGCGGCGGTGTTATAGAGCTCGATGTACTCGGCTCCATCATACGTGCCGGCGGAGTCGCAGTAGATCTCGTTGATGACGATGTCCGCCGACGCAATCCCGACGGCCAGAACCAGCGCCACCGCGACTGCAAAGGTGTATCTCAACATGGAAGGACCTCCTTCGCGTGCCCTGTCCTCTCTGTGAACGCCAGATGCCCGGATGCTGCAAGGAAACGTCTCCCCCTAGCCTCCTTTTGGATAGAGGTGTTCTGTGCTCTTCGCGAGCCGTCAGCCCAGGCGACACGCGAGAGATTGTTGTTGCCACACGAGGAATTATACCACACAGAGCATGACTTGTCCAGTGTTCGCCGAGCGCCACGGCGCGATGCAATCGCATACAGCATCAGATGTTAGAACGGGTTCACCTCCAAACGAACGCCCCGCCTGAGGTTACCCCACAGGCGGGGCGGCTCTGCTCATATGGCTGGAACGAGAAACTCACCGTACGCGCCCGCCATCGCGTAGTGACTGGTCGCCGGCAGACGCGCTCAGCGCGTCAATCGTACGCACCCCCCACCGGGATCTCGGTCGGCGGGCCCAACGGCTCCATCCCCTCCATCGCCGCGGAAAGAGCCGGATCCATCTCCGAATCGTCGCGTCGCGCCCAGCGACCGTCGGTCGTGTTGCCGATCGGCGTGTGGCGCTCGATGTAGTGGACGACCGCGTCCATGCACGTCGTCGAGGTCCGCATCGTCTGCTCGGTCGGGATGTTCGGGAGCATGTAGAGCCCCGCGTTGCCCGACGCGAGGAAGTCAGTTGTCACGATGCGATAGGTCGCATCGGGATCCCACTGCTCGCCACCGATCGTGAAGTGCGTGACGCGATCGTAGTCGGGTCTCGTCTTGTTGTAGATGATCTTCGCGCCCGACATGTAGACACCGTGGTGATCCGCACTGACTCGATACTCGATGATCTCCTTGAGAAGCCTTCCGTCCACCTCGAAGACGACGAGGCTGTTGCCGAACGGAAGAACGCGGAAGACCTGGCGTGGTGTCACCGGACCCGCCGAGATCTCGTCGCGAATACCACCGAGATTCGTGAACGCGAAGTCCGCCGCAACTTCCTCGCGCATTGCGTCGGTGACGAGATTGCCCATCCGGGTCTCTCCGTCGCCGCCGCGCGTGAGGTCGACGCTCGCGGTGCCGATGATCTTGTCCATCCCGGCCTCTGCCTCGTCGACCATCGTCGAGATGACCTGGGACATCTCGGGATTCGGCCACCACTCGTCTTCGAACAACGTGATGAGATCGCCTCGATAGGAAGGCAGCTCGTATCCGACCAGCGTCTTCGACTTCCGGTCGATCAGCAGGTCGACGTGTCCGACGCCGGAGCCGCGACCATACGTCTGGAAGAAGACGGTGTGGGTGGACGGATCCTCCCACGGCTGGTCGAACCCCTTGTGGATGTGCCCGCCGAAGAACGCGTCGATACCCGGAACCGAGTGACCGACCTCCATGGCGTTGGCTCCCCACTTGCGGTCCTCGAGAGGCTCCCTCTCACCGGAGTCCTCGCGCTGCTCGTCCTCGATAAGCTGCTCGTACCCGGACTTCGGGTCGTACGGAAGTCCCATGTGACCCGAGACGATAACGATGTCGGCACCCAGCTCCCGGACCTCCGCGACGTACTTCGCGGCCGTGTCGATCGCCGGCAGGAAGTCGAGTCCGCCCACGTGCTTCGGAAACGCCATCTTCGGCGTATCCGTCGTCGTCAGTCCGATGATGGCGACCTTGATGCCGTCGTAGTCCTTGATGACGTACGGCAGGATGCCGTCGACCGGCTCGTTGGTGTCCGTCCAGCGAAGGTTCGCCGAGAGCACCGGCATCTTCGACATCTCGACGAGATGCCAGAGGTTCTCGCTCCCCTCGTCGAAGTCATGGTTCCCGACCGTCCACAGGTCCAGGCCGACGAGATTGAAATACTCGATCACCGACTCGCCGTTCCGGTAGTTGCCAACCGGCGTTCCCTGGAAGATGTCGCCCTGGTCCATGAGCAGGACGTGGCCGCCCTCCTCCTCCGCCAACGCCCTGAGGCGTTCAATGTACGTCACGGCCGATGCAGCGCCGCCCAGCGGAGGTGGAAACTCGCGGTTCATGAACGTCGCACCCGTGCGGTCGATCCCGCCGTGGATGTCGTTCGTGAAGACCACGGAGAGGCGCATGACGTCGGCGCCGTCGGGTACCGCGTTCGCCGCCAGCGACATCGCCAGCACGCCCGCGACAACCATCAGCGCCGTCAGTGCGCTCCTTCCTCCTCGTTTCATAACTCGCTCCTCACTCGGTGCGCAGCATGCTAGAACGTGTGCGACACTGTCACGGTGCCGATCGAGGTCGTCTCGCGGAGACGCCCCTCGTCGATCCCATACTCGCGGACACCCATCTGGCCACCGATATCGACTCTCACACCGAGAACGTCAAGACCGAGACCGAAGCAGAAGGCCGTGCGCGTCGTATGCTCATCAAAATACGCCGGCTGGTAGACAAGTCCAAACCGCGCCTGCGTATTGTCGAAGAACTGGTGTTCCACGCCGGCGTGGTACTCGATCGTATCGTCGAAATCGATATCCTCGGCCAGGTCGCTCTCGAACTCCGACCAGCGCGTGTAGATAACGTCAAAGCTCACGCTCGTCATCATCTCGTTACGCGGGTGGTACTCGAGGCCGACCGCGATGGCGTCCGGGTACTTGTACTCGAAGTTCCCGTCGGTGACGCCACCCTCTTCATCCTCGATGCTGTAATCGCCGTCGAGTGTGAAGCTCGAGCGGTAGACGACGCCGATATCGACGCGGTGCAGCTGCTCGGAGAGCAGCCCCACCGTGAACTGCGTACCGGAGAGCGCGTCGTAGCTCGACAGGAGTTCGACGTCCTCGTCCTCGGAACCCGCCGGGTAGACCGTCCGCTCCTCCGCGTCCACATCACCGCGAAGGAAGTCGACGCCCACGCCAAGGTAGAACCCGCCCATGACCTCCTGCGAGACGGCCACGGAGAAGGCGTTGACGCCCCCGCTGTTCTGCATCCAGTAGTCATAGAGGATCTTGTCGAGCGGTTCGGCCTGCGTGTCGGAGTCCCTGTACTGAACGTGGTAGTTGTAGCTCATGTCCAGTCTTGGACCGTACCCGACGGCAACGGCCGGCATCCACTCGAACTCGCCGCCCGGCTTCCAGGCCACA
>CAZEXP010000058.1:0-9322 GCA_964516845.1 uncultured bacterium
TCGGAGGGACTGTTGTGCGTGGAGAGGGTGCCTACTACTGGGCGAAACAGCTGGCCACAGAGAGTCCGCTGATCGGCGACGGGGTGTTCGAACGCGACTATGTTCACTATCTGATTGGTGTCGACTGGGTCCTGTTTGGCGTCAATATGAGCGCCCAGTTCGTCGAGGAGGTCATTCTGGACTATGACGACGCGTTGGCATCCGACGAGCGCTCGGACGTGGTGACCTTTCTTGCGAGCGACAGCTTCATGAACGAGACGCTCCATCTGGAGTTCTTCACGTACGTGGGTCTGAACGACAGCGATGCACTCCTGCGACCAAAGGTCAGCTACGACATGGCCGACGGATTCGAGATCGTCGTAGGGGCGGATCTGTTCATGGGTGACGAGGGGATGTTCGGGGCGTACGACGCGAACGACTCGGCATACGTGAAGTTGAAATACAGTTTCTGAGATCGTCAGGACATACCGGGCTCCATGGTGTTCATGATGTCGGATGGCGTTCGGCTCCTTGAGCCGACTGGAAGGAGATGTGACAGTGAATCTCATCAATGTGAGGGACGCGGCGTCCCGCAAGAACCCGCATGGTGTTGATGCGCGGGCTCTGCACGACAGCGAGCACGCGCTCGTGTCCCACATCACGCTTCAGCCGGGCGAGGCGCTCAAGCGTCACATCACCCCGGTCGATGTCGTGTTCTACGTTCTCGAGGGCACGGGGATCGTTGAGGTCGGGGAGGAGAAGAGAGAGGCCGGCCCGGACACGCTGGTCGACAGCCCGGCGAAGATCCCGCACTGCTGGTACAACGAGAGCAGTGATGTGCTGAGGTTTCTGGTGATCAAAGTGCCGCGGCCGACCGGGCCGACCAAGGTGCTGTAGCACGGGTCGCACGAGTGGGTGCCGGACTCCGGGAGTCCGAAAGTCCTCTGCCACGTCCCGCATGTTGAAGGGGGTACCGTCTCGGATGGTACCCCCTTCTTGTTCTGGGATTGACCCCGCTCGTTACCATTCAACGTTCGCAGACGTGCACCTGTCGAATCAAGCGAGACGTCCCCCCCGGTGCGTGCTCTCGTCATGGGAGACGAGCGTCCGACGATACCTGCCGGGATTCATTGCACATCTGGGAGGTGCAGACCGTGACGAAGCCGCTAACCATCCTCATTCTGACACTCCTGCTGTTCGCTTCTTCGCCAGAGACCTGCTCGGCCGTCCTGGACGGGTTCGACCCGTTCGGCACCGGACCGATCTACCCGGAGAGCGCCAGCGGGCGGAGTGGTCCCAAACCCTCTCTTCAAGCCCATCGTGTGACAGCAGGTCCGATCGAGATCGATGGCCATCTCGACGAGGCCGACTGGATCGCCGCCGAGGCGGGGGCCGGGTTCACGCAGTTCGCGCCGAACCGACTCGGAGAGCCGTGCGAGGAGACCGTGATCAAAGTTGTCTATGACGACGACGCGTTCTACGTCGGGGTTGCCTGCTACCATCTCAACGGCGAGCCGATCACAACCTGCCTCTCGCGTCGCGACAACATCGCCAATGCGGACCGGATTCGGGTCTACATCGATCCGTATCACGACCTGATGACGGGCTACCACTTCCGCATCAATCCTGATGGCGTGAAGGAGGACTACTACAACTACGGCGATCTCTATCACGATATCTCGTGGAACGCTGTCTGGGAGGCGGAGACCTCCATCGATGAGGACGGCTGGTACGCCGAGATGCGCGTCCCGTTCTCCTCGATCCGCTACAGGGAGGCGGAGTCGATGACCTGGGGCTTCAATGTCTTCCGTTACACCCACAGCCAGGGGCAGCGTACCGGCTGGTCCAACTGGGAGCGGGACCAGAGCGGCTTCATGAGTCGGAGTGGAACGGTCACCGGTATCGAGGGGATTGGGGCGCCTCGGCAGCTCGAGATCCTGCCGTACGTCGTCGCCGGCCTGACCGACCCGGCGGACGAGAGCGCGAGCGGTTCGGACGAAGATCGCGAGTTCTCTGGCAACTTCGGCGCGGATGTCAAGTACGGCGTCACGGCCGATCTGACGCTCAACGCGACCATCCAGCCGGACTTCGGACAGGTCGAGGCGGACCCGTCAGAACTCAACCTCTCGCCGTTCGAGACCTACTATAACGAGAAGCGCCCGTTCTTCGTGGAGGGCGCCCAGTTCTTCTGGCATCCCGACTTCACGGTGTTCTACTCCCGCCGGATCGGCACCGGAAGCAGGAACTCGCGGATCCGATTCGCGGGGAAGCTCACGGGCAAGGTGGCGGGAGACATCTCGACGGCCGTGCTGATCGCAGCCACTGATGAGACGGAGGACGGCCAGGCCCACAATCCGTTCAAGACGGGGGACCAGCAGGCCATCTATGCGATCGGACGCTTCGGCAAGGAGTTCAACGACGGGAACTACAGCTTCAACGTGATGCAGACCGGGGTCTTCCGGGATGAAGCGACCTGGGACAATCCCACACGCAACGGCTACGTCTCCGGCGCGGACTTCAAGCTGCAGTTCAAGGACCGCATGTACCAGGTCACCGGCTCCTTCGTCGGCAGCACGGTCGACGGGCGGCCGAGCGGGAGCGGCGATTCGCAGGTCGATCCCTCGCCGGTCTACGGTACGGGTTCGCGGTTCGAGGTGAAGAAGGCAGCCGGTGACTGGACGGCCGCGCTCACGACCCGGTACCAGAGCGACAAGCTCGACCTCAATGACATGGGCTACATCAACAACCCCGACCACTACGCGGCCCAGGTATGGGTGAATCGCGATTTCAACAGCGATGACGAGGAGCGGTTCTTCAACGAAGGCTACGTCAACGTGCGGTACTACCAGAGCTGGATCTACGCCGATCGCACGGTCATGGATCCTGACGAGCCGGCGCAGGAGCTCTGGTCGTACAAGAGCGGTCACGACCAGAGCAAGAGTCTTGATATCGAGGGATGGGCGGGCACGCGGGCCTGCTGGTCGTTCTGGGGCGGGGTCCGGCTATCCCCGGAGATGACGGACATCTACGCCACTCGCAGGGATCCAGTGAGCGGCGAGCGGGGCCCGCTGTTCACAATCCCCGCCAGCTACGGCGCGTGGGTGGGCTTCGGTACCGATTACCGCGAGGACCTCTCAGCGAGCGTGGACTTCAACTGGAACGGGGATGCCGAGAACGGCCGAGGATACCACACCGGTGTCGGGATTAGCTGGGCTCAGAATACGCGCGTGAGTCACGACCTGTCGCTCGGCTACAATGACGAGCACAACGATGCCCAGTGGTACGGGAACTTCGAGAATCCGGGTGAGGGGATCGGAGGGGTGAGCTACGTCTTCGCGGAGCTCGACCAGCGCACGTGGGACCTTACGCTTCGAAGCAGCTTCCTGTTCAGCCGCGACCAGTCGCTGGAACTCTACTTGCAGCCCTACCTGACCGTCGGCAACTACAGCAATGCCCGAGAGCTGATGACGCCCGACAGCTATGACCTGGAGGACTACGCGGGCTGTGATGTCTCCGACGATGATTTCAGTTACGGAGCGCTCAATCTGAACATGGTCTATCGTTGGGAGTACAGGCCCGGGTGCACGCTCTACCTGGTCTGGTCTCACACCCGCAGCGACTACGATGCGCGCTGGTTCCATGGCGATCCTGAGGACTTCACCAACGATTTCAGCATCGCCCCGCTGGTCCGCAGGGAGGCGGAGAACCGCATTATGGCCAAGCTCAGCTACTGGTTCTCGATCTAGGGGCCTGCTGCAAGCCTACTTGAGTACCACGAGCCGTGTCTCGTGTGTCTCTTCGCCGGTCGCCACACGCGCGAAGAACACGCCTGCGGCGACATCATCACCCTCGTTCGTCCTGCCGTCCCACGTGAAGGCGACGAGCCCCCGGGCGTCCGCATCAGCCGTCAGGCTCCGGGCCAGCCTGCCCGAGACATCGTAGATCTCACACTTCGCGCTCTCCGTCCCCAGCGGCGCCGTGAACATCACGGCAGACTCGCCACGAAAGGGATTGGGACTCCACCTCACCGATGACGTCGTGGTCTCCGGCTCCACGACGCCCGTATCGGCCGCGTCACGGACGCACCGCACGTAGTTGTCGATATGGATGGCGTCGCCCTGCGGGGCGTCACCGAAGTAGTAGCCGTACGGAACATACGTGAACTCGCTGAGGTCACCGGCCTTGGGATCGCTCCGCTGACAGCCGGCCCCGTGGATGTCGATCCACGAGCCCATCATGTACCCCATGCCTCGGCCGAAGCAGACGTAGACCGCGTGGCCACCGGGCACTTCCCCGAGGTTCGCATGCGTCGTGCCTGCCCAGTACCAGGGGTAGTCAGCCGCGAGCGTCTCGTTCGTGATCCCGGTGCACGTGAACACGGGGTCGATCGCGGCCGATGACGACGTTCCCGGTGAACGAGTGTAGTCGACGATGCTCTGAAGCTCCTTCGCGTTCGGAAGCCTCCAGTCGTCGTGCTCGCCCAGCTCGAGCGTGTCGGCGTAGGCGAGGGCCTCCTCCCACGTCATGGCGTACTCGCTGTCGTCCTGCTGCCACATCAGCCCGGTGGCGGAGTCGGTCACGGTGCTGTTCCCGTTGTCGACGAAATCGTTGATCCCGTAGTCCGTGTTGCCACGCACGCACTGGATGAACGAGACCTTGTCGCCGCCCATGAACGATGTGCCGTAGCCCTTGATGCGTCCGTCGGCGAAGTTCACGCCGAAGACCAGCTGCTCACCCGACGTGTCGACGTACTCGTTGGAGCTCCAGTACTGCGAGTCGATGATCCGCTCCATCTGCGTCTCGTCGCCGTAGACGAACTCGAAGGAGTCGGTGTCGATGAACGGGGTGATGCCTGAGGTCGAACCCGAGTAGCCGCTCGGGTCCTCGCCGCTGAACAGGATCAGCGAGTAGAGTTCCTTGATCGTCGGGACGCGCCAGTCGTCGCACCCGCCGTAGCTGATTGCGTTCAAGGTCGCCGGGAAGTCCAGTGCGTCTTCCCACGAGAGCTTGTCGCCCGGCGACTCGAGCACGCCGTCGAGATCGGTGTCGGGTGAGGAGACCCACGTGAGCCCAGTCACGTTGTCATAGACGGTGAGTCCGTCGTCGCTCAGCGTGTAGCTCGACTGGTTGCCCTCGTGGTGCGCGTCCTGGCCGTAGAAGGCCTCGCCGACGGCCGGTTCCGTGATCTCATACAGGTCGTCGTAGAAGATGACCTGTCCCGTGTCCACGATCGGGTAGGTGACCGCCCCCGAGACCGCGGCGGCGAGCAGGCACGCGAGCGCCAGCGCCAGCAACGTGACGGGGCGCGTCTGTTCCACATTGATTCGTGTCGCCTGCCTGCTCATGACTTCCTCCTCCGTCCGCGATGTCAGCGTCTACCTGTACAGAGCCTTGATGCATCCCCACGTTGATGTGTTAACGGGAGACGTGGACTCATATGTGCCAGGCGTGCCGCCGGCCGCCGTGACCATCCAGCTCTCGGCGAGCGAGTTGTCGAGGCCGACATCGATCAGCTCGAGCGAGGGTCCGTCGCCGTCAGGCTCGGTCGGCCACGGGTCGTCATCGCTGTACTCGACCGCGTCGACGAGTTCGAGCGAGGCATTGTAGAGGCGGACCAGCTCTCCACCGTTGCTCAGTGCCCAACCCAGATCATCCACATTGAAGTAGTTCGGGTTGACGTTCGTAACCGTCGGGTAGGCCGTTCCGAAGAGCGTTGGGTCGCCGGCCACCACAAACACATCGCCCGGCGCCAGCGTGCCGACCAGAAGGCACGGGTCGTGCTCATCGTTGTCGTCGATGAGATACCAGCCCGTGAGATCGACCGCCAGTCCCGTGTGGTTGTAGATCTCGACGTACTCGTTGTCCGGTGAGTCCGGCGTGTTGTACATGATCTCGGTGATGACGAGCTCGTCGGTGTCGGCGAAGGCCGCCCCCGAGAGTACGAGCACGATTGCCAGAGCGATTGCTGCCTTCATGATTCCCATCCTTTCCGTGTCGGCACCCCGCGAGGGGTGCCGACATTTGAGTAAGCTACCTCAGCAATGTCATCTTTCCCGATGCCTCGAATCCGTCCGCCTGCATGCGGACGAAGTAGATGCCCGACGCGACCTCGGCGCCGCGAGAATCGAGACCGTTCCACGTGACCGAGTGTCTTCCCGCCTCGAACTCCCTGTCGGCGAGGACGGCGATCCGCCTGCCGGATACCGAGTAGATCCCGATGGTCACGCGGCTCTGCGTCGGCGCCGTGAAGCTCAGCGTCGTCGAGGGCGCGAACGGGTTGGGGGAGTTGGGAGACAGACTGAATCGACTGAAGTCCTGGTCGCCCTGGACTGACGTATCCTCGTTGCTCTCGCCGGGCGTCGGCTCCGTGAAGAAGACCCATGTGGAGCCGCCGTCGGTCTCGCGCCCCTCGCTCACGTCGGTCGTCTGGACCCCGAACGTATAGGAGTCGATGACCTCGTTGCCCGCGGCGAGCCTTCCGTAGAGTCCGATGTACTCGCCACTGCCGCTCAGCTTGAAGTTCGTGTGGAGGTCTCCCTCTTCCGGGTCGCTGTCGCACCAGACGAGCATGAAGCCGCCAGCTTCCAGCGTCACGTCCGGGAAGCTCCACTGGACCGTGTTCGTCAGGTCGTCGGTCAGGTAGAGTCCGAGCATCTCGACGGCGTCGGGTCCGGGGTTATAGATCTCGAGCCAGTCCTCGTAGGAGCCCGAGGGGTCCTGGATCCCGGTGTTGTTCAGCGCCACGAACTCGTTGATGTAGAGGGTTATATCTTCCGGCTCGACCGGGTTCTGGTTCGCGACTCCGGGTGTCGCGAGGCTGAGCAGTTCCCAATCACCGGTGCCGTCGGCCCAGCGGCCGTAGCTGACGTCGGTCCCGAGTTCCGGGAACGTCAACCAGTCGAGGATCACGGACCCTTCCATCAGGAAGAGGTCCTCGCCGTCGACGTCCAGCTTGAACCCCGCATGGAGCGGACCCTGGGCCGCTGTGTCGTCGATCCAGACGAGCAGGTAGGCGCCCGCGGCCAGGATCGTGTCGGGGAGCGCGTAGAGGGTCGGGTACGCCATGTCGTCCGTGAGATAGAACCCGTCCAGGCTTATCGCCGTGCCGCTCGTGTTCGCGATCTCAACCCAGTCGTCGTATTCACCGTATCCATCCGCGAGCGTAACGTCGTTGCTGGCCATCAGTTCGTTGAGGACGAGACCCTCGGTGGCCGTGAACGACCCGAGAAGTCCTGAGAGGTAGCTGTCACGGTTCCGAACGAACGTCTCGAGCGCCGGGATCAGGCGTCCACCCGGACCGCCGCTGGAGTACAGAATATCGGTCGTCATTGCGGCCTCGAACTGGGAGGTCGTGAAGAGCCGGTGTCCCGACGTTTCCATGTAGACGTACGGCCGGATGACGTCCCGGAGCTCTTCCATACGATCCACGAGCACGTCCGGATCGGCCGCGCCCGCCATGAGTCGCTGCAGGTGACCGACGTAGACGTCGTCGTACGCGGGGATCGCCCAGAGCTCCTCGGCCAGCGGGCGCTCCTCTCCGTACGAGGGAGACGTCCAATAGGGGCTCAGCTGCTGCTTCTGGGTCGTCGACATGTTCCAGAAGTCGAAGATGCCCCACGACTCGTTGAGGTCCCAGTTGGCGAAGACGAACCGGTCGTCGAGCTCGCGGTGGTACATGTAGTAGTTGGCGCAACGACCGATGTAGCTATCGAGGTTGCAGGCGAGGCTCTCGACGGCCAGGAGCGCGAGCGCCGAGTTGACGTCCATATACTCGGACATCGTGTCGGGGAAGTCGGCAGCCGGCGTGTTGTTGAGCACGTACGTGAAGTCGATCAGGTCGGTCCAGTCGTTCTCCTCTTCGTTCGTCTTGAGCTCGTACTCGCCGTAGTAGGACGTGGGGTTCGTCCCGAGGTACTCGAGCGTGCCGTGGTCATCGCCCTTCCAGAGGTTGCCGTCCTCCGACGAGCCCCAGCGGCTCTCTATGAACTCCTGGTCGAGCTGCTCGACCAGTGTGTAGAGTCCCCAGTACGTGCTGTTGATGTAGAGCGCCACGAAGTTCACTCGCTCAGTGGCCAGACCGGCCGCCTCGCACAGCTCGTAGAGGGCCGCCTCGCGGACGAAGCTGGCATCAAGGAAGCCGCAGTTGAGGTTGAGCTTGTCGAGCCCGGTGATGTCCGCCCCGCTGTCGTAGAGGTCGATGTCGATCTTGAACGAC
Organism: uncultured bacterium; assembly: GCA_964516845.1. Lineage (GTDB taxonomy): Bacteria > Joyebacterota > Joyebacteria > Joyebacterales > Joyebacteraceae > JAPEKQ01. The sequence goes on from CAZEXP010000058.1 coordinate 8,195, forward strand.
TTCTTGTAGGTGTCGTTGGACATGTAGCTGCTGGAGCCCTTGAAGCGCACGCCGACCGAGTCGAAGTGTGTGGTCTCCCAGTCGAACTCGGCAGCGAGGTAAGGAACCTCATCGTAGTTGTCGTAGTTGTACTCGAGCTGATCCCACCAGTCGGGCTGGCTGAAGGTCAGGTGGATCTCGTGGACGGCGTCACCGTCGAAGAGAGGATGTACCGGGGGAGTGAGGGCTCCGAACGCTGCGGTTGACGCCAGCGCGAGGAGTGTGAGCAGAGTGATGAGCGTGAGCGTCTTCCGCATCGTGCACCTCCTGTCCAGCAGGTAACCCGCCCGGTGGCTCAGTCTGCGCCGACCCCGTGCGGCTCAGTGATCAGTCCTTCTTCTACGATTGTAGCCGCGTGCGATGAAGCGTTCGTGTCAGCGCGACTGCTATGTTGTGAAGGTTGTGTAAAGATGCCAGCCGGGCACATCTGCCGGCGAGTGGCCGTCGGATATCGACCAGGCGCTGCGTCCGGCCATTACTGACCGGCATTCGTATCGACGGCCACGTCACGTACACATCGGGCGTAGTTGTACGCGCGCTCCGGTTCCTGCCCCGCCGGCCCGCCCTCGACCTTCGTGTCGAACCGGACGGCGCCCGCGCCATGCGTGTCCATTCCATCCGGGCCGACCGCGTAGCCGAACGCGACATACCACGCGTAGCGGTACTCAGGACTCGGCGGTCCGAAGTAGGCTGACGTGCCGGTCCAGAAGTAGGCGTCGTCATCGGTGATGTTGAAGTAGCCTGCGTCGATCGCCGGATAGACCCCGGAGTAGTCCACGATGCTCTGGAGCTCCTTGACGTTCGGCAGGCGCCAGTCGTCGTACCCGGAGGCGGTGGACGTCTCCGCATAGGAGAGGGCGTGTTCCCAATCGAGTCCCGCGCCGCTGTCGTCCGAGAGCCACATCAGTCCCGTCGCACGGTCCGTGACGGTGCCATCGTCGTTGTCGACGAAGTCGTTGACGCCGTAGGCGTTGCCGCGGACGGCTCGCACGTACTTGGCGGCCCTTGGCTGACCGTCGCCACCGTCCGGGTACGCCTTGATGTGACCGGTTCCGTGGTTCACACCGAAGGCGGACGGCGCGCCGCCGT
>CAZEXP010000059.1:0-9066 GCA_964516845.1 uncultured bacterium
GCTTCGACGATGAGGTGAGTTCGCGGAGTGACGCGAGCATGACGGCGAGCCCGGATTTCATATTGATGGCGCCGAGCCCGAACAGTCTTCCGTTCTCCTCGACCGGTTCGAACGGATCCGTCTGCCAGCCCGACGCCGGGTGGACCGTGTCGGAGTGGCCGGAGAACACGAGAAACCCGTCGCGCGAGCCGCAGTCGAGTCGCGCCGTGACATTCGGGCGCCCGGTCGAGACATCGGTGAGCCGCGGCGAGAGCCCCATCGCCCGGAGTTCGTCTGCGAGGAATCCCGCCAGTCGACGTTCGTTCGGAAGCGACGAGTCGATGGTGATCATCTCGTCGAGCGCGCCACGCATGAAACCCGTGTCGATCATCTTGCTCCTTCGTCAACGCGGCCGGTCACCAACCACCGCGCCCAGTCCTCGCGTCCGTTCGCCGCCGCACACGCCGCGGCCGCGTCCCAATCGTACTCGAGTTCCACGTGCTCGACCACCCACTCGCCTCCGCTTCGCTCAACGACCGCGTAGTGCGCATGGGGTGAACCGGACTCCATGGAGTGCGGCACCGGGTCGTCGTCGGTGTACGCGGGCAGCCCCACGCTGCCGGGGTCCACGACCAGCGCCCCGCCCGCGCGCACGCTGTGCTGTACGTGGTCGTGCGCGCAGAGCACAAGCTCGAGCGGCCGCTCGCCATCGGTCAATGCCGGCTCGGCGGCAAGGATGTGAATCGCCTCTGCGAGCTCGGAGGCGGTCGCCCGTCGCAGACTCCCTCGTTCGACTCGCCAGAGGAAGTAGGTATCATCCGAGAAGGATGTCCCGTGAAACGCGAGCACGCCCGGCGCGGGTTCAGACACCCTCGGCATCGTGCGAAGCCACTCGACGTGGCGTGACTCGAGCGCGGCAACGGGCAGCCTGTCCTCGTTTCCGAGGATACTCATCACACTCCTTGCCATCAGGCGATCCACCGTTCCCGCGGGGTCGAGCGGGCCGTACGCATGGTCCCCCAACGCGACGACCCTCTCGATGCCACGCGCGTCGATATCGGCCATCACGGCGTCGAGCGCCCAGCTGTTGCCGTGAACATCGGCGATCACCGCAAGTCGGTCCCGCCCTGCGGAAGCCGCGGTCATAGCCCTACCGCCCGACCGAGTACGACACGACGCGGCCGTCGTTGAAGGTCGGGATGACGACGGCGTTGTCGCGCGCGACATACTCGAAGTCCGCGAGCTGAACGCCCGGTCCGGTCGTGTCGAGGATCTTCTCGATGCTCCCGTCGGCGGTCACACAATAGAGCCGCCCCTCCCAGTGCGAGACCAGGAGTTCGTCGCCCGCACGCTTGATACCATCAAAGATCCCCTCAGGGAATTCGGCCACGACCGTGATCTCGCCGGTCTCGACATCGATCGCCTTGAGTCGCCGGTCCGCGGTGCAGCCGACGAGCAGTCGGCCGCCGTCCATACACAGCGCGTTCGGCCGACCGATCTCGCCGCCCTCGAGCCAGAGCCCGATCTCACCGTTCTCGAGGCGGTAGATGGCGCTGCCCTCAGTGTCCGACACGAAGATTGGACCGGAGTCGCCTCCGGTGACGTCATTGAGAAACCGCGAAGCCGGCAGTTCGTACCGCGCCGAGACCTCCGCCGCGTCGACGTCGATCTCGACGAGCGCCCCGCGCTCTACGACGAAGAGCCGGTCTCCCTTGAGAAGCATGCCGGTCGGCTGTCTGAGTCCACCTACCCACCGCGGGTTGAGAAGTTCACCGCCCCGTGAGAGCATCGAGATGGCCTGCCCGCCAAGCGCGTCCGAGCCACGGTAGACATCGTAGTTGGTGACGTAGAAGACGTTACGCGCTTCATCGAAGATGACGGACTCGGGCGTCAGAAGCGATTCATCAAGACTCCACCGCTCACTCACGCCCTCGGCCTCGAACACGGCCTCGCGGTCTCGACACAGGAACCCCCACCCACCGAACGACTCGGCGAGCAGGAGAACGAGTTCGTTGTCCCCTTCACGGAGTGGAAGATAGACGACGTCGCTCAGCCCCAGGATGCCGAGGAACGACGGATCGCGGCTCGTATACGCGCTGTTCGCGAGGAACTCGTGCGCTCCGTTGAGATACACGCTGACGACATCGCTGTACCCGATGGCGAGTGCCATCGTCCGCGCCTCCTCGGAGGCGATCGTTGTTCTCGCGACGACACAATCGGGTCCTCCCGGAGTCCGCGGAACGATGCGCGCCACGTCGACCAGACCATTCGGCAGCGCCGTCACGGTCTGCCACTCGAGTGCTCCCAGGCTCTGCTGGGCGTACGGCGTCTCGAGATCGATTGCGGAGAGCTTGAAGCCCTGCGAGATCTCCCAGTCCATGAGAAGACCCGCCGCAGCATCTACGAGTGGCGCAGGCTCGAACGCCAGGTCCGATGCCTCGCGGTAGCTGAAGCTGGAAAAGTAGGCGGTCCCGTCCGCCGGCCCCTTGACGCCTATGAACCCCGGACCCGGCTCGTGCTGGAGTTCGTTGACGACCAGCGCGGGCTCCTCGTCGTCGTTCAGGAACACGCGGGCCTGCGAACCCGCGAACTCGAGTCGGACGTGAACCCACTCGTCCGGTGCAACATCGTAGAGCGCGGTGAAACCCTCGCCCGAGTAGAGCTGCCAGCTCGAGACATTCTTGAACACGGGCGTGTACTGCAGCGCGTCGGGATAGAGCGGAGACCGGTGCGGCCGGATGTAGAAGCTCTCGTAGTTCCCGCCGGCTCCCATCCGGAACACGAGCCCCGGATACGAGCGCCTCCGGCCGACCATCGCGATATCCACCTCGACGACAGCGTCGGTCAGCTCGACATCGCCCAGATATGCGAATCCGGCGAAGGCCTCGCGATCGAGGTGCTCGGTCGTGCCGCCGCCGGCGACCGTCCACCGTTCGGATGTGAACGGTACGACCTCCGTCCCACCGGACTCCTGAGCGGAACACACGGCGGGTACGAGCATGATAGCGAGGATCGTCAACAGCGTGACGCTCAGCACGGCGCGCACGACATCGACGCGCATGCAGAGAGGACTTGCGCACGAGCGCATGGAGGGCTCCTTTCGAGCAGGTGTCGCGGAGAAGCAGGATTCCTTCGTCATGCAGTTGGATGGTATTCGAGGGCCACCGGTTGAAGGCTCAATCCGATGGGATGAGCTCGAGGAGCGCCCCCGCGACCCAGGTCGGCGGCTCCGCGCCGTACGCCTCGGTCATATCGGCGGTCACGAGCTCGTGCACGACCCCTGTGACGGGACCGGTCAGATGGCGCACGACCTGGCCGACGTCGCGCGCGTCGCTCTTCGCATCGACACAGTGCCGGTTGTAGGCCGCGTGATCGCCGTTCGCGAGGATCGCGACTCCGTGCTCGATGGAGCGCCGGGCGAGCGCGATGCCTCGCGCGTCCGCCGGAAGCGCCGCCCCGGGCGCATCGCCGTACCCGATGCCGTGATGAAACGGATCCGCGGTCGCCACGAGCGCAGCCCCCTCCGCGAGCCGCTCGAGTTCGGCAACGCCGGGGAGCATCTCCGGTCGCCCGCCCGCCAGGTATGGATATCGCACGACCAGCTCAGGCTTCGTCGTTCCGCGTCTCTCGAGTTCGCGTTCCCACAGGAATGTGAATGCGTCGACCGAGAATTCGGCACGCCAGTCCTCTCTCCCCACGTACCCCGGTCCCTGGATCCCCCGGGACTCCTCGCGTGACGGGTCCCCGCCATCGGCAACCCGTCTTCGCGCGTCATCCAGCGCGGGCGTGAGCGCGTGGAGCACGCCTATGAGAAGCGTCCGGGGCGCGCCCGAGTCCAGCGCGGCGTGGACGACGGCGGCGGTCAGATGCCCGCACACCGAGAGCCCCAGATGCGGAAAGAGAAGCGCTCCGCCGGAGGCGACCGTGGAGGCAAGGTCCCAGGCGTGGCCCGCATCGAGCAGTCGATCGAGCCCGGACGTGCCGATGTGCTCGCGCTCGAGGCGCGCTCGCTTCTTGAAATCGGGAAGTCGTTTCATGATATCGCGAGGATCAGCCGAGTCGGATGACGTAGCGGTCCAGTCCCTCGATCTGACCGAGCCGTTCGATGGGGAATCCTGACTTCTCGAGGAAGCCGAGGAAGTGGCTGTTCCCCGGAAGTATGCGTCCCTCGAAGACCGAGATCCCGGACGTCGTGGCAATGCGTGCCAGGTGCTTGAGAAGACCCGAGCCGATGCCGCGTCCCTGGTAGACGTCCTCGACCGCGAATGCGACCTGTGCGCACGGCGGGTCTGCGTCCGGAACGCAGTCGTAGCGACCTACTCCAACGATCTTCTCATTGTCACCCCTGCCGATCACGGCGACGAGCGCGACACGATCCTTGAAGTCCAGCTCGGTGTACTCCGTGAGCTCCTCAGGCGACACATCGGTCTTCGGTTCATGGAAGCGGAAGTAGATCGTACGACGCGTGAGGCGATTGAAGAGGTCGAGGATCCTCTCCCGATCATCCGGTCGGATGGCCCTGACCTGAATCGTACCGACGTCCGAAAGGGGAACAACGGCTGAGTAGTTCTTGGAATCCATACTCGGTGGCTCCTTCGGTCCGGGAGAGGGTGCTGCCTGCGCCGGCTCATGTCGGTCTGGCGCGGGGCGTCCATCGCATGAACCATGATACCCCATGAATGTGTAGAGCGCGAGCCGGAACAGCACCGACTCGCGCTCACTTGCACACAATCGCCTTCTCGTAACCCCGCACGCAGCAGCCGAGGCGTTCGGCTCGTGCTAGCGGAACAGCTCCACGCAATCGTCCTGCATCAACACCCAGAAAGTGTAGACACCAAGCGCGGTGCCAACAGGGATATCCATCAGTCCGAGTCCGCCCACTATCATGGTCAGGATTCGCGCCCATCCGCGACGCCGGAGAAGCCAGATGCCGGCGATAACGCCCGGCGCTGCCAGCCCGATGAGCAGAACGGCAATGAACGTGCCGACGATGGGCAGTATGACGGCGGCGTCCGGATCTCCCGAGACACAGCCTATCGTCGAGAACAGGGCGAATATGCCCAGTCCGACGAACAGCCCGATCGAATGGTAGACGATGTGGAACACCCCGAGGAGTGTGATGTGCTTGCTCATCCTGTGCTCAGCGGGGGCACGTGTGCGCCCCGCCGATGCAGCACCACCCTGCTCGAAGGCGGTCGGATTCGTCCGTTCAGTCATGCTTCCCTCCGTGGCCGACCGTCATCCGAACGCGCCGCGAGCGCTCGGACGAGCCGCCTAGGAAATCACCTCGAGAAACGCCTCGAGAAGCATGTAGTAGGTCAGAATGAAGTCCTCGACCCTCGCCCTCGTGACGCCGCCGGCCAGGTCGAGGTCGCTCTCGAGCACCGGGTCGCCGTCGTCATCGATCGAGGCCGTCGAGTATCGCTTCGAGCGGTTCCACTCGTTCATCATCCTGAGGTTCGCTTCGGTGCCGGAGACCGCGAAGTTCATCTGGAGGCTGGTGTTCTCGTACGAACCGATGAGGACCAGCACGTTGTAGCCCAGCATCTGGACGATGATATCGTCGTCCTGATCGATCTCGATACCCGTGAAACCCAGGTCCTGCAGAATGCCACGGACCTGCAGTGCGTCGATCGTCTCGTAGACCGCGGTGTCACCCGCCTGTGCGGTCACACAACCCAGCAGCATCATTGCCGTCACCACCAAGAGCAGCGTCCTCATCTCCCCCCCTTGTCCGGAAACTCCGGCCAGCTGTTGTCCGCCGGTCCTCGACCGCCGCGGATTCCGATGATCATACACAAGTTATGACATATGAGAGGCAATCACCGCAAGCGACTTCACACCGCGCGATTCGGCATCCCGCGCCAGCGCAAGGTGCTCGACGGCCCGGCGAACGCGCTCCGCATCTCCGGTATTCGCATCCCGCTGCTCCTCGCTGACTCCGATGAACGGGAACTGCGCGGCGACGACCGCCAGATTCGCCGCGACGGCCGCGTAGGCCTGCGCAGCATCGTCGAAAGCGTCGTCGGCCTTCCCCGGCAGCCGCTCGCCGGCCTCCTTCAGGAATGCGACGGCATGACGCCGGCAGCTCTCCCAGACGGACGCGTTGTAGGCAGCCCCCATTCCCGACGCTTTGCCGCTCTCGAGTCCGGCGATCCACGCATCGTACGCGGCGAGCCCCATCGTGTACCCGGGAAGCACCCACTCGCTTCCGCCGCGAGCGACCGCGCCGGCGAACTCGAGAGCGTTCCTCACGATCGCCGCATCGTCACGCGGCTGCTCAGGATGCACGATGATGAGTTCGACGCACCCGATGCCCGTGTCGCCCAGTTCGCGCCACGGCTTCGGTCCGGCGCCACCGTCAGCGGTACACCCCTGATAGTAGTACCCGACATCGTCGTATCCGTTGACGACGTAGAACTCGGGGACGTCGAGTTCCCATCCGTAGCACGGAATGCCGTCGTCGATCGCCCGCCGCGCGGCCTCCCATGCGCGCTCCTGCACCGGCTCGAGGTCGCCGCTTCCACGGTATCCGAATACGACGATCGTGCGAAAACCGACGCTGCTGCCGAGCGTCAGCAGCACGTTCGTCTTCCACGCCGTCGGGCCGCTCGGGCAGATGTCGCCCGACAGATTGAGCATGAACCCGTGTCCGGTCGCGCCGAAGAGCCACGCGGCGGTCATCGGGATCCCGAGATAGTCGAGACACCCCTTCAGGCATCCGAGGTGCGATACCCAGAGTGGCTCCCAACGCAGTCCATCAAGTCGCTTCATCGGATTGCCGCCCGTTCTCTAGTTCTTCCGTCCGCCTCGCGCATGCGGTGCGAGTCCGGCGCAGATGGCGAGGTTCATCGGCGTCGGGATGCCCAGCTCGAGCCCGCGCCGGACGATCTCGCCGTTGAGCCACTCGAGTTCCAGCTTCCGCCCGGCCAGGAGGTCCTCGAGCATCGAACTTGTCGCGACCGGTTCGACGCGATCTCTGACGAAGTCATAGGCGCGTTCCGCGGCGTCGACCGGAAGCGGCACTCCGCTCGCCGTACCGACGGCGTCCGCCTCGGCGATCACGGCCCTGACGAAATCGCGCCCGTCCTCACTCGCGAGGACCGGGCCAAGCGGAGAACGCGCCAGCGCCATCACACCGCCGGTCACACAGATGATGAGGAGCTTCTCCCAGAGCGCCGTCCTGATGTCGTCCCGACGGCGCGCATCGAATCCCGCCTTCGACAACATCTCGACGATCCGGTCGACGGCGCCCGTATCACCCGTCTCCGAGTAGGCCCCAAGCTCGAGCCCGCCCGAGACGCCACCGTCCGCGACGATGCCGGGGCTCTCGAGAATAGTGCGCGTATACGAGACGCACGCGACGACCCGCTCCTCGCCGTAGAGTCCGGCAACGAGTTCGGGCGCGGCGACGCCGTTCTGTATGGTCAGAAGGGAGGTTCCTGGTCCGACGAGCGGGGCCACATCGCGCGCCGCCTCGACGAGATCGTACGTCTTGACCGCGAGTATGATGAGATCGGCAACACCACCGGCCGCGATGGCGCCGTTGGTCACCGACACACGCACGACGACCGGGGACTCACCCCCGCGGACGAGCGTGACGCCGCTCGCGCCGAGTTCCGCGACGCGCGCGCCACGGGCGACCAGCGTGACGTCCTCACCCGCGAGTGAGAGCAGTCCCGCAATGTAGCTTCCCTGGCTCCCTGCTCCCACAACGATGGTTCGCATCGATCGGCTCCGTGTCAATCCGGCGGAATGCGCGTCATTCGATGGTACGCGATGCGAACAACGGTGGCAAGAAGGGCACACCGGCCCCGCCCACAACCTGCGCCCGGGCGGCCCGGAACTTCGTAGCGCTACTCCTCCTCGCAGCCAACACCATTGAAGATGACCTCGCGGAAGATCTCGAACGTCCCGTTCGCCCTCTTCGACTCACGCACGTAGAGCGTGACGCAGCCCGTCTCCGAATGACTGGCCACACCCATCCTCGCGCCTTCGATGAAGTGCGCGGTCAATGTCATGAGGAGATTCTCGATGCGCCAGACGCCGGCGTCCGCGTCCTCGGCGACATCGTAGCCATCCTCGAATGTCAACGAGACCGAGCTGACTTCCTTGTCCCCGATCATGTTCTTCGACGCCTTGATGGCCGTGGCGCGATCGATGAAGCTCACCTCGGGCGGGGCAACGATGACCATTTCGTAGTCGTCCGCGTAGAGGATGTCGATCAGATCGGGATTGCGGTCGCTGAAGACCTGCGCGTACTGGCCAAGAACGGAGAGAGGATCGGGCGCGACGCCCTCCGCGTGTGCGGCCGGGGCCGCGAGAAAAAGAATGCAGAGAAGCGCAGCTACGAAGCTGGTGGTGGGCGGACGGGTGAACATGTGTCACCTCCTGTGCTGGTCGGCGAGCCACGTCCTGAGCGGCTCGTCGAGTCCAATATCGTCAACGACCGACGGATCGACACTCCTTTCCTCGTAGATGGGGAGCACGAGTTCATTCATCGTCGTCGCTCGGCGACCGGGCGGAACGTCCACGTGCAGATTGTAGGGATAGCTGTACTCCGGAGGCAAGATGCGGATGCGCGAGGCGCTGAGTCTCGACGGAAGCACGGCGCACAGCACGGCCTGGTGCAGGAAGACGCGGTGGAGATCGTCGGAACACTGCTCCGCCATATACGCCTCGTCCTGCGCGATCGCCGCAAAGCGATCGCGCCACTCGGCCATCAGTCCGAGCGACGGGTCGACGGCGAAGACCGCAGAATTGAAGTACGCCCTCAGGGCGATCGAATCAATGAACGACTCCACAACGAGGTCGACGTCGTCGATGCCGACTGCCTCGTACACGCCGCTCCAGAATCCATCGGGCGGTGCATCGGCGCGCGAGCCTACGTTGCTGATGTGGACGGGGCGAACGGCGACATCGTGCTCGTCATCGAGAACGAGCAACTCCGGGGGCTGGACAATGAGACACTGGGGGATCAGAAGCACGAGGGAACGCGTCTGTCCGGCGGCCAGCGCCTCGGCGGCGGCGCACGCCGCGACCTTCGCGCCGTACCATACGCCGTTGAGGTCGTCGCCGATCTCGACT
>CAZEXP010000060.1:0-8844 GCA_964516845.1 uncultured bacterium
CGACTCAGGCGATGAGCTGGGCGGCACTCGAGGGCGACGCACTCAGAACGTTCCTGTCGCACCCGATACCGCCAAGTACGTAGGGTAGCGCGGGCTGCGGCACTCCGGTGTCGTGCCGCACCATGCCAACGGAGGTCCCATGGCCAAGCCGAGTTCAGCCGGTCGTCTCGTCAGGAAGCTGACGGGCCTCGCGGCCCGCGACGAGCGGCTGGTCGTCGGGCTCATGTCCGGCACGTCGGCCGACGGGATCGACGCGGCCTTGGTGAAATGTCACGGATGGGGGCACTGGCTCGAGGCCGAGCTCGTCGACTTTGTCTGCGTCCCGTACGAGCCGACCCTCGCCGAACGGCTCGGGCATTCGGCGCACGCGGGTGTTGCGGAAGTCGCCCGCCTCAACTTCGACATCGGCGAGGCGTTCGCCTCCGCGGTGCTCGCGCTTCTCCGCAAGTCGGGCCTGCGCTCGACGGACGTACACCTCATCGGTTCCCACGGCCAGACCATCTATCACGAACCACCAGCGGGCGACCGACGCGGGGCAACGCTCCAGATCGGCGAGGGCGACGTCATCGCGCGGCAGACCGGCGTGGTGACCATCTCCGATTTTCGAACCGCCGACATCGCCGCCGGAGGCTCCGGCGCGCCGCTCATCCCGCTCGTCGACTGGCTTCTCTTTCGGAAGCCCGGTGTGGCGAGACTGATGCTGAATATCGGGGGCATCGCGAACGTGACGTGGCTGGTCGAGGATCTCGCGGGCGTTCGCGCGTTCGACACGGGTCCGGGGAACGCGCTCTGCGACGAGGTCGCCAGGCGCGCGTCGCACGGGCGCGAGGCGTATGATGCCGATGGGGCCGGCGCCGTGCGCGGCACCGTGCATGAACAAGCGGCGTCGTCCTTCCTTGCCCGGCAGTACTTCGCGGCGCAGCCCCCGAAATCGACAGGGAAGGAGCTCTTCGGCCGAGACGCCGCGCGCGACGTCGCGGAGCTCGTCCACGGCGAGAAGGGACGCGAATGGTCAGCGGGCGCGGACACGCTGTCGGAGAGTGACATCGACGACCTCCAGGCGACGGCGGCCGCGGTCACGGCGCGGTCGATTCGCAACGCCGTGCGGTTCCTGCCGCGGGCCCCGGATCTTGTCGAGGTGGTCGTCAGCGGAGGAGGCGTCAGGAACCGGGCTATGATGACGATGCTCGCTGAGCTCTTCGCGCCGATACCGGTGATGAACCTGGCGGAGATCGGAATCGATCCCGACGCCAAGGAAGCGATGGGGTTCGCTGTACTTGCCAACGAGACACTGGGAGGCGGCCCCGGCAACGTCCCCGCCGCAACGGGCGCGAAGACCGGAGCCGTGCTCGGCAAGATCAGCATCGGATTCTAGGAGGATTGCCGTGAAAATCAGACAGAAAGCCGCCCGTCTGGTTATGACCCACATCTCCGATCGGTCGTGGGATGATTTCGGCGACGAGTGCCGCAGGCTCGAACGTGACATCGAAGAGCTTGGTGTGGGCGGCTTCTGTCTCTTCGGCGGCAACGTCGACCGGACTCCCGATTTCATCGCAGCGATGCGAGGGCTTGCAGACCACCGCCTGCTTGTCGGGTCCGATCTGGAACGCGGCGCCGGCCAGCAGCTCGAGGGAGCGACCGTCTTCCCGTCGCTGATGATGTGCGGTGCCACCGGAGACCCGAACCTCGCGTTCGCGCAGGGCTGTGTGACCGCCGTGGAGGCGAGAGCCGCCGGTATCAATCTGGTCTTCGCGCCCGTGGCTGACGTGCATACCGAGGATGCAAATCCGATCATCGGCGTCCGCGCGTTCGGCAGCGAGCCGCGTACGGTTGCGGAGTTCGTTGCGGCCTTCGTGCGGGGGCTTGAGCGTGCCGGGGTCGTGGGAACCGTCAAACACTTCCCGGGCCACGGCGACACGCGACGAGACTCTCATATCGAGCTTCCCGTGGTCGACGCCGACCGCGCGACGCTCGAGTCGCGCGAGCTGGTCCCGTTCCGGGCGGCGTTCGCGGAAGGCGTGAAGGCCGTCATGACCGCGCACGTGGAGTATCCGGCGCTGGACTCGGGCCCGGCCACGCTATCACGGGCCATCATGACCGACCTTCTGCGCGGCGACCTTGGTTTCCGCGGTCTCGTCGTGACCGACGCGCTTCTGATGGGCGGCATTGCGGAGGTTCATGGCCCCGGTGAGGCGGCGGTACGCGCGCTCGAAGCGGGCGTTGACGTTCTTCTCATGCCTGCCGATGCGGAGGCCACGGTTGAGGGCGTCGCCAACGCCGTCGAGTCCGGTCGGCTCACCGAGGAACGCCTTGATGACTCTATCGCGCGGATCGAACAGCTCCTCGACTGGTCCGAGGCGTGTCCGATGCCCGAGCCGCCGTATGATGTGCTTCCGCGCGAGCTCGCCGACACGCTCCGCTGTCATCTGGACGGAACTGAGGCGGATCTGTGGGGCGAGAGCCGGAGCCGCGTCGCGGCGGAGATAGCGACGTGCGGCGTAACCTGGATCAAGGGTGACCCGAAGACGACAGCAAGCGAGCTTGCAGCGTGCGACCCGGCGTCCGTGGTCCTGGTCGCGATCCACGAGGTTGGGGAGTTCGACAACTTCATCTGGCTGAGGAGCGAGTTCGAGGCTGCGTTCCCGGGCGGGAGGTTCGCGTCCGCGTGTGTGCCGGCCGTGTCCCGTGCAGACGATAGTGCGGAGGCGGGTCCGTGCGAGAGCGAGCTCTGCGTCGTAGACACCGACGGTCACAAGGAGGAAGTACTGGCCATCGCGTCCGCCTCTTCACACTGCATCATTGCGCTCTTCGACGAGGTGACGGCCTGGAAGGGGCATGCGGGCTTCGCCGGCCCCACGCGCGATCTCGTCAAGTCCATCGTCGGGGCGGTTCCGCACACGACGGCCCTGCTCTTCGCAGCCCCATGGTACGCCGATGTCGCCGTCGGTTCTGGTGCTGTGCTCTGCTGCTGGGATGGTTCACGACCCGCACAGCTCGCGGCACTCGGCGCGCTGCTGGGCGTGCCGCCGGAGATCCCGAAGACGCGATAGCTGCCACGACCGCACGCGAAACGGACCGTCCGTCCGCGAAACGGACCGCACGGGAAACGAGGCCGCCCTTGTGAGGCGGCCTCGTTTGCGTTCGGGATTGACGATGGACTCTAGCGGTAGAGCGCCTTCAGTGCGCCCCAGCTGGACCGCTCGACCGGCGTGTTCACGTTGCTGTCGAGATAGGATACGATGTTCTCCATCATGGCGATAGCCGTGGGGGAGGCGGTCATGATCCAGTCCTCGTCGGTCGTATGGAGCACCCTGCCGGTATCGGCAAGCGGCGTGAAGATCCAGCCGAAGCTCTGTCCCCCGTACTCAAGGAAGCTCTCGATCGTGGCGTCACCGGTCGCGGCACACCCGTACCAGAAGTACGGCAGCGTTGGCACGGCGTTGGGCTGAGCGGCAAGCGACCCGAGCACGCTCATGGGCTGCAGGTTACCGGAGACAACGCCCGTTCTCGTGAACGAACCTCCGAGCGCGGCTACGATGTCATCGAAGGCGACGTTCCCTGGATCGTAGTCGCAGTTGTACTCACCCTGCAGATAGACTGGTCGACCGCTCTGGACGAACTCGGTGATGACCTGGACCCGATAGGTTGGGAGCTCGGCGAGCCCGGACGAGACGATCAGGATGTGGACGCCGTCGAAATTCGCGATGTTGTCGAGAGCGTCCTGCCCGACGATCGTCGCCGTGTGCCCCATGCTTGCGGCGACCGTCTGCCATCCGAGATCCGTGTTGTGATGCGGGAACACGCTCTGGCTCTCGACAATGCTGATGGTACGAGCGCCGTCGGTCGTCGGGGCGGGCCGCATGCTCACGGCGTCCGGCGGAGCGTCCGTGCCTGGGCTCGGCGGAAGAGTGGCCGCGCCCGCGAGTGTCGCCATCGCGGTGGCCACGGCGACGGCCAGGGCAAGTGCCCCGGAGCGCTGATACGGTCTGTTTCGCAATGTCACTGCTGGTACCTCCTCAGAACGGGTTTAATCACAAACGTCTAATTTTAACAAGAAATACACTCCCGGTCAATCCTTAAGGCCGCACGCCGCCGTCTCAGCCAGCCGCATCGTCACGCGGCTCCTGGCGACTCCGCCCATGGTCGTTGTCCACATCTGCGCGGTTGAGTCGGTCCCGTCTGGAGGCTATGCTCAATGATTATGTCCTGATAGCCTGCGGAAGCCCAATCCGGAGCTGAGCGGCAAGCGCATGTCGACCGACTCGATGCGATGAGGAACCGACGAACGTGACTGACAGGGAAGATCGGACAGAACAGACCGCTCCTGGAATTGACCACGACGGCGTCGCCCCGGAGCTCGCGGAGCTCGACCCCGATCTCACCGAGGCGGTTCTCGAGCGCACCCCGAAGATGGATATCACGAAGGGGAACGTGCTCAAGAACGTGCTGTACATGGGCATCCCGTCGATGATCGGGTTCGGCGCGATGACCATCTACAGCCTGACCGACATCTACTGGGTCAGCAGGCTCGGGACGGCGCCTGTCGCGGCGATCACGCTCTTCGCCGCGATCGCGTGGATCTTCGGCTCGGCCAACCAGATCATCGGGACGGGTTCCGTCGCTCTCATCTCCCGGCGCTTCGGCGAGAGGCGAATGGAGGAGACGCGAGACGTCATCCGCCAGACGCTGCTCCTCAAATTCGGTATCGCCATCATCATGGGGGCGCTCGGCCTCCTCATAGCGCCGCACGTTCTCAAGATCATGACGGACGATCTCGAGGTGCACCGACTCGCGATGGCGTACGGCAACATCCGGTTCGCGTTTCTCCCGTTCATGTTCTCATCGTACACCATCTACACAGCGCTTCGCGGCGTCGGCGACGCTCCGAAGGCGATGTACGTCATGCTCATGTCGACCGTGCTCAATGTCGGACTCGATCCGCTGTTCATCTTCGGGTTCAACATGGGGATCGCGGGGGCGGCGTGGGCGACCGCCGTGTCGGCGGCGGCCGCGGTGTTCGTCGGGATCTGGGTGCTGTCCTCGGGCAAATCGAACATCACCGTTCCCATCTGGACGCGGTTCCATCCGCGCATCCGCGTGATGGTCGATATCCTCAAGATCGGCATCCCCGCCGGGATCAACGGCCTCCTGCGAAGCGTCGCGCACTGGTATGTTGCGACGCTCGTGGCCACGTTCGGGACGGTTGTCGTGGCCGCGTACGGTGTGAGCATGCGCATCATGGAACTCGGCATCCTCTTCGCGGTCGGACTGGAGCTCGGTTGTGGCGCGATCGTGGGTCAGAACCTCGGTGCGCACCATAAGGACCGCGCGCACGAGGCCGTGGTCAAGGCGACGCTCCTCGTGCTCGTTCTGACCGGCGTCCTCGGTGCCATCGAGGTGTTCGGGGCGCGGGCCATCCTGGGTGTCTTCGCCGATGACCCGGCCGTGCTTGCCGCGGGCGTTCCGCTGATCAAGCTCATGGCGATCGCTCAGATCATGATCGCGATGCACATCGTGATGTCGTCGGCGTTCTACGGCTCGGGTAACACGTGGCCACCGACCGTCATCGCGGCCATCACCGAGTGGGGTGTTCAGATTCCACTTATCCTGGTCGCCGTCCATGTGCTTCATACATCGGAGCTTGGGGTCTGGTGGTCGATATTCATCGCGGCGAGCATCGAGGTGATGCTCACGTACTTCTGGTTCCGCCGTGGGAAGTGGAAGGACAGGAAGGTCTAATGGAGTTTGGACTCAACGTCCCCGAAACCGCGCCGTTCGACGTCGTCGGCTTCGGCCTCAACGCCGTCGACCATCTGTGCATCGTCCCGCGCGAGGCGGAACGCGGCGAGAAGCTCAAGCTCGTCGGGTTCCAGCGCTCGCCGGGTGGGCAGGCAGCAAGCGCGATGGTCCAGTGCGCGAGGCTCGGTCTCCGAGCGAAGTACGTCGGCAAGGTCGGCGGCGACGCCACCGGCGACTACTCGCTCGAGAGCATCCGCTCCGAGGGAGTGGACGTCAGCGACGTCCCTGCGGTGCCCGGCGCGACGAACCAGCTCGCGATGATCATCGTGGACGAGACCACGGGGGAGAGGACCATCTTCTGGGACCGTCCCGACGGGATCGCCACACAACCGGATGAGATCACGCCGGAGAAGATCGCCGTCGGTCGCGCGCTCCTGGTCGACGGGCACGATGCTCCGGCGGCGGCGAAGGCGGCGCGACTCGCGCGCGAGCGGGGCATCCCGGTCGTCATGGACGCGGAAACCGTGAAGGAAGGAACACACGACTGCGTCGCACACACCGACCTCCTCGTAGCATCGTCGAGATTCCCGAGCCAGTACGCCGGATGCGCCGACGACGAAGAAGCGCTCCGATGCATCCTCGGACAGGGTCCGTCGCTCGCGGTGATGACGCGGGGCGGTCGCGGGGCCATCGCCATCGCGAAGGACGGCACGAAGCTGGAATCGCCGGGGTTCAAGGTGAACGTCGTGGATACGACGGGCGCCGGCGACATCTTCCACGGCGCGTTCGTCTACGGGCTGCTCGCCGGCTGGACGGTCGAACGCACGCTCGACTTCTCGAACGCGGCGGCCGCGCTCAATTGCACCGCGGTCGGCGCGCGCGGCGGGGCGGCCGGGCTCGAGGAGATCGAGACGCTCATGCACGACCAGGGGCGGCTCTGACCGATGCGCACGACCGGTCTCGGCTGTTCTTGCGCCGGGGCACTCGGAGTCACAGCGCAGTCGGACGACACTCAGACATCGGAGACGACATTGGAGAAGAACACGCGCGCGCTCGACCTCGTCATCCTCGATCTCGACGGCACCATCTACTCGTCGACAGCGACGACGGTCGGAGCGGTCGAGATGGCGGTGCGCGATATCAACGACCGGCACGGTCTCCAGATCCCGCGGCCGACGTCCGAACAGATCATGGGCGGTGTGGGCAACACGCGGGAGCACTACGTGGCGACCGTTCTCCCAACACTGTCTCAGGAGTACATCGATGAGATGAGCGACCTCATCTGGCACTGGGAGCACGAACTCATCGCCGGCGGAAAGGGATCGCTCTTCCCGGGAGTTCTCGAGGGGTTGGAGCTGCTGCGTGAGGCCGGCTATCTGCTGGGTATCGCGACGAACGCGGGGACAGGCTACATGCACTTCGTGCTGGACACGTTCGACCTGAGGTCGTACTTCTCAGAGACATGGTGCGCCGGCGAGCGCGGCACGCTCAACAAGGCCGATCTCATCCTCGGGATCCTCACAACGCTCGACGTCTGGCCCAGGCGTGCGGTCATGGTAGGCGACCGAAGCTCCGACATCGCCGCCGCGAAGAGCGCGGGAACCTGGTCGATCGGATGTGACTGGGGGTTCGCAGCGGGCAATGAGTTCGACGGCGCCGAGCGCGTGATCCGTTCGTTTGCGGAGCTCGCGCCGCTGGTGGAGAGCTGGGAGATCGAGTAGATGCACTGGCTCCATGACATCGAGGCTGTCCTGCCCGTCAACAGGGAGCCCGAGACGCGGGACCCCGACGCCATCGATACCGTCGTGCTCCACTGCACGGCGATGCCGGGATGGAACGTATGGGCGACCGCCCGCTATCACACGGGGCCGAACCACATCTGCGACGCCGGGTGTCCGACCATCGCGTACGCCTACTTCATCGAACCCGACGGTCTGATGTATCGATGCCTTCCGCCGGGTATCCGCTCGTGGCACGTCGGTCCGTGGAACGACCGCTCGATCGGAGTCTGCATGGCGTACGAGGCCTGCGAGGAGCCGCCGCCCCGCGAGCAGCTGAGAGCAGCGGCCGAACTCTGCGCCAGGCTTGTCAGAGAGCTGGGACTTACGCCGGACCGGGTCCTCGGTCATCGCGAACTCGATGGCACAGGGTACGTCATCGAGAACGGCGAGCGCGTGCAGCGCAAGGAGTGTCCGGGGCTCGCGGTCGACATGGACGAGTTCCGTGACACGGTGGCGATGATACTCAAGCGCGCGGCCGGCCCCGATGTTCGGGACGCCTGATCGGTTGGTCGCGACGCCTGATCGGATGTTCGGGATGTATGACCTGATGAGAACAGAGGAGAGCATGAGACGCGATACGATGAGAGCCTCGTGGAGGGCCTGGCGGGTGCGCGCCGGCACGGCGTGCGCGCTGGCGCTGCTAGTCGTGCTGTGTCCGCCCGCCGGTTCGACGAATGCCGCGGCCTCGGACATCCAGGACCCCGCAACCGACTCGGATGCCCAGCGCGCGATTGCGTCGGACCCCGGCGCCGGGGCGACGCCCGCCCGGCTCGAGAGCCTCGACTGGGTCGTCGACTCGCTGCTCGCCAAGCCCGACGTGCGCGGAACGAGGATCTCGATCCTGATAGAGTCGCTCGACGCCGGTGTCCCTCTCTACGAGAGAAACGCCGACGCCCTCATGATACCCGCCTCGAACATGAAGGTGATCACATCCACCACGGCGCTCGCGGAACTCGGGACGGACTTCCAGTTCGAGACCGTGTTTTCGACGGATGCCGCCGCCATTGCGCCGGTCCTGCGGGGCGACGTGTTCATCAAGGGGAGCGGGGACCCGGCCATCGTTTCGGAGGAGCTCTGGAGGATCGCCGAGCGCTTCCGGACGCTCGGCATTGAGCGGATCGAGGGCGATCTCGTGTTCGACACGTCGTACTTCGACCGCGAGTGGACGACGTCGAAGGACGTTGCCGACGGCGACCGCGCCTACCACGCGCGCACCGGCGCTCTCTCGGCCAACTTCAACACGGTGTGCGTGCACGTGCTCCCAGGCGTCGCGAGCGGGGACGCCGCGAACATCGTCGTCTCGCCGGATGTCGGGTTCGTGGAG
>CAZEXP010000061.1:0-8686 GCA_964516845.1 uncultured bacterium
CGCGAGCGCTGCAATGGCCAGGAGAGCGGCAACGACCGTCACTCCTCGTCGCATGATAGTCCTCCCCGTGTTATCCCCGTGTCGTTTCGTTGTTCGTTCCATCGTCGGTCCTCCGCCCGCTACCATGAGTAGTCGAGCTGCACGCGGAAGTTGCTCGCGTCGCCCCGCACGTACGTGGCATCCGGCTCCGGATTGCCCTGCGGGTTCTCGTTGTACTCGCGAGCATCCACGTACGTCAGCGGCCACTCCTGGTTGTTCGTCCAACGGACCCTCAGCGAGAGATGATCGGAGATGCGGTCCGAGAT
The DNA here is from genome assembly GCA_964516845.1 of uncultured bacterium. Classification (GTDB taxonomy): domain Bacteria; phylum Joyebacterota; class Joyebacteria; order Joyebacterales; family Joyebacteraceae; genus JAPEKQ01. The sequence continues at coordinate 306 of CAZEXP010000061.1, forward strand.
CGAGATCCAGTAGCGGAACGCGTCGCCGTCCATCACCGTGAAGGTGCCGTCTTCGAACATCCATTGGAACCCGTCGTAGTACATCACCGAGCCGGTCACCTTGAGCCAGTCGGTGAAATTGTGCGTCACGGCCGCGCCGATAGCGTAGGACGGAACGGCTGCCGAACCGACGTCCGGATACTCGCCGTCCGGCTCGACGTTGCCTGAGAGGCGCGGTCTCGGAGGCCACTCGATCCACGACCGAGAAGCCAGGAACTCGACCTCATCGAACTTCGAGATGCGGTACTCGACCGAGAATCGTGTCTCGACCTGCTCGTAGCTCTGCGGCGTCAGCCAGTCGTCGCCGAGCCTCCCCTGCCACTTCTGCCGCAGGTTCATCACGATGTTGTAGATCGGCTGGAACCTGAGCTTGACCACGAGCCGTGAGTAGTCGGCGCCGTCGCTCTTCCGCTGCCAGACGTCGTACTCGACCGCGGGCGTCAGGCGATGCGAGAAGCGATAGCGCGCGTTGAAGTAGAGACCACGCTCGGCCTGTGGTGTGACCGAATTGTCGTAGAGCAGTCCGTAGAGCGGATCCGAGAGGTAGTACTCGTCCTCGAGGATCGCACCCTTGTACCGCTTGTACTCCGAGAACCCACGGTTGTACGGATTGTCGAAGTCCACGTCGTAGTCGCGATAGACCGCGAGGAGGGTGAGGTTGCTGTACGACGCGAAGCCGCTCACGGTCATGGCCTTCGGATCGTCGGCGAACTCGAAGATCTCACCATCGCTGTCGAGACCGGCGTACTCGCCGGCGAATGCAACGTTGTCAATGACCCACTGGAACTCCGTGCCGTAGACCCGGCGGAACTTACCCGGACTCGAGTAGGTCCCGAAGAGCTCGCTGTCGGCCGCGACGATCTTGTCCTCGTTGTCCTCGGGGATGATCCATGAGATGTCCATGGTCCCGTACGGATCGTACGCCGGCCTCCAATACTTGTTGTACCGGCTCTCATAGGCCGAGAACCCGATCCACGACCCCGGCGCGAACCCGTACTTCACGTTCGTCCCGTAGGTCTGCTCGTGCACGACGTCCTTCATGTCCCGCATGCCGGCAGCGGCCAGATCGTCGTTGTCGATCCGCGGGGCCATGATGATGTACTGGCAGATGGTGCCGTCCGGGTTGAGGACCGCGTCCTTCCAGTCGTCCGAGTAGAACAGGACGGTCTTGAAGTCGCCGACGGTCATCTCGGTCGCGACACCTGTCAGCTGGTACTCCTGGCTCGGCGTGATGTCCCCGAGGACGCCCATGTAGCGCTTGTCCCAGTTGTACCCGGAGTTCCTCGGCTTGAAGTAGTCGGTGTTCTGCATCACCAGACCCTGACCGAAGGCCAGCGCGTAGTTGCCGAGGACGATGTTGTCGAACTGGACCGGTCCCCACGACTTGTCCTTGATGGTCGCGTGGAACTTGAGCGCCGTCAGTTCATCATCGCCGAATCCCTGATACGCCAGCGCTCCGGCTGAGATGTCCTGACCCCAGCGAGCCCTGACCTTGTGCTGGTAGATCGGACCCGCGTCGTCGAGCTCCAGACGGTCCCACCAGGAGTCCTTCCCGCCCGTGGAGATGTTGCGGTCCTCCTTCAGCAGATCCTCGGTGTCGAAGATCGCCGGCGAGTCGTACACGCGGAACTGATAGCTCCCGCGGAACTTCGTGGCGTCGGACGCATCGTCGTAGCGGACGAAGTTGCGCGTGTTGTAGTAGCCCCAGTACGTCAGACCCGGGACGTTCCGAAGCGCCGTCTGTCGGTCGATCCGATTGTTCCGGGTGTAGCTGTAGATGGCGACCGCATCGGGCGGTGAGACGCTCTGCAGATTCGCCACCTGCTCGTAGGACGCCGTGTTGACGTTGAACGGGTCCTTCGCCAGGTCGATCCAGTAGTCCACCAGCGCTTCTCCACCACCCTCCTCCGACTCCCACTGCCTGAAGCGATAGTAGATGTCATTGATGCGCTGGAGTTCCTCGTCCTCCTCCAGGACCCGCTCGATTCGCACGAGCGGCTTGATCCGAAGGAAGTCCTCCATCGTCATTCCGGGAAGATCGATCAGGTCGTAGACGCTCCCGTAGAAGGTCCGGTACTCCCGATACCGCCAGATGGTCTCCGCCATCTCGCTGGAAACCGGCAGCACCTTGATCTCCTCGAGCGTCGCCCTGTTCAGATCAAGCAACTCCCCGGCATGAACGCATGGAGCCGCGACGGCCAGCACGAGGCCGACGAGTGCCGCGATGAACCCCATGGCCCTCAACCGTTTCATCGTACCTCCTGTTGGAGAGGCTCCCGGCCTCCCCTGTCCGTCGCCTAGAATGTGATACCGAGCCCGTAAACGTGGCTGCCCGGCAGTGTCTCATGAGACGTGTAGCTGTAGTCGAGTCTTACCATCTTCCATCCGGTCCCGAATCCGAACGAGACGCGGTTCGGGTTGTTCTGGATACCACCCCGGAGGGTCAGGTACTCGTTGATCTCCATCTCGAGACCGAAGCACGCCCGGATGTCCTCGTGCGTCTGCTTCTGAAGCTCGAGGACCGTCTGGACGCCACCGTACGGGCTGTAAGCAACGCCCGCGGTGAACCACTGAGGCAGGTCCTTCGCGTCCGGGTTGCCGAGCTTCGGGTTATTGATGTTCTTCGCGAAGAATCCGAAGCGCGTGCGGCCGCGAAGCGTGCCGATGACGCCGACGTCCAGCCCGAACGTATTCGCCGAGCCGAGGTCCGTCCCTCCAATGGACTCCGTCGGGAACGAGAGCCCAAACAGGTTGAGCCCGTAACCCACGGCGAGCGACGAATGGACATCCTCCATCAGCATGATGCCATGGCCGATCGTCACGGAGTATTCCTTCTCCAGCTCCGTACCCTCGTACTCGGTCGCGAGATATCTCGCGCCGACTGCGAACGTTCCGTAGTCGGTGGGCACCGTCACTGCGCCGGCGCCGAGCTTGACGAAGTCATACCCGTACAGATCGACGTAGGACGAGTAGACACCGATCTCGTGCTGCATCGAGAGCGCGGCGGGATTGGTGAATACCGCCGTCTCGTCATCCGAGAGCGCCACGAACGCCCCGCCCATGGCCCGGGCTCTCGGAGAGAGCACGAGGTTGTCGAACACGCCGGCGGCCCCGGCCACGCCCGGAACGAGCAGGCTGGCCAGTACGACCGCGGCGATGAAGAGCCTTATCCCTTTCACCCTGTCCTCCTTTGGGTCGCGTACGACCTTGGGGGATGTGCTGTTTCTCTCTCTATTCAAGCTTCATTCCCACGACGATCGGAGCCGCGTCCTCCACGAGTTCGCCGCCAGCGCGGGGCCTCGCCTGGACGTGACAGACGTAGACGCCCGGCGGAACCTTCCGCCCCGCGTCGTCCCTGCCGTCCCAGGTAGCCCGCTGCGGACCGAGACACCATCCGTCATAGAGCGTTGCCACGGACCGTCCCTGAAGATCAAAGATGCGAACGACGATGTGACTCGCCTTCGGGCCGTTGTAGCGGATGTCGATGGAGTCATCGCCGTCGACATCGAGAACCCGTGCCTCCGTCGTGACCGTCACCTTCTCATCGAAATGCGAGGTCAGCGTCACGAGGTCGCTCGGATACCGCGGCGCGAGCTCGTAGCCGCCGAAGTACGGCGCGGAGTAGTCATACTGCAGCAACACGCCGGTCACGCCGATGCTGTCACCGAGCGCGTAGCCGGAGAAGTCAAGGTCGGTGAAGTTCTGATAGACCTGGATGGAGCCGGAGCCGTCATCGATGTAGATGGCGAAGCCCTCAAGGCTGATGATGACGCCCGAGGTCGTCATGTACGTCCCCTCGAAGTCCTCCTGGCTCATGTCGCCGGTCCGCATGATCGCCGGCCTCACCACGTCGAACCCGCGCGCGTGCGTCGTCAGCGTGAACGGAGTGGCATCCGTGCCGACCACCTCCGTCGTCGCGCCGTTGCCGTCGCTCGAGATGTACTCCTCCACCTCGCCGGTAATCTCAACGAGGTCGCCCTCCTTCGGCGGGCTCGTCAGAAGATTGCCGTTGTACACATTGACGCCGCCGCCGCTGAGATCCTGAACGAAGATGTTCGTCCTGTCAGGCTGAAAGACTCCAGGCGGGACGGTGATGAACCCGAGAATCGTGACACCCTCACCGACGAGCGGTGAGAGCCCGTTCTCGTCGTATGCCTGGACCTCGGCGATGGGCGTCGAGACCTGGTAGTGGCCGGTGAAGTTGACGTTCCCCGGAGTCATCTCGTTCTCCGCGAGGTCCTCCACACCGGAGATGGACAGAGCGTAGGCGAAGCTGGTCGTCTGGACGCTCGTGTGCAGAAGAACCGTGCGCAGATCGGTGGACAGCCAGGCGTCGAGCACGTCGGTGCCACCGTTGAGCGCGTAGTTCAGCGGATTCTCGGCGCTGTCCTTGTTCAGCGACTCCGAGAACGTGAGCTTGACGAACCGGTCGCCGGCTGCCGCACTGCTGAGCACCATCGGCGCGGCGTCGTCCGACACGTTGTTGGTCTCGCCAGGTGTCGGATGCGAAGAGAGCAAGAGGTCGACCGAACAGTTGTCGGTATCGGTCGACAGCGCATCGCGGCCGAGCGAGTAGTCGGTCGGGATGTAGCCCGGCGTCCACGCATCCGCGGGACCACCGAGACCGTCGCCGGTGCAGTGGTCGACGGCGAGGTATGCGATATCGCGATACTCCACAGCGTCGACAAGCTCGCTCTTGATGCGGTCGGTATAGAGATAGACCGCCTCGTAGACGCGCTGGGTGCCGATGAGATACCCGGTTCCGTCCAAACCTCCCATGAGCACGATCTCCTGACTCGTGGCCATGTTGCCGTCCGAAGGCGACACGAGGAGGAGGTTCGGCACAGCAGTATCGTCCGGGTCCTGGTTGTAGTTGAGATCGCGGAGCTCGTAGTCCGGACTGCTCCCGAACCGCATGTAGAATCCCATGGCGTGGCGGGCCACCGTGATGGCCTCTCCCGCGGCGATCTCCGAGCCTATCGGGAATTCCCAGAGGTTGACCCCGCCGCAGACTCCGCTGTCGTCCAGATCCGAGAGAATCCATCCGGAGATGTCGATCGAGGTCGCAAGCGTGTTCCTGAGCTCGACGTACTCACCGACATCGGCGACGACGCTGCTGTTGGCGTAGAGCTCGTTGATAACGACCGAGCCGGGATCGCCCGTCGTAGCGACGTGCACGCCGGCTCCGGTACCGAGCGTGACAAGTCCTTCGCCCGCGACCGCCGTCGCGACGACGAACTCGTAGTCACCGGCCATCAGCGGAACCGTGAGATCCTCGAGCGTCACACTGCCCGGCGAACCGTGGACGAGGTTGACGCCCGATATCGTCACAAGGTTGGCGTTCGTGCTGTCCTCGACCACCGACGCCATGGCGAATGCCGCGCCGTCGAGATCGACGTCCGACGAGTCGCCGGAGAACGTCCATCCCGCGGGGATCGTGACGGCGACGCGGGTCAACTGATCCGCCTCACCGACCAGATCGATCCGGAGATCGGTCTCCTCGCCCGCGAAGAACCAGTCCACGTCGGGCGTTGCGATGCCTGCGCCCGACCCGAGCGAGCGGATGTCGCCGCGTGACGGGGGCATGATGCCGTGGTAGGCGTCACGCTTCTGCACCGGGTCAGGAATGACGACGCCATAGACATCGAAGCGGTCGAGCGGGCGCGTTGAGCCGCAGATGTCCGTGTACGGGTGAACCATCAGGCGGGTCGTCGTGACGCCGTCCGAGAGCGTGAGCTCCTTGTAGGTGGTGCATCCGCCCGTCGGCCACTGTGTCGGGATGGTCAGATACGCACCCCGCATCACGACGTAGCTCCCCTCGTAGTCTTCGCCGGACGTCGCGATGTCCTCGGCGGTCACCTCGATCGGCGCCGGCACGGGGTTGCCCGTGCTCAGGAGAACGATCGTCGAACCGGGTGCCGTGTTGCCGACCCTCAGTCTGGTTCGCTTGAAGTACGTGACGCCCACCTTGCCGGTGACGCGCACGCTGTCTCCAGGCGCCACGACGGGATTGGCGGTGTTGAGCTGCGAGACGAAAACGCCTCCGGTCGTATCCTGGATCCAGATGTCGTTCGTGGCGGCGAAGGACCCCGTCCCCACCGTCACCACACCCTTGACCGTCACGATCTCGCCGTCGAGCACCGGGTTGTCGTTCGCGTCGTCGGCGTTGACATCGGATATCGGGATGATATCCGCCCACGCCGTCGTCGCGACGAGCAGTCCCAAAGCTCCCAGCAGTATTGCCTGTTTCACGTTCATTCGCGTATCCTTCCGCTCGGGCGTCGTGCGCCTACTTAAGCCTCGCGCCGACGACCATCGGTGCGGTCGCCACCAGCGCCTCGCCGTCGCTGACCGCCTCCAGCCTGCAGATGTATGTACCCGTGGGAACGAGCCTGAGAAGATCATCCCTGCCGTCCCATCCCCTTACGCCGACGCGGAACGGGAAGAGCCGATCGTAGTGGCTCGGCATGTCGGAGAAGCCGTCGTACTCATCGTCCATGAGCGTCCGCACGACCCTCCCCTGGAGGTCGTACACGGTGAGCACGGTCCTGCTCTCCTGCGGCGCCTTGTAATAGATGGGAAGCACCTCGCCGATGTCGGGGTAGAAGACGGGGGCCTTCTCTTCGCCGAGAACGGGCCGCGCCACGACGTCCGTCGTATCGACACCGACGATCTCGACGAACGAGATCTGCACGTCGGATGAGAATCCGATGAACGGCGGCGGCACAGGCTGGAAGTGAGCCATGTCGCTCTGGAAGCGCGGAACGATCTCGTATCCGGACAGATACGGCGACGACGTGTCGTACTGCGTCACGAAACCCGTCACATCGAGCGTGTCGCCGACCGAGTAGAGATCGAAGTCCACGAAGTTGTTGTAGCCCTGGTAGATAACCGGATCGTCGAGGCCGTCCAGTTCGATCTTGAAGCCCTGATGGACCGTGATGATGCCGACCGTCCTGACGAGCGCACCCTCCATATCCTCGGTGATCACGTCGCCGGTGAGCGCCAGTTCCAGCGGCGCAGGCGGCGTGCTGCCAGTCGAAACGATCACAATGTTCGCGGCGCTCGCGCACGAGATCTCAGTGACCGCGCCAGCGCCCGACGTGCCGCTGATGTACTCCTCCACCGCACCCGTCACACGCACGCTGTCGCCGAGTTCGGCGAGCACGAGTGCCGGCTCATCAAAGCAGAACACGTTGACGCCGCACCCACCGCTCTGGATGTACATCGACGTGTGCCCCGGCGGCTCGCCCGGCACGATATAGCCCGGCGGGAGCGTCACGATACCGCTGACCGTCACGGTCACGCCGTTGAGCGGCGAGATGCCGCTGCTGTCGTAGTCCTGGACCTCGCAGATCGTGGTCGCCATGACCGGCGATGCCGCCGCCATGAGCCCGACCGCGAGCGCCAGAGCGAGTACCGCTCTGAGTTGACTGCTTCTCGTCATCGATTCCCCCTTACGTGTCCCGGGCGCTACTGCGCGAGCTCGGCGTTGACCGCGGCTGCCGCCGAGGCGAGCGCCTCGCGCGGCGAACGCTGCCGCCTGAGCGCGCTTTCGATGCCGGTCTCTTCGAGAGACTTCCGACCCGCATACCACGCCGCAGACCTGGGTTCGTATGTTGCGAAATCAAGCTGCGCGATGACCTCGCGCAGGCCTTCTATCTCATCAAAGCGCTGGACCATGACCGGGTCGTCCATCGCGCTCCTGCGAACTGGCGCGTATCCGGTCAGCGCGGCCCAACGGGCCGTGATCTCAGGACTCGTGAACCACTTGATGAACTTCCACGCCGCGGCCTTCTTCACGTCCGGCGAGTCGGCGAAAATGACGATGTTCGTCCCCGCGACAAGGCAGGCCTTCTGCTTCCGCTCGGGGAGCGGGGCCACGGCCATGTCGAACGTGTACTTCCCTTCCATGAAGGAGAGCGAGACCGTCGAACCCTCGATCATGCCCACCTTGCCGGCCTGGAAGTCGTTCTGGTACTCGTAGCCGGAGGTGACCTTGCCGTACTCGGTCATGAGCTGGACCATGAACTCGAGCGCCTCGAGACCCTCGCGACTGTTGAACGCCGCACGCGTCCCGTCGGCGCTGAGGATGGCGCCGCCGTTCTGTATCAACAGATTCTCGAACATCCAGGCGCTGATCTGCCCGGCAGTTCCCCACTGATCGATGGCCCCGTCGCCGTCGCGGTCCTTCGTCAGACGGCGCGAGAAATCGCGGTACTCGTCCCAGTTCACAGGAGCGGCGTCGATCCCCTCCTCCGCGAACAGGTCCTTGTTCATATAGAGAGCGCGGACGCTCTTGTTGAACGGGAACGAGTAGATCTCACCGTTCCACGTGTTGT
>CAZEXP010000062.1:0-8629 GCA_964516845.1 uncultured bacterium
CCGATGTCGTCTCCCCTTCTTCACGTGGATGACTGGCTCGCGCAGGAGATTCCCGAACTCGAACACGACGCCATCTACGACTCGCTGCTTGCCGGGCTGGCGTACGACACATGGGACCCGCTGCAGCACATCGAAGGCGGACTCCCGCGGCTTCCAACGATGGAAGAGCTGGGGCAGTACCGCACGGTCCTCTGGACGCTCGGCGATCACGCGACGTTCCTGCGACCGGCTCAGGCCGAGTCGGGCTATCACGCGATCGAGGGATTCGTGCGGGCGGGCGGGAATCTCATTCTCGAGGGTCAGGCAACGATCGAGGCGTTCGCTGCGCTCGAACCGTTCATGCAGGACGCGGCATTCGACGCCGGTGACTTCCTGTATGACTATGCCGGGATCGATAGCCTGCACAACACCGGCTCGCTGACAAACCCGCAAGTCCCCGAAACGTACGGGTACGCATTCCTCGGAGGCACATCGACCAACCCTGCGGAGTACCCTGACGCACCGGTCGACACGCTCGGGATATGGGCCAACGGGTTCGCGCAGTACGGCGGTCTTCACTCCTGCGAGGTCTACCGGACCGCCGGCGCGGAGCGCATTCATCTCTTCGACGCCTACTTGAACGAGAGCCTCGATGGGGAACCCTGCGCGACGCTCAGACGGAGCGACGTTGGGTGCGGCTCCGTCGCGGTGCTTGGCTATCCACTGTGCTACATCCAGCGTGAGCCCGCCCGCGCGCTCCTGTCCACGCTCCTCGGCAACGTCGCCGCGTGGCAGCAGCCCGCGGAGCTGTCCTTGTTCACGTGGGACGAGCAGCGGGACTACGTCTTCTTCATTTGGTACCTCGCACCGGCGGACCACCCGCAGGGGGCGCGGCTCGAGAGACGCACGTCCGGAGATGATGCGTTCGCGTCGCTCGGCTCGTCGCTCCTCACGCCGGACGACGACGGACGGTACCGGTACGTCGACGCGGACATCGAACCGGGCGCCGCGTACGACTACCGGCTCGTCGTAACGGAAGGTTGGGGCGGACACACGACGCACGGGCCGTGGACGATCCAGGTCCCGACCGACCTCTCGATCGACAGGCTCTACCCGCCGCACCCGAACCCGATGGCGAGCGGTACGGCGCTCTCATTCACGGTCGCCCATGAGCATCGGTGGGTCCGCATCGGTGTCTACACGGCCGGCGGGAGACTTGTGAGGCAGCTCTACGACGGACCGGCCGGCCGCGGACGACACGAGACGACGTGGGACGGCCGGGACGGATCCGGCCGCGAATCCGCAAGCGGTGTCTACTTCATCCGCGCCGACTTCGGGCCCAACGCCATCGAACGAAAACTCGTCCTTCTCCGCTGAGGGCCCTGCCCGAAGGCCCGAAGGCCTGATGGCCCCAATCTCCCCCCTGATTGCCCTTCAGCGCCCGCCGTGCTATATTTCTCCAACACCTTCGCCTACACGAAAGGACACGGCGTGGACTACCTCAAGGAGCTGGCCCGAAAGGGCATCGAGCGCAGCCGGGACTACCCCGACGAGTCATTCCAGATCCGCGGCCTCTGGCGCACTGATCTGATGTTCAATCCGAACCCCGCGGAGCGCACGTTCAAATACACGTATCTCCTCGTCCAGACATTTGGTGAAGGCGCCTGCTACTGCGCGACCATCCCCGCTCTCGCGGAGGGCGAACGGCTTCTCGGCATGGATTGCCGCGAGGTCGAGCACGACTACCGGTGCTTTGAGGTCGCGACAACCGACGCGATGTACTCCGCGTTCGACAAGCACCCCGACGAATCGCACACGATGACCGGACCCGCGCGCAAGAAGGCGCTCTGGCGAAGCGGGCTCGTCGTCACGGAGGTCATGCGACATCTCGAGTCACTCGACGCCTCCCCGGGCCGCGTCGTCAATGTCGGCGTGATCGGAAACATCATCAAGATGCTCAACGACCGAGGCGTCGATGTCGTCGGAACCGACGAGGATCCCGCCGTCGTCGGCAAGGATATCGATGGGTCTCCGGTCTACAGCGAGGACCGCACGGTCGAACTCGTCGAGGAATGCGACGTCGCCGTCATGACAGGGATGATCATCTCGACCCAGACCATGGGAGACATCCTCGCGGCGGCGAAGCGCGGCGGCACGAAGCTCATCATGTTCTGCGAGACGGGTGCCAATCTGTGCGAGGAGTACGTCAAGTTCGGCATCGACAGCGCCATCGCCGAGCCGTTCCCGTTCTATATCTTCGGCGGCTCAACGCGCATCGACATATATCGGAAGAAGTAGCGCGCTGTCGCACTCTGCGCGGCGAACGCCGCGGCGCGCCGTAACGACCGGAGGTACACCCTGCTCAGGAATTTCTCACACACCAACGGAGTTCTCGACATCGGCGGGATATCCGCCACGAGGATCGCCGGCGAGTTCGGAACACCGACGTACGTTTACGACGGCGACATGATCCGCGACCGGTTCCGGTCGCTCCGCGCCGCCTTCCCGTCGTTCGAGATCTTCTATTCGATGAAGGCCAATCCGTCGATGGCGATCGTCGGTCTCCTCCAGGAACTCGGAGCCGGCGCAGAGATCGCGTCCGGCGGCGAGCTGTTTCTCGCGCGCGAGCTCGGCTACGACCCGCTCGACATCGTGTTCGCAGGACCCGGCAAGACCGACCGCGAGCTCGAGGACGCCATTATCAACGGCGTCTTCGCTGTCAACGTCGAGTCGCTCCGCGAACTCGAGCGTATGTCACGCATATCGAAGCTTCTCGGGGTTCCCGCGCGGGCGGCGCTCCGCATCAACACGACCGTCGGCCTCGGGAAGGTCGGCGGCGGTTCGGCCGGCCCGCTCCACGAGCAGATGGCCGGCGGCCCAAGCAAGTTCGGCATCGACGAGGAGAAGCTCCAGGGTCTCGCCGACTCGTGGGACCCGCGCCGCATCGAGATCGTCGGGCTCCACGTCTACACGGCGAGCCAGATACTCCACGAGGGTGAGATCGTCGCGAACGCGGAACGTACCGCGGCAATGGCGCTCCGTGTCGAGGAACTGATGGGCATGCCCGTCCAGTCGATAGACTTCGGCGGCGGGCTCGGCGTGCCTCATTATGAAGAGGAGAAGCCGCTCGACCTCTCATCGCTCGGACCGCGCGTCGAGGAGGTGTTCCGTCCGTTCCGCGAGCGTGAGGGATTCCGGCTCATTCTGGAGCTCGGGCGATTCCTCGTCTCCGAGTGCGGCGTGTACATGTCACGCGTGCTCGAACTCAAGGAATCCCGCGGCGAGCGGTACGTCATCACAGACGGAGGCGTGAACCAGTTCATCCGGCCGGTCCTCATGAAGGTGAAGCACCAGGCGGCCGTCATCAATCGGATGGACGCCGAAGGCGTGGCCACCGCGAAGGTGACCGGACCGCTCTGCACTCCGATCGACATCACGAGCGACGCACTCAGCGTCCCCGCGGACATAGCGATCGACGACCTCATCGGCGTCTTCAACGCGGGCGCGTACGGATACTCGATGAGCCCGGAGCTGTTCCTCTCGCACCCGACGCCCTCAGAGGTGCTTGTCATGGGCGGGAAGATGCACCTCATCCGGGAGCGCGGGCGCCACGAGGATCTACTGCTCAACCAGAAGCGATTCCCGGGACTGGGATAGAACGCTGTCTTCAAGGATGGGATCAGGCCATGACCGTACGCACAAGAGAGACGACGCGCAGCGCGCATGCATCGCGCGTCACCGGCGCTGTGATGATCCTCATCGCCATGAGCCTTGTGTCCTGCAGCGACGACATCGTCTGCCCGGACAGCACGATCATCGTCGCGCCGTCGATCACCGCAGCGGTCGTCGAGTCACGTCTCGCCGACGGCGACCACACCTCTGTCGACGTGCGCTGTGTGGCCGACCCGCTTCCGAACAGCTACGCCGTCTTCGTCACCGGACGCCAGATCGAAGACACAGAAGTCGTCTCACCTCTCGCGCTGCTCGCCACACTCGATGATGACACCATCGTCTGGCAGCACGGTCTCGCCTGCTCGCTCCGGGTCATCACCGATGTCGGCGTCGCAACGGCCACGGAGCTCGTCCCGGGCGCGTTCGCCGTCGAGCAGCCCGCGAGCATCACGGTGGCCGACACGCTCAACCTCAGATGGGGACCGGCTGACGACGCCGACTACTACACCGTGCGGTTCGTCATCCGCGGCGCGCGCGATGATTCGCTCGTGCTCCAACGGTCGGTCGCCGACACGGCGGTCTCGTTCGGTCCGGATGACATTGCGCTGCCGGGGGTCGCGTCTGGATGGGTGAGAGCCGTGGCCGGCCCACTCCCTGATGGAGGGACGGACGGGAACGTCACCGGCGAGGGCTGGGGATTCTTCACGGTCTCGTACTACGATTCGCTCTGCCTCTTCGAATTCACGGTCGCCGACACGGCTCCGCCGTCACCTCACTAGGACGCCGCGGCCCGCAGCCGGGCGCCGAGTCCTATCTCTCAGCCAGCCTTGGCTCGAGGTACACGGCGACCAGCCGTCCAACCTCCCTGAGCGCGAGCATCTCGGCATCCCGCGCGGAGCTCTCCAGACTCTCCTTCACTTCGAACGAGACCCTGCCCACATCCTCAGCAAGGCGCTGGTCGAACGCGCGGACGCTGCACTCGATGTGCGCGAGCCACGTGCCGTGCGTTTCCTGTGTCGACAACGAGACATCCGCCGTCACGACGAGCGAGGCATCAGGCCCGCAGTCGACGAGCGAAGCGCCGAGCGCGTCGAGGCTATTCGAGAGCGCCTCGCGCACGCGGTCGGCGGCGGAATCGCTCGCGGCGCCCCCCGCCCTCCCGGCACTGATCTCCACACAGACCGTCGCCTCGCGGCTCGACAACACCAGAAGCTCCTGCCGCACCTGTGCGATCACAACAGGGGACGGCACGGCGGAACGGCCGGGCAGCACATCACCCTTCGGAACGGAGTACTTCACCCGGAGGAGAACCGCGTCATCCGTCGACTCCTCTCCCGCCGCAAACTCGAGAGTGACCTCGCCGGAAGCGTCCGTCTGCAACGCGCTCATCACCGGCAGTACGGAGTCGCCCCCTTCAATGGAAACCGGCACGCCGGCGGCATGGACCCACTCATCACCAAGCGGATACTCGACGCGATAGCGGACGCGCTCCCGGGAGCCAACTCGGATGCCGATCGGACCCGAGCCATCGACTCGCACGATGCGCACACCGAGGGCGCTCGCAAGCAGTTCCCGAAAGGCCGTGCTCGAAGTGCGCAACACGGCACTCGGATCGACCCGGCGCTCCAGCTCACCCGCCCGCACAAGCTCATGGAGTGCCTCAGACCAGCGCCCGTCAGCCAGAAGCTGGCCGGCCGATTCCACTCGCATGTCCATCTCGCGGAGCGTGCGTCGTCCTTCCCACTGCGCGTGCGTGACATCCCCACGGAGCACGCCGATGGGATACTCCGCAAGGAGACGGGCACGCCAGTGCTCAACGCCATCCGGGGTCTCGCACCGCTCCACCACCGACTCGCGGATCGAAATGCGGGGAAACCCGGCATTCTCCCCGCGCACGACCGCGTGAGAGAACGCCTCGGCCACGTCATCGCGACGCGACTCCGTGAGCATCACCCCCCGGCGTTGGAGCATCTCGAAGGCGCCGGGCAGGAGGCGTTCGGCCGCCAGCCCGACGGCATCGTCGCGACTCGGAGACAGCGAGTCATCCACCACGACGCACCGCATGTTTCCTCCATCCTGCCACCACGCCGAATCCACGGCCTCTGGAAGCAGGCTTGGGTCGCCCTCGATCACCCGGCAGACCGGCTCATCCATCAACCGGTCGTCCCTCCTGTCATCGGCGTCCGGTGCATCACCGACAGCCGTGCGCCCGGCGCACCCGGCAAGCGCGAGCATCGTCACAAGGGCGATCGCCATGAGCAGCCGGAGCGTGGTGCGAACGGGCGTCGCGGCGGAGCCGCACGTGCGGCGGGGCATGCGATGTCGTATGTGGCGACTCATGGAGCGTCGCGTGGGACGGATCTGCATGATGACCTCCGGTCCGGGAAGCGGGAGACGGACAACCCACCATACCACAGAAAGGCCGCCGGCATCGCGCCGACGGCCTTTGAAGTTCGTATGTCCGAACCGGGATCCGAAGGAGTTCGCGGTTCTCCTCCGCATCCGAGGCGCGCATCCCGCACCGTGCATCCCCTCGCCGCTAGCTCAGGAACGGCTCGATCTGCGCGGCCAGACTATTGGTGTCGATCGGCTTCGTGATGTACCCACGGCAACCGGCCGCCACGAGCTTCTCGAGCTCGCTTGGCAGGTCGCTCGAGGTCAGAGCCAGGATCGGGATGTCATGTGTCTCCGTCATCGCAACGAGCCTGCGAGTCACCTCGAGCCCGTCGAGCCCGTTGAGATAGACGTCCATGAGGACCAGGTCCGGATGTGAAGACTTCGCAAGCGACAGAGCCGATTCGGCATCAGACGCCTCGAGAACCTCGTAGCCGTTCGCGCGCAGCACGACAGACGCCACGCTCCGGCTGTAATCGTTGCCCTCAACCAGGAGAATGGTCGGACCGGCGTGCAGACCGCCCCACGCCGCCTCGCATGTATCCGAGAAGGCAATGACGCTCCGGTTCCGCCCGTCGCTTCGCCCGCGACAGAGCGCGGAATCGGCCATCCTGAGAAGCGTCTCCGGATCACCTGCGTGGGCCGGGTAGGCAGCGATGCCGCACGTCACGGTCGCACGCACTTCACCACCGCTGCGCGCCAGCGTCCGGTCGGCGAACGTCGACCTGAGACGCTCGATGAGAATGCCGGCGCCGGTCGCCGTCGTCTCGGGGAGAATAAGCGCAAACTCGTCCCCGCCGAACCTCGCCATCACGTCGGAGAGCCTCGTACCCGAAAGCAGAATATCGGCGAGCGACCGCAGCACGGCGTCGCCGGTTCTGTGATCGAATTTCGTGTTGATCTCTTCCAGACTGTCGACATCCATGAGCGCGACCGACAGTTCGCGACCGTACCGTCTCGCACGGTCGAGCTCTGTCTCAAGCTGCTCATCGAAGTAGAGCCTGTTGTAGAGCTTGGTGACCGGATCGCGCGTCTGCTTTGGTGATCCAGCGTTCTCGCAGTAGTTGACACGAAGCACGGCCTTCACCCGCGAGACGAATTCGCTCACGCTGAACGGTCTCGGAAGGTAGTCGAGTAGACCGAACGGCGAGTCGACATTCGAGGTCGGCCCCTCGCCCACGGCACAGAGCACGAGGACGGGGAGCTTCTTCGTCACCGGGTTCTGGTCCAGACGGTCTTCAAGATGCGCGTCGGCTGTTGTTGCGATCGACCGATCGATGATGATGAGGTCGGTTTCCGACGTCGCGGCCTCGCCGACGAAGCTCTCGATGCTCGTCGCCTGGGTGATGTCGTAGCCCGCGGCGCGCAGACGGTCGGAGAGCAGCCGCCAGTCACGGCCTTCGAACGACCCGACGAAGATCTTCCTGTGTGTGTTCTCGATGCGCCGTGACATCCCGTTTCCCCCTGGCCGCGTCGAGGGCGGCGGATTCGTGGGCGGCTTCCGCCCGCTCGAGGCCGTCTCCGGCTCGGCAGTTTGCACGGAGTCGCACGCTTTCTGCCCCCGCGCGTTCCCGGCCATGTCCCCACACGCCCAGTAGCGCACCTGCAGCGCGCTTTCTGGCAGTTCGCCGGAAGGTCCTGTTCTCTGCCACATGCAAAAGCAAGGAATGTGCCACGGAGGCGGTGCGAAGGCGCAGTTCTCCTGGCGCCGAGGTCCGAGCTGAGCCAGACTCAACACAGAGGGGTGAAGCACGAAGCCTCACCCCTCTGAACCCCACTGCACTGCTGGTCACTGCACCTACTCCATCGGCGGATTCACCGGCGTGATGACCACGCGGCGGTTCTTCTTCCGATTCTCCTCGTTGACGTTCTCGAACGCGGGATAGGTCTCGCCGAACGCCCGCAGCACGAGGCGCTCCACACCAACGCCGTGCTCACTGAGGTAGTTGACAACGGCCTCAGCCCGGTGCTTCGAGAGACCCATGTTGTAGTCGTCATCGCCCAGGTCGCAGGCGTAACCGCTCACCTCGGCCAGGAGCTTGGGATAGGTGGTCATGATGACGGCCATCTCGTCGAGATTGCCCTTTGCCTCGGCCGTCAGCTTCGAGCTGTTCAGCGGGAAGAGCACACCGACCGGGTACACGTCATCAGCGGCGGTCGCCGGAAGGATGACCTTGATCCTGCAGCCGTGCTCGTCCACCTTGACGCCCTTCGGCGTGTTCGGGCACTTGTCGAGCGCGTCGATAACGCCGTCCATATCGTTGTCGACCTCGGGGCAGCCGTCCTCATCCTCGAAGCCATCGAAGTCCTCGGGGACCTCGGGGCACGCGTCATCCATGTCCATGATGCCGTCACCATCCATATCGACGTCGGGACAACCGTCCTCGTCGGCGTCGCCATCGAAGTCCTCGGCATCATTCGGGCACATGTCGTCGACGTCGAGAATACCGTCCTTGTCGTTGTCGAAGTCCGGACAGCCGTCCTCGTCCTCGAATCCGTCGAAGTCCTCGGGCTTGTTCCAGCACTCGTCATCCTTGCCGATGATGCCGTCGCCGTCACAGTCGCCCGGGCCGAAGTAGTACGT
>CAZEXP010000063.1:0-8624 GCA_964516845.1 uncultured bacterium
CTCATCATCACCGGCGTCGTCGACGGTCCGCTCACGGGCGGGATACCGAAGGCCATCGAAGTCTGCGCGTGCGCCGACATTGCCGACCTCTCGATCTACGGGCTCGGCTCCGCCAACAACGGCGGGGGCACGGACGGCGAGGAGTTCACCTTCCCGGCCGACGCCGCAGTCGCAGGTCAGTTCATCTACCTCTCGTACGATGTGGACGCGTTCACCGCGTTCTTCGGCTTCGCCCCTGACTACACCGACGCCAATGCACCGAACATCAACGGCGACGACGCCATCGAGCTGTTCATGAACGGCAGCGTCGTGGACGTGTTCGGCGACATCAACGTCGACGGCACCGGCGAGCCCTGGGATCACCTGGACGGTTGGACCTACCGCGTCGACGCCACCGGCCCGGACGGCACGACGTTCGTCCTGGAGAACTGGTACTTCAGCGGCATCAACGCGCTCGACGGCGAGCTCACGAACGCGACGGCCGCCGTTCCGTTCCCGCTTGGCACTTTTGCCTGCCCCGGCGTGTCCGCGACCGAGCCGACGACCTGGGGAATGATGAAGGCGCTGTACCGCTAGACGCATCAATATAGAAGACAAGAGATCCCCGCCGCTCTCCGAGCGGCGGGGGTTTTCGTTGCAGTGGAGACCGCCACACACGCACTGAGCCCGGTCCATGTGGACCGGGCTCAGTTGTGCTGGCTCCTCGTGGTGAATGCCATTCGAACAGAAATGCATCGGGACCACACGAAGAGGCTACTCGACACCCGCGTAGGGAGTCGCGAAGATGGCGTAGTCGGCGTCCTCATACACCAGCCGGAGTGTCGTTGTGTCCAGCCTTCCCTGCTTGTCAGCGTCCACGACAACATAGCTGATCGGCTCCTCGCGATGTATGCGGTACAGAGCCACGGCACCGGCCTCGGGGGAACCGGCGTAGTAGAACTCGAAGGCGAGTTTCGTCCTGTCAAACCACTCCACAATCTCGTCGGCCCGGTAGGGATGTGACTTGCTATCCGCGAAGACGCCAACGCCTGCATCGAGTCTGAATCCCTGGAGGCCGAGCGGAATCAGGTAGGTGCCCGCAGGATCACCCTTCGCTCTGACGAAGTCACAGACAGCGTGCCGAGACGCTCCCCCCTGCGCCGCGTGCACCGTACCCAGAATCCCCAGCACGCATGCAGCAAGCGCGAATGCGGCAGCGCCGACAAGGAGCGCTCGCGAGCAGGTTCCCCTCCGGCGCTCGCTCAGTTTCGCGCGGACGATCGCGCTCAGAGAATGGAGCCCCCTGCCCAGCAACACTGCCGTCGCAGTCGGAACCAACCAGACGGAGGCACGCCAAGGGAACATGAGAGCCAGAGCCTTGCTGCCCGTCCAGAACTGGACGGCTGTCAGACTCGCAGCCAGGACAGCCGATGTGAGCATGACGGAGCGAAGCCGCCGGTATCGCCACGCGACCAGGACTGCTGCCGAGACGAGCAGAAGCCTCCAGAGATCATCAGCACCCGCCCAGGCGGTGATGTCCGCGTGGTGAGGAATCCTCACGGTGTAGAGCACCCATTCCGCAGTCGCTCGCGCATCGGCTCCCGAGGATCCCAAACGCATGAGGGTGAGCGCTCCCAGCGACGCCAGCAGCAGGAACGCGAGGACGGAGACGCGAACGGCGCGCATCCTGCGCCTCTCAACCAGCAGGGCGGTCACGAATCCGGCGGCGAGGATTGCGGCCTGGAGCAGATAGGTCGGGTGGATAGCTGCCGCGAGCGCCGCGACGGCGACCGCGGCCAGCTCACGGCGGCTGATGAACAGGACGAGGGACACCAGGAGGAGGACTCCGAATGCGGACGGCAGGAGAACGACTCCGGGAACGTCCTGCCCTGCCACACCGCTGGTCAGCGTGGACGACAACCGGTCCGGCATGGTCAGAGCACGAGAGAGAACTCCCGGCAGTCTTTGAACCCACCCGTTCCAGAGCCAGGGCTCATGGATGTGGATCAAGAGTGCGCTGGCAGCGGCAAGCGGAACGACCGAAGAGCGCTTCGAGAGTAGCAGTCTGACAATGAGGAACAGGGATAGAGCATAGGCCGCCACGAGCAGACCGTGCAGCGCATAGAAGGCCCAGCGTGCGCCCACGCTCTCAACAAGGCAGACCAACGTTGAGAATGCGGGCACGGGGTCCGTCTGGTTCGCCAGCCAGTCCGAGGAGAGCTGTCCGTATCCCGCGCGGGCGAGCCCCCATAGGAAGTACGTGTCCTGATTGCCTGAGAAGAGGGGCAACTGCTTGTGAGCCCCAGTGAAAAGGAGGCAACCGATGACAGGGACTGCGGCCCCGAGTTTGCGCACTGTAGTCAAGACACTCCTCTGTCTCAGGAAGGCGCGATGGCGTGATGCACTCCGAAGTCTATCCCGTCGGATCTAAGTGTTCCAGAGTCCATTCCGGCGCCTCAAGACGCAG
Organism: uncultured bacterium; assembly: GCA_964516845.1. Lineage (GTDB taxonomy): Bacteria > Joyebacterota > Joyebacteria > Joyebacterales > Joyebacteraceae > JAPEKQ01. Next base: position 2,447 of record CAZEXP010000063.1, read on the forward strand.
ACCACAAACGCACCGAGCCCGGTCCTTGCGGACCGGGCTCAGGAACAGTGGCTCCCCATGGTGAGCGCTATTCGAACTACGAGACGTGCCTGACCCGGCGACCTAGCGAGCGCGGCACGAGTCTATTTCAAGAGCACCATCTTCCTCTGCTCGCTGTATCCCTCCGCCTCGTATCGGCAGAAGTACACGCCGGATGCGACCCGGGCGCCAGAGTCGCTCGTCCCGTCCCACTCTGCAGCATGGCTTCCCGGAGCCGCTCGCTCAGCGACTAGCGTTCGGACCACTCTCCCTGCCTGGTTGTAGATCCTGATGCTCACAGGACCACCCGGAGCAGGGACATCATAGAACACGTGCGTCACCGGATTGAATGGATTCGGGTGCACATGACCGAGAGCGTAGGCAACGGGCAGACCGCCGTCCTCAACTTCGGTTCCGTAGCACTCGGTGTAGACCTCGACATGTGTCGAGTCGGTCCACGGGCTGTAGTTCACCGAGCCGTAGAGCCACGTCGTATCGGGACAGTCGCTCCCCCAGTAGTTGTACATGGCCTGCACGGTTGCTCCACCCGTGTTGAGGATCCCGAAGTACGCTGCGTCAAGGAAGTCGTTCGCGTCCTCGAGGCTCCCGCCGATGATCGGTCCCGGACTGCCCAAGCAGTGCAGGTGGATGGTGCTGCTGCCACTGAACGTGTTCCCAATCAGAGTCGGCTGCGATGAGTCTGAGCAGATGAGTGCTGTGTTGTTCCCGTCAAACACGCAGTTTGAGAAGACGGGCCGTGACGAGTCCGCGACCGAGACGCCCACGCTGTTCCCACAGAACTCGCATCCGCTCAGCTCGGCGTCAGATCCTCCGCTGAAGGACACGCCGGTATTCGCCAGCCGGAATACGCAATCCTCAACGATGAAATCGGACTCGACCACGGTCAACGCGCTGCCGGACTGCCCCATTCTGTCGAGCGTCAGGCCCGCGAGACGCGTACCGGCGCCAACGCCCGATGCGGTGGCTGGAGCGTAGAGGACAGTTGCATCGGGCCCTCCGAGGGCGAGCACCTCAATGCTATCCCTCAGGGAGACCGCACCATCGTACATACCAACAAGGACGAGCACGGAGTTGCCGGGGTCGGCCGCGGAGACACCCTCTTGGATCGTGTTGAACGGGTTGCTGAACCTTCCGTTCTCGATCCCGGTGTTCGAGTCGTCCACGAAGACCGCGCCTCCGGGCGTGGTCGCGCAGCCGCTCGCGTCGCTCGGTGGGCCCTCCATGCCTCCGATGTCGCGCGCGGTTACGCAGTACCAGTAGACCTGATAGGGAACACACGTCGTGTCAAAGAAGGTATGCAGGGTCGTGAGTACACGCGGCTCGTCAAGCGAGACCTCCGGGACGATGTCGCGATAGACCGCATACCCGGCGATGTCCGGCTCGGTGTTCGCGGCCCAGAGAATCTCGATCTCCCCCTCCCCTGACAACGCATACATGTTGTATGGAGCCGCGGGAGGGGAATTCGTGGCGCAGCAGAAGACCGTGTCGCTTGGTGCACTCTCGAGGTCCGTCAAGTCACACGCGATGATCCTGTAGAAGTAGCAGTCGTCTACATCCAACGGCGAATCAACATACGCAGTGCCAGATACCCCGTGCTCCGTCATCGATCCGTCGAACCCGCTTGTGGTATCACGTTGGACCAGATACGTATCGACATCAATGACTGGCACACTATGCCAGTTCAGCACTATGCTCATCTCGCCCGGAATCGCCGTGAGCCCGGACGGAGGAGGAGGCGGGGTCTGAAGCGCGACGGATGACACAACCTCACTCGGCTCGCTGTCGTGCAGTGCCTGATCGACAGCGCTCACACGATAGAAGTACTCCCTCTCGTCGAGTATCGGGAAGTCGGTCCACGTCGTATCCGGTATCGAGCAAACAACCTGTCCCGCGTCGAATGAGGCAGCGGTGTCCCTCTCGACACGGTATCGCCAGATGTCCTGCTCCGGAGATGACGTCCAAGAAAGCAGGATCGAGGCCTCGCGAGGATCAGCCGCGAGGCCCGTTGGAGCCACCGGGGGCACATCCTCTATGATGGTAAGCACCTGGTCGACCTGCACGCCAACGGACAGGTTGTACCAGCCGGCCGGCCACGACACCTCGAGCGTGTCCACGAGGGTGGCGTTGCCGAGCCCGAACGCCGCAATGGACGCATCCTGGGACGCGTACCCGGTGCTGCCGGAGATCTCCCGTATCTGCTGCACACCGCCCGCAACCACCCGCACACGAGCTCCGATTCCCTCGGTGCTGGACTGTATCCCCTGGAGACGAACGTGAAGCCAGTGGCTACCTGAAGACTGATCGTTCCTGAAGAGCCTGTTGGCAGCGCTGTTTGACACATAGAGATCGACGTCGCCATCCTCGTCGTAGTCTCCTGCGGCAAGTCCGGTCGCGAGCCCGGTGTCTGCAAGCGTGTCCGGTGTCACATCGACGAAGATCCCCTGGCCGAGATTCGCGAAGAGCTTGTTGGCACAAGCATCGTGACCACCTACGTAGAGGTCAAGGTCAGCATCGTTGTCGACATCGACCCAGGACACGCCGCAGCTCCACGACACCACACCAAGTGCTGGGGTCGCAACATCCGCGAAGACGTCGTTCCCATCATTGCGATAGAGTCTGTTGGCGCCGTCCTTCTTCGTCAGATACAGGTCCATGTCGCCGTCGTTGTCATAGTCGCCCCAGGCGGCGCCGCTCCCTGAGCCAGCGTCCGCCAGATTCGTCCCCTCCGCAACATCAGCGAAGACGCCGTCCCCCAGGTTCTTGAAGAGCCTGTTGGCGCTGTTGTGGTTGACCAGATAGACGTCCTGGTCACCATCGCTATCGTAGTCGCACCAGACCGCCGCCTGACTCATGCCCGGGTCACCAAGAAGCGACCCGCTTGTCTCGTCGGTGAAAGGCTGCCCCGGTCCGTGGTTCTCATAGAGATGATTCTCGGGGATCTCGTTCACGACGTAGAGATCGAGGTCCCCGTCGTTATCGTAGTCCACCCACGAGACACCTCTGCCGCGGCCTGCGTCGTCCAGGGGCACGAGCGTAGCATCCAGGAACACGCGGCCGCCCTCATTGCTGAACAGCTTGTTGGGCTGATTGAATCTCCCGAGGTACAGATCAAGATCTCCGTCGTTGTCGTAGTCACCCCAGGTCACGCTGCACCCGGATCCGTCATCCGCAAGTCCGCAGATTGCATCCTCCACCAACCCACCGGCTCCGTCGCCCCAGAACATGCGGTTCTGTCCGTTGTTGGCGAAGTAGAGATCGAGATGCCCATCTCCGTCGTAGTCGCCCCACGAGACACCCTCGGTCGACTCTGCATAGCCGAGGGCGCCAACAGCCATGTCAGTCCAATCTCGAGCGGCGAACGGGAACTCGCATCCCTCGCCAAGCGCGCCGATCTGCTCTCCCCAGGGATTGTTGGCTGGCAAGCAGGGGGAGACGTCCATCGGTGAGCAGTCGCCGGCGTCGATGTCGCAGAAATTGGGATCTAAGAACAGGTTGTCATGGTAGTAACCACAGAGACTGTCGCCGGCAGCGTTTCCGTATACGACGCAGTGCTTGATTTCGTGCAGAGTGGTGGTATTGGCGGTGTTCACAGTTCCGTCTGAAGGACCGTTGTAGGCGATCACGCAGTTCTCAATCGTCACCGCGCTGTAGACCAACAAGAGGGCAGCCCCGCCGTAGTTCGTGCCAGCGGTGTTTCCTACGAACGTGCATTGCGATAGACCGCCTCCGTGCATGCCATACAGCGCAACCGCCCCGCCACCAGTGGCGGCACCGTCGGCGCCCGTGTTGTTGAGAAAGAGGCAACGGTCGAAGATCGCGTAGGAGTCCTCTACGTGGGCTGCTCCTCCCCGGCGCGTTACGTAGTTGTCAGAGAATGTGCACTCGACGACCCGCGGCGACACGCCTGAGAGGCGCATTCCGCCACCGTCGTCAGCAGATCCATTCGTAACCGTGAAGCCCCTGATGACAGAGGACGTGTCAACAACTCCTATGCATGTACCCGTCCCTATCGAGAAGGCCCGACCTTCGCCCTCACAGTCGATGACGGTCGATTCGGGGCCGGCTGACGCGACGAGTCGGAGGTTCCGGGGGAAGTCGATGTCGCGGTTGCCCGGGCCCGTGTAGATACCAGGCGCGACATGCACCGTGCCACCAGTGTCCACAAGGGCTATGGCCTGGCCGATGTCCGAAAAGGGATAGGACTCAGAACCGTCCTGGTACCCCGAGCTGGCGGCGTCGACATGGACCTCTGCCTCAACCACCACGGGGGGCGGCTGGTTGAGATCGTCGAAGTGTGGGACGAAACCGTACTCGCCGAAACCGCACTCTCCGTAGCCAACACGGAAGTACCCATCGCCGTTCCAGCTTGAACCATAGCTGTTCTTGGCTATCCAGTAGCCTCCGGCGTCATCGTAGCCGACGATGACAATCACATGGTTCGTTAGATCTCCGCTGCACCGGTAGATGTCGTTCTCATCGAACCACCCATACATCCCGATGTGGCTCGCAACCGGACCAATGTCTACCAGCTTCGACTTCAGCGAGTCCTCGTAGAAGAACTCATAGCCGTCGATGTAGGTCAGCCGACTGTCCCAGTCGGAACACCCATCCGAGCAGGGTGTGTCGGTAGACGCTGTGTACGGGAAGCAGGCTTCGTCGGGCAACCCGCGGCATTGGATGTGGTCGAACGCCAGCCAGTCAGCTCCACCACGGCAGTCCCCGCAGACAGCACAGCACCTGCCGTCATTCGAAACCAGCGACTGCTCCGCCAAATCGAGGTCGAGGTCGGGGGTCCCGTAGTAGATATTGTGCGCCACTTCAGTCGCACCAACAGCCGCGAACGCCCAGCAACTGCCACATGCGCCCTGATCCTTGACAGGCGTCATCCAGTCACCGCCGTTGTGGTTCCGCCAGTCGAACGACGAGGGCACATCTCTGTGGGTAGGTGGGCGAGTTCTGGTGGACGGCCGTGTCTCCACCTCAGGCAAGAACATGGGCATGGCGTCCCTCGTCACCGCTTCGGACAGACTCATGAGGTCAGCCACCGAGCCAACCCGTCTGCCGTCACCGCCAACACACACCGTGTACTCAGGTGAGAACGGGTCACGTCCGTCATCAGCGGTCTCCGTCCCCCAACCCTCCCGCGCGCAGTACGACCACTTCTGACCGCACCTGCCGCTGTAGAAATCCCACTCGTCGCACTCGGTGCCGTCGGGGAAGGTCACGACGCCATGCTCACCATCTCTCGTCTTCTCGATTCTGTACTCATATCCCATCAGCTCGCAGTACACAGCAGCCGGGTTGGCCGCGCCAACGAGCATCTCGCCCTCCCCGGGAGCCGGCTGGTCTTGTAGCGAAGGTGATCCGATTGCCGGACGGAGGAACGGAGCACCGAGCGCGGGCTCCCAGGAGCTGGCACCGTCGTCAGCCGACGCCACATTGCAGCAACAGAAGACGGCCGCCGCGACCACCACTAGCGAAAGCGGTCTAGACACGAGACCTCCGAGATTGATGAGAGCCAGGAACGTGGCAAGAGGAAGACACCTCTACTCATGGAACATGTCATAGAGCATCGGCAAAACTATGTCGATGATACCCGCTATTCCACGCTATAGCAAGTGTAGTACGCGTGGATGTCAAGATGAGACACCCCATACTCGCGCCCGAGAATACAAAACGGGGAGCGCCTCTCGACGCTCCCCGTGTCCGCCTAACTATCGTTAGGACGCTGGCTCCTCGGGTAGGATTCGAACCTACAACCCTCCGGTTAACAGCCGGATGCTCTACCGTTGAGCTACCGAGGAGTGTATCTGAAACGTGGGCCGGCGGAAGCCAGCCCACGCCTGTATCCGAACCTATAGTCTAGCAGTGGTTGGGGCCCCTGTCAAACCGATTTGGCCACCCCAGCTAGAGGATCTTCACATAGGCGATGATCTCGTCCAGCTCCTCATCATCCAGCCGTCCCTCGAACGCGGGCATCGTGCCGCCCGGCGCCAGGATCTGGACTCGGACTGACGCGTCCGTAATGGGCGCACCGCTCGAAGCAATGACATCCCGCTCGAAGATCCCCGGGAGCGTCGGACCATAGCCCTTGGCATCCGGATCGGTCGGATGGCATCCGGCGCAGTGCCCCATGTAC
>CAZEXP010000064.1:0-8171 GCA_964516845.1 uncultured bacterium
CCTCCGCGTACCAGTCCTCCCAGAGGATGGCCTTCCACGCCATGCGGGCACGGCGAATCTGCATGCCGCTGCCCAGGTCAGCCTTGTCTTCCATGTAGAACGCCGTGTCCAGGTAGATACGTGTGTCGATCCACCACTTGAACATGCCGTCATCGGACGCGAACGTGAGAATTCCATCATTGCTCGTGGGCTCGAGCTCCACGGGCTTGGCGACCGCCACCATGCTCGGCAGCAGGATGGCAGCAGCAATCAGTACCAGCGCGAGGCGCCGAAACATCGCCTTCCCCATCACAACTCTCCTTGGTTGAGGACAATACCTCACAGCGCACCTCTCCATTTGGTCGTACGTTACGTTTGGATGAGCATCCTGTCAAGCGCGAAGCCACCGGGGCGCCGGGCGCTTGAATCCGCTCCTCCGTTGTGAGTTTCGCAACTCGAATACCACGTTTGTGCGTTTGGTCTTGGACATTCGTGGGAGATTCCCAAACAGCGGAGAAGTCCGGAGCGCCGCACCAGGCCTCGCCCGCCTAGCGAGAGCCGCTCAACGCCGCTCGCGCCGGGCCGAACGATGGGTCGAGCTCGAGCGCGAGCATGTACTGCCGCCGCGCCTCCTCACCCCTCCCCATCCGCTCGAGTGCCTGGCCGCGGTTGAAGTAGGGATCGATCATGCGGGGCGCAAGCTCCGTGGCGGTATCGAGCGCCGAGAGCGACTCGAGGAACCGACCGGCCTCGCGATGTGCCACTCCGAGGTTGTTCCAGAAGACGGGCTCATCGGGATCGAGCCGAGTCGCCTCGGCGAACTGCTCGGCTGCGAGCGCCGGCTGTCTGACGACGTTGTAGAACTTCCCGAGCGCGTCGTGCGCCTCCGGCGACGACGGTCTCCGCTCGACGGTCGTGCTGAATTCGGCGTGGGCTTCCTCCACCTTCCCCATCACGAGAAGCGCCTCGGCCATCCGCATGCGCGCCGGAACGTCCGGCTGTCCGGCCCGGAGCGCGCGCGTGAATGCACCAACAGCCGCCCGGTACTCCCGCTGCCGCGCCAGTTCATCGCCGAGCAGCGAGAGGAAGACACGCGGCCGCATCCCGCGACGCACCGCGTCGCTCATCAGCTCCTTCGAAACATCGTCCCGTCCGAGGCGGGACTCCGTCAACGCGAGATCCTGGAGCGCGACCGGCCGTGACGGATCAAGATCGACGGCCGTCAGCAGATACGGCAGCGCGGCCTCGGGGTCCCCGCTCTGGAGAAGCGCGCTCCCGGCGCGACCCTGAACGGTGGCGTCATCGGTGAACACGTCCGCCGCAACCGCGTAGTGCGCGCCCGCGTTCGGCCAGTCGTTCCACGCCTCGGCCTGCCGTCCGCGAGTCTCCGCGGCCTTCGCCACGAGAACAGGAATGTGCCCCGGCATCACCGCATTCACACCGAACACCACGACGACACCGACCATCAGCGTGAAGAGCAGGCAGACCGCCAGAAGCACACGGTCCAGATGCTCGTATCGCCACAGCATCACGACCGCGGCGCTCGCGATTCCCAGGAGCACAGCCGGGACCACCAGCATCGGGTACGGCAGCAGCGCCGGCACGACCAGATAGCCGAGCAAAACGAGGACCGCTGTGGCCAGACGTCCACGCTTCTCCCCCAGCAGCACGGGCAGCGTCACGACACCGGTCGCGCCGTCGCCCAGTCTGTCCTTCAGGTCCTTCGCCGCGAACCCCAGACCGAAGGCGAGCACGATGACCCAGCCGAGCCGCGGCGGAAAGAGCGCGAACGTCCGCTCCTCAGCGTACGCCGAGAACCCGGCCATGCAGACCAGAAGTGAGATCACCCCGAGGCTCAGGTTCGACACGAGGGGGATCCGCTTAAGACGAAGCGGCGGCGCGGAGTAGGCCAGCGAGAGCAGCAGGGCAAGCAGCACGAGAAGAAACGTCGAGTACTTCACATTGAGAGCCGCCAGCAGCGAGACACCCGCCATCACGCCGGCCGCGAGCACCGCGTCGCGACGCGTCAGCGCGCCGCGCACCAGCGGCCGCGGAGCCTCGACGATCCGATCGGCCTCCTCATCGAAGAGGTCGTTCAGATTGACCGACGCCTGGAACGCGAAGAGGACCGCGAGCGCGATCCCGATGATCCCGAGGACGTCACCCCCTCCCGTGAACGCGACACCGACCGGCGCGAACACGGCCCAGCCCAGCGCGATCCCGAAGAACGCCATCCCCAGGTAGTGAAGCGTCCGAAGCGGCCGCAGGTTCGTTCTGAGCGCGCGCTCCTTCCCGGGCGCGTGCCGCTTGAGCGCCCACCACCCCAGCGCGCACGACGACAGGAGGAAGACGAGCGCGAGCTTCCGGCTCTCCTCGGGCACGATGCCTCCCGCCCGGTACATCACGTTGTAGATGAAGGTCGGCGGCGCGCTCGGATTCCTACCCGTGGCCCACGCGAATCTGGCGAGGGCGTTCGGCAGGATGCCGTGCGCGAGCAGCAGCAGGTAGACGAGCGGGAACGCGATGAGCGCGCGGAGCCAGTTTCGCCTCTTGATCCACACATACGCGACCGCGAGCACCATGGCCGCGACGATCTCGACACGCTGCCCCGGTGAGACGCGGTCGAGCGTGGCGGTCGGATCGAAGAACCGGAAGACGACCGCGCGCAGGTCGAGCAGATACGAGATGCGAACACCTTCGCCCGACGTGACGATGTAATCGAAGACCGGCGGGATGAGGATGATGGCCCACGCGGGCGTCATCACCTTCATCACGGCGCCGACGCGCTCGCCGGTGAGTATGGAGAGCAGGATCGAAAACCCGAGAAAGAGACTGACGTAGAAGAGCAGGAAGTGGTCGAGCACCATCAGCGCCGACGGCGAGCTGAAGTACACGAACCCGATCGAGCCGGTCGGCCCGAGCGCGCCCTCGAGAAGGTTTCTGGTGACGACGAACGCGACGAACGTCAGGAGGAACAGCCCCCAGTGATGCGGAGAGCGCTCAACGCGCTCGATGGCATTGTGGAGCCTGCTCGGCACCGCTCACCTCCAGCAGGGCACCCCACGCGGATGCGCGGGGTGCCCCGAATCACATGCTCGTGGAACGCGCGGCCGCAAGCGGACAGCGCGCCCCCGGAATCACACGACTACTCCGACCGCCACGAACTCGTTCCGCGCTCGGCCTTCGCCTGCTCCCGCCGCGCGGCATCCTCCGCCTTCCGCTCGGCGTTCGCCGCCGCCTTCGCTGCCCGGGCGGCCTCGACCTCTTCATGGTACTCGACGCTCATCGTCGTCGGCAGCCCGTAGGCCTCCGGATGCGCGTAGCGACCGACCTCGTAGCCTTCCTTCTGTACCTCGACCGCGATACGATTCTCTTCCGCGTACCGGTCCTGTCGGACACCCGTGACCTGCCACGAGACCTTCGACCCCGGCACGCCACCCGCGATGCGGAAGCTGTTCCCCTCGATCTCGGAGGCGATGTAGAGGTTCGGACCCGGCGCGCCGATGGCCGTGAGCTGGTAGCGGAAGTCCCGGTTGAGGACCTCGAAGTAGTCCGGGAGCGCGACCGTCGCCTCACCGGCGCCATCGAGCACGACATTGCCGTTGTAGACGTTCATCATGTCCGGGCTCTCAACGAATGAGTGCTGGAGATACATGTTCGTCGGGTCCAGAGGATGGTCAATCTTGAATGCGCCGGCGCCCTTCGAGAGCGTGCCGGTCACACTGACATTACCGTTGAAGTATCCGGCGTACTTCGTCCCGTTGCCGGCCGGCTGCGCACCGTACACGCTGTAGCAGGTCGCGGTCCCGCCGGTATTGTTCACACTACCGTAAACGCCGTACATGAACGCGGCGGTGCCGGTGCCCTGCGCGTACGCCTGAACGCCGTAGCCGTTCCCCCGGAACTCGCCGCCGGTCCCCCACTCGTCATTGCCGGTGGCATCGCCGTACACGGCCGTCGGGTAGGCCGCATCGCCGTAATACTCGGCGTAGATGACGTTCGTCGCGTCATCGTCCCTCGACGAGTAGATGGCGGCACCGTTTTCGCCGATGCCTCCGCCATCAATCGTGAGATAGCTTGGCGGCGGTCCCCACATGAATGCCCACGGTGAGATCATGAATTTGCTGCTCTCAGCGAGCGCCGCGCACGGCCAGTCATCGACCCCGAACCACAGCCAGCCGTCTTCTTCCGCATTGACCTGGTAGAGGTTGGGGCTCCCGTCCAGAATGCCCAGGACAGCCCCCTCTCCCAGCCGGCTGCCGTCCTCGTCTCCATCAATGATGACGTAGGGTGAGAAGTGGATGAACCCGTCCTCGCCGTACCCCGTCGGGTGGATCGTGAAGAGCTCCTGCGGCCACGACGTGCCGATCGACACCGTGTCCGCGTACGCGATACCCGTGCTGGTCTCGTACCACTGGGTGCCGTCGTCCGAGTCTCCCGCATGAAGCGCCGAAGGAACGCTCGCGAGCTTGAGCCGAGGCGCCATCACCTCGCCGTCAACCGTCAGCTCGGCGTAGTACGGCGGCGAGTCGAACGCCGGCAGCCCGCCGATGTTCGCGCCCAGCTCGATGTTGAACCAACCCTCCGCAATGTCGACGCCGTTGTGCGTCTCGGGGCCCCAGATCGCCGAGCCGCCCGAGGCGACGTGGAAGATGCGGGCCACCATGGTGAAGGTGTCGTCGATCGGATCTCCCGTGTCGACATCCGCGAGGAATCCCTGGAACCAGACGGTCGACGCAACGTCGCGTGACGCATCCCTGCCAGCAATGGTCCCGTCGCTGAGGTCGACCGAACGGGCCGAGGTCACGCCCGTCACGACCAGACCTGCCACGACCGCCACGACCAAGGCCACCCACCATATCTGCCGATTCATCAACCCACCTCCCTGCACGAGTCCGACTTCGTCTTCTCATCCTCACAATGGCTTATGAGTACAACCCACTCGCTCGCGTGTCAAGGAGAGGTTGCGCCGGTCGAGCGCCCACCCTTGACGACCGGAGGCCCGAGCCAACGGCCCGGGCCTCCATCACTCGATATTGCTTCCCGACTGCGGCGGAGTACGTCGAGCTACTTCTTCCGCCAGTTCGTCTCGGTCGCGGCCTTCGCCTGCGCGCGAGCCTCGGCCTGTCTCGCCGAACGCTCGGCATTCGCCGCAGCCGCCGCTGTCTTCGCGGCCTCGATCTCCTCAACATACTCCACGGCCATCGTCGACGGCATCCCGTGCGCCTCCGGCTGGAGGTAGCGACCCGCCGAGCGGCCGGTCTTGGGCTCCTCGACGACAAGCCTGTTCTGCTCTGCGAACGCGTCGCTCCGGATGCCGGTGACCATCCACGAGACCTTCATCCCCGGCTCACCTCCCGCGACGCGGAAGCTGTTGCCCGAGATCTCCTCGGCAACATAGACGGGCGCGAAGGCGCCGATGCATGTCAGCTGGTAGCGGAAGTCGCTGTTGAACGCGTCGAAGTAGTCCGGGAGCTGCACGGTCGCCTCACCGGCGCCGTTCAGCACGACGTTGCCGTTGTAGACATTCATCATGTCCGGACTCTCGACCGCGGCGTGCGAAAGCGTCATGTTCGTCGGGTCGAGCGGGTGATCGATCTTGAATGACGCCGCAGGGCCCATCAGGTTGCCGCCGACGTACACGTCGCTCTCGAAATAACCCGCGAACAGGGTTCCGTTCCCGGTCGGCTCCACTCCGTAGATGCTGTAGCAGTCCGAGGTGCCGGTGCCGTTGTCGCAGTTCCCCTCGACGCCGATGAGGTAGCTCGTGTTGCCGTCGTACTGAGCTTCCCCGATGACGCCATGGCCGTTCCCGTAGAACTCGCCGCCGGTCGTCCACATGTCGCCCCGCGCGGCGTCACCGTAGACGGCGGTCGCGTAGATCTCTTCACCGTAGTACTCCGCGTGAAGGACATGTGAGGCCGAATACTCATGTGCCGCGTAGATCACAGCGCCGTAGGCCCCGATGTTCCCGTTGTCGACGGTGAGCACACCCGGCGGCTCGATCGACCGCGGGCCGCCGCCGCCATAGGTATACGGCGAGATGACGAACTTGGCGCTGTCCGTCAGTGCGCACGTCGGGTAATCGCCGGCGCCCAGCCAGGTCCAACCGCCCGGCTCCGCGTTGACCATGAAGAAGTCCGGGTCCATCGGCAGCAGGCCGAGAACGGTTCCCTCTCCCATGCGGCTGCCGCCGTCCTCGTCGTCACGCAGAATGATGGGCACGAAGTTCTGGAATGCCGACTCGCCCCAGAACGGCGGCGAGATCGTGAAGAGCTCACGCGGGTACATCGTGCCGATTGAAACCGTGTCGGGCGTGGCGATGCCCTCATCGATGAAGTACCAGTCGCCGTCGCTGATGGCTGTTCCCGGCTGCCACGTGCCGTTGCCCGACGCGTCCGACACCATGACGTACCCGTCCGACGCTCCCGTCGGCAGCTGGAACCCGTCCATGGAGACGTCGCCGATGAAGTCGCCGGCCAACCCGCTGCCGGCCGCGTGTCCCCTGACCGCCGGACCGTTGCCCGTCGCCCAGCCGAGGACACTCGGGCCGTTGCCGTTGTTGCTGCCGTAAAGAGCTGCGGCGGTGCTGCCGGCGTTGTTGACTGAGAAATACCCGGCGATCCCGGAGCCCGTGTTGGTTATCTCGATAGCCTTGCTCGTGGTGCTGACCGCGTCGCTGTACGGCAGCGACACCTCGCCGGCCAGCAGCGTCGACGGCACGCTCGCCAGCTTGAGCCTCGGCATGAGGATCTCACCGTCGATCGTGAGCTGAACGTAGTAAGGCGGGGCCTTGAAGTCCGGGAGCGGCGATGCGATCGAGCCCAGCTCGATGTTGAACCACCCCTGCGTGATCACCGTCGCGTTGTGAGCCTCCGGCCCCCACAACGCCGAGCCGCCCGTGGGAACCGGATAGATGCGCGCGATGATATCGTATGTCGCGTTCACCGGGTCACCGGACGGGTAGTCGGCCAGGAATCCCTGGAACCACACGGTCTCCGCAACGCTCCTTGACGAAGCCTCGCCTGCAAGCGTCGCCTCTCCGAGGCCGGCCGAGTTCGCCGGCGTCGCGCCCGTGACGCCGATACCGGCGACGAGCATCACTGCAAGGACCATCAACCATGCATGTCGCTTCATCATTCTCTCCGTCTCCTCTCAGGGAGTGTTCATCTCGGTGTGTCTCAGTTGGCCTGCCTGAGCATGGCAACCGGACTGCCACGCCGGAGCTACCGAAGGAGCACGATCGACCGCGTGTCCCTCTTCCCGCCGGCTTCGAACGCGCAGTAGTACACGCCGGACGCGACACGCTGACCGTGGTCGTTGCGGCCGTTCCACGCGAGCTCGTACCGCCCGGGCTGTTCGGGTGTGATGTCGTACGCGCGGACCACGCGCCCCGAGACATCGTAGATGGTGAAGCTGGCGCCGCCCTCGAGCGACGCGATCTCATACTGGATGACCGCCTGGTCCGTGAATGGATTCGGCGCCACGGACCGCATGCGCGTCACGAAACTGCCGCCCGTGGTGACGCTCGCGTGACTCGCGAGGACAGGCTCCTCACTCCCGTCGACCAGCACGACCCTCAGCTCATACCAGTACTCGGTCGCCGGCCATGCCGTCTCGTCCTCGTAGACGCCGGGGGACTCGGCAGGCAGCGGCTGGTCATTGAGCAGCTCATAGGGCCCCGCTTCGACGAACGAGCGGTAGACGTTGAACCCGCCGATGTCCGTCATCGACTCGACCGACCAGCGGATGACGACGCCGCCATCCGCGGCCAGCGTGGCGAAGAACACGCACGCAACCGGTGTGTAGGCGCTGCAGCCCCAGAGCGAGAATGAACCACTCTCGGCATACCCCGCGAACGGACCACCCACGCGGGAGCGCATGGTGAAGCTCGACGAACCCGCCAGCGGCTCCCCGTTGGCCGGCGCCGCCGCCGGCGTGGACCAGGTGAGCAGTTGGAAGCTCGGATCCCCCATCGCAGGCGCCGCCGCGCACAGCAGAAGCGCCAGCACCATCAGCACGCACTTTCTGGTCACCACAACCCTCCTCTCGGTCGGGCCAACTGCATTCTGCGCATCTGTGAGAATGTTGTTCACTCAGACAATCTCCCCGGCGGCCTATGGTTACTACTCAGGTGCATATCCTGTCAAGAGTTAGCTCACTCTCCCCGGCAGAATTCGTGCTATTTGCCA
>CAZEXP010000065.1:0-7776 GCA_964516845.1 uncultured bacterium
CGAAGATGTCCGAGCAGCGCGCGGTGACCGAGTGGGCCGAGATCGTCGGCGAGAAGGTCGCCGCACACACCAGGGCGGTCCGCGTCGACAAGGGCAGGTTGTTCGTCGAGGTCGACAGCCCCGTCTGGTCGCAGGAACTGACGTTCATGAAGCGCAAGATCATGCGCGAGATCAATCGGAGGATCGGCAGGGAGGCAATCGAACACGTGCATTTCGTGCTGGGAGGTTCGAAGCCCCATGACCCCATCAGCAACTTTGGAAAAGACGAGGAAGATGGCAAAAGCTAAAAAGAAACCAGCCGCCAAGAAGACGGCCACGGCCGCCAAGAAGACGGCGGCTCAGCCCAAGGCTGCGGCACCGAAGAAGACAGCCGCGAAGGCGGCGGCTAAGCCGAAGGCCGCGGCGGCGAAGAAGAAGCCGGCGGCCGCGCGGAGCGCGGCTAAGCAGAAGCCACAGGCTTCTGCAGCCAAGTCCAAACCGAAGGCTGTACCGAAGAAGAAGTCGGCCACGGCCGCCAAGAAGACGGCGGTTGAGCCGGAGGCCGCGCAGAGCGTGGCCGAGCCGGAGTCGGTCGAGAAGCAGCTGTTCGACGAGTTCCCACTGGATGAGGCGGCGGACGGGGGGAAGAGGGGCTACGAGGCGAAGCACATCCAGGTCCTCAAGGGACTCGAGGCCGTCCGGAAGCGCCCGGCCATGTACATCGGCGACACCGGCAAACGTGGTCTCCATCATCTCATCTCGGAGGTGATCGACAACTCCGTGGACGAGGCGATGGCGGGGGTCTGCGACAAGATCAGCGTGACCATCAACAAGGACGGGAGCTGCACGGTCGAGGACAACGGTCGAGGCATCCCCGTCGACATGCACCCCGAGCAGAAGAAGTCGGCGCTCGAGGTCGTCATGACGGTCCTCCACGCCGGCGGCAAGTTCGACAAGTCGAGCTACAAGGTCTCCGGCGGTCTTCACGGCGTCGGCGTCTCGGTCGTCAACGCCCTCTCCGAGTGGTGCAAGGTCGAGGTCAGCCGCGACGGGGTCGTCCACGCGCAGACGTACAAGCGCGGCGTGCCCGTGGAGAAGGTCAAGGCCATAGGCAATCGGAAGAAGGCCGGGACCAAGACGACGTTCTACCCCGACAGCGAGGTCTTCGACGAGGTCAAGTTCGAGTTCGAGATCGTCGCGAACCGCTGCCGTGAGCTGGCGTTCCTCAACGCGGGGCTTCTCATCGTCGTCAAGGACGCACGGAGCGGCAAGTCCGAGGAGCACCGCTACAAGGGCGGCCTGTCCGAGTTCGTCAAGCACATCAACGCGAACCATGCGCCTCTTCACAAGAAGGTCGTGCACTTCGAGCGCGAGCGCGACGATACGGTCGTCGAGGTGGCGCTCCAGTACAACGACGCCTACCGCCCGAGCATCTTCTCGTACGCGAATAACATCAACACGGTCGAGGGCGGCACGCATCTGACCGGTTTCAAGCAGGCGCTCACCAGGACGATCAACATCTACGGCGAGAAGAACAACCTGCTCGGCAAGAAGGCGGAGACCGTCTCGGGCGACGACTGCCTCGAGGGTCTCGCCGCCGTCGTCAGCGTCAAGGTCAAGGAGCCGCAGTTCGAGGGCCAGACGAAGACGAAGCTCGGCAACAGCGCTGTCCAGGGTCTGGTCGCCTCTATTGTAGGAGAGGGGCTGGCGGAGTTCTTTGAGGAGACGCCGTCCGTCGCAAAGAAGATCGTATCGAAGGCGGTCTCCGCATCGCAGGCGAGGTCGGCCGCCCGGAAGGCGCGAGATCTCTCCCGAAGGAAGACGGTCCTCGAGAGCGGTTCGCTCCCCGGCAAGCTCGCGGACTGCTCCATCACCGACCCTGAGCTCTGCGAGCTCTTCCTGGTCGAGGGCGATTCGGCCGGTGGCTCCGCGAAGATGGGGCGCGACCGGCGGTTCCAGGCGATCCTTCCCCTGAGGGGCAAGATCCTCAACGTCTTCAAGGCGCGGCTCGACAAGGTCTTCAGCAACGAGGCGATCGGCACCATCATCACCGCGCTCGGCACCGGTCTCAAGGAGATGGCCGAAAACGCGGATACGCAGGAGAGTCTCAACCTCGACTCGCTCCGCTACGGCAAGACCATCATTATGACGGATGCCGACGTTGACGGCGCACATATCCGGACGCTGCTCCTGACCTTCTTCTATAGATACATGCGGGATCTCATCGAGAACGGGCACGTCTACATCGCGCAGCCGCCTCTCTACCGCGTCAAGAAGGGCAAGGACGAGATCTACGCGTACAGCGAAAAGGAGCTTCAGCGGGTCCTCAAGCGCGTGGGCGGCAAGGACGGCGCGCACATCCAGCGCTTCAAGGGTCTCGGTGAGATGAACGCGGACCAGCTCTGGGCGACGACGATGGACCCGGAGCGGCGCGTGATGCTCAAGGTCACGATCGAGAACGCGGCCGACGCGGACGAGATATTCGATATCCTGATGGGTGACGCGGTCGAGCCGCGCCGGAAGTTCATTGAGGATCACGCCGACCAGGTGACGAACCTGGACGTTTAGAACGGATAGACGAGAGGAACCGATGGCAAACGACACAGAGCGAATTCTCCCCGTCGTCATCGAAGACGAGATGAAGAAGTCGTACATCGATTACGCGATGAGCGTGATCGTGTCGCGCGCGCTGCCGGATATCCGGGACGGGCTCAAGCCGGTGCAGCGCCGCATCCTCGTTGCGATGGACGAGCTGGGGGTCGCGCACAACAAGCCGTACAGGAAGTCCGCCAAGATCTCCGGTGACGTGACGGGTAACTATCACCCGCACGGCACGAGCGCGGTCTACGACGCGATGGTCCGAATGGCGCAGGAGTGGTCGCTCCGCTATCCACTCGTCGAGGGCCAGGGTAACTTCGGCTCGATCGACGGCGACAGCGCGGCGGCCGAGCGGTACACCGAGGCGAGACTTCGGAGGACCGCGGAGGACCTGCTCGACGACCTCAAGAAGGACACGGTCGACTACATCCCGAACTACGACGAGACGCGCGAGGAGCCGACGGTTCTTCCGGCGAAGCTCCCGAACCTTCTGATGAACGGAGCCACCGGTATCGCGGTCGGCATGGCGACCAACGTTCCGCCTCAGAATCTGGGCGAGCTCGCCGAGGGTATCATCTCCGTCATCGAAGACCCGGAGTTCCCGGACGAGAAGCTCTTCAAGATCATCAAGGGCCCCGACTTCCCGACCGGCGCCATCATCTTCGGACGGAGCGGCATCCGCGACGCGTACACGACGGGCAGGGGCCGCGTCGTGATGCGCGCCCGCGCGAACACCGAGACGCATCAGAACGGATCCGAAAGCATCATCGTCACCGAGATCCCGTTCATGGTGAACAAGTCGAACCTGATCACCGCAATCGCCGATCTCGTGCGCGGCGGCAAGCTCGAGGGCATCCGCGACATCCGCGACGAGTCGGACCGGGACGGCATCCGCATCGTGATCGATCTCAAGCGCGACGCGATGGCGGCGGTCATCCTCAATCTGCTCTACAAGCACACGCAGATGCAGTCGACGTTCGGCGTGATCCTGCTGGCGCTCGTCGACGGCGTGCCGAAGGTGATGAAGCTCCGCGAGATGATCGATGAGTTCATTCGCCACCGCGAGATCGTCATCGTCCGGCGGACGAAGTTCGACCTCGCGAAGGCCGAAGCTCGCGCGCATATCGTCGAGGGTCTGAGGAGGGCGCTCG
Organism: uncultured bacterium; assembly: GCA_964516845.1. Classification (GTDB taxonomy): domain Bacteria; phylum Joyebacterota; class Joyebacteria; order Joyebacterales; family Joyebacteraceae; genus JAPEKQ01. The sequence goes on from CAZEXP010000065.1 coordinate 3,729, forward strand.
ATCATATCGACGAGATCATCCAGATCATCAAGAAGTCAAAGGACACCGACGAAGCGCGCACGAAGCTCATGAAGACGTTCAAGTTCTCCGAGATCCAGGCGCAGGCGATCCTCGACATGCGGCTCCGTCGTCTGACAGGGCTTCAGAGGCAGCAGCTCGAGGACGAGTACAAGGAGCTCATCAAGCTCATCGCCACGCTCAAGGGAATCCTCGAGAGCCGCGCGAAGGTGCTCCAGATCATCAAAGATGATCTGCTGGCGGCCGTCGAGGCGTACGGGGATGCTCGGCGCACCGAGATCGTCGACGCGACGACCGACTTCTCGATCGAGGACCTGATCGCCGAGGAGGACATGGCAATCACGATCTCGCACGGGAACTACATCAAGCGTCTGCCGGTCGGCACCTACCGTCGCCAGCAGCGGGGCGGCAAGGGCATCACGGCGATGGGGACGAAGGAAGACGACTTCGTCGAGCACCTGTTCATCGCCTCGACCCACGACTACATCCTGTTCTTCACGAAGAGCGGCCACTGTCACTGGCTGCGGGTCCACGAGGTCCCGCAGGCCGGACGCGCCGCACGCGGGAAGGCGATCGTCAATATCCTCGCTCTCAACAACGAAGAGCACATCGCCGCGTTCGTCCCGGTGCGCGAGTTCGACGACGAGCGGTTCATCGTGATGGCGACCGAGAAGGGCGTGGTCAAGAAGACGCGCCTGTCGGCGTTCTCGCATCCACGTCGCGGCGGCATCAAGGCGATGGGGGTCGATGCGGACGACGAGCTTATCGCCGTCTCGATCACCGACGGCGGCTGCGACATCTTCCTGGCGAAGCGGCTCGGGAAGGCCATTCGGTTCCACGAGAGCGACGTCCGCGAGATGGGTCGCGGCGCACGCGGCGTGCGCGGCACGGCGCTCGAGAAGGGCGACCACGTTGTCGGGATGGCCGTCGTTGCGGCGGGGCAGGAGAGCACGGTGCTCTCCATCACCGAGCACGGATACGGCAAGCGGACCCAGATCCCCGACTACCGCGTGATCAAGCGCGGCGGCAGGGGCGTCATCTCGATCAAGGCCAACAAGCGCAACGGCGAGGTCGTTGCGATGCGTGTCGTGTCGAACACCGACCACGTGATGATCATGACGGCGAACGGCATCATGATCCGGCTCCCCGTGAGCGGCATCTCGCTCATCGGGCGCAACACACAGGGTGTGAAGGTCATCAATCTCAATGAGGGTGACCGGGTCATTGGTGTTGCGCGGGTTGCGACCGACGAGTAGTTTGAAGTACGCAAGGATTTCACAGCGGGTGGCGCGAGGCCGAACGCATCCACATCGTGCTCGAGTTCGTCGGACGATGCGGTCGGCCCCAGCACCGCGTGCACTGCTGGCGGGCGCCCTACCCGTACCGGGTAGACCGCCCGCGCGAGGAGTAGCCCCTTGGGCCGCGTCGAACGGACCGCCCTGATCTCGATCGGGATCAACGCCGGACTGGTCGCCCTCAAACTGGCGCTGGCGTTTCTCTCCGGGAGTCTCGCGCTCGTCGCCGACGCGTGGCACTCCGGGTCGGATGTCGCCGCGTCCGGGCTCGTCTGGGCGGGCGCACGCATCACGCGCCGCGAGAACCGTATCAACCTCGCCGTCATCGAGAACATCATCGGGATCGTCATCGCGCTGCTCATCTTCTGGGCGGCGTTCGGCATCTTCCGTCGCGTGTCGGTCGTCGCGACCGAAGGCATCCGCAATCTCCCCATCGCCATCGTAGGCACGCTGCTCGCAGCGCTCGTCTCATACTACTCCGCGCAGTACAAACTCTACGTCGGACATGAGACCGGAAGTGTGAGCCTCGTCGCCGACGGCTATCACTCTCGCATGGACATGCTCACGAGCGTGGCCGTCGTCATCGGACTGATGGGTCACGCCATCGGCATCGAGCTCGACCGCATCGCGGCCGTGGTCGTGACCGTGTTCATCGTCGGTTCGGGCGTCGAGATCTTCTCGGCGTCGATCGGGGGTCTGAGGCAGGGGACGATCACGAAGACCGGCGGGTACGCGTGGCTGGCCGAGACGAAGCCGATCGCGTGGATCGCGTCGTGTCTCGACAGGACCGGGTCCGGCGAACGCATCCGGTACGCGTGGCTCTGGTGCCTCAAGCCGAGGACGCGGCGCCGCGCGCTCAAGCTCGCCATCTGGCTCGTCATCCTCGCCTGGGCAGCCACGGCGCTCATCTTCGTGGGCCCAGGCTATGAGGGCGTTCTCATCCGGTTCGGCCAGGCGCAGGAGGGAACGCTTGCCCCGGGCGCGCACGTGAAGATGCCGTGGCCGGTCGATCGAGTGGAACGAGTGGCGATGCCGATGGTGCGCCGCGTCGAGATCGGATTCAGGACGCGCGACATCCCGCGTGCCGTCACCAAGGTCGCCGAGGAGTTCTACGCGACGCTCTGGGAGAGCCGGCACGCCGCGGGTACCTACGAGAAGCTGCCCGAGGAGGCGCTCCGCCTCACCGGAGATGAGAACATCGTCGACATGAACATGGTCCTCCTCTATCGCGTGAGCGATGCGCGGCGATACCTCTTCAGTATCTCCGATCCGGAGGCGTACATCCGGTCCGTGACCGAGTACATTCTGGGCGTCTCCGCGGGCTCGAGAGCCATCGACGATGTGCTCACGGTCGACCGCGCCATGTTCGAGGATGTGCTCGTCGAGGGCGTGCAGAGCGCGCTCGACGCGGCCGAGGTCGGAGTCGAGATCCTCGGCGTCCGGCTCCAGGACATCCACCCGCCGCTCGAGGTCGTCCCGGCGTTCCGCGACGTCTCGAGCGCGCGCGAGGACAAGAACCGCATTATCAATGAGGCCTACGGCTACATGAACCAGACCGTGCCGCGGGCCCGGGGCGAGGGAAAACAGCTCGTCTCCGAGGCGACCGGCGCGAGCCACGCGCGGCAGAGCCGCGCGGTCGGTGATGCCACGCGTTTCACCCTGCTCGCCGAGCGCTACGCCAGGGCGAAGGGCGTCCACAGGACGCGCCTCCATATAGAGGCGATGGAGAAGCTCCTTGTGGGCGTTGAGAAGTACATCGTGAGCGAGGATGTCAACCTGAAGGGGTACGACATCAGACTGTACGACAGGACGCTGGGTGTACGACTGCCCACGGGCGAGTAGCACGTCCCGCCCTCAGAGAGGATGCAACCGATGAAACAACGCTTCTATGGCCTGGCCGTCCTGATCGTGCTGCTGCTGTTCGCGCGGTCCGCCGTGTTCGTCGTCGACGAGACACAGATGGCCATCGTCACGCAGTTCGGAAGTCCGGTGCGGGTGGTGGAGGAGGCGGGGCTGAACTGGAAACTTCCGCAGCCGATCCAGGCGGTCAGGTTCTTCGATAGCCGGCTTCTGGTCTTCGACCCGAAGCCGACCGAGTTCCTGACGAACGACAAGAAGAACATCGTCGCCGACGCGTACGTTGCGTGGCGCATCGCCGAGCCACGCATGTTCCTCGAGACCGTCACCGACCGCGAGGGCGCGGAGGTGCGGATGGCCGACATCGTCGCGTCCGAGATGGGAGCCGCCCTCGGTCAGTATCCTCTGACCGCGCTCATCTCGACCAATCCTGAGGAGATGCGCATCACCGAGATCATGGGTGTCGTGACCGAGGGCTGCCGCGCGACGGCCGCCGCGAACTTCGGCATAGAGGTCGCGGAGGTCCGGATGAAGCGGCTCGCCTTCCCCGAGCAGAACAAGCAGAGCGTGTTCGACCGCATGCGCGCCGAGCGCGAGCGGACGGCCAAACGCTATCGCTCGGAGGGGGAGGAGGAAGCCATCGCGATCCGTGCCGAGGCCGACCGGGAGCGGCAGGAGATCCTGGCAACCGCCTATCAGGAGGCGGAGGGCATCCGCGGCGCGGGCGAGGCGGCAGCGATGAGGATCTACGGGAGCGCGTACAACGCCGACCCGGAGTTCTACAAGTTCCTCAGGACCCTCGAGTCGTACTCGACGATCCTCGACGAACGGACGACGCTCGTTCTCTCGTCGGACTCGGAGCTTCTCGGACTCCTCAA
>CAZEXP010000066.1:0-7707 GCA_964516845.1 uncultured bacterium
AATCACATCAAGAACGCCAACCCGTTCTCCGAGGCCGCGCTCTGGGCCGAGGACATGGGAACCTACGCGACCAATGCGACGGGGTGCACGCTCTGGGACGTCGATGAGGACGGGCGCGACGAGGCGATCATCTGGAACGACCGCGTGATGGCTGTCTTCGAGACGATCGGCGGCAAGGCGAACTGGATCTTCGCAAAGGGCTCCGGGTACGGCTACTCCGTCATCGGCAACGACAACGTGTACTGGGCCGGGACCGCGGGGGACTGGAACGAGACGAACCACACCGCCGGACTCTCCGACGTGAGTGTCGGAGGCATCGACCGCGAGCATGACGACTACTCGTTCGATGTGGTCTCGAGTTCCGGCAGCACGGTGGAGCTCAAGCTCACGCACTCCGGCGGCGCGGTGGAGAAGACGGTGAGCCTCACGCTCGGCGACCCGTATCTCGATGTCATCTATGACGTCGGCGGTGAGACCGCCTACGTCAAGAGCGGGTGGACGCCGGATCTCGTGGACCTCATCTGGGATCCCGCTCTCGAACGTGTGTGGGATCCGGGGACCGGCAGCTACTGCGGCCAGCGCAACGCGTCGACCGGCGCGACGGCGGCCTACGTGCTCGGCGCCGGGGGTGCCGCCCACAACGTCACGAGCACCGCGACACTTCTCGAGGTCGATGAGATCGTGGGCACCGGGCAGTTCGAGTTCTACATCTACGCGGGTTACGCCAGCGCGCCTGTCGCGGACGAGATCGCTGAACTCGAGACGCTCACGGCGGGCCTGACGGACGTGCTCGCGCCCGTGCCGGTCGTTGCCAACTACTATCCGAGCGCCGACCGTCTCGACATCACATTCAACGAACTCATCCAGTACGACGCGGTGACGACCGCGGGTATCGCGATCGATGAGGACGATGACGGTGTTGCGGAGGTCACGCTCACAGGAGCCGCCACGGTCCAGAACACCGGCGACGCGACCGTCATCCAGATCCAGGTCGCCTCGGCGACGGCCGCGGACATCGAGATGCTCACACCAGGGACGCTCGAGCTCCTCCTGGCGGTGGACTCGTTCTTTGATCTGGCCGGCAACGGCAATGACGCCATAGACAACACCGATGACGTTCGCGTCATCTATGGAGCCGACACACGCATTACGATAGACGGCTACATCGACCCGAGCGAGTGGCTGGAGTGCGGCGAGCTTCTCGATGATCCGGACGACGACTCGGGTTGGCACCCGCCGTTGGAGCCCGAGATGAACGAGCTCTACGGGCTCTACATCGACTGGGACGAGGACTTCCTCTATCTGGCAGTGAACGGTCAGGTCCAGGGGAACAGCTGGTTGCTCTACATGGATGTCGATCCGGGCACCGCCAACGGCGAGACCGATCTCACTGCGATCGATACGTGGGAGCGCGGGGCGAGCTTCACGGCGAGCGGGTTCGCGGCCGACTTCGAGTACGGCTGCTACCAGCACCAGGGCGCGTACGACTCCGACAGCTTCTTCTCGATCGACAGCGCGACGACGGCGACGGCGCTCACAGACTCGATCATCAGCGCCTTCGATTCACAGCACAACTTCGGGACCACCGGCGGCAGTGAGATCGCCATCCCGTGGAACGTGCTCTACGGCCTCGGGCCGAACGCGGTCCCGGTCGATGCGGAGATCTCGCTGGTTGCGTCCATCTGCTGGGACCCCGAGCCGGATGGTGAACTCGGCGGCGACTCGGCTCCGTCGAACAGCGCGGCGGCGCTTCCGGTGCTCGACTCGGTCTACACCGTCACGATAGATGATGACGGGGACGGCGTTCCCGACGTGTGCGGGACCGGCGTCGCCGATGACACACAGCCGACCTGGAAGCGGTTCGAGCTGGCCAACCGTCCCAATCCGTTCAACCCGGCGACGACGATCAGCTTCGTGGTCCCGGGCTCGGGGCGCGGCGACGTCCGTCTTGAGGTCTTTGATGTGGCGGGTCGCTCCGTCGGTGTGCTCGTCGACGGCGAGCTCGACGCCGGGCGGCACGAGGTGACGTGGCTCGGTCGCGACGACGCCGGCAGGGGACTGGCAACCGGTGTCTACTTCGCGCGGCTCACGGTGGGCGCGGAGTCCGAGGTCGCGAAGCTCATCATGCTCAAGTAGGCGGCTACCCGCTGAAGCGGGTAGCTGGGCTCGCTGCGCGAGCAGCCTGGACGATTGCTGCGCAATCGCCAGAAGTGAAGCATTCGCGATCGGCAGGTTGGCGGATTGCTGCGCAATCTGCACAGTGTCGCGATCGGCACGGCAATCCGGATGTACGTAGCGGGCGCGCCGCCTTCGGGCGGCGCGCTCTTCTTGCAGGGCCGCTCGTGCCACCACATTGTTGACGGACCCACCGCACGGGCATACACTCGGCGACAGAGCACTGAGGGACGGATCCGTGCGAGAGACGCTCGGGGACGGACGAACCGGACGGACGAACCGGACGGAGAATCAGACGGAGGGACTATGGGCGACGACGAGCTGAAGACCCCGGGACTCGATACGCACTTCTTCAGGCTGGTGGCCACATTCGAGGCTGCCGCGATGCAGCAGCTGGGCAAGATCGCGCATCCTATGACCGGCGACGTGGAGGTGAATCTCGACGTCGCGCGCGATAGCATCGATATGCTCGACATGCTCAAGAGGAAGAGCGCGGGCAATCTCAATAGAGATGAGGAGCGGCTCCTCGAGCACGTGCTCTACCAGCTGAGGATGAACTACCTCGAGACCTCGCGCGAGCAGGGGAGTGGTGAGGGGGCTTCGGACGCCGACGGCATCGGCTCGGAGAGTGGGAAGTGATCCAGTTGCGAGCCGGACGCCGTCACGATGGATTCTCGCTCACGACGCGGGCGGGCCTCGCGGCGTGCGCCGTGCTGGTCTCGTTCGCGATCGTGCTCACCGGCGCATCCGCCGCGTTCGCCGGGGACGGCTCCGCCGCCTACGGCGGCGCCGGTCTGGTCGAAGTGCGCTCCGCGCGCATCCTGACGCGCGGCGTTCTCGCGCTCTCCTTCTCGGGCCGCTACTTCGAGTCGACCGACATCTCGCAGCGACTCGCCGCTGGTGTCGGGCGTTACGGCTCGCTCCATGTCGCGAGTTCCTACGGTGTTCTTCCCTGGCTCGAGGTCTCGTTCGACGTGCCGCTTCGTGGAGCGGCGTGGGATGCCGACGGTGGGAACATCGATGTGCGTGGATTGTCGAATCCGTCGCTCGGCGTGAAGCTCGGCGTTCCGTCGCGCGAGTCCGTATTCTCCGCCGCGCTCTGGGGTGACATCGGTCTGCCCATTGCGAGCGAGATGACGGTCGCAGATACGGCCGGCGGCAGTGTGCTGCTGGCGGGAGGGGCGCAGGTGGACGCCACCGCCGCGTTGCTTCTCACCGCCGACCTCACGAACACGTTCCCCGTGAGGTTCCATGCGAACATAGGATGGCGTTTCAACCGCGAGGACGAACGCGGCCGGCGCTTCTTCCCGGACAGCTATCCGCAACTCGCGGAGGGCGGTTCGTCGACCGACAATGACTTCCTTCTTCTGCGCGGCGCTGTCGAGTTCCCAGGCAGGAGTATCGACCTGTTCACCGAATTCCGCGCCGACATCTTCGCGGACAGCGACGTGGTGGCCCGCAAGGAGAACCCGGTGATGATCACGCCGGGGCTCCGGTTCCGCGTCGGCGAAGGGTGGTCGGTCACATCGGCGATCTCCGTCGCGCTCTCCGGGGACGACGCCGCCACCCCGGACTTCGACCCGCACGACGCGTGGCCTGACTGGGTAGCGACGGTGGCGGTCTCGTACGCCTGGCCCGTGACATCGACCGATACGGACGGCGACGGTATTCCCGACTACCGCGACTCGTGTCCGAACCAGCCCGAGGACATGGACGGGTTCGAGGACGATGACGGGTGTCCGGACTTCGACGACGACGCCGATGGCATCCCGGACCTCATCGACCTGGCGCCATTGACGTCGGAGGACTACGACGGTTTTCAGGATGAGGACGGTGTTCCCGATCTCGACAACGACGGCGACGGGATCACCGACGAACGGGACATGTGTCCCGACGAGCGCGAGGACCTGGATGGGTTCGAGGACGAGGACGGATGCCCGGACGACTAGACAGGCGCACGCCTGAGAACGCGCGCGGGCGAGAGCCGCGCGCGCATGACCGAGAGCCCGGTGTTCACCCGCGCAACCCGGTTCCCACCGTGGACGTCATCATCTCATTTGAGGACGGGATCGTTCTCATCGAGCGCGCGAACCCGCCGCACGGCTGGGCGTTGCCCGGAGGCTTCATCGATTACGGGGAGTCTGCGGAGAGCGCTGCAGCGCGGGAGGCGATCGAGGAAACGGGACTTCGAGTCGAGGAGCTTCGCCAGTTCCGCGTCTACTCGGATCCGGAGCGTGATCCGCGGATGCACACGCTGACCGTGGTCTTCACGGCTGTCGGCCACGGCATCCTCGCGGCCGACGATGACGCGAAAGCGGCTGCCGTCTGCCGGCTCGACGAGCTGCCGGAGGAGATGGCGTTCGACCACCGGCAGATCATCGTCGACTACGTCCGCTCGCTCGGCTGAGCGCGTCCACTGTCAGCGTCCGTCCTCTTCTTCCTTCGCACGATTCCAGACCTCATCCATCGCTTCGAGTCCGACGTCTCTGAGATCGGTCCCCGCGAAATGCCGCTCGATCGCGGCGAAGCGCGTGCGGAACTTGAGGTTCGTTCTTCGCAGGGCGGCCTCGGGATCGATTCCCTGATATCGCGCGATGTTGACTACGGCGAAGAGCAGGTCGCCGATTTCGTCTTCCTGCCGGTCGCGGTCGCCGTGAGAGAGCTCCTCCCTGAGCTCGCCGGTCTCCTCGACGATCTTGTCGAACACCTCGTCGGGACTTGGCCAGTCGAACCCGACCGCCGCCGCTTTCTCCTGCATTCGCCGCGCCGTCAAGAGCGCGGAGAACTCACGCGGCAGACCGTCGAGCATCGACTCGCGGTCCGCGTGCGACTTCTCTGTGAGCTTCTGCGTTTCCCATGTCCCACGCACGTCGTCCGGAGTCTCGGCGACGGCATCACCAAAGACGTGCGGATGTCTTCGGCGGAGCTTCTCGTCGATGCCGGTGACGACGTCGTCGAGCGTGAAGCGATCCGCCTCCTCGCCCATGATCGACATGAACACGATGAGGAAGAGCAGGTCGCCGAGTTCATCGCGAAGCTTCGTGTCGTCCCGTTCGTCCATCGCCTCGAGCGCTTCGTGAAACTCCTCGACGAGGTGGGGGCGGATGGACTCGATCGTCTGAGCGCGGTCCCATGCGCAGCCCTCGGGTGAGCGGAGGTGCTTCGTCAGTTCTACCAGTTCGTAGAACGGACCTCTGTCCGTTTCGGTCGTCACGTGTCGGTGCTCCTGTCCTTCGCGGGTCGAGCGAACGCCGGGTCGGGACCCTCAGATGGCGTCCGGACGATCCATGGGCCACTTCAAGATGGTGGACTGTGCTGAACTTTCATGGAATGACATGTCACACGCGAGGATACACGATGGTCGGGACGTTCGCAACGGACGCCGTGAAACGCCCCTTGCGACGGGGCCTGTCTCGAGCGACCGGGATCCCGCACGCTCCTGGAGGCCTCGTAACCGATTATGGTACAAGAAGTTGGGTGGTATCGCGTTCGCTGGCATGCCGCTTGCATCCCACAGGGCCCCGTGTGCCGGAAACGTGGGGGTGTTATCGCAGGGAGTCCCCGCTCCTCCGGTGCCCGAAGGCCCTCGACGGTGTGCCCGGAGGGGGCCTGGGTTCTCATTGGCCACAAGGCTCTTTGAAAGACGATCCATGCGAAGCAGGGACGTGCGGGCGCACCGGCGCCCGTCACGCGGCGTCGGAACCCGCGTGCCCGGCACGATCTCACGAGCGATTTTGCCCCAGAATGGGCGAATCCGCTTGCGGGGCTGGGGTCCCTGTGCTACTAGATAGTCGTTTACCGTCGGAAGACCGGGCGCAGTCGCCGTGAGAGGGAGATGCCGATGCGGTTCTCGACGTGGCTGGAGATCGACCTCGACGCGCTATCCCACAACATCTCCGAGGCACGCGCGAGGGCGGGCGAAGGCTGCCAGGTTCTTCTCGTTGTCAAGGCGGATGCGTACGGTCACGGCGCTGTCGAAGTTGCGCGAGTCGCGGTCCGCGAGGGGATCGACATCCTCGGAGTGGCGACGCTCCACGAGGGCATCGAGCTTCGGCAGGCCGGGATCGCGGCGCCCATCCTGATCCTCAGTCCACCGATGGAGGAGGAGACGGACGGCGTGGTTGACTACGAACTCTCGTGCACGGTGCCGAGCCTCGGCATCGCGCGCGCCCTCTCCAGGGCCGCGGTGTCGCGTGAGAAGCAGTGCGTCGTCCACGTCGAGGTCGACACGGGTATGGGGCGAAGCGGCATCGGTCTGGCCGACGCGGCTCCCTTCATCTCAGCGGTAGCGAACCTGCCGAGCCTCGTCCTCGAGGGAGTCTTCACGCACTTCCCGTCGTCGGACGACGATCCGGAGTTCACCCATTCACAGATCGGCAGATTCCTCGGACTGCTCTCGCGGCTCGAGGGCAAGGGAGTCTCAGTCCCGCTGCGCCACGCAGCCAACAGCGGCGCGGTGCTCGGGGTCGAGGACTCGCTGAAGGCGCCCCTCAACCTGGTGCGCCCCGGGATTATGATCTACGGGCTGAGGCCGGCGGCCGGCGTCGCGCCGGACGCGGACCTCAGACCGGTGATGAGCTTCAAGTCACGGATCGCGCAGATCCGGGAGCTCCCGGCGGGACATCCTGTGAGCTACGGGCGAACCTACGTGACCGAGCGTCCGACCCGCGTGGGGGTCGTCCCCGTAGGCTACGGGCACGGATACAGCCTCCAGCTGTCGAATCGCGGGGAGGTGCTGGTGCGGGGCGTGAAGGCCCCGGTCGTCGGCAGGGTCACGATGGACGTCACGATGGTGAGTCTCGAGGATGTGGAGAACGCCGCCGTCGGCGACGAGGTCGTCCTCTTCGGCAGACAGGGCGAGGCCGGGATATCGGTCGACGAAGTGGCCCGTCTCTCGGGCACGATCAACTACGATGTGATCTGCGGGATCGGCAAGCGCGTGGCCCGCACATACATAGAGAGAGGTGAGACCATCGGGATGCGAACGCTCATCGAGCGGCGGTCGGTTGGGCCGCAGCCGGGTATCACGCGGTGAGAGGCGTTCGCTGAACGGCGATACAGCTTACCGGCGCACCGCGCGTGCGGTCGTCGGAGGTGGTGACGGAACCCGTTCTGACGTCGCGCTAACTTGACAAAGGCTCGGGTCTTGACCCGCCTCAGGGGGTCCGGAGTTGCACCAAAAAGAAGGTTGACAGATTTCCGGACCGTGTGCTAGATTGCCGCAAAACCCGGACAGGGTCATGGTGTTGAGGCAACTTAGTGAAGAGAAACTGTGGGGGTTCCTGCGTCTGGAAGCCACCGACGTGGTGGCGCATCCAGCGCCGATAGGAGGTGAATGCAAGGATATTCAGTACGAGTAGCTAGGGGAAGGTTCGCTGCCAGGGAAGCGGCGGCGAGAGATCTCCGTTGGAGGCCGGACGGCCGCAACGGGGCCCCGAGGCGCACGGGAGAGCGCCATCGGAGTGAGAACGTTTTTCTAGGAGGTTGTCGGATGGCAAGAGAGAACCGCAGCGACAGAGGCGCGGTGATCGC
>CAZEXP010000067.1:0-7601 GCA_964516845.1 uncultured bacterium
GGCTCTTGGCGCTGCTCACCGGCACTCGGTAGTCCGTGATGGAGACGTTCTGCGCTGCAGCACACGAGGCGAGCAGCACCACCACTGTGGTTATGGTGAGTATCCTCTTCATTACCCCCTACCTCCCTACGGTCAGGCCTTCCGGCCATTGACATCCCGACAGCTCATGTACGGACACTGGTTAACCGACAGTGACCCTAGAAGTAGATCCTCGCTCCAAGCCCTCCGCTGACATCGAATTCGGTATCCGGGACCAAGTTGAGGACCGGAGCCACCTCGATGAAGAAGTCGAAGCGCTGATCGCCCGTGATGAAGTCCAGTCCCAGTGGCAATCTGATACCCACCCTGGAGTCATGACCATCGCGCAGGAGGACGCGCCCCCCCACGCCGAAGTAGTATGGAAGAGAGCCTCGCACGTCCACGTCGAGATCGTAGCGATGCCAGAGGTAGTCCGAGTGCACGTAGACCCAGTCACCACTGCCCAGCGACCACCCCGCCGCCACATCGAACGCCGTTCGGCTGCCCGACCAGGCCTTCAGACTGAACCCCGTCGGCTCCCCCACCATGAACCCCAACCCCACACTACCAGCAAGGGCACTTGCCGACATTGCCAGCAGGATTAGCGCTGTGATCAACACCGTCCAACGCATTGGCACCTCCGAAGTGTGCCCCCGGCGAAGGCGGGCGGTTGACCGTCCAACGAACCGCGTGAATGCGGCGAAGAACGCCGCCGACGAAGCAGTGGCGGCAGCTACGACTTCTTAATCAGGCCCACTATGAAGAGAAGCACGACGGCACCGACCAGGGCCATGGCCAGCGAGCCGAGCAGGCTGCCGCTTGACAAGCCGAACAGGCCGAACAGGAAGCCACCCAGCAACCCGCCGATGATCCCGACGACGATGTTGCCCAGAAAGCCAAACCCACGCCCCTTCATGATCAGACCGGCAAGCCATCCCGCCACACCGCCGACCACCAGAAACATGACTATTCCCATTTTCCCATCTCCTCTCGGGCTACATCAGTCCCCGCTGGTGCCAGATGCGTCTTGTACCGATTATCCTTACCGCAATCGTTCTGATACTAATTATCGTCTTCCGTGAAGTCAAGGCCTTTCTCGAACAGCCGGGCCGAATCCGCCGGCGGGGACTCTGCCTTCTCTGACCAGGCCCGCCCTCCGGAGAACGCCCCCGCTACCAAATCAGAACCGCCCGGGCCTTCTGGCTCGGGCGGTTCGCATAGCATGGCCTCCGGGACTGATCCCAGGGACTTTTTCACATCATCCGCGCAGGCTGAACCTGATCGGAACGGTGTACCAGACAGGCACGGGCACATCGCGCTGCATGGCCGGCAGGAACCGCCACTGGTAGATCACATCAAGAGCCGCCTCGTCCAGGCCGGGCACCGAATCAAGGATGTGCGCTTCCCGGACCTGACCGAACTCGTCGATTCCCACCTTCAGCAGAACAACGCCCTCCAATTCGGCCTGCCGGGCCATCTCCGGATAGACCGGGTACACCCACTTGACCACCAGGGGTGGTTGATCAAAGACGTCGAAGAAGCCTGAGCGTTCCTCGGAGACGACCGCGATGGGGATGTTCTTGGGATCCAGAACGGTGGATGCCATGGTCTCTGCGGCTCCGGGGTCGGTGCTCGGCACCATGGCGGTCACGATATCCCGCTTGGGAATCTCCTCGGGCGGAGGAGGAATGACGAACTCCGGAGACGCGCTCACCAGCTGCGTCACGGTCCGCTCATGAAGCTGGTAGGGCTGGAAGTGAGGATGGGGAAGCGTGAGGAAGAGCATCACGTGGATGCCTATGGCGACCAGGAAGCCCAACTGCAGGCGGCGGAGATGTCCGGCTTCGAACTGTCGTTCGGCGGTTATGACATTGGTTGACATGGTGCAGCCCCCTCTCGATGTTGATGTTCGGGGGGAGCGTCCGGGGCTCGCTGCAGCTAATCGGCTATGTCTGCCTCCTTCTTGGTTGGTCAATTACGATGCCGTACATCTCCATAGTACACCTCTCTCGCCTTTCTGCACTCCCTATCTCATGACGCCTTGGATCCGCTGCTTCTTTCTATCTCAGCACCGAGAGCTTCCCTGTTGCGTACTCGCCATCGATGCTGCATCGGTAGAAGTATGTTCCGCTCGCCAGACCTGTGAGGTCCATGTCCATATCGTGCACTCCGGCATCCCGCCGGCCATCGAGGAACACCGCAACCCTGCGGCCACTCAGGTCGAACACCTCAACTCGCACGTGCGCCGGCTGCGGCAGCGTCAACTCAAACGATGCGCTCCGTCGCGAAGGATTCGGCCACGGGCCGGCAAGCGCGAGCATCTTCGGAGTCCCCGGGACACCCGTTCCGAAACCACCGCTCCCGCTGAGTTCAACCGTCGCAGGTTCATCGTTGCTGACGATGCTCAACGTCCCGAAGACAGCGCCCGTGTCAGACGGCGCGAACGCAATTGTGAGAAGGAGGCTATCTCCTGGAGCGACAAGACTATCGGCAGGGACGAAGTCGGAGGCGAAACACGTCGGTTCACATGGCACCGAATGGATCACGAGGTCGGCCATACCGGCGTTACGAATCGCCAGTGTTCCCTCAGTCTCGCTGCCGATGACCACCTCGCCGAAGTCGATCGCTGTCGGTGAGACGACGATGTCGGGGCGCCTCTGATCGAACCACAGAGCACCCATATCAACCGCCGTGCCGTCCGAGTCGAGTGGATGCTCCGGATCGCCCGCGTCGATGCATGGAGATTCGGCGCGCAGGTGAAGATCCCAGCACGTCCCACTGGTCGACCCGACGTACAGCGGGTCCATGAAGATATTGCCGAATACGTCACTTGCATCGCCGTTGCCATTGGTCTCCACCAGCTCACCAAAGCCCGCCGGAGCGCCACCCAGAATATTCCCCGTGTTACCGAAGAAGTCACAGTACTCGACGGACAAGGTCCCGTAGTTGTCAATCGCCGACGTCGACCACATGCCGTGGTCGGTCATGATACAGTTGGTGAAATTCGCCGTGCAGCCCTGCTGCACACAGATATCGGCCAGATCGTAGTTGGAGTTGCCGCAGTCAAACGTGCACCGGTCAATCGCGGCCGTGCTGTGAATGCCAACGTACAAGCTCGACCCGTTCCGCACCGAGGAGTTGCCGTGCATGACGCAGCCCGAGATGGTGCCGGTCGCGTACCGGAGACCTATCGCGCCACCTCCGCCCGTTACGGAAAACGTGTACCCGCAGCGGTTGTCGACGAACGTGCAGTCGCAGATATCAACCGTGCTTCCGTAGCTGCTCACTGCACCGGCGAAGCCGTACGCGGTGTTGTCGGCTTCATTGCCCTCGAACACGCAGCTCCGCAGCGTCAGTGCCCCATGCTCGCTTGTGACGCCGCCGCCCCCCATGCCGCCGTTGAAGTTGTCCTTGAACAGGCAGTTGATGATGGTCACGGACGTATCGTCACCGCACTCCACGCCCCCGTACGGATCGTTGCCGTAGAACCGGCAATCTGACAGAGTCATGGTCGCAGCAACATCCTTCACGTAGACTCCGAGTCGCCCGTGTCGGAATGAACAACGGGCAACGGTCGGATTGCTCTTGATCTTCAGCAACGGGTAGGCGCGACCGGTGAGATAGCAGTACTCCATGGCACCCGCATCAGCACCGGACTCGAAGGTCACGCCGGTCCAGCTGCCGCTCGAATTGAAGCGAACCGAATCCGACGCAACTCCGACGGCCTCCAGAGTTCCGAAGACCTTCAAGCCCTCGTTCACCATGAAGACAACACTCACACCGGGCCCGATGCGAAGCGTGTCGCCCGCCTCCACCCTGATCTCGCCATACACGTGATAGGGAGATCCAATCGCCGCCCACGAACCGGAGACCGCTCCGCCCGGGACATCCGTCTGAGCCGTCACGACGGACGCCATCAGCGCAAGCGTCAGCGCTGTCGCGACCGCAATGCTCTGAGCGTTCACCAAGCTCCCCCTTCGTATGCGGCTCAACATGAGATACCGTCTGTTCGAGTGCTCGTTGAGCGAACCATCGTCTCCCCCAACAACCTGTCTTGCGGTCAACGGATGAGGAGCAGCTTGCCCACGCTCTCGTCGTTCCTGGTGGTGAACCTGAGGAAGTACACGCCTGACGCAACCTCAGAACCGCGCGAGTCCCGCCCATCCCAGCAAGCGACATGACGTCCCCGCTCCACGGGTCCGCTCACAAGCTCCTTCACGAGACGCCCCGCGACGTCGTGGACCCGCAGGCTCACGCAGCCCGCATTGCCCGGGATGTCAAACACGACTCGTGTCTCATCCGTGAACGGATTGGGATTGGCCGCATGGAGCACCGTGGAGAGCTTCCCGCCTGTGGTGACCGACACCATCTGGGCCCCCACAGGCACCTCAACGCCATCCGTCTGCACGCCTCTCAGTTGATACCAGAACGTGGTCTCAGGCCAGACGGTCACATCCTCGAACACGCCGGTCTCGAGCGTGGGTACTATTCCCTCATTGACTCGAGCGAACGGCCCCTCCTGAGACGCGGAGCGATAGAGATTGAAGCCGATGATCGCGCTGCAGGGTTCGATCACCCATCGGAGAGTGACCGTGGCGTGCTGGGTCGCGACCGCATAGAAGGACTCCTCGACGGGAGTCGGCGGGTCGGTGAGGTTGATGAGAACGCAGATGAAGCCCCCCAGCGGGGTCGCAACAGCAAGGTCCTGGTCGCCATCGCCGTCCAGATCGGCGACGGCAACGCCCTTGGCGATGCTGCTCGCGGCGTAGTGCACTGCCTCCTGGAATGTCCCATCGCCGTTCCCCAGGAAGACCGACACGTTGGCCGACGCGTGATTGGCAACGACCAGGTCCTCCACGCCGTCACCATCCAGATCCGACACCTTGATGCAGTGCGGATCCCGATCAGCATCATACTGCGATGTCAGCTGGAACGTTCCGTCACCGTTGCCGAGGAAGATCCTGACATCACGGCTGCCGAGGTGCGCCACGGCGAGGTCCCAGTCGCCATCGTCATCCAGATCCGCGATCGCGACGCCCTTGGGTCGATCACCTGTACCATACTCCACCAGCGGTGCGAACGTCCCATCGCCCTTCCCAAGAAGTATCGACATGCTGTCCAAGGCGTAGTCCATGAGCACCAGATCCTGGCATCCGTCGCCATTGAGATCGGCGATTCCGATAGACTGGCAGACCTCCAGCAGTCCGTACCGCACCGGCGCCTGGAACGTGCCGTCGCCGTTGCTAAGGAACACGCATGCCTTGCGGTCGACGCCATTCATGTAACCGTTACCGACGACGAGGTCATCACAACCGTCACCGTTCAGGTCAGCGGCGGCGACACACTGGGGATTATCTCCCACCTCGTGGAGCACATGCTCACAGAACGTCCCGTCACCATTGCCCAGCAGGACGGCCGCCGTGGTCGAGAAGTTGTCCGCCACGGCTAGGTCCACCGCCCCATCGCCATCGAAGTCCGCGATGGCCACGGAGTGCGGCCCCTGGCCCGCGCTGTACTCGACGTGCGGATGGAACGTCGCATCACCCTTCCCAATGAGAATCGAGACATTGGCCGAGTTGACGTTCACGCCTACAAGATCCTGAATACCATCCTGATCGAAGTCCGCCGCCCCCACGAACTCCGTCCCCCAACCTGCACCGTACTGCACAGGTGCCTGGAGTGTTCCGTCTCCGTTGCCCTGGAAGACCGAGACGCTTGAGGACGAGTTGTTCGCGACAACGAGGTCCCGGTGCCCGTTGCCGTCCAGGTCTGCAGCGGTGATCCCATACGGACGATCGCCCGTGCTGTAGTGCACCGCCGGCTGGAACGAGCCGTCGCCCTCACCGAAGAGGATGGAGATGTTGTCCGCCACAGAATCAACGACCACCAGATCTTGATGCCCGTCCTCATTCAAGTCGACAGTCGTGACGTTGCAAGGCCAGTCGCCGACGTCGTAGCACACGGGCGGCCAGAATGTTCCACCTCCGTTGCCCAGCATCACGCACACCTTATCGTCACCTGTCACGACGACAACGTCCGGACTGCCATCGCCGTTCAGATCGTCGATCGCGACTGAGTTGGGGCAACAGCTGACATCGTGCGGCGAGGCCGGTTGGAACGTCCCGTCCCCATTGCCGAGTATGAAGAATATGCGGTCACAGAGCGTACCCGCCGCCACGAGATCCAGGTGTCCGTCCTCGTTCAAGTCTCCGACCGCGACCGAGAGGACCCCGTCGCCGACCGGGTAGTCGACAGGAAGCTGGAAGGTCCCGTCTCCGTTGCCAAGGAACACCCACACATCATCGGACGCGCGGTTCACAACGACGAGATCGGCGCTGGTATCTCCATCGAAGTCGGCGATCACAACAAAGACAGGCTGCCACCCGGCAGCGTACTGCACTGAGGGCCGGAATGTCCCGTCGGGATTGCCGAGGAGAACGGAGATGCTGTCATCGTCCTTGTTCGCAACGACGAGGTCTTCGTGTGTGTCTCCGTCAAGATCGGCGACTGCGACGCACCTGGCATCGTCGCCGGCAGTGTACAGAACAGGTGAAAGGAACCCTCCGTCGCCGCTGCCGAGGAGTATCGACACGCAATCATCATCGTTGCACGCGACGGCAAGATCCTCAATGCCGTCGCCGTCGAAATCGGACACCGCGACTGACACAGCCTCGCCGCCGGCCGGGAAATCGGTCCGAGTCAGGAATAGCTGGTCGGTCTGCGCCCCGGCGTGTGTACAGAGAACGGTCAGTGTTCCTGTGAGGATTATCGCTTGTAGCACTGGTCTCATGACGCACCTGCCCAGCAGAAGTCCGGTGTCAATGGAGCTCCGAGGATTCTTCACCGTCGGACTCAGGTCGCACACGCCCTTCAAATGGAACTCCATTATACCACAGACGGCCACAAGCATCAAGGTGGGCGCCCAGAAATCCCGTGGCACGGTAGTCCATGCCCCATGTGGAACGGGACGCGGGTCTTGCTTTGGATGTGGTAGGTGGCTCCGGGAGTGGCCACTGGCCGGCTTGGACTCCTGCGCCCGGCTCGCGCAAGGAGCCAGGACCTCACTAGCCTCTCGCGCATCGCGTCGCGAATAACCTTGGTAGCAGGCCATCCGCTACCAAGAGGAACCGCCCGGGCCAGGAGGCTCGGGCGGTTCGCCATTGTGTCACGGTCCAAGCGCTGGATCGTCCCAGTGTCGGCGGTCTCCCCGTCCCGACATCACTACCTCAGACTGGGCCGTCACGGGACGGAGCCGCAGACTGTCACCGCGTCTCGTCACTCCACCGATACGCCGCTCGTGGCGATCGCGAAACGCCACTGAGTCAGTGGGGATGTCCTGTAGAAGGTCGTCTTTGTGCCGTTGTCGAACTCGTAGGTCACCTGACCCGACGTCGCCGACAGCATCTCCCCAACGGCGGTCTTGAGCGACTCGCTGCCCAACTCGCGGGGATCCAGGAAGTGCCGATCCACTCGCCTGTGAAGGACTGTGAGACCGTCGTGGTTCAAGGCGAAGTAGCTTGCGTCTGATCCAAGGGCAAGGATGGAGTCGATCTGCTCCGAAAGATCGTCCAGGAACAGCGTTG
>CAZEXP010000068.1:0-6599 GCA_964516845.1 uncultured bacterium
GGGTATCAGCACGTACGAAGAGGTCGCGAAGATCCTGCCGTCGGACTACAAGCCGACCCTTCCGCCGCTCAAGCGGATGGAGGCGCTCTACGAGATCAAGCGGTACATCGAAGACGGCATGGCCAAGGAACTGAATCTGCAGATGGTGCAGGTTCCGCTCATCGTCTCGCAGGACAGCGGTGTGAACGATTACCTCGACCGCGACGGTTCGCGCACGCCGATCGACTTCCAGTGTGGTCTCGGTCTCGATAAGAAGATCGATGCGCAGGTCGTTCAGGCCGCGACGAAGTGGAAGCGGATGGCGCTCGCACAGTTTGACTGTGCGGTGGGGCAGGGCATCAACACCGACATGCGCGCGGTCCGCAAGGACTACTTCCTCGACCACGACCACAGCTCGTATGTGGATCAGTGGGACTGGGAAAAGGTCATCACGCCGCAGGACCGGAACCTCGATTACCTCAAGGACACGGTCAGGAAGCTCTGGAAGGTCATCCGCGGCGCCGGCAAGCACGCGGAGACGCTCTTCCCCGAGATCAAGGGCAAGTACGAGGATATCCCGGAGGAGCTCGAGTTCTTCCACGCAGAGGAGATCCTCGAGATGTACCCGGACCTCCCGCGGAAGCAGCGTGAGACCAGGCTCATCATGGAGCATCCCGCGGTCTTCATTATCGGTATCGGCTGGGTTCTCAAGGACGGCTACCCGCACGAGATGCGCGCGGCCGACTACGACGACTGGGTCACGCCGACGATCGAGAAGAACGGCGACATGATGCATGGGCTCAACGGCGACATTCTCGTTTGGAACCCTGTGACGAAGCGTCGTCACGAGCTGACATCGATGGGCATCCGTGTGACGAAGGAAACGCTCAGGGAGCAGCTGAAGATTACGGGGCAGGAAGACTTCCTCAAGCTTCCGTACCACCAGGCCATTCTCAACGACGAGATCCCGCTCTCCATCGGCGGCGGCATCGGGCAGGCGCGTACGTACATGTACCTGCTTCGCGCCGCGCATCTCGGCGAGGTCACGGTCACGGTCTGGCCGAAGCAGCTCAAGGAAATCTGCGCTGCGAAGAACATCATCGTGCTCGAATAGAGCGCGCGTGCTGGAGTAGAGCCGACACGCCCGACAGGGTCCGTGGGTTCGACAATGGCACTGAGAGGCATTGTCCGGGCTCCATCGTGTGCCCGGTAGAAGGAAACCACCTGTACGGCCTCGAGCCTGCAGGTGGTTTCCTGCGTCAGGGGGACGCAGCCCTGTCTGCCGGCCCACACAGCCACGCGCGTGCCCGGGCGGTGCAGTCTGCACCGCCTGTGCTTTGGGGGTGGCCCCGTTTGTGGTATCATCCACGAGGTTTATCCGGATTTGTGCGATGAGGAGGAGTCTCGATGGGAGAGAGTCCCAGGGTTCTGGCGGTCAACCCCGGCGGCATGACAACGAAGCTCGCCGTCTACGAAGGGGATGAGCGCGTGTTCGAGACGTCGGTCGATCACTCCCGCGAGGAGCTGGCCGCGTTCCAGACCATCCCGGACCAGCTCGACCACCGGCTCGCTGCGATCCGCGAAGCGCTCGATGGCGCCGGGTTGGGGGGGAAGCCGTTCGACGCGGTCGTCGGGCGTGGCGGCCTCTTCCGCGCGATCCCGAGCGGCACCTACATCGTCAACGAGTTGATGATGGAGGACGCGCGGACCGGATACGCCGGGCAGCACGCGTCGAACCTCGGCGCCCTGCTTGCGGAGGCGCTGCGGCGCACGCTCGGCGGCGCCGCGTATGTCGTTGACCCGGTCTGTGTCGACGAGTTCGCACCCGAGGCGCGATACTCGGGTCATCCGGACATCGAGCGGATCAGTCTGCTGCACGCGCTCAACATCCGGGCGACCGCGAAGAAGGCGGCGCGCACGCTCGGCGAGAGGCTGGCCGATGTCAATATGATCGTAGCGCATCTCGGGAGCGGCATCTCGATCGCACCGCTCCGTCGGGGGCGGATGGTCGACGTCAACAACGCGCTCTCGGGCGGACCGTTCTCGCCGGAGCGCACCGGCGCGCTCCCTCTGATCGAGATGTACGACTTCATGCTTGAGAGGGGCTTCGATCCCGCGCGCATGAAGCGCTTCATCGCCAAGGAAGGCGGGCTCCTTGCGTATCTCGGAACCAACGACTTCCGCGAGGTGGAGCAGCGGTTCGAAGCGGGCGACGGCCGCACGATCGAGGTCGTCGGCGCGATGGCCTATCAGGTCGGCAAGGAGATCGGCGCCATGGCGGCGGTGCTCTCGGGCGAGGTGAGACTGATCGTCCTGACCGGGGCGCTCGCGAAGGCTCCCTTCTTCGTTGACCTCATCCGGAAGCGCGTTAGCTTCATAGCCGAGGTCATGGTCATCCCGGGCGAGAATGAGCTCGAATCGCTGGCGTTCGGGGCCCTCGAGGTCCTTCGGGGAGAAGCGGAGCCTCGCGTCTATCCGACCGGCTGCGCCGCGGGCGGCGAGGGACGGGTGTGCTGGTAGATACGGCAACCAACTGAACTGACACTGGATATTCTGGGATTCGGGAGCATCGTCGAAAGGAGCGCGTATGTCCGGAGCACAGCCTCCGAGGACCTTCGAGGAACTCAAAGACACGGCGTTGGCCTATGGTGAGAAGCACGGACGGGCGAAGCTGGGCGTCGCCGCGGCCTGGGACAAGCACGTGCTCGAAGCGACGCACGACGCGTGGCAGCTCGGACTCGTGGATCCCATCCTCGTTGGAGTGTCGGATCTCATCGAGCGGGCGGCCGGGGATGCGGGGATCGACATTTCGAGCTGGGAGGTTGTGCCGGTCGAGGCCCCCGATGAGTCGACGGCCTCAGTGCTCTCAGCGCGCAGGGCCGTGGAACTCGTCCGGGAGGGCAGGGTCGATTTCCTGATGAAGGGGAAGATGCAGACGGCCGATATCATGCGCGCGGCGCTCAACCGGGAGACCGGGATTCACGCCGGCGGGCTGATGAGCCATCTGGCCTTTCTCTGGACGCCCGCGTACGGGAGACTCCTCTGCATGTCGGACGGAGGCATCGTGCTCAAGCCGGACCTCATGCAGAAGAAGCAGATGATCGAAAACGGCGTCGACGCGATGCACAAGCTGGGGTGGGAGTGCCCGAACGTCGCTGTCGTAGGAGCTCTGGAGCTCGTCAATCCCGACATGGAGCACACCGTGCATGCGGCGGCGCTAGCGAAGATGAGCGACCGCGGTCAGATCAAGGGCTGCGTCGTCGATGGGCCGTTCGGGTTCGACAACGCCGTCAACGCGGAAGCCGCGCGGATGAAGGGCATTACGAGTCCGATCGCGGGCAAGACAGACTACGTCATCTTCGCCGACATCGATGTCGGCAACGTCTTCTACAAGTCGCTCTGTTTCATGACCGAGGGCGTGCGCACGGCCGGCGTGCTGCTCGGTTCGAAGGTCCCGATCGTCATGGCGTCGCGGGCCGATGGTCCGGACACGAAGAGGAACTCCATCATCGTGGGCACGGTCATTGCCCACGCGACGAAGCTGTAGCCGGTCCACGCGCCGCGCGGTTGCACGGCGCGCATCCGCCGTCGCGGGAGCTCGGACCGTGGTGTGCACGCGAGAGTGGCGGAACTGGCAGACGCGCTGGATTTAGGATCCAGTGGGGCAACCTGTGGGGGTTCGAGTCCCCCCTCTCGCACCAGTCGGCGGGGTTGTCAAGGGTAACGCCGGCAAGGCGTGGATTATGCAAAGGAGCTACTGTTGCTGGTTCGTGTTGAGGAACTCGATGGATGGAAG
This sequence comes from uncultured bacterium, assembly GCA_964516845.1. GTDB lineage: Bacteria > Joyebacterota > Joyebacteria > Joyebacterales > Joyebacteraceae > JAPEKQ01. The sequence continues at coordinate 3,776 of CAZEXP010000068.1, forward strand.
CGGAAGCTGGTCGTGGAGCTTTCGGAGGGCGACGTCAAGACCAAGAGCGGCGAGCTTCTGAAGAAGGTTGCCGCCGACGTCGAGATGGATGGATTCCGCAAGGGCAAGGCGCCGAAGGCCGTCATTGAGCAGCGCTTCGGCGCAGAGACGATGCGGGAGGCTCTGGGGGCGCTGTTGAGCGACGCGTATGTGGAGGCGGTGAAGGAGGCGGGTCTCCATCCTGTGTGCGATCCTGACGTCGAGCTTCTCGAGGAGCAGCCGACGGACGGCAAGTACACGTTCGCCGCAACCGTCGCCGTGAAGCCGGAGTTCGAGGTCGGAGACCTGTCGGTCCTCGAGTTCACCGAGCAGGTGCCGATCGTCAGCGACGATGACGTGGGGCGCGCGGTCGAGGAGCTTCGCGAGGCCAAGGCCGAGCTCATCGCTCCGGGACGCCCGTCGGTGTCGGGTGACTTCGTCGTGATCGACTACGACAAGCTCGATGACGAAGGGAAGCGGGAGAAGGGAACCGGTCAGGACGACTTCCCCTGCGAACTCGGTACTGGCAGGCTGCCTGCCGAACTCGAAGAGGCGCTCGTGGGCGTCAGCGTCGGCGAGCAGAAGAATGTCACGATCAACTATCCGGACGACTACGGTCACGCCGATCTCGCCGGCCGGTCGATCTCGTTCGGCGTCACGATCAAGGACGTTCGCGCGAAGCGGCTCCCTGTCGTGAACGACGAATTCGCGAGGTCCCTTGGTCCGTTCGAGACGCTCCTGGACCTTCGGGTGAAGGTCAGAAGCCAGCTCGAGGAGCAGGCGAAGGGCATGGCGCGGGAACGACTCTACTCCGACGTCGTCGGCCGCGTCGTCCAGAAGACCGAGTTCGAACTGCCGGAGTGCATGGTCGACGACCGGCTCGAAAAGATGTTCGACCGGATGAAGCAGGAGGCCGGCGATGACGCGCCGGAGCCGGATCGCGCGGAGTTCGACAAGACCTACCGCGAGATGGTCGGCCAGCGCATCCGCGCCGAGCTCATCCTGAGTACATTCGCGGCGGAGAACAGCGTCGAAGTGACCGAGGATGACGTCCGGAAGCGGGTTGCCGAGATCGCCGAGCAGCAGGGGCGAGACCCGGTGGCCGCGTACGACGAGATCAAGGGTACCGAGATGTTCGACGAGATGTACCATGAGCTCGAGGACAGGCTCTGGATGGAGAAGGTGCACGAGCTGCTTGTCGACAAGGTCAAGGTGACCACGGAGTCGATCGAACTGCCGGCGCCGGGTGAGGGACGGCAGGACGCGAGTGAAGACGCAAGCGGCGACTGATAGCTGACACACGCCCAAGGGAGACGTGCATGGGACTCACACCGTTCGTCATCGAGCAGACGAGGCTTGGGGAGCGCTCGTACGACATCTTCTCTAGGCTTCTCAAGGACAATATCGTCTTCATCGGCGTTCCGATCGACGACAAGGTCGCGAATATCGTGATCGCGCAGCTGCTGTTCCTCGAGGCTCAGGACCACGAGCGCGACATCTATCTCTACATCAACAGCCCGGGCGGGTACGTCGCGTCGGGGCTCGCGATCTATGACACGATGCAGTACATCCGGTCGGACGTGCACACGATCTGCATGGGTCAGGCCGCCAGCATGGCCGCCGTGCTCCTCTGCGCGGGGACGAAGGGCAAGCGTTCGGCTCTCCCGCATTCGCGGGTGATGATCCACCAGCCGATGGGCGGCAGTGAAGGACAGGCGAGCGACATCGAGATCTACGCGAAGGAGATCCTGCACATGCGCTCGCAGCTCGTCGATATCCTCGCGATGCACACCGGTCAGTCGGTCGAGCAGGTCCTCAAGGACTCGGACCGCAACTTCTTCATGTCCGCGGAACGCGCGCTCGAGTACGGCGTCATCGATGAGGTCATCTCCCGGAAGGGCGAGATCACAGCCCCGAAGTAGGGATAGCTCCCTGCTGGGGTGGGTTGCACCGGTTGTGGGCCGCGGTTATGTTGTGCACAAGGCGGGGGTCAGCCTCCGTTTCGTGCCTGGAAGCGGGCTTCGCGGTTCGAATGGATCCGCGTTCACACGAGTCAGGCGGACTGCACAACAGGAGATACGATGCTTCGAATCACGCACGATGACGAGATCATTGAGTTCAGCGAGAAGCTGCCGATCGTTCCGCTCCGGGACCTTGTTCTGTTCCCGCGGATGATCGTGCCGTTGCTCGTGGGACGCCCTCGTTCCGTCAGCGCGCTCGAAGAGGTCATGCACGGCGACAAGATGATGTTCGTCGTGACCCAGCGTGAGGCGGAGACGCAGGAACCGACGTCGGACGATCTCTACAGGGTCGGCGCCGTCGTGCGCGTGCTCCAGCTTCTGAGGCTGCCGGACGGGACGATGAAGGTCCTCGTCGAGGGACTCTCGCGAGCAGTGGTCAAGCGCTTCATCCGTGGCGACTCATACATGTCCGCGCGCGTCGAGCTCGTGGACGAGCAGGCCGAACGTACTGTCGAGACTGAGGCGCTCATGCGGAGCGTCGCCGGTCAGTTCGAGGAGTACGTCCAGCTCTCGCGCAAGATACCGCAGGAGGTTCTCGCCTCCGTGTTGAGCATGGACGACGTGTCGCGTTTCACCGACACGGTCGCCACGCATCTCTCGGGGAAGATCGAGGACAAGCAGCAGATACTCGAGACGCCCGACGTGACGGGTCGGTTGCGCATCCTTGCGCGCGCCCTGTCCGCCGAACTCGAGATCCTCAGGCTCGAGCGCAAGATCGAGAACCAGGTGCGGGAGCAGCTCCAGAAGAGCCAGAAGGAGTTCTACCTGCACCAGCAGATGAAGGC
>CAZEXP010000069.1:0-6506 GCA_964516845.1 uncultured bacterium
CCGCCGCGTGATGCTCATACGCGACGTTGCCGGTCCCGAACCCGCGGAGCACAAGCCCCCTCACTCCACTGTCGACGAGCCCTTCGAGCACGTGAAGCGGCATCCCTGGAGCGAGGGTGACGATGGCCACGTTGTTCTCGAAGCCCTTGCGGAGATCGAGCTTGCCCCCGTGCCGCGGTTTCGCCTCGCCGGTGAGCCGCAGGTCGACACGGATCTCACCCAGCAGTCCGCCGTTGATCCCGTCGAACGCATCAAGCATCGACTCCGAGACCTTCGTCGCGCGGGCGCCGAGGATGACCTTCCGGTCGAACGCGACCATCACGCCCGAGATGTCGGTAGTGGCCACGCGGACCGCGTTGACGAAGTTCCGCCGCGCGTCCGATTCGATCTGCGAACCGGGGATCTGCGAGCCGGTCAGCACGACCGGCTTACCGAGGTTGCCGAGCACGAACGAGAGCGCGCTCGCCGTGTAGGCCATCGTGTCGGTCCCGTGCGTGATGACGAACCCATCGTACTCGTCATACTTCTCGTCGATGAGCTCCGCGACGCGGTCCCAGTGCTCGGGTCGGATGTTCGCGCTGTCGATGTTGTCGACGTGCGCGACCTCGAGTTCGGCGAGTTCGCCCAACCGCGTCTCCATCGTCAGGAGATTGCGGATGGCGCGGTCGAGCTCCGGCGTGACCAGGCTCCCCCGCTCGTCCTTCTCCATCACGAGCGTGCCCCCGCAGAAGAGCACGAGAACGCGCTTATCGCTGCCCGCATTCGTCATCATTCCGGAAATCTCCTCAGATCGGTGTAGGCGAACGACCATCCGCCCGCGTGGAAGCGGCCGCTCGACGTCGCTGGATGCCAGTACTCCTTGATGAACCCGCCGTCGTGGACGATGTGGATGTCGCGCGCCGGCTGGAGACCCTGCGCGAGCATGAACATCCGTTCCCCGCTGCGGGTCTCGGCCACGTCGATGACGAGCATCGCATGCCCCGGGAATCCACCGACGATGAAGACGTCGCCGGGCTCGATGAACGCCGGGTCGGCGACCGGCTCGAGTTCTTTCTCAAGCGAATGTGTCCCGGCATAGGTGAAGACCGTATCCAGGTATCGCCGAAACGATTCGTAGCTGCCGTCGGGCGCCGCCGAGCGCGACCAGGTCACGCGGTTGCTGCGCACGACGGGGCGCGTTCCATCGCGCCAGTCGGTCCAGCGCGCCAGGTCGCCGCTGGTGAAGTGGAACGCGATCTCATCCTCGCGTCCCGCGGCGCGGAGGTACTCCGCCCGCAGCCGGATGACTGAGTCGGCGCACTGCTGGAGATCACGGTCGCCCACGTCGATCGCGAGCACCGCGACGTGAAATCGCTGGGTGCGCGCGGGCGACCCATCGTACATGTTGATCACGCCGCGGCCGGGCTCGAGCGGGAGACCGCGCAGCCACTCAGCGAAGCCTCCATGCTCCACGTCGAGCCGTATGTGGCCGAACGGCGTGCGGAGGCGGGACGCGACCGGGCCCCGAAACGCACCGTCGATCCACGGATACGCAGGATTTCGTCCATCCGCACCCGGCTCATCGGCTCCGATGACGCGCGGAACGCCGCCCTGCCCGCAAGCAACTGTCCACAAGATAAGGCTCGCGACGGCGACTGCAAGCGCCGGGAGCTTCGAAGTCAAGGCTCTCACGTGCTCGACACGCTCCTCGTAGGGTCTCAGATGCCAGCCATGCTGCGCAGCGGGACGGCCAGTCGGCTCTCAAGACGATCGAGCTCCCGGACCGCTTCGCGCGCGCACTCCCGGTTCCCATCGGCGAGACAGGCGCCGCCAAGGAGATACCACCCGATTTCATTGTCCGGATCCACGTTGATGGCGCCACGCGCGGCGGCCGCGGCCTCCCTCCCACGGCCGAGCTTTATGAGCGACTGCGAGAGATTCGTGTAGCCGATGTAGTACGAGGGGTCGAGCTCGACGGCTCTGGCGGCCAACTCGCTCGCTCCCTCGTAGTCCTCGGCCAGCGCCCGGATGGCCGACAGGTTGCCGTAGCACTTCGCGTGGTCCGGGTTCCGTGACAGTTCGTCCTCATAGAGAGCCGCCGCCTCCGCGTAGCGACCGACCGTTTGGAGAACCGCGCCGAGATTGTACCTTACCTCCAGAAGCGCGGGCTCGAGAGCCAGCGCCTTGCGGGCGGCTTCCTCCGCATCACCGAAGAAGCCAAGTTCCTCGCATGCCACTCCGAGGTTCGCGTAGTCCTCAGCGCCCGCCTCATCCCGCTCGACCAGTTGCAGGTAGAGCCCTCGCGCTTCGCCGAACAGACCGGCACGCATCAGAGTCTCGGCCCGCATCCGCACGGCTACGGGGTCACCGTCCCCGCTCGATTCGCCTCCCGCCTCAAGTACGGCCGCCCCCTCGGATGCCCGCTCCAACTTGGTGAGAGCGTAGGCGAGATTCCTTCGGACCTGTTCAGAGGACGGATCGAGTTCCAGCGCCGCCGCTAACTCTCTGGCGGCCTCCTCGAATCGCTCCGAGATCATGTAGAGCCCACCGAGAGTCGTTCGCGCGGCCGCGTCCCGCGGATCGAGTTCCAGAGCGCGGGCAAGCGCCGCGAACGCCTCCTCATTCCTCTCACACGCGCTGTACGCCGCGCCAAGATTGGCCCAGGCGTCGTCGAGCCGGCTGTCAAGCCGAACAGCCTCCTCGAAATAGGGAATCGCCTCCTCGAACCGCCCAATACCCCAGAGAGCGACGCCAACGTCGTACGCTGCCGGCGCGTGCGGAGAACATGCGCGGTAGGCTTCCATTGCCGCTTCGAGTGCATCCTCATGCATTTCAAGCGCGATGAGAGAAAGGAGAAGGTCTGCGTGCCCCTCGAAGACCAGCGGTGCGAGACGCACGACGGTCCTCTGAGCTGTGAGCGCCTCCCGATCCCTGCCGAGTTCCGTCAACGCCCGTCCCATCATGCTCCAGCTGAGGAAGTCCGTCGTGTCGTGCCGGGTGGCCCGCCTCGCGTGAAGGAGACACTCCGTCCAGTTCCCACGCTCCTCCTCGATCGCCGACAGCATCATGCTTGCCGCGGCGAAAGTGGAGTCCAGCGCGGCCGCCTCCCGGAATGAGTACCACGCGTCGTCTGTCCGGTAGGCGTTGTAGAGCGCCTTCCCCATCGCGAAGCGGATGTGCGGATTCGCGCTGTCCAGCATCTGCGCCATCCCGAACTCCTGGATGACCGCATCCGGGCTCGCTCCGGCTCGCATCATCATGTGCGCGTTCCAGAAGTGCGCCGATTTGACCAGAGGCATCCTCTGCTCATATCGCTCGAGCAGCGCGAGCGCCCTGTCCTCCTGTCGGGCCTCCAGCATGATCCGCGCCGTCTGCAGAACAGCGCGGTAGTCATCCGGAAGCAACTCCGCGGCGAGCGAGAGTTCCCGATTCGTCAGCGGGCTGTCGCCCAACACACGACCGGCCGCGAGGGCACAGCACAGATGGGTGATGTAGGTGGCGTCGTCGGCAGCGCTCATCTCCATGACGCGTGCTCGCGCCACGTCCGGCTCCTGCGTTGACAGCCCAATCGCCGTCCCGCTCATCCAGCTATCAGGGTGTCGACACGGAGCCGCAAGCACCAGGGCGCCGAGACGAAGGACCTCCGAACGACCGCCTCGCATGGCCGCGGCCGTCATCAGTATGAACTCGGGCTCGCACGTACTCGCGCCGGCCTGCACCGCCCGCTTGGCGGCCCGGAAGGCGTCCTCTGGAGCGTTTGCGCTGTGCCACGAGTACGCGATGGCCGCCCAGACGTCTCCGTCATCCGGTGCGAGCCGCCAGGCGCGCCCCTGGTTCCACTGCACGTTTCCGTAGAAGATCGGATCATACGTGTCCAGCGATGCGATCCAGGCAAGCGCTCGAGCCCGGCAGACGCCGTCGCCACTGGCGGCCTGTTCGAAGCCGGTCCTTGCGTCAGTGAAGCGCCCCTCCGCGAGCGCGGCGTATGCCTCCTCAAGTGACAACTCGGCGACCGTCTGCGCACGGCAGGTGCCCGCGGTGAGGCAGACGGTCACCACAACTGCGATGACCACGATGATGGACTTCAGCACAAGGACCTCCAATCCTCCCCGCGTCAGATTCAACAACATAGCTCTGTTCATGCACTTCATCGCATAACACGATGCGCGGGAGCTGTCAATACGGGACATCCCGCCACGGAGCCGCGTAGAAGTCCTTGCCACGACCTGCCGCACCGTCCAATATCATGTTGTCGACCACCACTCGGCAGGGAGGCATCCGTGAACATGAGGCCGTCAAGGACCGCCGCGCTGGTGGCGCTCCTTGGAGTGCTCGCCGTAACCCTGGGGTCCTGCGGCAACATCGTGGGCACGGGTCCCTCGGGACGGACCTACTACATGGGGTTCACGCCCTACCCCCACGCCAATGCCTTCACGGCCGTGGAGGATGCGTGGGACGTCATTGCCAACGACGCAGATCTCGCTGTCATCCACGAGGACGGCGGTGTCCCATGGCAGGAGGCTCTCGACGGGACGCCCTACGCCCCCGAGTACGACTACTGGCTCAACGATGTTCAGGCGGCGAGCATCCCGGCCGGACACTCCGTCTACCTCGCGGTGACCCCGATCTCGACCGACCGCAGCGGTCTCGCCGGCTACCGGAACGCAGGGAACGACCAGCCGCTCCCTGCGCCATGGAACACGTACGCGTTCGACGAGCCCGACGTCATCAGGGCGTTCACGAACCACTGCCTGAACATGATCGAGATCTTCGATCCGGACTACTTCGCGTACGCCATCGAAGCGAACATGCTCGCCGACTTCTCGCCGAACCTCTGGAGCGGATTCCTCACGCTCGCCTCGAGCGTCTACGACTCGGTCAAGGCCGTGCACCCGTTCCTCCCCGTCTTCGTGACCATCCAGGCGGACTTCTACTACGGAGACCAGGCGTCACAGATCGTCCCGGTCTCGAATCTGCTGTTCTACAGCGACGCGGTCGCCGTCAGCGGCTATCCGTACGGACGTCTTGTCGGCGATGTCGACGCGCTCGAACCGGGGTACTTCAGCGACCTGGCGAATCTCGCGCCCGGGAAGATCTTCGGGATCGCCGAGACCTGCTGGCCGGCTGAACCCGTCGACCTGCCCTATCCCGTGTACATCCCCGCCACCGAGGCGACGCAGCAGGCGTACGTCGAGCGGCTCCTCACCGACTGCGATGCGCTCTCGGCATCGTTCATCTGCTGGTTCCTCACCCGCGACATCGACGACTTCTGGGAGTCCGACTTCCAGTACTATCCCAACGCCTCGACCATCCGCTACTGGCGGGACTGCGGTCTCTACGACGGCGACGGATTCTCCCGTCCCGCGCTCGACACCTGGACCGCGACGCTCGGGAACTGACCGCCCGGATCACAGAGCGCGACGAGAACTGACCAACAATGGACAAGGCCCCGCCGCGAACGCGACGGGGCCTTGTCATGGAGTGCTGCCTATCCGCGCGACCGGTGCGCTACCGCAGCACGACCGCCTTCCGTTCCGCGGTCCCCGCAGGCGTCATCAGTCGGTAGAAGTAGACGCCGGACCGAACGTCGCGGCCGTGCGCGTCGCGCCCGTCCCAGACCACCTCATGCTCGCCCGCCGACCGGACGCCATCGTCGAGGTCGCGGATGATCCGTCCCGTCACATCGTAGACCGTCAGCCGCACCGGTGAAGGCCGCGGAAGGAAGAAGCCGATTCGTGTGCCGGCGCTGAACGGGTTCGGCGTCGGTCGCGCGAGGAAGACGCGAGACATGCCGGCCGGCTCGTCCACGCCGGTCTCCGACAGCGGCACCGGGAAGTACTCGGGGCGCTCGACATCTCCGTTGGCGTCACCGCCCGGCGCCTGGTCGTTCAGGGTCCCGCCGTCGCCCGTCCCGTACGCGGTCGCGGCAACGAAGATCGTATCCGGCAGCGTTCCGTAGAGCCCCGCGACGTTGATGGCGCCCTCGAGATACGTTCCCGAAGCCTTCGCGACGTTCGCGCTTGTCATCACGGCCTCAAGACCATCGAACCAGCCGTTCCAGCCGTTGTCACCCTCCTGCGCAAGGAAGTAGTCGCGTCCCGCGACCGTCCCCGCCTTCGCCCATGGCGCGCTCGCGCGCGCGGCAGGATCATCATCGACGAGGAGGAAGTGGTCGTTCCCTCCGCCGGCGGGCTGCGTCGCCATGTAGAGCCACTCCCCGTCAAACGCGGCGTAGAGTTCCATCGTACCGCTCGAACCGACGAGTTCGGCCTCTATGTCGAGCTGGCCGTCCATCTCGAACCCCGGCTCTCCCCCGCCACCGGTCACCGGCACGCTCCAGTCTCCGCCGCCGTTGTTGTCCCAGTTCCCCGAGCCGTCGTTGAAGACGAACTCGACCGATGTCGCAACACCCGGGATCGAATACGCGTAGCTCCACGCCTCGGCACTTCCATCCCACGTCATGACCGGGTCGGGACTGATGACGTCCTGCCAGTTGCTGTGGCCGATGTGGATGTGGACGGGGTCGG
>CAZEXP010000070.1:0-6441 GCA_964516845.1 uncultured bacterium
GTGCCGGGGACGTAGGCCTCGGGCTGGTAGTAGTCGTAGTAGCTGACGAAGTACTCAACGGCGTTTTCAGGGAAGAACGACTTGAATTCGCCGTAGAGCTGCGCCGCCAGCGTCTTGTTGTGGGACATCACGAGCGCCGGCCGATTCAGGCGCGCGATGACGTTGGCCATCGTGAACGTCTTGCCTGAACCGGTGACGCCGAGGAGGGTCTGGTACCGGTCACCGCGCTCGAGCGCCTGGACAAGCTCCTCGATCGCACGGCCCTGGTCGCCCTGCGGCTCATATTCTGCCGTCAACTTGAAGCGTTTGCTCATGGCGTGTACCGACTCAGTGCGACATGCCGTTCTCGTCGACGATCAGTCCCTCGACGAGTCGCGAGCCGGTGCCCGCCGTTCCGAGAAGTGAACCGTCGAGATAGAGCTCAAGACCGCCTCCGTTCCCGACATCGAGCGTGAAGCGCTCATTCGCCTGCCACGTCCGCTCGTCGCCGGCGTTGAGCGTGAGGTCGGCCGTCGGGACCGCATCGGCGGAGACGCGCACCCACGTCCGCTCGCGCGCGACAACCGTGAGTTCGAGCTTGTGCCACTCGATGAGCGTGTCCTGCGTCGTCGCCTCGAGGACCTGCTCCTCCTGCGTGCGTTCGGGCGGTGCCGGGGCCGGCCGGTTCCGCGCGTGCTGGACGCCCCACACGATGCCGACGATGATGACCAGCGCGGCGATCGCGATGATCCCGACGCGCTGCCAGATGAGACCGGTCCTTCGTGTCGTCTCATGCATCTCGAGTTCGACGGCGTCCCACTCGTCCGGTTCGATCCGCTCCTGCTGCTGGGTGAATCGCATGTACATCTGGATGACATCGTCCTCGTTCACACCGAGGAACCGCGCGTAGGTCCGAAGATGGCCCTTCACATAGACGACCGCAGGCAGGACACTGAAACGGTCCTCCTCGAGCGCCATGGCGACCTGGCGGCTCATCCGGGTCGCCTTCGCGACCTCATCGATCGTCTTTTCCTGCGCTTCGCGGGTCTGCCTGAGGAACTGACCGACGGACTCCATGCGCCCTCCGATGCTCGTGCGCTAGTACTCGTATCTAATAGTATAGCTCAGAACAGCCTCGCCGTCAGCTTTCACCGGGATGAGGAACTCCACCCTCGAAGCGTCCTTCTTCTCGTACGCGTGGGTCTCTCTCAGGATCGTCCAGTACCCGCCGGGGTGATCGACGACCCGGACGACGACATCCTCGTCCTTGTGGTTGCGGACCGAGACCTCGTAGTCCTCCTCACGAACCCTGTCGGTGATCTTCCGCCGCGCCACGGTAGTGCGTTCGGCAACGACGTCGAAAGCGTTGCCCATCAGGAGCGCAACGTCCTCATCCTTCGCGGTGTGGTCGATCCGGTCCTCACCGATGAACTGGAGGTCGCCGGCCGAGTCCTCCTTGTACATCCTGACGGTGCCGGCCGGGAGCGGCAGCCCGAGCCCCGCGTCCTCCGAGTTGACGAATTCGAGCAGAACGCGAACGTCGGTGCCGTAGTAGTGATCGAACTCCAGCACCTTCTCGACCGTGACGCCCGTGCTCGGAAAGAACGTCAGCTGCTTGATCTCACGGTCCGCTACGGTCGACGGCGTGTCGAGCTTGTAGAGGTGGTACTCGAAGAGCGCCTCCTCCGCGAACTCGGGCATCCCCATCCCCTCCATCGCGTCAGCCTTCATCCCGCGCATCATGACGGCCTGCGGCGGCGACGCCGCCCGGTTGACGTCACCGGCGACGAGATCAAGCTTCGCGTCGGTGTACGTCGCGCCCGAACGGTTGTCGACCGAGACCCACGCCGCGAGATCGACCGCGTCGTCCCCGGCGCTGACGACGCCCACATACTCCGCGTGCCAGTTGATGCTCGACGTCAGGTAGGTCACCTCGACCAGACGCGGCCCTTTGCTCTCCGCCCCTACCTTCCAGACAAGCGACGGCTTCGATATGAGTCCGGCCGGCAGCGAGGGGAAGCGGACGTAGGATACCTTGTCCGCGTTGAGCGAAATGATCGGACCATTGCCCCGGCCCTGGTCGAGCATCACGGTGCTGCCGTCGTAGCTGATAAGGGTTCCCGAGAAGAGGTCCGCATCCTCCGTCACGATGTCGATGTCCCTTTCGAGATACTTCTCGAGCACCTTCGAGGTGCTGGCGAGGTCGAACCGGTAGTTCTGCTCCCAGACCGCCGCATCACCCCCAACGAGAACGCGGAAGTGGACCGATGTCGGGTCGATGCGCTGTGCCACGTCCGGGAAGCGCACCTCCTGAACCCCGCGCTCCAGGTCGATCGTGCGCACGTCCTTCACCAGCGCGAGGTCGCTGTTGTACACGGTAATCGCCACGCCCTCTCCGACGGTCTCGGCCGCGGCCGGGACACCCCCCGGAGAAGCGACAAGCAGAACCGCCAGCATCCATCCAGTCTGTCTCGTGAACATATCCGACCTCCTTGATGCAAGCCGCCCGGAACACCCGCCGTCCGGACGAAGACCGCCCGCCGGACTCGAGACCGGCCGGGCGCATCGATTAGCCGAGCGTGAACGAGAGAACGATTCCAAGAATGCCCGCCGCCCAGCAGTAGTATGCGAACCGGTGGAAGACCCCCACCGTCACCAGTTTCATCAGAAGCGCGATCGCCGGGATGGCGCTCGCGAACGCCGCTACCGTTCCCACGAAGGTCGTCAGTCCCGCCCCGCTCCCGGCGTCGGCGATATCGCCGGCGCTCGCCGCCGTGGCCCCGAGAATGACGGGGATCGACAGAAGGAACGCGAACTCGGCCGCGCGACGCCTGTCGAGTCCGAGAGCGAGACCGGCGGAGATCGTCGAGCCTGACCTCGAGATGCCCGGCATGATGGCCGCCGCCTGCGCCAGCCCGATGAGCACCGCGTCGCGGACCGTCTCATGGCCCCGGCCGCCCGCCGGGATCCGCCGTGTCGACCAGAGGATGACGCCCGTGACGAGCAGCATGACAGAGACGAGAACGGGGCTGTCGAAGAACTCGCCCACGATCTCATCGAAGGCCAGCCCGATGACGGCAGCAGGAATCGTCCCGATGATGATGTACAGGGCCAGACGCGCTTCGCCGTGGTCGTATTCGCGGCGTGCCGCCCATCGGAAGCAGGCGCGCAGGATCGATGCGACGCGCGCGCGGAAGAACCACAGGACGGCCAGCGCCGTCCCGAAATGTACGAAGACCTCGAACGTGACGCCCGGGCTGCTGATGCCGAAGAAGTGCTCGGCGAGCGCGAGGTGTCCGGAGCTCGAGACCGGGAGGAACTCGGTCAGTCCCTGGAGGATGCCGAGGAGTATCGCCTCGAAGATCGTCAATGGAGGGACCTTTCTCTACAGAATGCCCAGCGACACGGCCACGAGCCCGACGACCATCGCCGTCTTCAGGAGCGCGGACGCCAGTCCCGGCCGCGAATCATCACCCGACCGGACGATCGACCACAGCGCGAACACGAGCAGCGCCTGCATGCCGATGGAGATGACGCCGTACCACAGGCCAAACACCCGGAAAGCGAACGGCACGAGGACGGCCAGCATGGCCGCGATGATCGTCGCACGCGCGGCGAGCAGGGCGGCCCCGGCGCCGCGGACGGTCGCCAGCGTTCGGACACCCTGTACGGTGTCCCCCGCGACGTCCTCCGCGTCCTTCGCGAACTCGCGCGCCAGATTGAAGAGCAACGCGAGCACCAGCGCCGCCGGCACGGGGGCAGCGACCGGACGCCCCTGCGAGATCGATCCCAGATACAACACCGAGGCCGTCACGGCAGCGGCCACGACATTGCCGAGTATGGGAACACCCTTGAGCGCAAGCGAGTACGCGACCGTCACGAGAACCCAGAGCAGCACGATATCGACGGCGACGATGCTGACGCGCGTCGCCAGTCCGATCGCCACAGCGTACGAGATCAGCGCTGTGACGAGCGCCGCCCGCGACGAGAGCGCGCCGCTCGGTACCGGCCTCCGAGGCCGATTGATGGCATCGGCTCTGCGATCGACCCAGTCGTTGAACGCGTTCGCCCCGGCCACGGCCGCGAGGACCGCCGCCGCCGCCCAGCACGCCGGTTCGAGCCTGATGCCGCGCTCCGCCTGAAGCCATGCGCCGACGAGCGTCGCGCACGCGGCGATGATCAGGTTCACGGGCCTCACGAGCACGAGTGCAGCCGCAGGTCGCGACTGCGATGCCCGGGCTCCCGCCGACGGGCTAGATGCGGAAGCCGACATGCCCCGTCACCTCCCAGATCGACTCGTCCGCGGGGTCACTGCCCTCGACGCGATAGTAGCCGGCTGAGATCCCGGACTCAAACCCCCTGAGATCGTCATACTCGAGCGAGAGCCGGACCGAATCCACCGCACGAACGTCGCCCGACGGGAACTCCGTGTCGGGGTTGTCGGTCTCCTTGTCGTACGGGATTCGGAGACTCCCCTCGCCTTTCCTCGCGTGCACGTACTCGAACCCCAGCGCGATGTTGCGCCGCGGGTGAATGAGCGCCTCGACCAGGAACCGCTCGGCGTCAGGACCGAGATCGAACCCCAGCGGGACTCCATCGTGTTCGAGACGATGCTCGACGTGCTTGTGCGTGTACGTCCACTTGCGGGCCTGCGAGTACTCGAGCGTCAGCTCGATGTCGGTCCGGTCAAGCAGGACGCCGGCGAACCGGTAGCCGAAGGTGGCCGCATACTTGTCCGGGTTGTCCGTGTCGCGGTCGTACTGGAGATCGTCAGCGAGGAGTTCCGAGTAGAGCTCGTGCCCCGGAAGCGGCCTCCAGTCGACGTCGAGCGACCAGAAGATGTTGTCGTCCGCGCGTTCGTTGTGCTGTGAGACGTAGTAGGGAGCGAAAGGATTGAGATAGATCGGGTCAGGAATCGCGCCGCTGTAGACCACGGCCTCGTTGAGGCCGACGGAGAGCTTCGGTCCGGCAATGACGAGACGGTGTCCCGCGAGAAATACGTGTTCGTCCACGCCGGGGTCGGTCTCCGTCCCGATCTCGGTGTACTCGAGCATCGCATTGAGCGCGGTGAACGAGATGGGCCCGATCGACGCGCGCATCTCGACGCCGTCGAGCGTCGGCGCGTTCCCGGAGATCAGAAGCCGTCCACGGTCTGATCGGCCCCACGCCGCTCCAAACCGACCGGCCGTGACGCGCCAGTGAGGACGTTCGACCATCAGGTATCCGTGGACGATGTCAGCCGTCATTCCCCGCCACGCGCGCGCCCGATTCGAGACGCGCTCGATGCGATCCCCCTCCTGCCCGTGGAACACGATGTTCGCGTTCGAATAGAATCCGATGTCGTCACCGAACCCGCCCCATATCTCGTAGCCGAGGACGGCATCGATGCCGAAGTCGTCATCGACCGACGGGATCGCGATAGAATCGCCCCCGGCGGGCACCAGCGTGTCGCCGCGCGCGCCGCCCCGAGAACCGGTCGCCGGCCTCCCCTGGGGTGTGACCTCACCCGCCTCGGTGTGGTCCGCCCCGACGAAGCCTCCTCGCACGGACACGGTCATGCCCATCCCAAGCTGCGCGTCGCCCTCCCGCACGTGCGCGGTCGGTGCATCGACGGCCGCTTGGTCGAACTCCAGGAAGAGCCGTTCGATCAGCCACCGCTCTCGCGGGGTCAGTGAGTGCGTGGGAGCCGTCCTGCGTCCCTCGGCATCACTCGTGGGTCCGTCGGACCGTCCGGTCAATACCGGGTCCAGCTCCATGAGCGCATCGAGCACCTCCCGGCGCGATACGGGAAGGGTCGTCAGATCGAGATCGATGACGCCGCGCGTCACCAGTTGGCCCAGCAACGGGTACGACCAGTGACCGAGTGGCACGACCGCCGGCGGCCGCTGGATGCGCGGCTCCGTGTCGTGAAGCGTTCCGCGCGGACCCCGGAACGTCGTCGTGGGAACCGCCGTCTCCGGAGACCGTGCCGCCGCCGTGAACACGGCGGCGAGGAGCAGAAGCAGAACGAGACTCAATGTGAGGATCGGCGCGGAGCCGCGCGGACTCGCCATCACGCGCTCCCCCCGGCCTTCCGGTAGGCGTCCGACGCCTCGACGTTCCTGCCAAGCCGATCGAGCACGAGCCCGAGCTGATAGTGAACCGCCGGGTCTTCCGGGTCACCCTTGACGGCGCGCCGCAGATAGCGCTCGGCGTCCTCGAGCCGGTCGAGCGAGGCGAGAGCCGTTCCGATGTGGTAGGCGAGCGCCGGCGTCTCGCCGCGGAGCGATGCGACGCGCTGAAGTTCCGCGAGGGCTCTTCCGAACCGGCATTTGCTGATGAGAGCCACTCCGAGAAGATACCTCGCCTCCGCGTTCTCCGGCGAATGCCGGACCGCGAGTTCCAGTTCGGGAAGCGCCTCCTCGTCCGACCCGCTCGATATCAGCGCGGCGCCGAGGTTGAACCTCGCCTCCGCGCTCGTGG
>CAZEXP010000071.1:0-6385 GCA_964516845.1 uncultured bacterium
GGGGCCTCGTAGACCTCACCGGCCAGCTGGCCGTAGACGACCTGGACCGTGATGTCCTCGAGGTAGATGTCGAAGCCGCTCTTGGCGACCGCACAGCTGACAGTGCCCGTCGAGGTCGGCGTGCCGAGCAGCTCGAGCGTCGTCGCACCGCCGGAGTTGCCGTACAGATCGACGCCGCAGCCGACCGCGTAGAGGTCGAACCCGCTCTCGGAGCTCATGCCCGTGATGGCGCCCTCGTAGAAGGGAGCGAGCGTGCCGAACAGACCGATCGACGCGACCGAGGCCGCGACATCGGCTGATGCGAACGTCGAGCCGCCGGTCACGGGGACGACATCCTCGAAGCAGTTGTAGCTCGCGCTGAGCTCGCTGCCGACGATGATGAGGTCCTCGCCGTACGGAGCGGTGATGTTGAAGTGCGCTTCGCCCAGCGCATCGGTCACGTCGACGATCGGAGCGATCCCCCAGCCGTCGAGGATGATCTCAACGTCGGGAAGCTCGACGCCCGCGCTGTCCCACACCGTGACCGTGAGATCGGTCGCGACGTTGATCGGGACCGTCGGGGGGTCGATCGTGTAGGTCACCGGGACGATGACGTTCACGCTGCCCGAATCAGGCTTGTAGCCGTGCTTGCTCACCCACACGTCCATCGAACCCACATCCGTGGGAGGCGTGCTGATGGCGATATCGACGTGGCCCGTCGCGTCCGTCAGACCCGTCTCGTAGAGCTCTCCGTCCATGTAGAGACAGACGAGCGCGCCCTCGACCGGGTCGCGACCGGCCGCCGTTCCGACATCGACCGAGAACGTGTCATGGCCGAGAGGCAGGACGCCGTTGTATGACACAGCAAGGTCCATCGGAGCACCGGCGGTCCATGGATCGAGGGCCGGGTCGCCGAAGACCGTGTAGATCTCGTAGTAGTACTGGGTCCGGCCGCCACCGGAATACGCCTGGTAGACGGCCCAGAGGCCCTCGTCGAACATGCCGCGAGCCCACGTGTAGTCCTCACCGAACCACGCGTCGTACACAGCACTCTCCATGATGTCGTCCTCGTCCCAGTAGGAGGACTCGGAGGCACCAAGGAACAGGACGCCGCCGTTCGGCGCCAGCGTCCACGCCTCGCCGAAGCACGCGCTCGTGAACTGGCCCGTCAGACACGCGTACGACTGGACCATCGGAAGCATGTCGACGTTCGTCAGCGCCGCTACTTCGGTCGCGCTGAGGGGCGGGCCGTCGGCCCACGAATTGACGGAGCCGTGGCCGGAGTATGTGAGCATCGAGAGGCCGGCGTTGATGTCGCCGATCACCTGCGCCGTCGTGGCGTTGTACGTCACGGAGTAGCGCTTGTTGACCGTGTAGCCTGCGGGCTCGACCCAGTTGCTGATGACGTAGTTGTGCGTGCCCTCGGACACCGTGTAGTTGTCGCTCGACGCCATGAAGGTGGCGTTGTCGACCCAGTCCGTCCCGCTGCTGAGCGCATAGCGGATGTACTTCACGGTCTTGTCCGTCATCAGCGTGACTTCCGCCTCGGTGTCGCAGGAGAAGCGACCCATGTAGATGTCGGGCACCCAGTCGCCGGAACCGTCCATGCTGCCGTAGTAGACGTCTGCGGCCGAGCCGGACGACCCGCCGATGAAGACGGGGATCTGACCCGAGTCGCCGACGAGAAGCACGAATGTCGGCGGGACCGGCCACGTGTCGTACGCGTCCTGGATGTACGCCTTGATGTTCGTGTTCGTGGCGCCACCGGGGATCTCGGAGGTCTTGACGACCGTCGTCTCATAGCCCAGACGATGCCGGAGACCCGCGAGCGGCTGGATCTCCTCGAAGAAATCGTCGTAGCAGACGATGAGGTAGCCGATGGGAAGCGCCGGAACGCCGCGCGTCGCGAACACGTCGGCGTTGAGGAGATTCTTCGATGCGAACGCGTCGAAGTCGTGCGACGCGTAGCGCTCCATGGCCGCCATCGTTGCGCCGACGTCGCCGCCTTCGAACTCGACCGACAGCTCGATGTTCGTCAGGTAGCGAACGGTGCCCGCGGTGGCGTCGTACTGAACCGGGAAGATCTCGAGTTCAACGAAGCGGTGCGCGCGGGCCTGGGCGATCTCGCCAAGCGCCGCGGCAACGGCCGGCGAGTAGCCGGCGCGAGCGTACGCAGCGTCGTTGTACGCGAACTCGGCGGCCTCACGGGCGCCGGGCATCTTCTCCACCGACTCCTGCGTCGGAACGATGCGGTTCGCGATGCCGAGATCCGCAAGCGAAACCTCGACGTAATCTGCGCGGAGCACCGTCAGGTGCGGAGTCGCGCCATAGGGGAGCTCAAGATACTCGCGCACGACCGGAAGCATCGGCTCGCCGATACCGATCGTGTGGTAGCTGCCCGGAATCGTCAGATTCGTGAACGTTCCGAGTTCGGTGGCGACGTCGACCGCGTCCACGCCCGGTATCTCCATCGTCAATCTGACGCCGGAGTAGTCAGACGAGACAAGCGTCGCCTCTGGAGCCATGTTGGACTCAGCGGAGCCGAACTCGATCCATCGTGCCGACGCGGGCAGAACGGCCAACGCCAGGATGGCGAGAACGACGAAGGTGCGCGCGACTCTCATGCGCTCCCTCCTTCTTTCGTTGGGCATGACGCGACTGCACCGCGCCACGCGGCTCGGGTTACTCGAATTCCTGAATCGTGAATTCGCGTTGCGGTCATTCGTCTGGAGATTCTGGGTGCCCACCTACCCAGCGAGGTAAGACAATCCTGCCACCCGAGGACACCACCGGTGTCTCCAGGGCGCATACATAGATTATACCACATCGGCATGTTAGTTCGCAAGAAGCGACCACTTAGGGGCTCACGGCCCCCGATTCTGACCTCCTACTCGCTGTTTGAACCCCCGCTTGAAGTTCCGGTACGCGAAGTGCTAGTGATGTGTACTCTTGGGGCGATACTGTGGCCCGGGCATGCTACGGTGGCCCCGGTGGAATGAGCGGAAGTGCGGCCGCTTCGAGGGCCTGGTGCACAGCGACGAAAGGCAAGATCCATGGACGGCACGACGCGGAGCGGCGGGAGCCGGCGCTACACGCGCGATGACGCGAAGCACCGGTTCTTCGCGGATATCGTCGAGCGCTGCGCGGACGCCGTGTGGGCTGCCGTCGGCGAGTCGTGCGTCGCCCTCTTCACGACGGGAGCTCCATCCCGCGGCGAGGCGACGATCGTCGAGACAGAGGCCGGGCTCTACAGCCTCAGCGACGTCGACCTCGTGTGCATCGCGCGACCCGACGCCGACGTCGCCGCCGCCCGCGCCGCTGCCGCGCGGTCGGTCGCCCGGCTCAACAACGAACTCGCCGGGGTCTGCGCCGGCGTCGACGCGGCGGTCAAGCCGCACGGACACGCTGCGCACCTCCCCGCCTTCATCTCGAACTACGAGCTCGTCCGCACACCGGCGCTCCTGCGAGGCGATGGCGCCGCTGACGACCTTCTCGGCAGCGTAAGCATCGATGAGATCCCGGCCGACGACGCGCTACGGTTCGTGCACAACCGCTGCATCGAGCAACTGCTCGCCGGCCGCAAGGCCGCGACCGCCGGGAGCGAACTCGATGATCTCCGGTCGCACTACACGACCGCCAAGCTCATGCTCGACCTGGTGACCGCGTTTCTGTTCGTCCGCCATCACGTTCCGGTCGGCTACGCGGAGCGCGTACGGCTCTTCGTTGACGACTACTGCGAACGCCCGGAGTTCGGAGCGCTTGCCGAGGAGATCGATCCGTTCCTTGAGGAGCTGCCGTTCTGGGCTGATTTCAAGACAACGGGTGATGCGCAGACGCTTCGCGTCTCGCTCTCGGATGATGCCCTCGCCGGCCGCCACGCCGAGCCGTTCGCACTGATGATGTGGAAGCGTATTCTGGGGGACGCTCTCGGCGAAGATCTCTCACTGGCGTCGCTCCCGATGGCGATCGCCCGACTCGCCGCAAGAGAGGGACCGGTTCGGAGCGTCGCCCGTTCGCTCAAGATCCTCCGGAGCGGGACTCGCCGCTCACTCTACCCGCCTGGCATCGTGCTCCGCGGAGCGCTTCGCGCATCGCCGAATGCGCGGGCGTACGTCACCGGGCTTCTGCTGTTCTTCTCCGGTCTTGGGAGCGCAGCGGGACCGAGCGTCGCGGACCTCGAGAAGCATGAGCATCATGCGGGACCGGTCGGCGGACCGACGCTCCGCGCTCCACGCAAGTGGACGCGCGCGGCACTAGCGCGGTATGCTCCTTTCTCACTGCCTGCTGACTTCTCGTCCAGTACGGATGCGGAGATGCGGTCGTGCCTCCTCTCCCGCCTTGCGCGGTTCCACGAGGAGGTGCTGCTCGGGAGGATCCCGGCAAGCGAACGTATCGGGATCGAAGCGGAGACTGACTGATGCCTGCTGAGAGACTCGCACTCGTGTTCTTCGTCGACGCGCTCGGCTGGGAAGTTGTACGCGACAGCGACTGCTTCGCCTCGATCGCGCCGCACCGGTGGCGCCAGCGCACGGTGCTCGGATACAGTTGCGCCGCGCAACCCACGATCCTCACCGGGCGGATGCCGTCGGAACACGGACACTGGGGCATGTTCTACCGCGCCGAGCGTTCGGAGATGCGGTCACTCCGCGCGTTCGGTCTCATCCCCTCGAAGATCTCGGGACACCACCGTTTCCGCCGCCAGGTCCTCAAGTGGCATCAGCGGCGGAGCGGATTCAGCGGCTACTACAACCTCTATCGCATTCCCTGGCACCTGTTCGCCCGGTTCGATCTCATCGAGAAGCGCGACATCTACGCCCCGGGTGGGTTCGTGGACATCCACGCTCCGGGCCCGGCTCGCATGCCGGATGCCCCGTCCGTCGTGCCGTCGATCTTTGACGAGCTCGCCGCTCGCGACATCCCGTGGCGCTCGTGGTCATGGAAGGACGGATTCGACCGCGGCTTCGCCGAACTGGAAACATCGTTCAGCGAGGTCGACCGACCGGCTTTCGCGCTCCACTACACGCCGTACATCGACGGGTTCCTCCACGGACACGCGGGAGACAGGGAATCCGTGTCGGGAGCCGTACGAAAGGTCGAGGCAAAGGTGCTCCACGCCGTCGAGGCAGCCCGCGCGGTCTACGACGATGTCGACATCGTGATCTTCTCCGACCACGGAATGGCGGAGACGGCGCGTTCGCACGATGTCATGGCGACGGTCTCGAAGCTCGGTCTCATCGAGGGTCGCGACTATCTCGCGTTCTTCGACTCGACAATGGCACGGTTCTGGTTCGAGAACGAGCGGGCGGAGCGGACGGTGCGCGCTGCGCTCGGAGAACTCGACTGCGGGGAGTTTCTCACGGACGACGACCTCAAGCGTGAGGGCGTCTACTTCGACGACCACCGCTTCGGCGAGCTTGTCTTCCTGATGCATCCGAGAGAGCTGATCATCCCGAGCTACATGGGGGGCCGGGCTCCGCGCGGGATGCACGGGTTCAGCCCGGACCACGAGGATTCCTACGCCGTCCTGATGTCGAGCTTCGACGTGAGTCCTGCGCCGGAGCACATCCGCGATTCGTTCGGTGTGATGATGCAGGCAGCGGGGCTCAAGCCATGAGTGAACACGAAGGACACGACACCGCACCGGTGAGCGCGACACAACAGCCCGCGGGCGACGGAAACGAGCGGAACCTCGTCCAGGTCACGAAGCAGGCGACCGGTGTCATGGCGTACCAGCTCGTCGGGCTCGTCATCGGACTCGGTTCGAACCTGATCTTCGCGCGCGTTCTGGGCGCTGACCTGCTCGGCGTGTTCGTGCTCGCCCAGACGACGCTTCTGGTCCTCTCGCTGCTCGCCTCGTTCGGGATGGGACCGACGCTACTGAGGTTCATCCCCGTGAACCTGAGCCGCAACGATCGACGCGGCGCCTCCGGCGTCTTCTTTTCCGCGTCCTTCCTGGCGCTGGCGGCAACCGCGGTGACGATCGTGGCCCTCGTGCTCGGCAGGAACGTGCTGGCGGATACGATCTTCCACGAACCGCGGCTCCTTCCACTGGTGCCGATCATCGCAGTCGGGATTCTGCCGGCGGCCTTCATCAAGATCCACGGATTCGCGCTGCGTGCGCTGCGGCATGCGAGCCTGGAGACGTTCTGCCTCGAGGTCGTCTTCAAGCTGTCAAAACTGGTCATTTTCCTCGCGCTCTTTGCGTCGGGACTCAAGCTCGCCGGTCTGACCTGGGCAATGGCAGCGTCTTACGCCACGGCGACAGGTGCCATGTTCATCATCATCGACCGGAAGGCGCCGTACCTGACCCGTGGGCCGCGAACCACGAACATCACGTACCGGAAGCTCGTTTCGTTCAGCGTGACAATGACGTTCGTCGCGTTCATGAACTACAGTCTGAGCATCA
>CAZEXP010000072.1:0-6186 GCA_964516845.1 uncultured bacterium
CCACGCGAAGCTTCGTCGTCCGGGGCGTCACCGGCTGCGGGTTGCCGCAGCAGTTCGCCGCCACCATCAGCGCGCGCGAGTACCAGTCGTCGCTCGCCGCATCGCAGTCGCGCTCGTACGAGAGGACCTTCGTCGTCGCCATGATGGCATCCTGCGCGGTGTCGACCGACATCCGCCCGATGACGACGTCCGGGAAGTAGTCCGCACCGTCAAGCTCGGTGTAGGGATGGTCGGTGATGTCGCCCTCGTGGAACCAGGCGGGCATCCCCGCGTCGCGGTCACCGACGAGACACACGTAATCGGGAGGGTTGTCCCAGGACGTGTAGGCGTCGTAGATGAAGGTCCTGACGTCGGAGGACGACGGACTCACACCGATATCCGAGAGCAGGACCAGATGCGTCTCAACGCCCCGCTGGTTCTTCCAGTCGATGAACTCGGCAAGCTGTGAGGCGACGCTGTCGATCGAGATCACGAGATAGCTTCCCTTGCGCGTCTCGAGCACCGGAAGCGAGTCGTAGTTATCGACCAGGCTCCGGTAGAGCGGCTCGAAGGCCTCCGAGCGCCAGGTCCTCACGACGTCCTTCGGGTTGACCTCCTCACCACGGGAGTGGTCGAGTCGAACGCGGACCCGCTCGGTCACAACGAGGTCGCCGGTCACAGGGTTCCACCGGACCGGGTTGACGCGCAGCTGGACGAGCCTGAGATCGCGCATGACCATCGGGTCGCTCACGGTCGCGATCTCCGCAGGGTAGAGCGCGTTCCTCGCGTAGATGGAGACGTCAGGCGTGGTCTCGCGCGCGTCCTCGCCCTCGATGCGGAACGACTCGAGAGGCTCGATCTCGTACCCTTCGAGCACACGCTCCTCGACGCCGTCGATCACGAGGTCGACACCGCCGAAGTCCGGGATCGCGAGCAGCCAGGTGTAGACAGGAAGGTCGGGAGCGCCGGCACGATTGAGCCTGCGCGCGCCCGGGATGTCGAGCGTGACGCTTCCCGCGAGAGCACGGGAGGCGTGCTCCAGTTCGAAGCCGGGAATCTCAAGTTCGACGACAGTGCCTGCCGCGTCGGAGGAAACGATCCGGGCGGTCGCTTCGACCGGCACCGGTGAGTCGTTGAGGGGTATCCACTCTTTCGCCATGCCTGCCGCCGCGGAGGCGACGATCATGACGAACACTAGCGCAGCAGTCCACCGTGTCACGTTGGCGCTCCTCTCCTCGGGTCCCTTGCGGATTCCCTGCCTGATAGTATCCTCAGGAAGAGGAGTTCTGTGCGCCTGCGCGCTACTCCTCCTCCGCTATGACCAGTCCCCAGTCCCTGTCCGCCAGGAACACGTAGTCGCCGCTGAGGCAGACTCCGTTGGCGTACGGGGTGTCCAGAAAACCGAACGCGGAGGGAGCGAGAGGGTCGCCCACGTCTATGACCCTGAGGCCCCCGTACCGGTCGGCAACATATACCTTGTCACCATCCGTGGCGATGTCGGCCGCGTAGTCGTCGGTCGCGATGGCCGCCACGATAACTGCGTTCTCCGGATCTGCGATGTCGAAGATCTGCACGCCCGTGAGCCCGTCGGCGACGAAGGCGTAGTTTCCATGCGCCGTGACGGCCTGCGCGTTCCCGGGTGTGTCAAACGTCCCGAGCTTCACCGCCACATTGGGAGCGGTCAGCTCGTAGATCGTGAGTCCGCCCTGCCCCGACGCGACCAGCGCAAGGTCATCGTGCAGGCAAACCCCGCGAGCGTAGCCCGTCGTGTGACCGTGGTAGACCTCGATCGGGAACCATGGAGGCCCGTAGTCGAGGTTGATCTCCCAGATGCGGAAACCGCCGTTCTTGTCGGCCACGTAGACATGCACCAGGTGACCCGGGTCGGTCTCCGCCACGGCAACGTCCAGCCCGCTCGTGCTCTGGAGGACCGTCTTCCACTGCGGGTTCGCCGGGTCGCTCACATCGTACGCCAGCACCCCGTTCGGGCCATCGGTCATGAACGCCAGCCCGGACAGCGGCGCGTACGCACACTGCTCCGTGGTGAAGTCGTTCGACGCCGTCTCGATGTAGACGGGCGACGTCGGGTCGGTCATGTCGAACATGACCAGTCCGATCTCACCCGTGGCCACGAACCCCATGTCCCCGTCGACCGCAACACCCTCCGCATACCCGGTCGTCGTCACGGTCGTAACGAGCCGGTATCCGAGAGCGGTGTCATCGCCGCCGGAGACGAGATCACCCTTCCGCGCACACCCGACGCTCAACGCGAGGACCGCCGCGAGCAACACGACGAGCGTCGTTCCGGCGCCGGTGAGACGTTTGTAGCTGTAATTCTTGATTATAGCATCATTTAGCCGCTCAGTCAAGGAACCGTACCCCCTCCACGACGAACTGCACAGAGAACCTATCAGCGTCGTAATCCTTTGTCTCACCAATGGTTGGAACGATCTCCGACGTCGAGCGCC
This sequence comes from uncultured bacterium, assembly GCA_964516845.1. Classification (GTDB taxonomy): domain Bacteria; phylum Joyebacterota; class Joyebacteria; order Joyebacterales; family Joyebacteraceae; genus JAPEKQ01. The sequence goes on from CAZEXP010000072.1 coordinate 2,448, forward strand.
GCGCACGGTGCTCGTACGCGCACACAAGGCTCGTCGAATCGGTCAGACCAAGTTCGACCGTGGCGCCCGCGAGCCAGATCGTGTCGTCGCGGCCCGCATGGTAGCTGTCGGTCACATCGCTCGTCTGGTAGTAGCGCTGCGCCAGCTTCCCGCGCAGCTTGACGACTGTGGGGACGCCCCGGACACGGCCGATGTCCCACCGCCCGGACAGCTCGAACTCGTCCTGGTCGTAGGATGCGTCGCTGTCGTCGGAGAACGCCTTCCCCTCCCCGATCTCGTCGTACCCGCGGGAGAGCGAGCGCCGGTAGCTGTACTGCGCGTCGAGCCGAAGGCCCGGCCGCGGCCTCGAAGTGACCCGCGCCCCGAACGTGTTTGACCACGTGTCGTACTCGACGAAGTCCCGGTCGTACCCGTAGTCGTCGTACCGCCACCAGCCCGCGAGCTCCACGGGCAGCTGACCGGCCGTCCCGAGTTCCGCCCGGAGTGAATGCTTCCGGAAATCGCACGAACGGTATCTGTCGGTGCCCGCCGGCGCGTCGGCGTCCCAGACGTACTTGAGATGGTAGGCGGGGATCGCCGCGTAGCTCACGGACGCGCTGGCCAGTCGGTCCAGCGTCTCGGTGAACCGCGCATGCAGCTTCGCGAAGCTCTTCTCGCCGTTCGAGTCGGCGAGGAACCACGCCGCCCCGGTACGGAACTCCGTCGTCCGGACGCCCGGCTCCTCCCGTGTGAACCCGATGGTCACAGCCGGGTCGAGCCTGAGTTCGTCCGCCGTATCGAACGGATAGCGTTCGAACCGCTCGCCATCGACGAATTCGTCGACGTTCTCGTCGGAGTAGCGGTAGACGTTGCTGTCGTAGATGGCGCGGAGACTCCCCGTCCAGTCGAATCGCCACGGCAGGATCTCCAACGACTTCGACAGCGGGTTGACATCGACCGTACCCGGAGGCGAGATGAGTCGGAGCACGATCTCGTGTGAACCGGATGGAACATCGAGACGGATCCGCTCCGGATGTCCGGGTGATGCATCCTCGATGTCGGCGTAGGAGCCACCGCCGGGGCGCATGTGAAGGATGTGTCTGACCGCGCTGCCGTCGTCGACGGTTGCCTCGACCACGACATCCACGGAGGCCGCACCGACTGATGCGAACCGCCACCGCGCGATCGCCTCGAAGACCAACGGGCCCTCGATCGAAACGCGGATCGGCGCGTCCTGCGTGAGTTCGAAGTAGCGGTAGACGGTCCCGTTCACACCGACGGCCACCGGGGTGTGCTGACCTGTCGGGGTGAGCTTGGCGGCGGTCGCCGTGCCGGTTACCAACCCGAGTGCCGCGAGACAGAGGACCGTGAGACAGAGGGCCATGTGGGACATCCGCCGCCACTCCTCGGGTGCCGGCTCGAGCCAGGGGATTCGTCGCGGACTAGGACCCATTCGCCACGTCTCCCCTGGGAATGTAGAACTTGAGCGCAACCTGGCGCCCCTGTCCACCTGCCAGCCTGAATGTGTAGGTGTGGCGTCCCTCCGGAACAGGAAGTTCGAAGGTCCGAAGCGCACCAGGCAGCACGTCGCCGCGGTCGCGGCACGTCAGTGTCGTGGACGCCTTCGACTCGAGACGGTAGATGGTCTCATCACCGCCGCCGAGCGCGTCACCGTCGGGGTCGTCGGACGAGGTTCCGGCCCACGACCTGACACCGAGCATATAGCTGTGTTCACCGATCATCGCCGCGTCGAAGATAAGACGCGCATTGACCTTGATCGTCGTCGGCCCGCTCACGTTGAGCACGACCGGGTCCGAGACCGTGGCAAGGTAGTATGTCAGTTCGTTGTCGCGCGTCAGCAGCGTCTCGACACCCGCATACTCGCCGGGAGCGAGGGAAACGCGCGTCGGCTCGGCATCGGCCTTCTCGAACACGCGGACATCCACGGTCGTCCCGGAACCCGGGATGAGATCGTAGGCGTGGCGCCCGGTCGGGACGTCGATGTAGAACCGTCGGATCTTCCCCGGCGAAAACATCTCGAGCGCAAGATAGGTCGCGTTCGGACCCGCGGACTCGGTCGTCATCTCCTCGGCCGCGAACGGAGCACCATCCAGGAGCACTTTGACGGTGTAGTCCATCGCGGCGGTCACGCTCGTTGGAACGCGGAGCCTTGTCAGCACCTTGACACGAGTCGGCCCCTCGACGACGAACCTCACAGGCGTCGCTTCGGTCGCACGGTGATACGACAGCGTCTTCGAATCGACCATGATCTGCGTCCGGCCGTCGGATGACGCCGGGGTCACACTCCGCCAGGCCGCGGCGGCGGCAGACAGGGGGGCCGCGAGCGCGATTACGAGCAGCAGCGCGCCGGTGAGTACCACACGACAGCCGCGCCGCGCGAGCAGACTCGCCGCGACCGGCAGGCGCACTCTGCGAGCCGTCTGATCCCGCATCACGACCTCGCCTTTCTGAAGAGGTAATGCTTGATGTCGATCCGGACCACGACGAAGATCACGAAGGCGTAGAGAACCGCGAAGATACCTGCGAGCGGCACGTTGTAGCGCTCCTGATAGAACACGCCACCCGTCCCCACCTCGGGAAGCGGAACCGGTTCATCCGCCAGACCGTAACGCTCGATGAAGTCGTCGGGACTCGGAACGTGAAGGATCGGAACGCCCATCTCGGCCATCCGAACGAGGGTGCCTCGCCGCGGGAAGTTCTTCGTCGGGAGGTTCCGCCAAAGACCGGGGTTCACGAGACGACCCGTCTGCGTGCTCCCGATGCTCGCGAGTCCGCCACCGATATTGACGTAGAGATCGTACCCGCCCTCCCCCGCCTTCTCCGCGTAGATCTCCATGCGGCGGTCGATGCTCTCGTCGAGCGTCGGCTCGTCGATGAACGCGACCCCGTTCCGCTCGATGGCGGCCCGGACGAGTTCGCGGCCGTCCGGCGGAAGCCCGCGGCCGTTGTCGTTGCTGCCGCCGAGCGAGGCAGCTACCGAACGGTGCGAGATGACGCCTGCATCGAGCAGAATGCTCTCCATGTCGAGCCACGTGAGGTCAGGGTGGTTCGCGCCCCACATCGAAGCGCCGATCGACGGGATCGTCACGGGAGTCGCGCCGAGTGACTCGACCGAGATGATCATCGCCGCGTTCATCAGCGGGAACGCGCCCGTGCATCCGATGGCCACGCGATCCCCCTCCCCGATGCCGGCCCGCTCGAGGATGTCCACGAACACGCCCGCCAGGTTCGGGTCAAGGGCGCGGAGCTTCTCTTCGTGCGAGCCGCGGCTCGTCGTGACCGCCGAGATCTTCTCGCCGATGAGTCCCGTCTCGTTCGGATCATTGACGATGTCGACCGGGATGCCCATCTGAACGCGTGCGTCGCGGATGGCCTCCATCCCGAGACGCGTTCTGGTTGCGGCCTCTATCTTGTCCGTGAAGTAGCGCTGCATGACGGGGGTCTTCGAACGCTCGGCGATCCCCATGAGGATGAGCCCGAGCACCGCCAGACCCACCAGGCTCATCACATGAACCCTACCAGGTCGGTACTTCAATGGGCGCTCCTCCCGTTCCGACCATGAGGATCAGACGCACGAGCGTCGATGCCATGATCATCGCCATGAGTGTCGTGAGCGCGCCCTGCCGCTCCATCCAGTAGGCCATGAGCCCGGGGATGACGTACCCGATCGCCTCGAAGCTCAGAAGCTCGGGAATCTCCGGACGGCCGAAGACGACGCGCGTGAGATGGCCGATGACGA
>CAZEXP010000073.1:0-6160 GCA_964516845.1 uncultured bacterium
TCTCCGTTGTAGTTTTATTCCTGGTTGCCACCCCACCATCGGATGGCAGCGTTTTCGGAATTTAAAAAGACCGAAACCCCAAAGGGGTCACGCGTGTTCACGCGCTCCCTTGGGGTCCGCGTCAAACTTACTGGTTCTGCACGCTATTCATATGTCAAAGAGCAGTTTTGTGTCGCACCCGTTTCTGAGCACGAGCATGTTATCATAGTGGAGGTAGGGAGCAGTGTCAAGCGGTTTCTCACTCCCCGCACCACTTTTTTTCATCGTCCACTGAAGAGACAGACACGGAGCTCCTGAGGAGCCCCCGGGCCGTCCTCTACACCTTCCTGTCGTGGTATCTCACGTTGTCTGGAAGGATCCGAACGAACCGCCTCTTCCCCGCCTGGAGAAGCCTTGGCCCATCCAGTGCGACCACGTACTCTACATCATCGACGGGTTCCCCGTCAAGCTTAAAACCACCTTGTTTGATCAGGCGCCTGGCCTCCCCGCTGGAACCGGCCAGGCCGGCCGCCGTGATGAGGGCCACAACCCAGACGCCGCCCGTGCCGTCCTGCGCGGCCGGCACTTCGATGGTCGGCTCGGGCACCTCGTCCGGCAGGCCCTTCTGCGAGAAGATGCGGTCGAACTCCTCCTCGGCCGCCAGCGCGTCGCTCTCGTCATAGTAGAGCGCCACGAGCGCGCGGGCGAGTTCGCGCTTGATGTCGCGCGGATTCACACCGGGCTCGGCGAGCCGCATCTTCACGTCGGCGAGCGCGTCACCACGGAGCGCTACGGCGAGTTCGAAGTAGCGCGCGATCATCGTGTCCGGGATCGACATCGTCTTGCCGTAGATCTCCTTTGGCGGCTCCGCTATGCCGATGTAGTTCCCGATGCTCTTGCTCATCCGCTTGACGCCGTCGGTGCCTTCGAGAACCGGGAGCAGCATGACGATCTGCGGCTCCATCCCGTACGCCCTCTGGAGCTCGCGACCGACCAGGCAGTTGAACTTCTGCTCGGTGGCGCCGAGTTCGATATCCGACTTGATCGCGACCGAATCGTATCCCTGCATCAGGGGATAGAAGAGTTCGTGGATGCTGATCGGCTGCTGGTTCTGGAACCGATTCGTGAAGTCGTCGCGCTCGAGAATGCGGGCAACCGTGTAGCGCCCGGCCAGGTCCATCACGTCGGCGAACGACATCGCTGAGAACCAGTCGCCGTTCATGAGGACCTCGGTCTTGTCCGGGTCGCAGATCTTGTAGAGCTGCTCCGTGTAGGTCTGCGCGTTCTCCCGCACCTGCTCGTGCGTCAGGCGCGGTCGGGTCTCGGCGCGCTCGGTCGGATCACCGATCATCCCGGTGTAGTCGCCGATGATGATGATGACGGAGTGACCGAGGTCCTGGAACTGACGGAGCTTCCGGAGTCCTATGGCATGTCCCAGATGAAGGTCGGGCGCGCTCGGGTCGAAGCCCTGCTTGACCCTGAGCGGACGCTCCTCACGGACCGAGCGCTCGAGCTTCTGCTCGAACTCCTCTTCCTTGATCGTCTCGACGACCCCGTCCATCAGGACCTTGAGCTGTTCCTTCGCGGTGAGCACGGGTTGTCCCTCCACGCTGCAGAAGACCGCCCCGCGCTCAGCCGGGCGGCCGGGAAGCCGGGCGCGAAGCAGCGCAGCGGCTTGAACGTCTATACAATGTCGTCAGCAAGCCGAGCAATGCATATTACATACCAAGCCGGTGGCCGCGCTGCAAGCGCTTTCCGCCTGCCGGGTTGACTTGCCGGCCCGCTTGGGATAGCTTGGCGGGATCGTATCGGGCGTGATTCACGAGGAGGTGCAGTCCGTGAGAAGGTGGTCCCTCGTCTTCGGCGTCGTCCTGGCAGCCGTGCTCATCGGCATGGTCGGAGCGATCCTGTGGCTCCAACGAGACCTCCCCTCCCCTTCGCTTCTCGAGACGATCGAGCCCGCCCTGGGGACCACGGTCTATGCCCATGACGGCCGTGTCGTCCACGAGTTCTTCCGTGAGAACCGCGTCCTCGTTCGTCTCGACGACCTCGAATCCTCCCATGTCGTCGACGCGATCCTCGCAGCGGAGGACCAGCGCTTCCGAGCCCACTGGGGCGTCGACATCTTCGGGATCATCCGCGCGGCAAAGACCAACGTCCGGGCGGGTCGGGTCGTCCAGGGCGCCAGTACGATCACACAGCAGCTCGCCAGGAACCTGTTCCTGACACCCGAGGTCAGTCTGGCCAGGAAGGTGCAGGAGGCGCTCCTGGCCCTCCGGATCGAGCGGACCTTCACGAAGGACCGCATTCTCGAGCTCTACCTCAACCAGATCTACTTCGGGGACGGAATGTACGGAGTTCAGGCCGCCGCGGAGTATCTGTTCGACAAGGACGCCGCCGACCTCAATCTCCAGGAGGCGGCTCTTGTGGCCGGCGTCATCCAGAGCCCGCAGGGGTATGCGCCGCGCCGCCACGAGGAGCGCGCGCTCAGGCGCCGTAGCATCGTTCTCTCGATGATGGTCACCTCGGGCGTCATCACGGCCGAGGAGGCCGCGACAGCGGACACGACATCGCTGGGGATCGTCGAGCTGGAGGACGAGATCAAGCTGGGCGGCTACTTCATCGAGCACGTGCGCCGCGAGGTCATCGACCGTTACGGGGCGGAGGCTCTCTACTCGGGCGGCCTTCGCATCTACACGACCCTCGATCTGGACCTCCAGGCGGTCGCCGAGGAGCAACTCGAGACTCAGCTGGCCTCACTCGAGGTGGAGGCCGGCTTCCCCGTCAAACGCGGTGACGCGTTCAACGCGGACTCGCTGGACTTCATTCCGTACGTGCAGGGCGCGCTTCTCGCGCTCGACGTTGGGTCAGGCGGCATCCTCGCCATGGTGGGCGGCCGGGACTTCAAGGACAGCCCGTTCAACCGCGTGACGCAGGCGCCAAGACAGCCCGGCTCCGGGTTCAAGCCATTCCTCTATACGGCTGCCATCGACAACGGGTTCTCCCCTGCCGACACGATCCTCGACGCGCCGCTTCTGGTGCCGGCCGCGGGAACGCCGATCACGTTCCGCGACATCGACCCGGACTACGAGGAAGCGACCGACTGGTGGCCGGTGAACTACGCCCGCGACTTCGCCGGCGTCGTCCGTCTCAGGTACGCCCTCAAGAAGTCGATCAACCTCGCGGCGGTCCGGCTCGGGATGCTGGTCGGCCCCCGGACGGTCGCCGACTACGCGGAGCGCATGGGGATCACGACGCCGCTCTACCCCGTCTACTCGCTCCCGCTGGGGAGCGCCGAGGTGACGCTCTGGGACATGGTCAAGGCGTACGGCGTGCTCGCGAACCAGGGGGTTCGGCTCGAACCGTACGCGATCGAGCGGATCGAGGACCGGAGCGGTCGTGTCCTCGAGGAGCACACACGGCTCAGCCAGGCCGTGCTGGCTCCGGAGACCGCCTATGTCGTGACGAACATGATGGAGAGCGTCCTGTCGAGCGGGACAGGATGGGGCGCACGCGCACGCGGCTTCCAGCACCCCGCAGCCGGGAAGACGGGCACGACCAACGACTACGCCGACGCGTGGTTCATCGGATTCTCCCCGCACGTTGTGTGCGGTGTCTGGACGGGCTACGACGAACGGAAGACGCTCGGCCCCCGGATGTCAGGGGCGCGTGTCGCGCTCCCCATCTGGACGGAGTTCATGAAGGCCGCGCACGTCGGCATACCGCGCGACCCGTTCCCGACACCGCCCGGTATCACGACACGGCGCATCTGCTCGAGAACAGGGCTTCTGGCCACCGAGAACTGCCCGGATATCCTGACCGAGGTCTTCGCCCAGGGCTCCGAGCCCATCCGGCACTGCCAACTGCACTCCATATCGGAACGCCCCCCCGCGCTTCGCGGAGGGACGTTTCGCTTCTAGTATTCAGTCTGCCGAGAGCTCTCGACTACGCCTGTGTGATGATCTCCAGGATCCGTGTCCCGCCCGGCGGAATCTCTCCTCCGATCGTGAACGCGTCCCGGACTCGCTCCACGGCTCGCGCCGCGGTGTCCTCACTTGACGCGTGAACGGTCGCCAGAGAGTCCCCGGTGCTGACCGAACTGCCGATCGGTGCCTCGATGACGACACCCACGGCCGGGTCGACCGCCTCACCGGTCCGCACGCGTCCCGCACCGAGACCAACCCCCGCGAGTCCGATCTCGAGCGAGTCGATCGCGGTCACATTCCCCGTCTCGGTCGCGGTCACCGGCGCCACGACGGGCGCCACGGGAAGCAGCGAGAGGTCATCCACGATTCGCGGCTCCCCCCCCTGCGCCTCCACGAAGCGGACGAACACGGCAAGCGCGTCGCCGCTGTCGAGCGCGCGTGCCGCGGCACGCCGCGCCTCCTCGATGTCGGCCGCTGCGTTCCCCAGCACGATCATATGCGCCGCCAGCTCGAGGCTGGTCTCCCGGACATCGGGCGGACCGCCACCCCGAAGCACGTCGATCGATTCCGCCACCTCGAGCGCGTTGCCGACCGTCAGGCCGAGCGGCGCGTCCATGTCGGTGAGCACGGCGACCGTCGGAAGCTCCAGCCGCGCCGCCGTGGCCAGAAGCGCCCGCGCGAGTTCACGACCACGCTCGCGCGTCGCCATGAAGGCGCCGCGCCCGACCTTGACGTCGAGTGTGAGCGCATCGAGACCTGCCGCCAGCTTCTTGGAGAGGATGCTTCCGACGATGAGCGGTACGCATTCGATCGTTGCCGTGACGTCGCGGAGCGCATACATCCGGCGGTCGGCGGGCACGACGTCGGGCGACTGACCGACGATGGCCATGCCGACGCGGCCGACGAGCGCCACGAACTGCTCGGGGCTGAATGCGGTGCTCATCCCGGGGATGGCCTCGAGCTTGTCGAGCGTGCCGCCCGTGTGACCGAGACCCCGACCCGAGATCATGGGAACGAAGACGCCGGCCGCGGCGGCCACCGGAGCCACAATGAGCGAGAGCTTGTCCCCCACGCCGCCGGTCGAGTGCTTGTCCACCTTCGGTCCGTCAATGACGCTCGTGTCGATGGTCGATCCCGAGGCGAGCATCGACCTCGTCAGCAGTTCCGTTTCGCCCGCGGTCATACCGCGAAAGAAGACGGCCATGAGAAAGGCCGTCATCTGATAGTCCGCAACGTCGCCGGCGAGCAGCCCGGACACCATGTGCTCGATCTCGCCCGCCGAGAGTTCGTGCCCGTCGCGCTTCTTCTGAATGATCTCGTATGCCGTCAATGGGACTCCCATGGATGCGCGGAAGGGTGCCGGTGGCTGTGCCTGCCGGCGGGTCGTGGCTGCACCACGCCCTCAGCAGCCGAAGCTGCTGGCCGGCTTAGCAGCCGACGATCTTGACGCTCGCGCTGGCGCCGATCCTGGTGGCTCCGGCCTTGACCATCTCGGTGGCCGTCTCAGTGTCCCGGATGCCGCCCGACGCCTTGATACCCATCTCCGCTCCGACCGCCGATCGCATGAGTGAGATGTCCGCCGTCGTCGCGCCGCCCGTGCTGAAACCGGTCGATGTCTTGACGAAGTCCGCTCCCGCGGCCTTCGCGATCTGGCAGACGCGCACCTTTTCCTCGTCGGTAAGAAGGGCCGTCTCGATGATGACCTTGGAGACCGCTATGCTCCGGCACGCCTCCACGACCGCGCGGATGTCGCGCTCGACGAGCGTCCAGTCCTTCGACTTGATGGCCCCGATGTTCGCGACCATGTCGATCTCAGCCGCCCCGGACGCGATCGCCCGCTCGGCCTCGAACGCCTTAACCTCGGGCAGAGTCGCCCCAAGCGGGAATCCGACGACCGTGCAGACCTTCACGTTCGTGAGCCGCAGAAGCTGCGCGCAGAATGACACGTGGGTCGGGTTGACGCAGACGGAGGCGAAATGGCACCGCTTCGCCTCCTCGCAGACCTGAGCAACCTCGTCGGTGCTCGCATCCGGCTTGAGTATCGTGTGGTCGATCATCCCCGCGAGTTCCCGCCGCACGTCGTCGACACCACAGTGGGCACTGATGCGGCTGGCTCCGGACGCAATGATGGAATCGAGATCGTCCGAGCAGACAGGTCCCCCGGGCATCGAACCGCCGAGACGAGCCATGACCTCGTCGGTCACCTTCGCAATGAGCTCTTCCCTGTTCATCGTCTCTCCATGTCGATGATCTTC
>CAZEXP010000074.1:0-5898 GCA_964516845.1 uncultured bacterium
GACGCGACGTCCCGACACGTCGAACACCTCGGCGGTCACGCGCGACGGCGTGCCGAGCGAATAGCGGAGACTCGAGCCGGGACGAGCAGGGTTGGGCGAGAACGGCGCGACGAGCTGAAGCGCTGCGACCGGCGCGTCGTCCACACCGGTGTCCGCGCTGATCGTCACATCGGTGATCGTCAGCGATCCGATGTCGACGCTGACGTAGTATGTCGCCACGTCGCCGTCGACGATCGAGTGCGTGATGGTACCCGCGTCTACCGCGTAGGGCATTGATGCGGCGGGTACATGGAATTTCAGGCGTCCGTGTTCGAAGTCCTCCGGCTGACCGTTGGTGACCGTGGCCGTGATCTCTGTCTCGGTGCCGTCGTTCGCGGCGTCGTAGTTGACGCGGAGGTTGTACCCGCTGCCACCTCCTGCGGAGATCGCGTCGGATGGCGTGACGATGTTATCTGAGACGCGGACGAGACGCATGGATCGGTTGCCGTCGCAGACATTGTCCGTGGCGAGATTGAACGGCGTAGCGCCTATGGCGCCCGAGTCATAGTGAATGTGCCCGTAGAGCGCTCCGTCGACGCCGAGGCTTCCGAGATTCAGCTGGTCCTGGAAGTCCATGTGGTAGAAGAGTACGACCGCCTTGACCGGGTGGACGAGGCTCAGGTCGTCGGCCAGCCACGCGAGCTGCTTCGTCGTGAAGCTGTCATTCCCGTAGGTCGTACGGCGCCACTTGTCGTAGTTGTTGTAGGCCTCGATCCCCGTGAAGTGCGCGTGCGCATAGTCGAACGAGTAGTTCTGCGTGTAGATGTTGTCGCCCGTCGGTGGATCGTTGAGGTAGCGCCAGCCGAAGAATCTCCACCACGTCTTGCGCGCTGTCCCGTCGGGCGGAGGCGTGTCGTCCCATCCGCCGACGTCGTGGTTGCCCGCCGTGATGAAGACCGGGATGTCGAATTCACCCAGAATGCGCTTGGCCTTCGTGAAGTAGCGTCTTTCCTGGTAGTCCTCGAGCTCGCCCTCATTGACCACGTCACCCGTGAAGAGGACGAACGCCGGATTGATGATGTTGATGTCGTTGATGACGGCACGGAGGTCGTCCATCTCGGTCGTGTCCGAGTCCGCGCCGCTCTCGTAGTAGAAGAGATGCGTCGGCAGGTGGGTGTCCGTGATGTGAACGAAGTAGAAGTCGTTCGAGATCGCGTCCTCGACCATGACCGAGTGCTTCGTGACGTCATCGATGCCGCCGTTGGCCTGCACGTGAAGGTCGTAGAGCTCCTCTGGCGTACCGGTCGGTACGGTCGCGGTCATGAACCAGCGCTCGTACGAGGACTCATATGAGACGCTGCTGAGGGCCAGCGAGTAGGAGAGGCCCCCGCGTTCGAGCACGGCCGACCATCCGGTCGTACCGGACGAGGCCTTCGCCTCGATCGTGAAGCTCTGGCCGTCCGCCAGCACGACGGGCACGGACAGGATCGGGCGCATGACGACCGTCAGCGTGTCGCCGACGGCTCGGCCGTCCGTAGACGCGGCTGCGGAGGCGAGCGGTGTCAGCAGCAGAGCGATGGCGGCCAGGGTGATGAGTCCGATTGTTCTCGCTGGGGATGGCATTGCATGCCTCCGGCATGGTTGCATTCGACTTCCGCGGGGTATCCCATCAAGTGAGTCCCCAGACACTATTATAACACGGAAGCACGCTCTTGACGAGCAGGGTATCCTGTGGAGTGTCCGGCTGGCCTCATTTCTCGCGTGAGGCGCCTTGCTCCGGCCGGCCCGCGCGGGCTCAGCGTTCTCCCTGCGGTCACCGCGTGGACTCGGCCCACCGCTCAGGGTATACTGCCTGTCAGGTCAATGCCAACGAATCCCCGAGGAGGTACACACGTGAGTGAAGAGCGGCTGCCGACATTGGGCAAGGTGACCCCCGAGTTCTTCGACCGCGTCATATTCCCGCGGCTGGGCGCGCACGACCCCGATGTCCTCATCGGTCCCCAGCACGGAGTCGACTTCGGCGCCATCACGATCGGGGACCAGGTCATCGTGCTGTCGACCGATCCGTTCTTCATCGCGCCCGCGCTCGGGTGGGAGAGGGCGGCCTGGTTCGCGCTTCACATCCTGGCGAGCGATGTCGCCGTGAGCGGTATCCCGCCCAGGTTCTTCGCGGTCGACCTCAACCTGCCGCCCGAGATGCGCGAGTCCGAGTTGACGACCATCTGGCAGACGGTGCACGAGGAAGCAGAGAAGCTCGGCATCGCAGTCGTATCGGGCCACACCGCGCGTTACGCGGGCTGCAACTTCCCGATGGTCGGCGGGGCAACGGTCATCGGCGTCGGTTCGAAGGACGATCTGATCGATCCGCGCAAGGCGCAGGTCGGCGACCGGATCATCATCACCAAGGGGCCGGCCATCGAGGCGACCGGTCTCATGGCGGTCCAGTTTCCCGAATTCATCAGCGAACGCTACGGCGAGGAGTTCACGCAGAAGGCGCAGGATATGTTCTTCTCGATGTCCGTCGTCGAGGACGCGCGCATCTGCTCGCAGGTCGGTGGCATGACGGCGATGCACGACGCGACCGAATGCGGCATCTGGGGCGCGCTCTTCGAGATCGCCCGGGCGTCGGGGAAGGGCATGGTCATCAACAAGGCGGACATCGTCGCGGACGAAGTCGCCCTCAAGGTCTGTGATCTCTTCGGGATGGAACCGATGAGTTCGATCAGCGAGGGAACGCTCGTGGGAACCGTTCGGCCGGAGCGGGCAGCCGACGTGCTCGCGGTCCTTGCCGACGCGGGGATCCCGGCGTCCGACGTCGGCGAACTCGTGCCAGACGAGCGCGGCGTTCGCGTCGTCGAAGATGGAGCGGAGACCGACCTCGTGCACCCCGGGACCGACCCGTTCTGGGGGACGTTCGAGGAGTACCTCGGCAAGCAGGCGGCGCGAGGATAGCGGTCGGCGCGCGGACAGCTCGGGCGAGAGGGAGGCCGTGCGCGGCGGCAGCAGGCGAGTGGAGTGAACACAGGAGGACACGCGTGAAGATCACGAGAATGAGGAGCCTGGGATACGCCGTACTGCTGGCAGCCGTGACTCTGCTGCCCCTGACGGCAGTGGCGCAGGACAGCTACACCGACACCCCTGAGATGCCCGGAGGGGTCGATGGCCTGCGCATCCAGGCGCTCATTGACTTCATCAACGCGGGTGATCCGGCGCTCGTGGAGCAGTTCTTCGCGGAGCACTGCACGCCTGAGTTCTTCGAGATGGCGCCGCTCGAGATGCACCAGGAGGTCTACGCGGACTTCGTGGCAGAGACCGGTGGCGTCACGTTCCACGGGATTCGCACGTACGATCCAACGCCCCCCGAAGAACGGACCATCGTCATCCTCGAGGACCGCAACTTCGGTTCGTGGCGGGCGTTCGTTCTGAACTTCTCGCACGACGACGAGAGGCGCATCGCGGGACTGAGGTTCGCGGAGGCGCGGACGCCGTCGGATGTCGAGGAGCCGGCGCTCACCGAGTCCGAGTGCGTCGCCGAAATCACGACATTCGTTGACGCTCTCTGCGAGCGCGACCTCTTCTCAGGGAGCGTTCTTGTGGCGCGTGGCAGCGACATCCTCCTTGCGCAGGTCTGCGGCGACGCGAGCAAGCGGTTTGGTGTTCCGAACGACATGGACACGCGGTTCAATCTCGGATCCATGAACAAGATGTTCACGGCGACCGCCATCATGCAGCTCGTCGAGAGGGGCGAGCTGTCGCTCGATGATCCGATCGGCAAGTACGTTGATGAGACCTGGCTTCCGCACGACATCACCGACCGTGTGACCATCCATCATCTGCTTTCGCACACATCGGGTCTTGGGAGTTACTTCAACGACACCTACGATGCATCGTCCCGGAAGCTCTTCCGGTCCGTGGGCGACTACAGACCGCTGGTGCAGGGCGACACGCTCGCCTTCGAGCCCGGCGCCGAGTTCCTGTATAGCAACACGGGGATGCTGCTTCTGGGCGTCGTCATCGAGAGCGTCACGGGACGGAGCTACTTCGACTACGTGCGCGAGAATATCTACGAGCCCGCCGGGATGACGCGTACCGACTGCTACGACATGGACATGCCGGCGGACAATCTGGCCATCGGATATGAGAAGGATTCCGGGTCGCCCTGGGGCTACCGCAACAATCTCTATGAGCATGTCATCAAGGGCGGTCCCGCCGGCGGCGGGTTCTCAACCTCGCCGGACATGCACCGCTTCGCGATCGCGCTCCTCAACGAGACGCTGGTCGGACGCGATTCGCTCGACACGATGTGGGTGGAGCAGTCCGAGAGTCCCTACGGGTATGGCTTCGGCGTGAGCGGCAGCGCGGCGGGGAAGGTCGTCGGTCACGGCGGCGGGTTCTATGGGATCAACTCGAATCTCGATATCTTCCTCGAGACCGGATACGTCGCTGTCGTGATGTCCAACTACGGTCGCGCGGCCAGTCCTGTGGCGACCAGGATCCAGGAACTTCTCGGGCGGATCCCGGCCGAGTAGAGACGCCGAAGCAACACACACTTCGATTGGAGTCCGAATGTTCGGTCTCGACACACCGACGCTGATGCTCGGCGGCGCGATCTTCCTTGTTCGCATCGTGGACGTCAGTCTGGGCACGATCAGGACGATCAGCACGGTTCAGGGCAGACGGGGGATCGCCTTCGGGCTGGGGCTGGTGGAGGTGAGCCTCTGGCTCAGCGTGATGGCGGCCATCGTCCCGCGAGTCGCGGCGCGCCCGATCCTCGGCGCTTTCTACGCGCTCGGTTTCTCGACCGGGAACGTTGTTGGCATCCTCATCGAGCAGCGGATCGCGCTCGGGCACGTGACGTTTCGCGTTCTCACACGCATCAATCCCGAGAAGATCGCGACGGAGATCCGTGACATGGGGTTTCCGGTCACGATCTTTGAGGGGAGGGGGCGCTCGGGACCCGTCGAGGAACTTGTCCTCGTCTGCAAGCGCCGTGAAGTCCGGCGGATACTCGAGGTCGTGAGAAAGCACTCGCCGGAGGCGTTCTACGTCACCGAACCTGTAGGCCTTGTCAGGACTCCACGACGTCCGACCATGCAGCTGCCGACCGGCTGGCGCGCGATCGTGAAGAAGAAGTGACAGGCCTGCTCCTGAACGGAGCAGCGCTCCGCATGCCTAGAACCAGCGCTTCCGCTTGAAGAATGCGACCATCAGCGTGAGTATGGTCAGCATGACACCCCAGACTGCGGCGTAGCCCCAGCGCCACGCGAGCTCCGGCATGTGCTGGAAGTTCATCCCGTAGACACCCGCAACGAACGTGAGCGGAATGAACACTGTGGCGATGACGGTGAGGACCTTCATCACCTCGTTCATCCGGTTGCTCACGCTCGACAGGTAGAGGTCGAGGAGGCCGGAGAGCATGTCCCGGAGGGACTCGATCGTGTCGATGACCTGGATCGTGTGGTCGTAGACATCACGAAGGTAGAGCATCGTCGCCGGCTCGATGAGAGGTGAGTCGTTCTTGGAGAGCGCGCTGATCACTTCCCGGAGAGGCCAGATGGCGCGACGAACGAGAATGGTCTCTCTCTTCAGCGTGTGGATCGTCCGCATGACCTCTTGCGACGGTTCGCGAGCCAGCTCCTCCTCGATGGCTTCGACCTGCTCGCCGATGGACTCCAGCAGGAGGAAGTACCCGTCGACCACCGCGTCGACGAGCGCGTACATGAGGTAGTCGGCTCCCGCCTTGCGAATCCGGCCTCGACCGTTCCGGATACGCTCTCTGATGCCGTCAAAGACGTCGCCCGGCTTCTCCTGGAATGATAAGAGACACCCGTGCCTCAGCACGAAAGACACCTGCTCGTCCACGAATTCGCCCGTGCTTGCGTCGTACCGCGGCATCTTGAGCACGATGTAGAAGTAGTC
>CAZEXP010000075.1:0-5755 GCA_964516845.1 uncultured bacterium
GAACTCATCGTGGCGCGACGCCCCGGCTCGTGCGAAGAGACGATCGACGCACGCGTCAGGGAGCGCGCTCGCTTCCTCGACATGCCGCTCCTCGGGATCTCGAGCACTGATATCCGTGACCGCGTTCGCGAAGGTCGCTCCATCCGGTACCTCGTGCCGGAGACCGTGCGGTCCTACATCACGGAGAAGAGCCTCTACTCATGACCCCTGGACCCGTCAAGGGACGGAGCGCCCCTCTCATCTGCCTTGTCGATGGGACCGCTCTGATCTTCAGGTCGTACTACGCCTTCATCCGGAATCCTCTCGTGAACTCGAAGGGCGTGAATACGAGCGCCGTCTTCGGGGTCGCCGACAAGTTGTTCGATCTCGTTGAGCGGTTCGATCCTGCCAGTATGGTCGTCGCGTTCGACACGCCCGAGCCCACGTTTCGACACGACGCGTACGAGGACTACAAGGCGACTCGGGACGAGGCTCCCGACGAGATGATCGATCAGATACCGCTCATCAACGACGTCGTCGACGCGTTGGGATTGGCGAGGATAGAGCTGCCGGGCTACGAGGCGGACGACGTCATTGGTACGATCGCGGAGCGCGCGAAGAAGGCCGGCTACAGCGTCGTCATCGTTTCGAGCGACAAGGATTTCTATCAGCTGGTCGGGGACGGCGTGACGCTCTTCGATCCGTGGAAGCGAGTTGAATACGATCCGGCCGGCGTCGAGGAGGTCTTCGGCGTGGAGCCTTCGCGCGTGATCGACGTGCTGGGTCTCATGGGGGATTCGTCGGACAACGTCCCCGGCGTGCCCGGCATCGGGAAGAAGACGGCGACCGCGCTCGTCAACGAGTTCGGCACGCTCGAATCGGTACTCGCCAATGTCGACAAGATCACCGGGAAGAAGCGCAAGGAGAACCTCCTGGAGTTCGCCGACCAGGCGCGTCAGAGCCTCGAGCTGGTGACGATCTGTCGTGACGCGCCCGTCGCGGAGAGGTTCGAATCATTCACCACCGGCCCCGTCGACCACGAACGGGTCGCCGGGCTCTTCACCGATCTGGAACTCCCTTCACTGATGAAGCGTGTCACCATGCCGGAGACGCGCGTCGAGGGACTGGACTACCGGCTTGTCACGACGCTCAAGGGTCTCGAGGCCGTTGTCCGCATGCTCAGTGACTCGGATGGGTTCGCGGTCGATCTCGAGACGACCTCGCTCGAGCCGGTCGACGCCGAGATCGTCGGAGTGGCGCTCTCGTGGGAGCCCGAGGCCGCCTGCTACATTCCGATCGGCGAGGGGCGCGGACGGCTCGACTGCGGGAAGGCGCTCGAGCGATTGCGCCCGGTGCTCGAGGATGTCGCCGTGCCCAAGTTCGGACAGAACCTCAAGTACGACCTCGAGGTTCTCGCGGTCCACGGCGTGAAGCTCGCCGGGATCGGTTTCGACACAATGATCGCGTCGTATCTGCTCGAACCGGGCAGGCGGCAGCACAACATCGCGGCTATCGCGCTCGAGCATCTCGGCCGGACCGTCACGTCGATCGAGGAACTCATCGGCAAGGGCAGTGAACAGCTCTCGTTCGCCGAGGTCGAGATCGAGGCGGCCCGGGACTACTCGTGCGAGGACGCTGAGGTCGCGTTCGCGCTGACACGGGTGCTCGCGCCCCTGATCGAGGAGAACGGTCTCGGCGATCTCATGCGCAAGGTCGAGCTTCCGCTGATCCCCGTGCTGGCGCGGATGGAACTCGCCGGCGTCGCGCTCGACACGGCCATGCTCGATCGTCTCGCGGGCGAGTTCGGCACGGAGATTGACGCGGTCCAGAGGAATGTCTGGGACCTCGCCGGGCTCGAGTTCAACATCGACTCGCCGAAGCAGGTCAGTGAGGTGCTCTTCGAACGGCTCGGGCTTCGGAAGGGGCGTCGGACGAAGACGGGATACTCGACCGACAACTCAGTCCTGACGCGGCTCCAGCATGAGCACGACGTCGTCTCGCGCATCCTCGATTACCGGCAGTTGATGAAGCTCAAGTCGGGCTACCTTGACGCGCTTCCGAGGCTCGTCAACGCGACGACCGGGCGCGTGCACACGTCGTTCAATCAGGCCGTGGCGGCGACCGGGAGGCTGTCGAGCAGCAATCCGAATCTTCAGAACATCCCGACGCGGACCGAACTCGGCCGGGAGATTCGCAAGGCTTTCATCGCCGGTGACGGCAAGCTGCTCGTCTCCGCCGACTACTCGCAGATCGAGCTTCGGATCATGGCGCACCTCTCGGGAGACGCGAATCTTCGCGAGGCGTTCGAGCAGGGGAAGGACTTCCATCGCGCCACGGCCGCGCTGATCTTCGGCAAGACGGAGGAGGCGGTGAGCGCTCCCGAGCGCGACTGGGCGAAGACCGTGAACTTCGGGATCATGTACGGCATGAGCCCGTTCGGTCTTGCCAGACAGCTCGGGATCGGCAGCGACGAGGCGTCCGAGTTCATCGACCGCTACTTCGAGCAGTACCCGGGCGTGCGTCAGTACACCGACCGCACGATCGCCGAGGCGGCGGAGACCGGGTGCGTCGCCACGCTCCTCGGGCGGCGGCGTCAGATCACCGGTATCGAGTCGGACAACGGGCGTATCCGAAGCATGGCGGAGCGCACGGCCGTGAACACGCCGATCCAGGGGAGCGCGGCCGACCTCATCAAGGTCGCGATGATCGGTCTGGCCGAGCGGCTCGAGCGCGAGAATCTTCCGGCGCAGATGATCCTTCAGGTTCACGACGAACTCGTCCTCGAGGTCGACGTGTCCGCCGCCGACGACGCGGAGGCCGCGGTCCGGGAGGAGATGGAGTCTCCGGAGGGATTCGAGCTGTCGGTCCCGATTTCCGTGAACGTCGCGCAGGGCCGGAGCTGGTTCGATGTCCACTAGCACCGCATGGAGGGTGATGTGTACAGGATCGGTCTGACGGGAGGGATCGCGTCCGGCAAGAGCACGGTCTCCCGCGTTCTGGTGGAGCGCGGCGCCGTCGTGATCGAGGCGGATGAGGTTGCCAGGACGCTCGTGGAGCCGGGGAGTCCGCTGCTGGCTGAACTCGCCGCCGAGTTCGGGACCGGCGTTCTCCTGGGAGACGGCGCGCTCGACCGGGCGGCGCTCGGGCGCATTGCCTTCGCCTCCGGCGAGCGGCTCGCGCGACTCAACAGGATCATGCACCCGCCGCTCGTGGCGAGACTCATCGGGCTCGTCGAGGACGCGGAGCGGGAAGCGGGCGGAAGGGGCGGCGTGCTCGTCGTCGATGCGGCCCTGCTCGCGGAGTGGGATATTCTCGATCTCTTCGATACCGTCGTCGTGGTCGACGCGCCGGTCGAGGCGCGGATAGAGCGTCTCGTGGCGAAGGGTCTGACGGAGGAACAGGCGCGCGAGCGGATGGCGGCGCAGTTGCCCCCGGTCGAACTCGGACGACGGGCCGACATCGTCGTCGAGAACGACGGAACACTCGACGACCTCCGCCGGAGGGCGGACGAACTCGCCGGCCGGCTGTTCGCCCGGAGCGAGCGCGGAACCGATACGGGGGACTGATCGCGCCCCGGAACGACGCACGCAGGCGAATGCTGCGAATCGCGATGGACCTGAGCCTCAGAGACGAGTCCGAACGAAAGGTGAGAACCGATGGCCAGCGAGATGCTGAAGGAGCTGGAGAGGATGCAGAAGCGCCTCGACGAGCTCGCGGTGTACCTTTGACCTTCCCGCGAAGCGAGTGGAGCGTGAGCGGCTTGAGGCGTTGACGGCGCAGCCCGACTTCTGGGAGAACCCGGACAACGCGCGGAAGGTCGCAGGGAGGATCGCGGTGCTCAGGGCCTGGATCGGGCCGATCGAGGGGCTCGGTGCGCAGCTCGACGACGCGCGGCTGCTCGTGGAGATGGCGGATGAGGAGGGGGGCGAGGCCGCGACGGAGTCGGAGTCGGAACTCGCGCGGGTCGAAACGGAGCTTCGCGATCTCGAACTCAGGAAGATGCTCTCCGGGAAGGACGACGAGCGGAACGCGATCGTTTCCGTCCACCCGGGCGCCGGCGGCGCCGACTCGCAGGATTGGGCGGGGATGCTCTTCCGCATGTACACCGCCTGGGCGGAGCGGCGCGGGTTCGAGGTCGAGACGATCGATGTTCAGACCGCCGATGAGGCCGGCATCAAGAGCGGGACGGCCATCGTCCGCGGTCCGTACGCATACGGATACCTCAGGGCGGAGATCGGGGTCCACCGGCTTGTCCGGCTCTCTCCGTTCGACGCGGCCCACCGACGGCACACGTCGTTCGCCTCGATGGAGGCGTATCCGGAGGTCGACGACGCGGTCGAAGTCGAGATCAGCGACTCGGACGTTCGGATGGACGTCTTCCGCGCCAGCGGGCCGGGCGGGCAGCATGTCAACAAGAGCTCGACCGCGGTTCGGCTGACGCACGAGCCCACCGGTATCGTGGTCTCCTGCCAGAGCGAACGCTCCCAGTTCAGGAACCGTGAGAACGCGATGAAGATCCTCAAGGCGAGGATCTATGCGCTCCACGAGGAGGAGCGTCGGAAGAAGCAGCAGGAGGCCGAGGACGAGAAGCTCGAGATCTCGTGGGGCAGCCAGATCCGCTCGTACGTCGTCCATCCGTACCAGCTCGTGAAGGATAACCGGACGGGCGTGGAGACCTCCGACGTCGCGGGCGTGCTCGATGGCGCGCTCGACCCGTTCATCGAGGCCTACTTGAAGTCGACGGCCTAGCGGCTGTGCGCTTCGCGGACAGCCGCTAGGCTTGGCCGAACGCGCCGCGTTCGGCGGAGGTGCCGGCCGCGTCCCGTACCGGGTCGGTGGTGTACGCGTTCAGTTGCAGGCCGGTGGCCGTGGTGCTATAAGTGAGTCTGGTGTCGTGCAACCTGAATGAGCGTTCAGACCGGTCCGCGAGGCCGTCTGGAGGGAGGACGAGTGGAGAGGGCCGAGGAGACAGTCCAGGGCGCGCAGATGCGCCAGAATCTCGAGGAGCTTCGCGCGATGGGTATCGAACCGTACCCGCGACGGTTCGACCGCACCCACCTCGCGGCTGCGATCCACGAGGGCTTCGAGCAGCTGGAGAGCACGGAGGTCGTTATCGCCGGTCGCCTCACGGCGATCCGGGGCCACGGTAAGGCCGCGTTCGCCGATCTGAAGGACGGCGGCGGTCGGATCCAGGTCTACGTGCGGAAGGACGAGATCGGCGAGGACGCGTTCGCCGTGTGGAAGCTTCTGGACGTTGGCGACATCGTGGGGGTGAGGGGCGAGGTGTTCCGCACGCGCGCCGGTGAGGTGAGCGTCAAGGCGGCCGAGGTCACGCTTCTCTCAAAGTCCCTGCTGCCGCTCCCGGAGAAGTTCCACGGGCTCAAGGACAAGGAACTGCGCTACCGCCAGCGCTACCTGGATCTTATCGTGAACGACGAGGTCCGCGACGTGTTCGCTGGAAGGAGCGTGGTGTTGAGCACGGCGCGCGAGTTCCTTGAGGAGCGCGGCTACATGGAGGTGGAAACACCGGTGCTCCAGCCGATGTACGGAGGCGCGTTCGCGCAGCCGTTCGAGACGCACCACCACGCGCTGGACCTGAAGCTCTATCTGCGGATCGCCGATGAGCTGTATCTCAAACGTCTCATCGTCGGAGGGTTCGAGCGAGTCTTCGAAATCGGCAAGGATTTCCGCAACGAGGGAATGGACCGAACGCACTGTCCGGAGTTCACGCAGCTGGAACTCTACGAGGCCTACGCCGACTACAACGACATGATGG
>CAZEXP010000076.1:0-5291 GCA_964516845.1 uncultured bacterium
AGGCTTCACGCTTGACAGGGACGCCAGTTGGCGGTAGTATGCAGACAAATGGCGGTGTTGATTCTGTCTGGCGTGAAGGGAGATGGGCCATGAATCTGTCCAATGTTGGGAAGATCCTCGGTGGACGCAAGACGCTCAACACGGACGTTAAGAGCCGGATGGATCTTGTTGCTCTTGGACGTCGCGGTGTCAGCAAGGCTGCGCTCATCAAGCTCGCTGGCTATCTGAACCGTCCAGTGGGTGAGATGGCCAGCATCCTGCCCGTGGGTGAGCGTACGATTCAGCGATACCGCAGGGACCAGCGCTTCAAGAGCAACGTGTCTGAACACATCCTGCAGATCGCGGAAGTTGCCGCTCGAGGCGAGGAGGTGTTCGGTGATCGAGACAGGTTCCTCGCGTGGCTCGGCCTCTCGAGTGCGGCGCTTGGTGGAGAAGTGCCCGGTGCCCTCTTGGGATCTCGCTTCGGCGCTGAGCTGGTGCTCGAGGAACTGGGTCGAATCGAGCACGGGGTGGTTGTCTGATGGAGGTCTTCCGGATCGCGAAGACGCGACACATCCGCGACCTGACAGGAGAAGGTCCCAGGCTCTATGGAGGACGGTGGAATTCGAGGGGCATGGCGGTGGTCTACACAGCCGAGAGCCGCTCGCTTGCGAGCCTTGAGTACCTGGTGCATGTGCCGTTGGCAAACGAGCCGCTCGATCTGTCGATCGCGACCATATCAGTCCCTGACGACTGCACCGCAGAGGCGGTTGACATCGACGCGCTGCCGAAGGGCTGGCGGTGCTATCCGGCACCGGAGGTTCTGGCAGACATCGGATCGGATTGGGTCCGCCGAGGGGAGTCCCTGGTGCTCTGGGTTCCTTCGGTCCTTGTACCTGATGAGTCAAACGTCATCATCAATCCGGGTCACCCGGAGATGTCTGGCGTCGCTATCGAGGATGTTCGTTCTTACGCGTTCGATGACCGACTCGTGAAACGGGGGCGTGAAGCCTAACAGGCGTTTGCAGCCGCCGGGCTTGCCTGTCACGGCGGACTGCTGGCGCGGCTTCGCCGCAGCACCCGCCGCGCCAGTCTGGCGCCCGCGACTGAAACGCGATTCGTTATGCCGCCCGTGATACAATGCGGGAGTTCCCCTTATTTGTTCCACCTCGGAGGCATGCCTGTGAACGAGCAGTTGGAGTTCCTCAAGCTCATCACGAGTCGGTTGGCTGGCGCAGAGATCCCATACATGCTCACAGGGTCGATGGCCATGTCTGCCTATGCACAGCCGCGCATGACGCGTGACATCGACGTTGTGATCGAGTGCGGGCCATCCGACGCTCAGCGAATCGCAGAGCTGTTCCAAGCCGACTGCTACATCGACGAGTCCCATGTGCGTGAGGC
Source organism: uncultured bacterium (assembly GCA_964516845.1). Taxonomy (GTDB): domain Bacteria; phylum Joyebacterota; class Joyebacteria; order Joyebacterales; family Joyebacteraceae; genus JAPEKQ01. Next base: position 1,384 of record CAZEXP010000076.1, read on the forward strand.
GATCCAGTCGCAGCGGTCCTTCAACATCATTCACAATGAGTGGATCATCAAGGCGGACTTCATCGTCCGCAAGGACAGCGAGTACCGCCGACACGAGTTCTCCCGCAGAAGGAAGATATCGATGGGCGACTGGGACCTTTGGGTGGCCAGTCCGGAAGATCTTCTTCTGACGAAGCTTCAGTGGTCCGTCAACGGAGCCTCGGACGTGCAGCGCGGCGACGTGCTACAGCTGGCGTCCAGCGTCCGGGGGATGGACTGGGATTACATCCGAACATGGGCTGCGAAGCTTGGTCTGTCAGCCCAAGTCGAGGGGATCGCTCCCAATGACTGATACTGCAGCGGCAATCATGGCGCGCTACTCCGACGCGCTGCTCAGCGTGTCCCCGTCGCGCCGCATTGAGATGGCTTGCGCAATGTTCGGCACCGCCAAGGCGTTGGTTCTCGCCGGAGCTCGGATGGAGTCGGGTCGGTCGGACGCGATCACCGACCGGCACATTCTCCTGCTCCGGCTGTACGGAACTGATCTAGACGAGCAGGTCCGGGGACGCATCGAGGCAGCTCTGCGGGCGGCATAACCGGCGTTTGCAGCCGGCGCCGGTCGCGGCTGAAACGCGATTCGTTAGGCGCATGGAGCCTCAAGTGAAGAGTATCGCAGTCATACTTGTGGTCCTGGCCATCCTGGCCCCACGGGATGCGGCGGCCGGCGTTCGGGTCGAGCTGGCGGCCGAGTCTCTGGTGCTGGGCTCGGGGATCGAACCGCTCGACCTTCCCATGGGCGTGTCTGGTCGGGTTGTCAGCGAGTCGCATGTCCGGGGTGACACGTGGTTCATGGCAGGTGTTGGGTACGGCGCGCTCTGGTCGGACGAGCAGACCTTCGATGCGGGAGAGCCGGACCTGAGGGACCGGGGCAGTAGCGGCTCGTCGGGCGCATTGCGCCATTGGGATCTGTTCGTGGGGCCGTGCTGGCGGTCCCCGGAAGCTTCGTCGTCATCGTACGGTGAGATGCTTGTCGGCGTGACCATGGAAGGCCGCGACGAGCTCGAGGGCAGCTTGTTGGTGAGTTTCGCGGCAGGGTACTCGTGGCGCATCGCGAGCGGCATCGACTTGGTTCTTTCAGCGGGTCAGCGGGTGCACCTCTCGACGGCAGAGGGACGCACGAATCTATCGCTGGCTCTCCGCAGGTGACCAACGTAGGGCTCCAGCGCCCAACTGGCGTTTGCAGCTGACGGGCTGGCTTGTCACGGCGGACTGCCAAGCGCAGCTGGCGCTGCGCCAGCACCCGCCGCGCCAGGCTTGACGCCCGCAACTGAAACGCGATTCGTGAGGCAGCACCAGACAGAAGGGGGTCACATGTATCTACTCGTGGACGTTCTTGAGCACACAGAGCATCTCCCTGCCATTCTCGAGGGTTTCGCTGCGATAGGAGTCACCGGGACCACGGTGCTGGACAGCATCGGCATGGGCAGGATTCTCATGCGGAGCGGCGCCGACATCCCTGCGATCGACGTGATTCGGGAGGTGCTCGCGAAGGGGAAGCCGACCAACAAGACGATCTTCGCCGTCATCCGCGACAAGGAGACGGTCGACAAGGCGGTCGGCGTCATCAAGTCCTTCTGCGGCGATCTGAATGATCCCGGGAAGGGCATCCTCTTCACGATTGCGCTTGAGCACGTGGAAGGGTTGGCGCGGCCTAGCTGACCTTCGGACGCAGTTCGGTTCTTGGTCCTGCCGTGCTACCTGGCAGGCGCTTGCCGTCGCACTTACGGTGCCCTCATCGGCGAACCTCACTGGATCCACCGTGACGCTGTGGGGAGTCGTCGTATCTCTGGGTGTATGCGACGGTGACGGAAGCCGTTCCACCGGGTGCGGTCGGCATGATCCACTGGTGGTTGCGGGGCAGCGACGAGAGCATCAACAGTGGCTACGTAGACACCCACAGCCCGGTGGAGGTGAGCAGCTGGGGGGCGATCAAGTCCTTGTACCGGTGACCCGGGGCAGCCTGCCCAAGAGGCGCTTGCAGCAAAGAGCGCGGGAGAGGTATTGGAATGGCACGGTCCTCGGCAGGAGAACATGAAGGTGTTCGCAAGCGTGTCTGGTTGGTGCTCTGCCTGACTCTCGCCGTGCATGTGCTTGATGAGGCAATGGGAGGCTTCATCCCGCAAGTGAACGGTCTGCTTTCGGGAATCGCGCGCGACCTCGAGATTCCAGGGGTTCCGCAGTTCAGCTCCGTCAGGTGGATGGGCGCTGTGGCCGTGGTCGTGCTTCTTCTCCTGGTATTCACAGGACCCGTGTCGCGCCGCGCGCGCCTGACTCGTTTGCTGCCACACGCATTGGCGTCGGTGTTGTTGGTCAATGGGCTGGGGCACATAGCGCTGTCGGTTTGGGCGGGGCAGCTGGTGGCCGGGATATGGTCGTCGTCCTTGCTCTTGTTGGCATCGACGTGGGCCTTCACGCATCTGCGTGGGGCGTCGGGAAGGGCGGCAGTGACTCAGGGGGCGGTCGTCTGACCGGCGTTTGCGTCCGCCGCGCTTGTCTGTCACGCTTGCTGTCAAGCGCAGCTGCGCTTCGACCAACTAGCTGAACTCGTGCGCTCGCCGGTCATGCCGCTTGGTGAGATTGCAGGTGCCTCGGCGCAGACGGCTCGCGATCGGGGAGTCTATGCAATCAGCCTCCCGGGCGACCCCGGCACGATCGTGTACGTCGGGAGAACGAAGACGAAGACCGTCCGGGGACGCATCAGAGATCATCTTCGCATTGATACGCCATCCGACCTTCGAGGAATGCTGAAGCGGTGGCCGGACCTCCCGCAGGATGCTGAGTCTTACGAAGCACGCTGGGTGGCTGAAGCGGACGATCAAGAAAGGGCATTCCGCGAGTGCTTCGCGATCTCGATGCTGATGCCCACGTTCAATAGGCCGTGAGACTGAGGCGAGAACCAATGACAAACGCCTGTTAGGCGGCTTGAGGACACGGGATGAGACCACGAGTCATAGTCCACAACGAAGTGTCACTGGATGGTCGGATGGACGTCTACGCCGGTGACATGGGGCTGTACTACGAGACTGCCGCCAAGCTCGGGGCCGATGCGTCGCTGGTGGGAAGCCAGACGATCATCTCCGGAATGGAGCAGTTTGGCGACGATCTTGAGACGGAGACCATCAGTGACCCGGACGGTCCTCTACTCGCTGTGGTCGATAGCCGTGGGCGAATCGACCAGTGGGAGGTTCTCAAGCGTCAGCCGTACTGGGGGCGGATTGTTGTTCTGTGCTCCGAGGCTACTCCTCACGGCTACACAGACATGCTGGCGTCATTGGATATCGATCACATGGTGCATGGGGCGAGGCATGCGGACCTGGAAGCTTCATTGGAGGAGCTCGGCACCCGGTTCGGCGTTCAGGTTCTCAGAATCGACAGCGGTGGAACGCTCACCGGGGTGCTGCTTCGGGAGGGGTTGGTCGACGAGGTGAGTCTGCTCATCGATCCGTGTGTAGTTGGAGGAGAGTCGCCTGCCTCGGTGTTCCGGGCTCCTGACGTGGCCGGGGCGGACGAAGTGACGCGCCTTGCACTGCGACACTTCGAGAAGTTGCCGGGCGATGTGGTCTGGTTGCGATACGACGTCGAGAGGAGCCAGTGACACCTCAAGCCGTCTGACAGGCGTTTGCGGCCGCCGCGCCAGGCTGAACGCCCGCGGTTGAAACGCGATTCGTTAGGCGTCCGCAACGGGAACCGGCACAAGCGGACGTAGCACGGATCGAGGAGGAGCATCGATGAGACGACTGCTCATCGTTGCCGGAATCCTGGCTCTGCTGGCATCAGCCGCTCCGGCGACTCCTGTCGTGGTCGGCGGCCAGGACCATTGCGCATCCGTGTCGAGTCTCAATCTCATCCAGAACTGGGTCAAGGTGTAC
>CAZEXP010000077.1:0-4750 GCA_964516845.1 uncultured bacterium
AGGCAACATCAACATAGACACGGGCGGCCTCTGCGTCACGGTGACGTCTTCCGGGACCACGGCGGAGACGGTCATCGACTGCGAATCGCTCGGGCGCGCGTTCTACCTGGATTCTCCCGATGACACCACCGCCGTCATTGACGGCTTCACGATCCGCAACGGAGCCTGTCTGACCGGCGGGGGTGGCGCCATCCGCATCTCCGCCGCCGCGCCGACCATCAGCGACTGCGTCTTCGAGTCGTGCGAGGCGGACCTCGGCGGAGCCATCTACGCGGCCGGCGGCTCCTCTCCCACGATCACCGGGTGCACGTTCACCGACAATACCGCCACCGATGGCGGGGCAGTCTATGTCTTGAGCTACGAGGGCACCATCCAGGGCTGCACATTCACCGGAAACTCCGCCACGAACGGCGGCGCCCTCTCATTGATGGACCCGGCGGAGCTGCCGCTCGTTCTCGGCTGTCTGTTCCGGGACAACGCGGCTGACAAGGGCGGCGCCGTCTACTACAGCAAGGCAGAGACCTCATTCGAAGACTGTTCGTTCTTCGGCAACACGGCAGCGACCGGCGGGGGCGTCTACTTCCTGAATAACTACAACTACCCGGAGGTCACGCGCTGTTCGTTCGTCGCGAACAGTGGCGGCGGCGTCTACTCGCTGATGGCCGAGATTGCATTCTCGCAGTGCGTCTTCGCCTTCGATGAGTCCGCGGCAGGATTCACGTGCGCACATCCCCTCTACGATCCGACGATCACGCACTGTGTGTCATTCGGCAACGCCGGCGGCGACAGCCTCGGCGGCATCCACACCGACAACCTCTTCGAGGACCCACTCCTCTGCGGGCTCGCAACCGGCGACCTCACGCTGTGCGGAAACTCAAAGTGCATCGCTGGAAACAACACGTGGGACCTGGACGTCGGGGCACACGACGCCGGATGCGGCGACTGCGATTCGCCGGTTCGGGAGTTGAGCTGGGGAGCACTGAAGGGAATCTACAGGGATCACTGAGAAGTCAGCTCGTCCCGTCCTACTGAGCACCGATGCTCCTCGCGACACGCGACGCGGAGCCCCGCGCGGCACATCCTACACCAGCGCAGCCACCACCACCGAGGAGACCACGCCGAGCAGCGTGCCGGCGACGGCCTGTGCCGGCGTGTGTTGATCGAGACGCCAGCGCGACCAGCTCATGAGCGTCACCGTGACAACGGCGGGAACCGCTGAACCGGTGAGTCCGCTCGCAAGAATACCGGCAAGCCCGGCCCAGGCGCAGTGGACGCTGATCTTCCAGAAGAACGTCGTGGCAAAGATGATGGCGGTCTGGGCGAAGAACACGCCCGCGAGAACCGTCATCGGAGTCGGAGCCCCTCTGAAGTAGAAGATCAGCCATGCGGCTCCGGTGCAGAAGACCGTCACACCGAGAGGACTGAACCTCTCCTCCCTCGATTCGATATCGATGTCACCGACGCGGCCGCGCCGGACGAGCTGCACGAGATACGCCAGCGGGATGATCACGGCGAGAACGGCGTGAAGCCAGACCCAGCTCCAGACGCCCGGCTCGAACGACTGCCGTGCCTGGATGACCATCGCGACGATAGCCAGCACCGGCGGGCTCGCCACAAGCGATATGACCGCAGCGATGTTCTTGTCCCAACCACGAAACGTCACACGTCACCCCTTGCCCTGGCGCAGCGGATACCCGAGTGCGATTCATCCGTTTCGGCGATGATAGCACGACGCGCAGCGCGACGAAAGCCAACAGTATGAACTGCCCATGACAGGACCGATGAGATACAATGGAGTCTTCAGCACCGCGCATGTCGAAACTGGCTCACACCGAACACGGGAGGTTCACCGCATGGGATCACTGCGACTGCTTCGTCCTTGTCCGGCCTCTCTGGCCGCTGTCCTCGTCGTCGCTTGCGTCGCCGCGGCGCAGTCGGGCGAGATGGACGTCGTCCGCTCCTTCGCGCCGCCGGGAGCATCTTCGTACGGACTCGACTACGTCGAGGACCGGGGCGGCAACGGGACGCTCTATCACACCGACTGGTACACGGGAAACGTCTACACGATCACGACGAGCGGCGCCGCCACACTCATCTTCAACGTCCCCGAGTCGATCGGCACGCCCTATCTCCAGTACTCGGCCGGCGGTATCTGCTACGTCGGCTCGGGTGACGACCAGCGCTCGGGCACGCTCTACATCCTCGAGCCGGACCGCGGAGGGGCTCCGTACTACACGTACGTCCGCTCGTTCACGACGGACGGCACGCACCTCAACACGTACGACGTCAGTGACCATGTGGACCGCGCCTGGGCGATCACGTACGACGGGAACCACTTCTGGCTCATCGGCCCCGGCACGCTCTCAGAGTTCGATTCGAACTTCAACTTCGTCCAGGCGCACACACGCCCGTGGGGAGTCAGCGAGGGAGGCCTCGACTACGACGCCTCGACCGACCGCCTCTACAATTCGAGTTCGAGCTACCACACCTTCAGCGTCTTCGAGCGCGGCGCGAGCACTGTTGACCACTTCTGGTACCCGCCGGATCAAGATCACTACTACGTGCAGCTCGCCATCGGCACCGTTTCGCGCGAGACGCGGACGCTGTGGGTCATGGACAACTCGGCCGTGCTCATCAAGGAGTTCCACGACTACTACTACGACCCGGTCGAGACGACGACCTGGGGCAGCATCAAGGCGCTGTACCGCTAGCGATCTCACGGCTCGCGGCCTGTCGCTGACCGCTTCGCCCCCTGCATGAAGAAGCCCGGGACCTCATGGAGATCCCGGGCTCCCTCATGGCCGCCGCCATTCGACGCGCGGATCCGCCACGAGCTGAGCGTTGACGGCGTCAGAGCCGCGGGTGTATGGTAGGAGTTCTGCCCTTGTTCATGTCAGATCCCGCTCGCCTCGGATTCAGGGAGGTCCACCACATGACAGCACTGCGAATCCTTCGGTCACTGCCGGCCATCATGGCTGTTCTCACCGTTCTCGCCGTGGCCTCACTCGCCGCCGCGCAGTCGGGCGAGATGAACGTCGTCCGTTCCTTCGCGCCCCCGGGAGCGTCTTCGTACGGACTCGACTACGTCGAGGACCAGTACGGCGTGGGGACGCTCTATCACACGGACTGGTACACGGGCGACGTCTACACGATCACAACGAGCGGGGTCGCCACGCTCATCTTCAGCGTCCCTGATTCGATCGGCGTTCCTTCTCTCGAGTACTCGGCCTGCGACATCTGCTACGTCGGATCGAGGGACGACCAGCGTTCGGGCACCCTCTACATCCTCGAGCCGGACCGCGGAGGAACGCCTCCGTACTACACGTACGTCCGCTCGTTCACAACAGATGGCACCCACCTCAACACCTACGACGTCAGCGACCACGTGGACCGGGCCTCGGCGATCACCCACGACGGGAGCCACTTCTGGCTCATGGGCTCCGGCTCCACGTTTTCGGAGTTCGATGCCGACTTCGATTTCGTCAATGCGTTCTACATGCCGTGGGGCGTCAGCGAAGGAGGCCTGGACTACGACGCGGCGACCGACCGACTGTACAACTCGAGCGTGGCGGACGACATGATCTCGGTCTTCACACGCAGGGGTGGAGACTCCGAGTATGCGTGGATCCCTCCGGACTCCGGCCACGACTACGTCTCGCTCGCCATCGGCCACGTCTCGCGCGAAACGCGGACAGTCTGGGTCATGGACACCACGGCCATGCTCATCAAGGAGCTTCACGACTACTACTACGACCCGGTCGAGTCAACGAGCTGGGGCAGCATCAAGGCGCTCTACCGGTAACGTACGGCGACACGCAGTGTAACTCAGGAAGCCCGGGACCTCACGGAGATCCCGGGCTTCGTCGTGTTCGATCGTGCTCGGCAGCACGCGGCCGTCCGTACGCCGCGAGCGAAGCCGCTACAGAACCAGCGCATATCCGATCTTCGCGAAGACCGTCCGCTCGGCCTGTGTCAACTCGAACTCCTGAGTTCCGAAGTGACCGTCGGAGTACCCGAGGAAGAAGACGGTCTGCGGGTTGATCTTGTACGAGAAGAGCACCTGCGTCGCCAGACCGCTCTCTTCCGGGCTGTAGAACTGCGAGTAGACGTCCGGGTAGTTGTCGAGGTTGTACGCATAGTCCTCGTACTGAACGATCGCGCGCAGGAACATCCGCCGCGTGAACTGGTAGACGGTCCCGAAGTACGTCAGGTTGGCGGAGTAGAGCCGTCCGTCATCGACGTCGAACTGCTCGTAGGTGTGCCCGATCCGGGCCGAGAGTCCGCGTCCGAATTTGAACTCGACCGTCGGCTCCACGCTCATCGACGTGCCGGTCTGTGCGTTCGCGTAGTCGATCGACGTGCCGTACGAGCCGTTGACAGCGATGAAGAGTGACCCGGTCGGCCAGTAGCTCGCATCTGCACTGACGTTCCACGTCTCGAATTCCTCTCCCCCGTGCTTGCGCTTGCCAAGCCATCCGTAGACATTGGCGTCCGACTGCTTCGGCCCGTCGTAGTTGAACCACATGTTGTACCCGCGGGTCCGTGGGGTCTCATCCTCATACGCCTCGTACGTGTAGCACCCACCGAGGTTCAGCGAGGTCCACCAGCTGCCGGCCTCACGCTGCCACGTGTGACCCGCGCCGACCTCTGAGTGTGTGTACCCCACTCGCGGCGTGAATCCCATGTCCGTCCGGATGTCCTCGCCGGTCTTCGAGTAGTTCGCGTAGACGTCGAGACCGCTCGTGAAGCG
>CAZEXP010000078.1:0-4739 GCA_964516845.1 uncultured bacterium
CGCCGTGCCCGCATGGCGTGGAAGGCCATCCTCTGGGAGGACTGGTACGCGGAGGTCGATGCGGACTTCGCCGAGGAAGCCACCGCCATGAAGGACGCCTATGTGCGCTACGACAACGTCTTCAACAGGCAGGGCTACGTGCGGATGGGCAACTTCCGCACGCCGTTCGGTCTCGAGGAGAACACGTCGAGCCGGTACATCATGTTCATGGAGCGCAGTCAGGGCACCGATGCGTTCGTGCCGGGCCGCCGCATGGGCTTCGAGGTCGCCAACTGGGGTGACATGTACCGCGTCGCTCTCGCCGCCTTCGGGCCTGACGTCGAGGATTTCGAGACGGAAGATGTGGACATGAACTGGAACTTCGCGGCCCGCGCGACGGTCGCTCCGATCATGGACCAGCACAAGGTCCTCCACGTGGGTGGCGCCTACGCCATGATGAAGCCGACGTTCACGGACGAGAACGACGTCGGTGAGGTCCGGTTCCGCACCCGCAACGAGACACACATCCTGAACTACAAGTTCGTCTCCACGGACAAGATGGAGGAAGTGGAGAGCTACACGCTGTTCGGCGGCGAGCTCGCGTTCGTCATGGACCGCCTGATGATCCAGGGCGAGTACATGGGTGCGACGGTCACGAACGGTGTGGTGCCGGAAGAGGAAGACGCACGTGCCGATGGAGACAGCGACCCGAGCTTCTCGGGCATGTACGGCTTCGTCAGCTACTTCCTGACCGACGATACGCATCCCTACGATGTCACGTCCGGCGAGTTCGGCCAGGTGAAGCCGACCGGCAAGATGGGCGCCGTGGAGCTGGCGGCCCGCTACAGCATGGTCAACCTGACCGACGAGGACGCTGACATCCTCGGTGGCGAGTCGACCGCTCTGACCATTGGCCTGAACTGGTATCCGAATCCCAACATCAAGATCATGGCCAACTACGTGATGGTCGACAACGACGAGAACGCGGATGCTGAGGGCGATCTCGAGGGTGACGACGACTACAACATCCTCCAGATGCGCGTGCAGGCTGCGTTCTAGCCGCTGCGCCACGTCACGCCACGTCGGCCGGAGATCGGCTGCAGCGCTCAATCCGAATCTCTATCCCTGCTCGCCGTGGCCACATGCTGCGGCGAGCAGGTTCTTGTAGCCGGGTCATCATCTGACAGAGCAGAGAAGAGAGGACCATGGAGAAGATCATACCCCGCTGGGAGTATCGCGTTTTCGCGGAGGACCTCGGCGCGGTCGAGCACAACATCAGGGCGCACGGGCAGCCACGGGTGAAGGAGAGCGCGGAGGACTACATCGTCTGCCGCTCGAGCGGCAACAACGTGAAGGTCCGCGACGGACTGCTTGATATCAAGGAACTCGTGAACACCAACGAGGACACCCTCGAGCAGTGGATGCCCGTGATGAAGGTTGGCTTCCCGTGTCCCGCCGACGATATCGCCAGGATCTTCTCAGCCTTCGACCTGGTCCGCCCGGAGATGGAGCGCGATGAGTACACGTACGACCAGTTCATTGATGAGGTTGTCGGCGGCGCCGAGGCCCTTGTCGTGATCAAGGTGACCAAGAAGCGCAACGGGTACATGGTCCGCGAGGTCATCGTCGAGGTGGCCGAGGTCACGTTCGACGGCGTTGCTCTCAAGACGGCCGCCGCGGAGCACATCGACCCTGCGCTCGTCATGGAGGTCGTGCGCGAGCTCGGCCTCGACGCATTCCCGAACGTCAACTACATCAAGGCGATGAAGAAGGCCGTCGGGATGGAGGTCGTGTGATGGGCGCGCACGCGGTGATCGACATCGGCACGAACTCGGTGAAGATGCACGTCGCGGTCGTGCGTGACGGTCGGACGGAGGTGCTTGGCGACTTCACCGAGGTCACGCGTCTGGGCGAGGGGCTTCACGAGAGCGGGGAACTGAGCCCCGAGGGCATCGCCCGCACGGTGGATGCCGTCGCGTCGTTCCAGGCGAAGGCGCTTGAGTTGGGCGCTGAGACGACGGTCGCCGTCGGCACCATGGCGCTCCGTTCGGCGGGGAACTCGAAGGTCTTTCGCGATGCGGTGCGCGAGCGCTCTGGTCTCGAAGTCGAGGTCATACCCGGAGAGGAGGAGGCGAGGCTCTCATACCTGGCCGTGCTCTCCGGTCTCGGAACCGGCGAGGGCCGCGTGGTCGTCTTCGACACGGGCGGCGGGAGCACCGAGTTCATCTTCGGCGACGGCGAGGACATTCGCGACCGCTACAGTCTCGACGTCGGCTCGCGTCAGCCCACCGAGGAATTCTGCACATCCGACCCCGTGACCGAGGATGAACTGGCGGCCATGGTCGCGTACCTCGAAGGGGAGTTCGCCCGCCTCGAGCCCGGCGTGGACTCGCTCGTCGGCATGGGCGGAACGCTTACGAGTCTCGGCGCCGTCCACCACGAGATGAAGGTCTACGATGCGGACGTCATCCAGGGATCCGTCCTCACGCTGGCCGAGGTCGAGCGGCAGGTGAAGATGTTTCGGTCGCTGACCGTCGCGCGGCGGCGTGAGACGGTCGGACTGATGCCCAAGCGCGCCGACGTCATCCTGGCGGGAGCTGCCATCGTGATGACGGTGATGCGTAAGCTGGGCGCGACTGAGCTGACCATCAGCGACCGTGGCCTCAGGCACGGCCTGTTCTACGACCGCTACGTGCGAGGCGGGAAGACGACATAGACATGAGACTGACGACACGGATGTTCGGATGGCTCGCGCTGATCGCGGTCGCGGCGACGCTCATGCCCGCAACCACCGCACGCGCGGCGTATCCCGACAGACCCATCTCGTTCATCGTCCACACGAAGCCGGGTGGGGCGATCGACCTGACCGCGCGCGTCGTGGCCAAGGTCGCCCGCAGCTACACCGACGTGCCCTTCGTGGTCGAGAACCGCTACGGGGGCTCGGGCGCTGTGGCCATGCGCGCCGTGCTCGGCGGCGAGCCCGACGGCTACATGGTGCTGGCCGCACCGGCGACGTTCGTCTCGACCGTGCAGATCACGCAGAGCAACTTCGGGATGGACGACTTCTACTTCCTCGCGTGTCTGACCGAGGCGCCCGAAGCTCTTATCACGAACCGCAACAGCGACGTGGTCACGCTCGAGGACATCGTGGCGGATGCCCGCGCCAAGGGCGGCCGTCAGATCTGGGTCGGACCCGGTGTCGGCAGTCTCGATCACCTGATGGCCATCAAGACATGGGACAAGATCGGCATCAACGCCACATGGGTACCGTACGATGGCGGCGGCGCTGCCGTCGCGGCGTTGCTCGGCGCGCACGGCGTCGTCTACGTGGGCAATCCGGAGGACGTCAAGGGGCGTCCCGATCTGCACATCGCGGCGGTCTCGGCGCGCGAGCGCCTCGAGCGCTTCCCCGACACGCCGACGCTGCTGGAGGCCGGCTACGACCTTCCGGGTGAGATCATGTGGCGCGGCTTCGCGGTGAGGCAGGGGACGCCGCCGGACGTCATCGCGTTCCTCGAGGACCTGCTCTACAAGGTCAGCCAGGACGAGGAGTGGCTCGCCTTCGTGGAGGCGAACTCGGCGAAGGCCGTCTTCTACGGCCACGAGGAGTTCACCGCCCTCGTCAATCGCGACAGCGAGGACTCGGTCAAATATCTGCGCATGGCGAAGATACTCGCGACGGACGAGGACGCGGGCGCGCGCCGCATCCGTATCCTCTCGTGGCTGATGATCCCCGCGATCGCCGCGCTGATCGCCATCGTGCTCGGCGTGCGCAGACGGCGTCCGACGGGCGTCCTCGTGGTCGCCGGGCTCTCTCTCGGCGTCGCGGTGATGTTCTTCGTGCGCGCGTGGGGTTTCCCGCCGCCGACCCCGGGACAGAACGTCGGTCCCGCGACCATCCCGCTGATCTGGTCGGCGCTCCTGGCGGTCTTCGCCGCCATCACGGTCCGAGCCGACCTGTTCGACCACAAGGAGGTCAAGCACGGTCGCGTCAAGCTCGTGCTCGTGATCATCGTGCTGATGGGGATCTTCGTGGCCATGCTGCCGCGGGTCGGGTTCTTCGTCGCCACCGTGGTCCTGCTGGCCGGCGGCATCTACGCGATCGGCTACCGGCGTCACCTCGTCGTGGTGGCGGTGACGGTCGCGGTGCTGGCTTTCTGCTATCTCGTGTTCATTCGCATTCTCGGGCTACCACTGCCCACAGGCAGCTTGTTCCAGTAGACGGAGAGGTCGGATGGAGGTCCTGCACAACCTGTTGGAAGGCTTCGCGACGCTCGTCGGGTCCGGTCTGTCCGGGGTCGCCTGGTGGGAGCCCTCCGTCGTGATTGTGGCCGGCATCATGATCGGGATATTCGTGGGCGTCATGCCCGGTCTGTCCGCGTCCACGGGCGTGGCTCTGATGGTGCCGTTCACGTACGGGATGCACCCGCTCATCGCTCTGATCCTGCTCGCGGCCGTCTACACGGCGTCGGCGTACGGGGGATGCATCACCGCGATCGCCATCAACACGCCGGGCACACCGGCCGCGGTGGCGCTGGTGTTCGACGGCTACGCGCTGACGAAGCGCGGCGAGCCCGGGCGCGCGCTCGGCACGGCGCTCATCGCCAACTGCACCGGCGGCATCCTGGGAACGTTCATCCTGATCCTGTTCTCCGTGCCGCTCGCGAGGGCGGCGTTGGCCTTCGGCCCGCCGGAGTATTTCGCTCTGGCCATCTTCGGTCTGACGATCGTCGTGTCGATGGCGTCGAAGAACATGCTCA
>CAZEXP010000079.1:0-1060 GCA_964516845.1 uncultured bacterium
AGCTCCTTCTTGAAGAGATCGCCTGCTGACATCACGCTCCTCCCAGGGCCAGGACTACGCCCGTGGCCAGCGCGCTGGCCGACGCGTTCGACGGCATGATGACGGCCCCTGCCGCCCGCAGAGCGTCCACGGTCCGCGCCTTCCCCTGCGGGTCCCCCCCTGTGCCGGTGACCGAGCAGATGACGGCGACGCGTGTCGCCGCGTCACGGACGACGTCGGCAAGCTCTCCCGCCGGGTCCATGTTCGACCCGTATCCCAGCACGACATCCAGAAGGATGACCGCCACGCTCGGGTCGCGCGACTCCTGCTCGATGCGCTTCACGCGAAGGGCGTAGTCGATCATCGGATGCGGTCGCCCGACCGTGAACTCGTCGGCCCCGAGATCGACGACCGTGTTGGCCACGCTCACCAGCGGGTCATCGAGATCGACGGCGTCTCCACCATGAACGTTCGAGTGCACGCCGGTCACACCCATGTCGGTCAGAACGATCTGCGTCTCGACGGCGAACGTCCCTCCGCTCATCAACGCTCTGAGGTATCGCTGCGTGTCCGACCGCGCGTCCGCGATCCCACTGGCGAGCTTCCCGACATCTTCGTTCATCAGCTGGCCGGATTCAGAGAGTGCGGTGAGACGCGCACCTGAGACGAGAGCGAGCGCCTTGTGCGCCGCTTCCGCCAGCGTTCGCGCGTCGCCCGGACCCTCGGGCGCAGCACCAAGGAAGACCGACACGACGGGTTTCCCCGTCCGCCGCGCCTCGTCGCGGATCGTCGCGAGCACGTCCGGGTCGGGCGGCTTCGAAATCAGAACGATGACCTTCGTGTCCGCGTCGGATCCGAGCGCGCGGAGTCCGTCGATGAAGGTGACGCCACCGACCGCGCTCTTCACGTCGCGACCGCCGGTCCCGATTGCCTGCGAGATGCCGGAGCCGTTCTCGGAGATGAGCGTGCTCACCTCCTGCAGTCCCGTCCCCGACGCGGCGACGATCCCGACCGGTCCCCGGTTGACGGCGTTGGCGAACCCGAGCGGGACGCCGTTGATGATGGCGGTCCCGCAGTCCGG
>CAZEXP010000079.1:1160-4719 GCA_964516845.1 uncultured bacterium
AACCCGTCGACCGCCGCGAGCGCGGTTGCGGCGATCTCGTCGGTCTCGGCCCGGATGCCGATGAGAAGATCCGTGGCCGACGAGCTCTTGAATTCCTGCGTCAGGAGATCGGCACCGGCGAGAATGGCGCGGTTCTCCTCGGTCCCCATGACGACGGCCGCATCGTCGACACCCTCCATCCTGGAGAGTTCGCGCGCGACGTTCATCAGTGTGACCGAATCGAAGTACGCTCCCTTTCTGATCCGTCCCACTACGACCATTGCGCCTCCCCGGCGTGGAGCTCATGCGGACCGCCCGTCAGACCCCGCGCGGCGCGCGCGGAACGGCCGAACCCGGAGCGAAGTGTCAGATAGAGACCGACCCCGGTATCCACACCGGATGTGGCGCCGATCGAGACGAGGTCTCGGGCGCACCGTGTCACATCGTGCGATGTCCCGGACGACAGCGAGGCGGCGAGTTTCTGCATACCCCGCGTGACACGACCGTACGCGGCCAGACGGAGGAACGTGTCGGACAACGTGTTCGACGTCCGCGCGGACTCGAAGATGCGCGCGCGAAGAGCTGCAGCACTCGCGCGATGCGCGGCGATGTCGTTTGATCCCGCCGCGGCATATCCGGAATACTCCCCGGCTGCGCCCCGGCGGCCCGGCTCCATCAGGTGCGAGGCGATGAGAAGCCCCGTGATGAAGTCGTCACCCGAGGGCGTCAGCCCGAACCCGCAGCCCTTGAGCCGCGACACGCCCCGGAGCGTATCCCCGAAGAGAATGTCCCGCACGCAGTGTTCGATGTGCTCGGCGACCCCGCGCTCGAATCCGGATCTGAATTCGATGATCCGCCCCGGGTCGAGCAGGAACGCGAGGCTCTTCTCCGGCGCGAGTTCGACGAGACACGCGCCGAACGTGCGCAGGTTGCTGTGGAAACGAGGGGAATCGCAGACAGCCGGGCCGAGGGTGGAACTGTAGACGCGTTCGGGCCCTGCCTCGATCCGGTCGCCGTCGAGGATGATCGTGAGACCGCGGGTTGCCGGGCGTGCGCCCGCCGCGCGGACCCGCCGCGACCCGAGGCGGTCGTCCGCTCCGGCTTCGATCCGGAGATGCCGCACGTTCGCCGGGTCCAGACCGCGCACGACGATGTTCAGAGGGCCGGCGTCCACTTCGGGGGTGACGAGCGAGACGAACCGCGCGCCGCCGGTCATATTGACGACGCGTCGGAAGCGCGAGTGCACGCCGTATGACCCGCGTTCCACGAGGTCACCGAAGCTCAGGATCTCGATCGCTGCCGCGTCTGACGCCATCCGTGCCTCTGCGCGTTCCGGCGGGTCGGACAGCCCGCCTAAGCCTGTGAGAAGACCATCCCGTAGTACTTCTCGTACTCCTCCTGCCGCACGACCTCGACATTCCCCTTCACCTTCATCCCCGCCGCCGGCTCGTCGATATCGAGCTGCCCGGTGATACGGATCCCGTTCTCCAGTTCGACGATCCCAAGCCCCAGTGTCGGGACGTCGAAGTCCCCGGGAAGCGCGTAGACCCTGGTGAAGGCCAGGAGCGTTCCCGTCTTCGGAAGCGGCTCGGGGTCGAATTCGTTGTGCGCGTTGTCTCCGCAGCTCGCGCACACCATCCGATACGGATAGTGAAGGTGCCCGCACTTCCTGCACCGATATGCGTAGATGTCTCTCGCCATCGTCAGTTCTCCCTCGTGAAGGTGAGGCAAACGACGTTGTTGCCGAAGCCGCCGAAGTTGCAGGTGAACCCGACCTTCGGGTCATCTACCTGGCGCTTGCCGGCCTCGCCCCGAAGCTGGAGCACGATCTCGTGGGCCTGCGCCACGCCGGTTGCGCCGACGGGATGTCCGCGCCCCTTGAGACCGCCCGACGTGTTGATCGGGAGCTTGCCGCCGATCCGCGTGTCGCCGCGCTCGAGTGCCAGATGCCCCTCACCCTTCTTGAAGAACCCGACCTCCTCGCTCTCGACGATCTCGAGGATCGTGAATGCGTCGTGGAGTTCGGCCACGTCGACGTCCGCGGGCGCGACACCGGCCATCTTGAACGATTGGGCGGCGGCGCGCCGGACCGCCAGAAGATCCGTCGGTTCCTCACGCTCGTGAACGCAGTGCGTGTCGGTCGCCTGACCGACGCCGGCGAGCTTGACGAGCGGCTTCCCGAGCTTCTCCGCAACCTCGCGCGTCGCGAGGATCACACTCGCGCCTCCGTCCGAGACCGGACAGCAGTCGAAGAACCTGAGAGGATCGGCGACGAACGGGTTGTTCGTCATCGCCTCCGGCGAGTCGAGGATGCCCTCGATGGTGATCTTCTGCTGGATGTGCGCGAACTCGTTGAGGAGCGCGTTGTCCTGGTTCTTGACGGCGACCATCGCCAGATGTCGCGAGGTCACGCCGTACTTCTCCATGTAGAGACGTGTGAACATCCCGGCCAGCGCCGGGAGTGTGACGCCGTAGATGTACTCGCCGAGCGGGTGCGTGAGCGTCGCAACGAATTCGGTGGCCTCGAGACTGTTGACCTCGCGCATTCTCTCCGCACCGGTCACGGCCACGACGTCGTGCACGCCCGAGGCGACCGCCATGAACCCCGTCTTGATCGCGGACGCGCCCGACGCCGGACCGTTCTCCACGACCTCGGCGCCCGCGGGCGTCAGGCTGAGCGTATCGACGACCGCGCTGGCCAACCCCGTCTGATGATTGACGCGACCGGCGCCCATGTTCGCCACGTAGAGATGGTCCACTTTCTTGATACCGGCGTCCTTAAGGGCCATCATCACAGGGTACGCGGCGATCTCGGACAGTGGGAATTCGAGACGCGTGAACGATGTGATGCCGACTCCGATGACGTAGACGTCTCTCATTTGCCCACCTTCGCTTCCTGCTTCCAGCGCTGGAGTATCAGCGCCGTGCCGGTCGGGTCGTACTTCGATCGGGTCGCGGCCAGAAGATCGTCCGGCGGCTTCGGCGGATCGGACGGTGGAAGGATCGCCGCCTCCGCCTTCGCGAGAAGCGCATCGGGCACGGGGCGTCTGCCGATAACAAGGGTCCCGCGCGCCTTCTCGAAGATCTCCTTCGTGAGCGCATACGAGGGCGGCCCTCCCAGCTCGTGCGGGATCTCAAAGCGCTTCTCAAGGTTGTACTCGATCATCCAGCGCCTGAACCCGATCGGGGACTCGGCGACAATGAGAACCTCCTCGTGACCGAGGATGTCCATGTGGTACTCCATCTTGGCCGCGAAGGCGTGCGCACCGATGCGAAGCCCGCGGCGGAGCGCCAGCGTGTGGAGCGACATGCCTGTCTTCTCGTCAACCCTTCTGCCGTTGACGACTGCACAGAGCTCCCCGTCTATCTGGGCTACGAGGACGTACTCGTCCTGCACTCGATGGCGGTAGTACGCCAGCAGCTCGGAATACACGCGCGCCGCCACGACGTCGTAGAAGTCCCTCTCCACGGACATAAGAGGGGCAATGTGGATGAGGATGTCGGGGATTTCGTCCCGTGTCACCTGACGGATGACCATCTCGTCGCCGCTGGCGATGGTCATGTACTTCGGCGGGAACGG
>CAZEXP010000080.1:0-1345 GCA_964516845.1 uncultured bacterium
CCGGGGCCTCGTAGACCTCACCGGCCAGCTGGCCGTAGACGACCTGGACCGTGATGTTCTCGGAGTAGGTGTTGAACCCGGCCTTGCCCATGACGGCCGTGACCGTTCCGCTGCTCGTCGGGGTGACAGCCACGTCGAGCATCGTCTCCACACCGGACCCGCCGAACACGTCGAGACCGCATCCCACGATCGAGTAGTCGAAGTGGGTCTCGGAGCTCGTCAGCGTCACCATGCCCTCGATGTGCGGGGCGAGCGCGCCGTAGAGGCCGATCGATGCGACCTCGGCATCGATGTCGTGCGTCGTGAAGTCAACGCCACCGGTCACCGGAATAACGTCCTCGAGGCAGTTGTATGTCTCACCGATCTCGCTGCCGACGATCGTGAGATCCTGGCCGTACTCGCTCTCGAGCGTCATCGTGACCTGGCCGTTGACGTCGGTGACGTCGACCATCGGCATGAAGTACCACCCGTCAACCGTCAGCTCGACATCCGGAAGCGGCAGCCCGCCGTCGTCGAGGATCGTGATCGTGACGTCGGTCGGCGAACTGATCGGGATGGACGGCGGAACGATGGTGTAGCTCACCGGGACGATAGCCATGATGTCGGCCGTGTAGGTCTCGGTGTTGAAGCCCGTGACGGTCAGCGTCATCGTCTCACCGACCGGGATCATGCTCATGACGTCCATCGTCACGTTGCCGCCGGCGTCAGTTGTGCCCGAGGCGTAAATCGTGCCGTCGTGGTACAGGCAGCAGAGCGCCTCCTCAACGGGCGTCGCGCCGTTCATCACGCCAACGTCCCAGGTCACCATATTCGGATAGATCACCGACAGGTGCGTCACCGTGATCGCTGCCGGCGTGTCTGTCCGGACGCGAAGCGACGGGTCGCCGAAGATGTGCCAGGTCAGGAACACCTCGTCGCCGTCCGTACCGTACTCATCGATACCGTGACCGCACCCGTTGTAGCAGATGCCGCCGTACGTCCGCTTCGCACCCGCCACGAGCAGGTCGTTGATCTCGTCCTGGGCGTCCATCGGCGGGTTCCACGACTGGTTCGTCGAAGAGCCGTAGAAACCGATGGCGCCTGTCGGCTCGCCGTTGCTCCCGTTCGTCGCGCGGAGCCAGGCTTCGCCGTAGCACGTGTAGCCGTCGAACTGACCGTTGACGCAGGCCACGCTCATCGCGAACGGCAGCATGTTGTCGTTCGTCAGCGCGTCCACATGTGTGTTCGAGAACCCGGTCGAGCTCCAGCTCGTTGTCGAGCCGTGACCGCAGTAGTTAATGATGCTCCGTCCCTCGTTGAGAGCCGTCGTCACCATTGCCGCGGTGCCGGTCGGATCGTAGATCCC
>CAZEXP010000080.1:1445-4430 GCA_964516845.1 uncultured bacterium
TCGCCGTAGTTGTCGGCGGTGATGAGCGAATACGTCGGGTCGGATGAGCCACCCCACGCCGTAGGCGTCGGGATCTGCGCGGCGTCACCGACGAGCAGGACGTAGGTCAGACCGTTCGCCGTGTAATAGTTGGAGATGTAGGTCGCGATGTTGGCTGACGTCCCGCCGGCATCGGTCACCGTGACCATCTCGCACGGAACGCCCATCTGGTTCTTCCAGGCGACGAACGGTTGCATGGCCGCAAGCCACGAGGCGTCGTCATAGCAGATGACGAGCATGCTGCCCATATCATCGACCGACGGGTACCGCGACTGCGGCGCGTCGGCGAAGTTGAGGAAGTGCCGCTCGTAGATCTTGCGGAACTCGGAGTTCATCGCCGCCGGACGATGCGTGAGCGGACTCGCGGCCGCGCCGGACTCCGTGACCTCGACCGTGACGCGGTCATAGACGCGAAGCGTCTGCGTCGCGGGGTTGTACTGAATCGGATTGACGACCACGACCATGCCGCGGAAGTCGCGCATGATGTACGGGGCGCGCGCCGTCGCCAGCTCGGCCGGATACCACGCGTCGCTCCCGTAGAAGTCGCTGAACTCGTACGACACCGTAGCCGGGTCGACGGTCCTGTAGAGATTGCCCTTCGACGGGACGACCGGGACGCTCTCGAAATCGGTGAAGTGTGAAGAGAGAACGCGGACGGCCATGTCTGCGTCGTCGGGGATGATGATGCTTCGACACACGTTCGGGAGTTCGGGAAGCCCGAGCTCGAGGAGCGTGCTCTCCTCGCCCAGACCGATGGCGTAGTACGTCGCACCATCAATCTCGACGGCGTCCTTCGTGACGCTCGAGAGTTCATACTCCAGAACGGTCCGACCGATCGACGACTCGACGACTCGAGCCATGACCGGCTGGGCTCCACTACCGACGGCGAGCGTCTCGGCGCTCAACAGCACCGTGGGGAGCAGCAGAACGAGACACAGCGCGATCAACGGGTTGCGCACGGTTCACCTCCGCGGTTGAGAGACACAGCGACCCGTCCATCGACAGCAGGTCGCAGACGGCGGGCCGCCCGCCGACCATCGATGAGCGTGCTTGCGATTCCATCTAAGTGCCCACAGAGCACCAGTATAGCACATCCCGGGCAGTTTGTCATTAGACAATGACCGATACCCGGAACCGCGCGCAAGGGGACCGGATGAGAAAGGGCCGGGAGTGTGCCTCCCGGCCCTTCGTCAGTTGCTCTGTGGTCCGGCTCGAGCGTGAGCCGGGTCCGCGATCTGCCCTGCACCTGCTATGCGGCCCTCGGAGGCCTGATGGAGACCGCGATGACCGCCGCCACCAGACAGGCGACTCCCGCGATAGTGAAGGCCAGCGGGAAGTTGTTCAGGTCACCGAGCTTGCCACCCATGATCGGGCCGACGATGCCGCCCACGCCATAGGCCAGAAAGACCCAGCCGTAGTTCTGACCGATGTGCCTGGCCCCAAAAGTGTCGGCGGTGGTTGTCGGGAAGAGCGCGAAATTGCCGCCGAAGTTGAAGCCGATCAGCGTCGCGCCCAGATAGAGCAGTGCCTTGGTGCCGGCCATGAACGGGAAGAGAATCACGAGGATTCCCTGCGTCGCTGTCATGATCACGACGGACGTCTTCCTGCCCAGCTTGTCGCTCATCGCGCCCCAGGCAATGCGACCGATACCGTTGGCCAGTGAGAAGAACACGGCCATGGCAGTACCGGCGACCGCGGAGGCGGCGATCGGGTCCATCCCGTTCTCCGCAAGAGCCTGGCTCGGGAAGAGCTTCATCAGACCGATGGACATCAGTCCCGCGCCCGCGCTGAAGAGGAACGTGAGGAAGATCATGTAGAACTGGGGCGTCTTGAGCATCGCGCCGGAGTCGTAGTCCACAGAACCGGCCGCCGCCTTGCCGCCCTTCGTGGCGGCCGGCGGCGTGTAGCCGGCCGGAAGCCAACCCTTGGGCGGGAAGGTCATGACGAGCGCGCCGAGGATCGTGGCGACAGCGAAGACGACGCCGTAGATAATGAAGGTCGTCGACAGCCCCATGTTCTCGATCATGTGGCCCCAGGCACCGGCCATCTTCACCCAGATCGTCGCGCCGAAGCCGAAGCCGGCGACCGCGAGACCGGTGATGAGCCCCTTCTTGTCGGGGAACCAGCGCATACCGACGGCGATGGGCACGACGTAAGCCAGGCCGATACCCGAGCCGCCGATGATGCCGACGAAGATGAAGATCGGCCAGAAGGAGGTGCCGCCGAAGAGACCGGCAAGCAGGTAGCCCGCTCCGAGCACGAGACCACCGGAGATGGCCAGCTTGCGCGGCCCGACCTTGGGCATCATGCGACCGGCGATCACCATGACAATGGCGAAGAGCGCGAGGCCCGCCGAGAAGACCATCTGTGTTTCCGTCTTGGTCCAACCGGCCTCGACGAGGGGCTTGGTGAAGACACTCCACGCGTAGATCGCACCCAGACAGAGCTGGATGAGAATGGCGCCGACCACCACAAGCCCACGGTTCATCGTTTTCTCTTGTGCCATGTCATCTCCTTAGTGAGACATTGAAAACGGGGGCGGCCCCGAGTGGAGCCGCCCCCGCGAATCGAAACACTACTGCGCCTTCCCGATCTCCTCAACGGCCTCGGGGTTGGCCAGCGTGGAGATGTCACCAACCTCCTCACCGATGGCCTTGGCGCGGATCACACGACGCATGATCTTACCGGAGCGCGTCTTCGGGACGTCATTGACGAACCCGATGTAGTCGGGACGCGCAATCTTGCCGATCTCGACGCCGACGTGCTCGCGAAGCTCGGCCCTGAGCTCCTCGCTCGGCTCGATGCCCTTGCGAAGCACGACGAACGCGGCGAGCGACTCACCCTTGAGCTCGTGAGGCTTACCGATGACGGCGGCCTCAGCGACCTTCGGGTGGCTGACGAGCGCCGACTCGACCTCGGAGTTTCCGATCCGGTGACCGGCGACGT
>CAZEXP010000081.1:0-2207 GCA_964516845.1 uncultured bacterium
TGAACCCGACGAACTGGAGCCCGCCGAACACGTCAAACGAGTCGGCGGGCACCTGGTGCAATGCGAGATAGAGCGAATAGACGACAGGGTACACGAGGAACACGAGAAAGATGACCAGGAACGGCGCAAGAAATGTGTATGCGGTGAGGTTGTCCCTGGCATGCTTCGTCAGCGACCAGGACCTCTCCGTCCGGGCTTCTCCGCCTCCTGTCCCGTGTTCGTTCACTCGACCGTCAGCACCGAGTTCTTGCCCCCGTAGGGGTCGGAGATGAACTCGGGGTTGGCCGGGTCTTCGATCCACGTCCCGTCCACCACGAACTTGTACTCGTACTCTCCCGGCTCGAGCTCGAGCGTGACCGCCCAGAGACCGTCATCGGCGAGGGTCATCACGTCGGCATCCGGGCTCCACGCGTTAAACGAACCAGCGATGAAGACAGCCTTCGCCTCCGGCTTGTCGAGCGTCACGAGGACCTCGACCGCGCCCTCGGGCGAGGCAGGCTTGACCGGCGCCTTCTCGGTCTCGACGACGTCACGCGCACCGACCATGGTGCCGGTCACGCGCTCGGCCTCGTACTTGATGGAAGCCGGGACGACGACGAACGAGTTCTCGATGCCGCTCTCGAACGCCGTGTCCGGATTGTTCGGGTCCCTCTCCCACGC
Organism: uncultured bacterium; assembly: GCA_964516845.1. Classification (GTDB taxonomy): domain Bacteria; phylum Joyebacterota; class Joyebacteria; order Joyebacterales; family Joyebacteraceae; genus JAPEKQ01. The sequence continues at coordinate 661 of CAZEXP010000081.1, forward strand.
GACGCCACCGTCGAGCACGAACTTGTACTGATAGCGCCCGGGAGGCAGCGGCACGACGATCGACCACACGCCGTCGCCGTCCGCGTCATTCATCGGGTCGATCGACGGATCGTAACGACCGCCACCCTGTGTGCCACCCCAGTTGTTGAAGCTGCCGGCCAGCGTCAGTTGTCTCGCTGACGGCGCATAGTAGCTGAAGACGTACCCGCCGGATACCTCGTGAGGCGGAGGCAACCGGTCCTCGATCACGTTCAGCACACCCGCGCACGACGAAAGCACCATCGCGGTCGCGGCGAGCGCCAGAACGAGGGCAAGACGGGTGCGCCGCATCTTGTCCGTACGCATCGTCGAGCTCCTCCCTAGAACGTGATGAGCGCCATGAGGCCGATGGTCTTCGCATCGGCAAGCGCTTCCTCTGCGTCGACACTGCTCGCGTCGCCGTGCTCCCACATGTAGTTCGAGCGCCAGCGCTCACGACCGTTGCCGCGGCCCTCGACGGGTGAATCGATGTAGCTCAGCGGATCGACGCCGTACCCGACACGGAGCTGGATGTTCGGACGCGGGCTGAACACGAGCGCCACGTAGGGCGCCATGAATGACTCATCGTCGTAGGTCGTCCCGCGAACGGACGTAGTGTCGGCGGTCGTCGTCGGCACATCCTTGTACGTGATGTGCCGCACATCGAAGAGAACGCTCCAGTCCTGATTGATGCTGTACCCGCCGCTGAAGATGGCTTCCATCGTGTCGTAGAAGCCGTGGTCGCCCTCATCAGGATCGTACTCGAGAGAGCGGGACTCACCGGCGATCTGGAACCAGAGACGATCCTCCATGATGTTGGCACGAGCTCTGCCGGCGAATCGCGAAGTCGTCAGATCGAGCTCATCCGTGCCGGTGAGCGTCGCGACCGAGTCCGTGAACACCGCACTGTAACCCCAGCGGTCGTACTCGAGACCGAGGTCGAAGATCCCCAGCTCGAACCCCCCGTCGAACTCGATGGAGGTGCCATCGATCTCAGGGATCGGAGCGATGACGGAGGCTGTCAGCGGAGAACCCGTACCCGAGACCTCGGTGTACTGGCGAATCTCGAGAGCCGGCCACAACGAGCCCCAACCGGTGGTCCCCATGTTCATGAACCGGGACGTCCCCACGGTCGTGTACTCCTCGCCGTCCTCCATACCATCGAGCGAGAACTTCACAAACTCGAGATCGAGAGCGAGCGGCTCAACTGGCTTCGCGCTGAGTTCGAGGAGAGCCATGCTTCCGTCCATGTCGCCGGCGACGACATCGATAGCGCCATTGCCGAACTCGTCACCCTCGACCTTCTCGTAGTTACCCATGTCCCACGCACTGTGGTAGTTGTAGAGCGCATAGCCGGCCTTCACGCCGTACTGGTCGCTGATCGGATAGTCGACGTCGAACGTGGTGAACCGCTCGGTGTTCCCCATCTCGAACCAGTCGCTTGTGGTGCCGCTCTCGGCGAGATACGCGTCGAGATGCGGACTCGTGTTCGTCCCCTGGAAGCCGATCCACCAGCCGTCGCGCCACGA
>CAZEXP010000081.1:2307-4128 GCA_964516845.1 uncultured bacterium
TCGGCGCCGATCTCCTGCATCTCGCCCTCGCCCGTGTACAGGCGCAGCGTCGCGCGACCGGTGACCTTGTCCGTCACGGTCGGAACGACCGAGATGAAGACCTCGTGAGCCGGGCGGGTCAGACGCCATGTCGGGTCATCGTCGACCTCGGACTCGGTGTCGTAAGTGGCCCGGTACCATCCCTCGAGACGGACGCGGGAGTTGACCTGCGTGTTGGAGATGGCGGTCGTTGCGTCGGCCGCGGCCACATCACCGTCGTCACCAACAACGAGCAGCGAGTTGCCGTAGTCGCCCGCAGTCTTCGGGTTGTCCGGATCGGCCACCCACTGCGAACTGTTCACCACGAACTTGTACTCGTAGCTCCCGGCTCCCAGATCGATGACCACGCGCCACACACCGTCGTCCCCGAGGGTCATCGGATTCTCGTTCATGTTCCAGTTGTTGAAGATACCCGCCAGGCTGACGCTCGCCGCGTACGGATCGTAGTAGGCGAACTCGATACCGCCGTCCACCTTCGCGATCTCCGCGTGCGACGCCGCCACAAAGACGAGCATCGCCAGCAACACTGCGCTCAGAAGATTCTTCGTTCTCATACGCTCTTCCCCGCTCGGGCGGAGCCGGCCAAGGCCAGTGCTCCGCTGTCGGACACCCGCAAGGGGCCCCGACGGCTCGCTAGTAGTAGATCCTCACGAATGCCTTGAACACCTTCTCCGTTGTGGCCCCCGAGTCGTGATTGACGAAGTCTCCGTCGTTCACGAAGTCGTTGCTCTGGTCGGAATTGCCGAACTCCACGAAGAACTCGGCCCCGGACCATCCGAGGTACCTGAGCTGCGCGAACGCCGTCTGGCGCGACTCCGTCAGTTCGTCGACGTTCATCACGCGCGCGTAGAACTTCCAGTCCTCGGTCAGGTTCACGTTCACACCGAACCCGTACGCCGTCAGCTCGTAGTCCGCGTTCATGTCCTTGATACGGTACTGGAGCACGAGCTTGACGAGCCGGTTCTCACCGGTGACCTCCGTGAAGAAGTTCGGCCAGATACCGTCGCGGTTCTCGTAGTACTTGTACTCGACCTTGCCGGTGAAGCCGTTGACGAACTCGAGATACGCCTCGGTCCCCCACTCCTTGCGGGTCCCCTCTTCGGCGTCCGGTCCGGCCTTGGGCTCCTCCTTGTAGGTCCAGCCCTTCAGGTTGATCGCCTTGGTCGGCACGCGGTAGTGCGCCTCGGCGTAGTAGCGCGTGTAGCCGTTCTTGTTCCTGTTGTCGCCGCTGGACAGCTCGTCGGTGTAGAAGATCTCACCGATGTCCTCGTACGAAACGAGGAAGCGCATCGGACCGACCTTGATGTCCCGAAGCTCGGTCTTGATGCCGTCTCGCCCATCGTCAGCCGGGTAGCGCGCGTCGCGAGAAGTGTTGCGACCGTACTCGCTCGCCCACGTGACACGCCCGAAGCGCCGCAGGGCCGGAACGAGTTCACCGACCGCGAACTCGCCATCGAACGCGATGACCTCGTCGAAGTCGTCGTAGTCGCACCGCGCGTACGTGCTCCCGAGCACGATCCGGTCATTCGCGAGGAAGCGGCTGACCCTGCCACCACGGTAGTCGTAGTCGTAGCTCGTGTCGCTGTAGAACGCGGCTCCCTGGAACCCGTAGGTGTCCCAGAAGTCGAGCCTGACGCCCTGTGCACGCGGGCCGTACGAGTCGTCCTTCACGCGGCCCTGGTCGAGCACGCCCAGGAGCGGCTCGTTCAGCCAGAACCGGTCCTGTCTGGTGAAGAGGTACGCCTCGACGCGGTTGCCGCGGAACCGTATGTGCCCCTCCTT
>CAZEXP010000082.1:0-4118 GCA_964516845.1 uncultured bacterium
TCAGCGTGCCCGGCGTCAGCGTGATCGAATTCGCAAGGAAGGTCTTGGCCTCGTCGGTCTTGAGCGTCGTTTTCACCTTCACGATACCCGGCCGGATCGGCAGGTTCGGATGCACGACCCTGTAGAGCACGTCGAAGTTCGCGACGATGATCCACAGCATCAGCGAGAGAAGATGTGTGATCGCCCAGAACCACCGCACAGGACTGAACAGACGCTCCACGCGCTGGGGCAGAAGCCCGGACAGAATGAGCGCGAAGAGGATCGCAAGAACGGCTCCGGCCACAAGCCCCTGCACATCCCACGACCAGGTCAGGAGCAGCCACAGGACGAAGTAGATGATGAGATCCAGGAGCCTTCGCTTCAGTGTTTCCATCAGTGCTCCTTACCCCTCTACCCGAGGACCAGCTGAATGTACTCAGTGCCGTTCATGAGCGCGTCACGGGCCGGCTCCAGGATACGACTCCCAATGATCGGGTAGAGGAGTCCGAACCCGACACAGACGATCGCCAGAATGATGAGCGGCACGTACATGAGCGCCGGGACCTCTCTGGCCTTCGCGACCAGCTTCGTCACCGACCCGAAGATAACCTCCCGCTGCACCTTCACGTAGTACGCGAGCGTCACGAACGCAAAGGCCATCGCGATGCCGGCTATCACAAGGTGCCCGGCCTTGATCGTCGCGATGATGATGATCAGCTTGCTCCAGAAGCCGCTGAACGGAGGCACGCCGGCGATGGAGAGCGTCCCGAGATTCATCGTCCAGGACGTGATCGGCATCGTCTCTCTCAGTCCGCCGAGCTGCTTCATATCCCTCGTCCCGGTCGCGTACTGCACGGCGCCCGAGGAAAGGAACAACAGCGACTTGAACGCCGCGTGGTTGATCAGATGGAACAGCCCGCCGAGGATCGCGAGCCCCGCCACGGACACCGGGCCGCCGGTCGCCAGGACCCTGGCGCCGACACCGATACCCAGCATGATGTAGCCGACCTGCCCGATCGAGCTGTAGGCCAGCAACCGCTTGTAGTCCCACTGTCCGATGGCCATGACGCCGCCGAGCACGATCGAGAGCACCGCAAACGCGATCATCGCGTTCGCGAAGATAACGCTCTCTCCGACTCCGGAGGCGATGCCGAAGACGTGGAAGAACACGCGGCAGATCGCATAGATACCGAGACTCTTGATGACGACACCCGAGAGCATCGCCGAGACCGGCGCGGGCGCTGACGGATGCGCGTCGGGCAGCCATGCGTGGAACGGAACCAGCGCGGCCTTGAGCCCGAAGCCCATCAGGAACATCGCTCCCGCAAGAAGCAGGGCCGGGTTCATGCTCGTCCCGAAGCGCGTCGCAATCTCGCGGGCCACGTCCGCCATGTTGAGCGAACCGGTGACCGCGTAGACCGTGCCGATGGCGAACAGCAGCATCACCGACGCGACGCTTCCGAGGATGAGATACTTGAATCCCGCCTCCAGCTCCTCGGCATCAACGCCGAACGCTACGAGCGCGTACGACGCGATCGACGCGATCTCGAGGAACACGTAGATATTGAAGAGGTCTCCCGACAGGACCACCCCGTTCATCCCCGCGACCATCAACATGAAGAGCGCATAGTACTTCGAGAGCCCCGTGTAGACCTTCATGTACTTGAGCGAGAAGATGATGCTCAGGAAGGCTACGATGTTGATCGCGATGAGAAGAAGCGTGGAGAGCCCGTCGCTCACCATTGCGATGCCGACGGGCGGCGCCCAGCCTCCCATGTGGTGCACGGACGCGGGCGCACCTGTCTGCACGATCGCCATGATAGCCAAGGCCGCCGTACAAACTGGCGCGAGGACCTCCCCGCTCTTCTTCCACCAGGTCCCCAGCAACGGGATGATGAACGCCGCCGCCAGCGGAACCGCGACAAAGAGAGGTACAAGGTTCATTGGCTATCCCCTCAGCTTGCTGATAACGGACATGTCAAAGGTGCCGTGCTTCTCATACAGCCTGATGCACATCGCGACCATCAGCGACATGACACCGAGGCCGATGACGATCGATGTCAGGACGAGCGCCTGCGGCAGCGGGTCCACGAACCTCTCGAGCGTCGAGAGCGGCATGTCGGCCTCAATGATCGGAGCGACACCGCCCGTCTTGTAACCGATGATGATGAGGTAGAGGTTCACGGCGTAGTCCATGATGACGATGCCGAGAACCTTCTTCACAATGTTCTTCTTCGCCACGAGGCAGTAGAGCCCCATCGTAAGAAGAACTACGCACAGGAAGTATACCGTCATGCTAGTTCATCCTCGATCATGGCCCTGAAAGAACGCCTGCGGAAAATGGCGAGCGCCGAGAAGACCAGGAACAGCGAACTCCCGACCTTGAAGGCGATCGCGATATTGAGCGGCAGGATCATGCCCGCGCTGAAGAGCTTGAACATCTCGCCCCTGCCGAACGTGTTGATGAAGAAGAACCCGGCTGTCATTCCAAACCAGCCGATCCCGAGGAACGCCAGCGCGCCCGCCGAATCCATCACGTGCGCGACCTTCTCCGGCAGCTTCGAGAACGCCACATCGCTCCCGTGCGCGAGCATCAGAAGGATGAACGCGCAGGCCACGATGACGCCGCCGGCGAAGCCGCCGCCCGGGGTCAGGTGACCGTAGAGCACGATGTAGGCGCCGAAGATGACGATGAAGCCGGCGACGAAGTCAGTGATGGTCTTGACGATCAGCGTCATGCCCTTCATGCAGCGACCACCTCCTCCCTCGGAACCTTGCCCTCTCGCCTCAGAAGCGCGAGCGCTCCGAGGATCGAGGTGAAGAGCACGGTCGCCTCACCCAGGGTGTCGTACGCCCTGAAGTCGAGGATGACCGCGGTGACGATATTGGCTGCGTATGTCGCGGGCAGCCCCGTCTGCACGTAGACCTTCGATACGCGCATGACCGGCTGACCGAACTCCGGGAATCCCCTGCTCCCAAAGATCATCGCCCCAAACCCGAGGATCAACCCGAAGAAGATCAGCGATGTTACGACCGCGAGCGTGTCTCGATGTGTGTCGACCGCCGTGTTGTCGAGAAGGATCGTGCCTCGGATAAGGATAATGAGGACGAGGACCTCGACAACGAGCTGCGTGATCGCAATGTCCGGCGCTCCCAGGAACAGGAACGCGACGGACAGCGCGAAGCCGACCGCACTGACCGAGATCACGGCGGACAGGAGGTTCCTGGTCTCGATGGCCACGATGGAGCCGATGACCATGAACACCAGGAGCGCGTAGAGCTGTGGAGCGATGTTTGCCATATATCCTCGTCTCCCGCCTGTCTCGTGCGACCCTGAATGTTATCCTTCGATAGATCTCAGCAACTACGTTACCTGCCCACGAGCTCCCTGAGGAGCGCCGAGAGCACGGCGAACACGATCGCGCCGAGCCCGATGACGCACCACGCCAGGTACGTCGAAAGCACACCGCTGTGCATGGACCGGAGTCCCTGCACGAACACCTCGCCGATGCGCCCGCCGACCGCGTGGATATCGAACACCTGCTGCTCGGCATTCATGTAGAAGCCCTTGAACGGCACCATGTCCTTGATGGTCCCGTAGAACCCGCTGCCGGTGAAGTGCATGGCGTCCATGTACTCGGCCGGCTTGGTCCCGCCGATGAACACGCGACCTACGCGGCGCTTCGTGAACTTCCCGAACAGCAGAATGCCGCCTCCGACGATGAGGCCGAGGATGATCAGGCCGGTCGCAGCCGACGGATCCCAGAAGCCCTCGCCCAGGTCGAGGACACCGCTGACGCTGGTGCCGACTGCCCCGTGGACGATCGGATTGATGAACGTGTCGATCGGCCACTTCGCCCACACGCCGAACACGACGCAGAGAGCGGCCAGGAACATCATGGGAACGGTCATCAGCCACGACGACTCACGCACGTGGGCCAGCGCGCTCGGCTGCTGGCCGAGGAATCCCGAGTAGAGGACCTTCACGAACGACGCGAGCGTCAGCGCCGAACCGAACAGCGCCGCGACCAGGAAGATCCAGTACGAGTTGAAGCCGCGGCTCCCGAGTTCCACGAGTCCCGTGTAGACCATCCACTTCGAGACGAACCCGTTGAACGGCGGCACGCCGGAGATCGCGA
>CAZEXP010000083.1:0-4010 GCA_964516845.1 uncultured bacterium
CCCGGAAGACGTCACCGTGACGCAGAGGCCGCCCGTGTCTATGTTGATGTTGCCTGCTCCGGTGTACGTGCCGGGCGCGACGATCACCGTTCCGCCGTGACCCGCGGCGTCGATGCCGGCCTGGATGGTCGGCTGCTCCGACGGAACGTGAACCGTGTCGGCAAGAGCGGCCGTGGCGACGAATGATGCGGCGATGAGCGTGGCCGCTCCGATGAGCCACGGGCGCGCGGGGGAGAACGATAGGGTCTGCGTGCGCATGCGTGCCGTCCCTGTTCAGCTGGTCCCTGGTCGACACCGGCCGCGGGCGCTGCCGGATCGTGAGCGCTAGCGCAGGAGAACGACGGAGCTTTCGGTCGTGCTGCCGTCGATCCGTGCGCGGACGAAGTAGACGCCCGACGCGACGGATTCGCCATGCTGATCACGGCCGTCCCACGTCGTCTCGTGCAAGCCGGGCGCGGCATTGCTCTGGACCGACCGGATCAGTCGTCCTGCGACATCGTAGATCGCGATATCGAGCGCGCGCGCTCCCGCGGGGACATGGTACTGCATGCTCGTCGTTCCAGCGAACGGATTCGGCTTCGCCGGGAAGAGCACAAGCTGTGAGAGGATGTCCGGAGCCTCGACACCCGTGCCGGGGCCGCAGCCCCCCGCTCCAAGTGCGCCGACGAGTTCGCTCCACGCATTGTTCGCAGCGAGACACGGCGAGTCGTCGTGGAGCGTCAGGTCGCCGACCGCGGCGTTGCAGAGGAGCGGGTCGACGAACATGTTATCGTGGTAGCTGCCGCAGAGGCTGTCGCCCGCGGCGTTGCCGAAGGAGCAGGAATGGGTCGTTGTCGGCGTCGGCGAACCGAAGCACATCATGGGGCCGCCGTTCTCGGTGCCCGCGATGATTGTCCTGCCGATGGACGGGGATGAGCCCGTCGTGGAGATGGCGCCGTTCCCCGGGGATGCGATGTTCCCCTGGAGCGTGCACGACGTGATGCTCGGAGCGGCGCCTCCGATGATGTCGATGGCGGCTCCCGACGTCGCCGTGTTCCCGCTGAAGACGCACGATTCGACCGTCCCGCCGAACCCCTCTTCGAATGCGATGGCTCCGCCGGACTCCGCACCGTCATTGTCCCGGAAGACGCTGTTGGTGATGTTCGGCATCAGGATGTAGCCGGCCCAGACCGCTCCACCCGCGATGGAGCTGACATTCCGCTCGAACACGCATCCGTCGATGTCGGCCATGGCGTCCTCACAGCATACCGCTCCGCCCATTATCACGGCCTCGTTCTCGACGAAATCGACGTCCGAGATCTCGGGCATGGCGCCGTACACATAGAGGCCTCCGCCGGCCCCGGCGACGTTGCCCCAGAACCTTCCGCCCGTGACCTCGAGTTGGATGTCCTCCGAGTAGATGCCTCCGCCGGCCGCGGCTTCGTTGCCGATGAAGTCGCAGTTCGTGAAGGTCGGCGTGCCGCCGGAGCATCGCACACCGCCTCCCTCGCCGCCGGCGTAGTTGTTCTGGAAGAGGCAGTCCTCGAGTGTGATGTCGCAGTTCGCGTACATGCCGCCCGCGTCATTGGAATCGGCGTGGTTCGCGATGAAGCGCACGTCGTAGAAGTAGCTCGGTGATTCGTCACAGACGCAGCCGGCTCCGTTGTCATCCGAACTGCAGTTCTGGATCGTGACGTCGCGAAGCGTCGCCGAGGATCCATCGTAGAGGAGGATCCCGCCGGCGATGAACCCGGCCGTGCAGCTGTCGATGACGCATCCGGAGATGACGGGCGAGGCGTTTTCGACCCAGAGTCCGCCGCCGGAGACGAAGACGTCATTGTTGAGGAAGTAGCAGTCGCGGACGACCGCCTGTGACTCCTCGATGTGCATCGCTCCGCCGTAGGCGACGCCGCAGTGCGTAAACGTGCAGTTCCTGATGAGCGGCGATGCGCCCGTGCAGTTGACGCCGCCACCCTTGATCGAGACGCCTCCCGTGATGTGGAACCCGTCCAGGACCGCGGTCGTGTCCTCGCCGGTGTGGAAGTAGAACCCGCGACGATAGGGGGTGCCGCCCGAGCAGTCGACGACCGTAACGTCGGCCCCGCTCTCGGAGACTATGACGAGGTTCTTGCCGGCCGGGTCGATGTCGGTGTTTGCGATGCCCGAGTATGTGCCCGCGGCGACCAGGATCGTGTCGCCAGGTGACGCGGCGGACACCGCGTTCTTGATCGCAGTGAAGTCACCGCCGCCACCCGGGTGGACGTAGTGTGTCACACCCTGCGATGTGACCGGGAGGAAGAGGATGACGAGAAGGCATGCGGTTCGGCTGAAGATACTGGTGATGTTCATCGAAAGCCTCCACGCGGCCGTGTGGCCGCACACGGGGATGTCCAGAGCGCGGGAAGGAGCCCACGCTCGTATGTTGCATGACTATGGGTTCTCATGGATTTTATCAGTAATGCTTCATGATGTCAAGAGGTCGGCGCAGGCGCTTGAACCGCCGGCCCGTGTGGAGTATCCTGCAATCCGGGTAATGGTTCAGCCAACAAGGGGAACACGATGTCGACGATCAAAGAACTCATACGACCGGACACGCCCGGGGAGGCGGTCCGGGCTCACGCCGGCAGCCCGGGGATCGCGCTCTATATCTCGGGCGGCACCATCCTCGTTCACGCCGGCGCCACGATCGACACCGCGGTCGACCTCTGCGGGATAGGCGCCGCGGGCGTCTCGACGGAGCCGGACGGCTCGGTTGTCATCGGCGGCTGCACCAGCATCGACGACCTCGCGCGTTCGGCCGAGGCGGAGGCGGTGGCAGGCGGGATTCTCACCCGCGCGGCGCACGGGATCGCGAACCACACCATCAGAAACCTCGCGACGGTCGCCGGCAACCTCGTGGCATGGCACTTCCCGACCGATCTGCCGCCGGTCCTTCTTGCGCTCGACGCCGTCCTGCGCGTGCAGACGATGGACGGTGCGAAGGACGTCACACTCGACGCATTCTACACCAGACGGCGGGAGGTCTTCCGCCGCGGAGATCTCATCGTCGATGTGCGAGTACCGGCATCGCCGTCTCTCCGGGGCTCCTTCCACAAGGTCGGAAGGAAGCGGCTCGACATTGCCATCGCGAGCGCAGCCGCTGTCGTGGGTGGGACTCCGGACGGGACGTCCGACGTCCGGCTTGCGCTGGGCGGACTTGGTGTCGCACCGCTCCGGGCCCGAGACGCCGAGGCGTATCTGACCGAGCACGGACTCGATGCCGGAACCGTGCGAAGGGCCGCAGAGATCGCCGTTGACGCGGCGGGTCCCAGAGGCGACCGCCGTGCCACCACCGATTACAGGCGAGCCGCCGCCGTTGCGGCCGCCGTTCGCGCACTCACTGAGGCCGCTGGTCTCGAAGGATAGAGGGAGTCTGATGAAGGTCACGTTCACGGTCAACGGGAACACGCTCGCTCTCGATGTCGATCCCGGCGAGGTGCTGCTCGACACGCTTCGCGATCATGGATACATGGGTGTGAAGGCCGGCTGTCGTTCCGGCAACTGTGGGACCTGTACGGTCCTGCTGGACGGCAAGCCCGTGCCGTCGTGCACGCTGCTCACCGCGCGCGTCGGGGGCAGAGCCGTCACCACCATCGAGGGACTTGGTGACGCCGCGCATCCACATCCGGTCCAGGAGGAGTTCCTGGCGCGTGGTTCCGCCCAGTGCGCCTACTGCATGCAGGGCATGATGCTGTCCGCGAAGGCGCTTCTCGATGAGAACCCGCACCCCACCGGGACCGAGATCCGCGAAGGGCTCTCCGGTAACCTCTGCCGGTGCACCGGCTACGTCAAGGCCGTCGAGGCGGTCGAGGCGCTCGCGTCGGGGGAGAGGATGTCGTGCGAGCCCGCATCGACCTCAGGTGCGGCCGCGGCCGACACCGGCGACGTGGGACCGGGCGATGAGGACAACACGGCGGTCGGTCGGCGTGTCACGAAGGTCGAGGGGCTCGGTCTGCTGTCGGGTCGCGCCCGCTACACCGACGACTTCGTTC
>CAZEXP010000084.1:0-3917 GCA_964516845.1 uncultured bacterium
AGCGTCGCACCATCTGGTGCTTGCGGGAGATCTGGGAACGCCACTGTACTTCCGAAATGTAGAGTACTCTCATGCCGCGTAGTCTATCGCCGGGAACGCGCTCGCGCAAGAGCGTGTGTGGAACCGTCTGGCGGGTCCGCCGGTGTTCTCGTCGCGAGCCGGCAATGTCGGTTCGGACCCGGAGCGCGAGCGCACCGTCTTGATGCGCCGTGCGGTTCGGGTGTAGACTGCCGCGCTGGAAGCACGTGTCACGGGCTCGGAGAACGGAGGCGTCCATGGAATTTGCATCGGTGCGAATCGAAGTCCTCGAAGACACCAACATCATCATCGGGCAGAGTCACTTCATCAAGACGGTCGAGGATCTCTACGAGGCGATGATTGGCTCCGCTCCGGGTGCGACGTTCGGTGTCGCGTTCTCGGAGGCGTCGGGGCCGTGCCTGATCCGACGTGATGGGAACGACGACGAGTTGACCAGGGCGGCTGTCGGGATCATGGAGAGCGTCGGTGCCGGGCACACGTTCGCCATCGTGATGAAGGGGTGCTTCCCTATCAACGTGATGGGGGCCGTCAAGGCGTGCCCGGAGGTCTGCGGTATCTACTGTGCGACCGCGAATCCGGTCGAGGTTATCGTCGCGGAATCGCCCCAGGGAAAGGGGATTCTCGGCGTTATCGACGGTTCCGGCCCGGCCGGTGTGGAGGGCGATGAGGACCGGAAGGTGCGGATGGAGTTTCTCCGGATGATCGGCTACAAGCGTTGAGCGAGGAGCCGCGAGTGCAACGCCGCGCGAGGACCAGAGAAGAAAGAGGCGGCGCCCTTCGGGGCGCCGCCTTCGTATCCGTGCTCAGTTGACGCCGCGCGAAGAAGCGCGCGGCGGCGTCGCGACCACTACTGGAAGTAGTCTCTGATGAGACGCTTCGCATCCCCTTCCATCTCGCGCGGAATCATCACCATCGTATCCGCGTCAGGCGCGGAATCGGTGAAGAGCTCGTCGCTGAGGAAACAGGGGATGCCGCTGTCTTCGAGAAGCTCGCGAAGCTGTCCGACGCGAGCCTCGTCCGGCGTCGTCTCGATGACGACGAGACCGTCCGATGGAAGATTGCTGTCGTCGACATCGGGCGTATCGACTTCGCTCGCTTCCTTCTCCATGAGCGGAACGTCGCAGTTGGGACAAAGCTCAAGCTGCTCGTTCTCGAACTCCGTTTCGCATTCCGGACAGACGCGCACTTCTCGACTCCTCCACGATGTGTTGCCCGGGTGATTTGTGCTTGTCGCCTATCGATAGTAGCAATGCCTCTCAGGGAGTCAAACACAAACTTGGCCGCCGCGCAATCCGGAACGCGTGCGCATCTTTCGGGCCGAATTGTGACGGCAGTCATCCCGCTGGTCGTCACGCTGTCGAACGGCTGTCCGACGGTCAGCCGATAACCGCTCGGCCATCAACCGATGTCCACGCGTCGGTCACTCGATGTTCACGTGTTGGTCATTCGATGTTCACCCGTTGGGCGACCGGTGTTCACGCGTCAGCGGATCGGTCGAGGTCTCTTCAGCGGATGGTCCCGGCGCCCGCGGGAACGTGCATCCGAAACAGAAAGACGAGTGTTCGAGCGCTGCCGGGCTCGGGTGTGGGATCGACGCGCGGACGAGGCGCCTCGTCGTCAGGGAAGCCGTCGCGGAGGCACATCATGCTATCCACGCGGCGGTGTTGACAGGTGTCCCGGCGCGGGGCTAGCATACCGTGTGACTTGGGAGAACAGGGGACACCCGCACACGGCCGCTACGGCGGCGCGCAACACACAGGGGGAGGCGGACATGAGACTCGTAACTCCAAGCCGCACGGTACATTGGCTCCTGGCAGCCGCAGCGCTGGCCGTGGTTCTCGTGTCGGCGCTTAGCGCCGGCGCCGCCTATCGTCTGGTCATTCTGAGTGACCGGACCGGCGGGCATCAGGACGCCATCTACCCCTCGATCATTCGTGAGATCAATCTCCTCCAGCCGGACATCATCGTGACCGTCGGTGACCAGATCGAGGGTTACGGCGATGACATGGAGGTGATGACGGCTGAGTGGGACACCGTGTTCGCGATGCTGGATGAGCTTGACGCTCCTGTCTACCTCACGCCCGGCAACCACGACATCTGGAGTGACGACAGCGAGGAACTCTACCGGCAGCGGACCGGGCTTGAACCGTACTACTCGTTCGACTATGAAGGCACTCACTTCATCATCCTCGATACGAGCCGCATCGAGGCGTGGGAGCAGGCCGACGAGGAACAGCTGTCGTGGCTCGCCTCCGACCTCGACACCGTCGAGCTGACGGACCAGGTCTTCGTGTTCTATCACAAGCCGCTCTGGCTGATGACGACGGCTGCCGGCGTGACCGATCCGGTCCATGAGTTGCTCGTCGACCATGGTGTTGACGGTGTCTTCTGCGGTCACTTCCATAAGTTCTTCTCGGGCACATACGACGGCATTCCGTATGTGAGTGTCGGCAGTTCCGGTGGAGTCATCTACCGGCCCGAAACCGAGCCGGTCGCGCGCGGCGAGTTCTTCCAGTTCTGCTGGCTGACCGTCGACGAGGACGGGTTCGACCTGGCGGTCATCGACGCCGGGAACATCTACCCGATGGACTTCCACACGGTCGACGACGATCACGAGATCACCGCGATCGAGTCCGAGTACGTTTCCGTCAGTCCGGTGAGGGTCACCGGTGCCGGGGGGGAGGCGGTCGACGTCGTTGTGACCGTCGAGAACCGGGCGCCGGTCGCAATCGACGATGCGATCACGTGGGACACACCGCAGGGGTGGGAGATCTATCCCCTGACGGTGCCTGTTCTCGTGGAGCCGGGCGAGGTCGGAGAGTACGCGTTCAGTGTCCTGCCTCCGGAGATCGTGTACCCGGCGCCATCGCTCGCGCTGACGTACCCCATGTCGAACGGGATGGACATCGTGACCGACATTCCGCTGCGTGTCGTCCGCACGGCCGGTGCGACAAGATTCCGTGCGACACCGACGATCGACGGTGCACTGTCCGAGCCTTGCTGGGCGGGGGCCGCGCCCGTGTCGCATCTCTATCCCGCATACGACGATTCGAACATCGATGGCGGGACGGAGTTCCGGTTCGGCTTCGATGACCGGAACCTCTACGTGTCGGCCGTCTGCCACGAACCCGTGGTCAACGATATCGTTGCGGCGAACGAGGAGCGCGACAGCCCCGTCTACCGCGATGACTGTGTCGGTCTGTTCATCCAGCCGGTCGCGGACGAGATGGTCGTCTACCAGATCTACTTCAACCCGCTCGGGGCGATCTTCGACCAGCGGATCGATTTCAACGAGGCGATGATCTACACGACGGATCTGACCTGGGACGGTAAGTACGATGCGGTGGCGCGTGTGAGCGAGGACCGTTGGGTCCTCGAGGCCGCGATTCCGTTCTCGGAGCTCGGCGCGGTCGTCGGGGACGGTGACACGTGGCACGTCAACTTGCGGCGCAAGCAGCAGCGCATCCGGGCCGTCGAGGACTGGCAGATCCCGATCGACTACAACCCCAACACGTTCGGTGAGCTCATCCTGGAGTAGCGGAGACGTTCCGGGGCTGGCTCGCTTCGGACGGTGGACGACGTCGTCCGGGGAAGAGACACCGTGTCCGACCCTTGCGATCTCATAGTCATAGGCGCCGGACCGGCGGGGAGTGCGTGCGCGGAGGCCGCCGGCCGCAGCGGCCTCCGCGTCCGCGTCTTTGAGCGCGCCCGCTTTCCCCGCACCAAGCCGTGCGCGGCGGGGTTGACGTCCCGCGCGCTGGGTCTTCTTGGCGATTCGATAGATCCAGTGATCCATCGCCGCGTCGATACCGTCGAGATGCGTATCACCAGAAGCGTCCGCGGAACGTGGAGCTCGACGCGCACGGTCGTGGCGACGA
>CAZEXP010000085.1:0-3823 GCA_964516845.1 uncultured bacterium
GGGACACCCTCGCTGAGCAACCAGTCCAGGGCCGTCGAGATCCTGACGGCTTCGCGCTCCATGGAACCGAGCGGGTCCGTCACGAACCCCGCGTCCCGACCGAGCTGAGCGAGTTCCCGGGTCTCGGGCAACACGAGGCGGCGGAAGGCTGCGGCTCGCTCGGCGAGGACGTTCTTCAGTGTCTCGTATCGCTCCGGGTCATCGATGCACTCGCGCATCCCCTCCGCGAGGTTCGCCAGCTGCGTGATGTTCTTGCGCGCGGCGTCCGTGACTCGCGAGCCGTCACCGACACCGATGTCGGCCCCACCACCATGGATGAACCCCATGATGCGCCGGCTCAACTCCTCGACCGCTGCGCCCGAGTGAAGCTCGGCATATGCCGACCTCTGTCTTGCGAACCCCACGGCAAGCGCGACCAGTGGAATGATGCCGCCGATCGGCAGGAACGGAGTCCGGGGCGTTGTTCCCACGATGGCCCAGACAACGGCAGCCACGGACAGAAGACCGAGCGACCAGGCTACCACCGGCAGCCGTCGGAGCCCTCGGCCGATGTGGCCGAAGGAGACCGCGAGACCGCAGAACGCGAGCGCCATGGCCGCCCCCAGCGCAAGCGCCGAGCGCCCGGGCAATGTGCGGGCTTCGCCGAGACGCGCCGTCAGCTCCGCCACATCGCTCTTCAGACCGAGCGACGCCGCAGCAGCCCTCGCAATGAGCAACTCCCTGGTCGCGCCCTCGGCATCGCCCTCGGTCATGTGAGCCTCCGCCTCGGCTCTTCCCTGTCGCAGAATCTCCCTGAGTCGCCGGGCGCCCCCAAGAAAGAGTGTCGCGTTCCCCTGCCGTCTCACGTAGTACTCGACGCCCTTCGAGTTGGGCTCGACCACGGCTCCCTCGAGGATATCCGGTCTGCCGAGGCGGACGCGGAGTGAGTCGATCTGACTCCTCACTCTGCGTTCCCTGGCCACGCCCACGACGGCGACGTCCTGACCGCCCGCGCCGTCGAAGTCGCGCGCGATACAGGCGACGAGCGCAACGGGAGACGAATGGTCCCACAGAGGATTCAGACCGCGGTCGTAGACGGAGAGATTGCTCTTCTCCCCGTGCGCCACGACTAGGCCGTCGACGACCAGGACCTGCTCCACCGGCGCAGGATGCTCGCCCTCGGCGACGATCGTTCCGGACGCATCGACGACGGCCAGCCACCCCAACGGATAGCCCCACGCCGTTTGCACGCCCCCACCAAGGACGAACGTCGTGTCGTCGAGCGCCGCGGCCGAACGGGCGACCTCATCGAGAGCCAGGGGCGAAGTCATCCGCCACCCGTTCTCAGCCCTGTGCAGGAACCTCACGACGCTCCCCTCGGGGGCTTCCTCGATGCACACGACCGTATTCCCTTCCGTCGAGGCAACGCATGCGCCGGACACGGGCCCTGCGAGCGTCGAGACACGGAAGTCCAGCCCTTCGGCCCCGGGAATAATCTCCACGAGCCTCCGGCCTTCGAATACCAGCAGGCGGTCATCCAGGGAAAGCACGGTCCGCTCACCTCGCAGGAGCAGCGCCGCCTCAAAGGCACCGTCATCGCCGCCCGGTTCATCCGGGCCTTCGGGCAGCTGCACCTCATGCGCGTCCAGCCGCCACACACCGGACGCGTACTCGAGGTCGAGCTGGAAGACTCTCCGGGAGTCCCAGGCGAACACGTCGAGCGTCGATGCCAGCACACCCAGCCGCCACGCACCGTTCGGGTCCGGCAGCGTCGTCTGCGCCACGACGCTCATGGCCTCGTAGCTGATGAGGCTCACGCTGTCGCCCTGCAGGCCGAGAACGAGATTCGTGCCGGCTCCGCGCGAGCGCTGCGGCGACGTCATCGTGCAGATGTCGGTGACGGGACCACGGCCGGCGAGAAGAACGGGCGTCGTGAGAACGATGCGGTCGCTCGGTCTGTACAGGAGGAACGCTACGTGACCGCTCTCCTGCCCGATGACGAGCTCGCCGGTGATGGCGCCTGTCTCGCTGGATAGATGGTCGATTGACGTCGCGCAGGTCGGGAGAGAGACCTGTGTTGGGAGAGACAGCTCGTCGAGCAGCTGCGGCATATCATCGGGCGCGCCGGCCGCGGGAGCGGCGAGCGTGAGGAGGAGAAGCGGGACGACGAGGTCCGCCAGCGGGCGGTGATGTGCGGTCACTCCTTCACCTCCGTCGGGACGACCTCGAATACGTAGGCGCCGAGATTCCCGCGCTCAAGCATGAATTCGTTCCGCCCGTCGCCGTCGAGATCACCGATGTGGACGCCCGCGTCCCCCGGCCCGCGGGAGAATCCGACGACGTCCTCTTCGCGATCGATGGTGCATGTTCGCGCTTCCTCAACGAGGTGGTCGCTTACCGAGATGACGTACCGATGCGGGTTGGTCCTCAACCGCCCGTTTGAGATCCTGACGTTCCACTCCTCGATCGTCCATCCGAGCGAGACGGCGAGGATCTCCATCTCTCCGTCGCCGTCGATGTCGTTGGCTGCGACGGGACAGATGTTTCGGCCTTCGTAGCCGTGGTGGGCCGTGTCGGCAAACGATGTCACCACGTCCAATGTGCCGTCAAGCGCGTACATGCTGCCCCACGTCCCGCCGACCACGATCTCCTCTCGTCCATCGCCGGTGAGATCGACGAGAACGAGACCGCGCGGGCTGCCATAGGCCGAGGTCTCCGTGAGAACGCCGCCGGACGACGACAGGATCAAGATGGATCCGGTGGCGTCCGTCTGCTCCGAACCGTACGCCACAACGGTCTCATACCCTGGGGAGTCCGTCAGATCGCCCACGGCCGCCATGAGACGCAGGAAGGGACCGGTGAACCTGTGCCTCCAGAGCTCGTGCCCCTCATGGTCGAGACAGAGGATGTACGCGCACCCGGCGTCGGTTACGCCGGACCCGTTGATGCCGTTCTCCGGGCTGTTGGTCGGGCAAATGAGCTCGTCCAGGCCGTCGCCGTCGAGATCCCACGCGATCTCGTGATGGGCCGGCGCACCCAACCGTTTCTGCCACAGTGTCACGCCGGTCTCGAGATCAACGGCGACGATGCCCCGGAAGCTGCCGAAGACGGCGTCCGAAGCCGCGGGTGACATTATCTTCCCGGGTGCGACCGTCGGGTGCATGAGTTCACGGTAGAGCACCTCGCTGACCTGGTATCCGCTGTTGAAATTGACGAGCGCCGTCTCTCGGCCCTGCAGTCTCACGACACGGGCACGCGTCGGCTTCTGCCGCGCCCCGAGAAGGATCTCCTTCCTGATGTCTCCGCTTCCAGACAGAATCAGGAGGCGGTTGGACACAACAAGAGACTCACCTCTCGACGCCGCCCGGAGCGCCGTCAGCAGACACTCGCTGTCGAGCAGGAGCGTCTCCTTCGAGTAGTTGCGCACGAAGAGCTCCTCGGGCGACAGGTGGTTCATGTTGTCTGCCGGCACATAGCGAAGCGTCGGACTCCACGTGAGGAGGCGCTGCTCACCACTCGCCGAATCGACGAACGGCTGCAACAGGAAGGACCCGTCTATCGTCGTGCTGTCCGACGGTCCGGGGAAGGACACGATCGCCGTTCGCGCCCTGTGCCGGTCGCCATCCGCGATCCACCACGACCCCGCCAGCCTCGCGGTCTGCTGTCCCTCCTCTTCCAGAAGCTTATGGATGGGATCAACCGCTCCCTCAATGCCCGGGAACACGACCCCGGCGAGGCGCAGCGAGTACGACCCGCAGGCGCTCGTCGACGCGGTCTCGTCACGATTGGTCATGCGTGCGTCGGAGGTGCACGGCGGAAGCTCGCGTTCGTGCTGTTCGAAGCA
>CAZEXP010000086.1:0-2163 GCA_964516845.1 uncultured bacterium
CCGCCGAACTGCCACTGTCCGGTGTTGGCGTTGATCCAGCGGATGCCGCCGAGGTTCTGGTCGTTCGAGTCGCTGTCGTGCGAGGAGAGACAGACAATGATGTCCCAGTTTCTGACATCATCATCCGTGTTGCCGTCGTCTCCGAAGAGGTCGCGCCGAATGCGGATGTCAATGGTGTCATCCACGTAGTTGTTGCACAGCGAGATATCACTGTCGTTCTTGAAGAGTCCCCAGTTCGCCGCGGAGCTCGAGTCGTTCGACATCACGAACCACTTGCCCCACCCCTCGACGGAGATGCCGTAGTCCCACGCATCGACGATTGCCACGTCCACATTCCTTCCCGTGAACCCGCTCGTCGACCCGGCGCCTTCCTTCGCATCGATGTAGATGTCGACCTTCTGGAGATTCATGTCGGTGCGGTACTCGCTGTCGCACGTCTGCTGGCTCGGCTGCGGCGCGCCCCAGTCGGCAGCGCCCTCCTCGAGGTGGCCCTTGAGTTCGGACACGGTCGTCCGGAAGACGAGCCAGTCGCCGTCGGCGAATACCTCGACGTTCGTGATGTCGAACGAGCCGGGCGCGAAGACGTTGTCGGTCGGATAGTGGTAGTAGAGCCCGCCGATGGGCGTGCCGTTCGGCTGGCCCGTGCTGGTCTGGTTCGGACCGTGGTCGTCGCCCGCGAGATCAGTGAATTCGCGAATGGCCACCGCCGGATTGTTGACCGTCACGGTCAGATTGAGCGTCGACGGCCAGACGTTGGTCACATCGCGCGCCGTCACGGTCACCGTCTGGTCGCCGTCCGAAGCGCCGGACGTCAGCGTCTCTGAGGCCGAGTAGGTCCCGTCGCCCGCCGTCTGGTCGACACCCGCGCCGTCGTCGAGCATACGGACGATCCGCGTTCCGCCGATCGGCGAGAGGTTGAGGAATACGTCACCGATACCGCCGCCGGTGTCGGTCACGTCGACCGTGTAGATGACGAGATCGCCCGGGGCCGCGGGCGACGGCAGAGCGAGGCCGTTGGTCAGCGCCGGAGCGTCGCCCTCCTCGCGCACGACGTAGGTCGTGTAGTTCGTGAGGGTCACCGGTGTGGTGGCGGTCTCCCACCACTCCCCGGTATCCGGGACCATGTCGTGCGTTGCGTCCTGCGGGACCGAATCCAAAGCCGCCCGCTTCTCGCCGTCGGCCTCCTGCATCAGGTAGACCTCGAGCCGGACGGTGTCGCCCGGCGACGCCTCGATGACCGACAGCGGCACCCTGATGATGGCCTCGGTCGCGTTCTTCGTGGTGAGACCCTGCGCCACGCCGTTGACGCCCTCGGCCCAACCGATGCGCCACTCCCCGAGAGCGAAGTCGTAGTGCTCCCATTCGCTCCCGGTGTGACGGCGAAGGTCGGAGTAGTCGTCTGCGGCGTACTTGTATGTGAAGCAGTAGTCCGGAGCGTTCGCGTGTCCGTAGTTGATCGGGAACCCGAACGGATCAGCGAGTCCGCCGTTCGCGTCGCCGTGCGTCTCGTACAGCGTCGCGAGGTGAACGCCGTCCCAGTTCGAGTTGAACTTGAGCGTAACCGTGATGTCGGTCGCATCGTTCGTCACGCCGAGAATGGTCAGGTCGACACCCGCGTCGCTATTGTGCGCTGGGTCGGACTCCGGCGCCGTCTCATCGATCGCAACGATCGTCGCGTCGATCGGAAGATAGACCGTCTCCACGGGCAGCCCGCTGGCCACACCGCTGACCTGGATCGTGCCGTACAAGGTCCCGGCAACGAGTTCGCCGGTCGCCACACCGGTCGCGTCGGTCACGATCGGAGTGTCGAGCGCGGACACGAGGTTCGCCGGACTCGCGGTGAGAGCGATGGATAGACCGTTCTGTGCGACCGCGTTGCCGTAGTCATCGACCACGGCCGCGGTGAGCGTTGCCGTGTCCCCGGTCCTGAGCGCGACCGGCGTCGCCGAGAGCTCAACGAGAGCGGCGGCGGCAGGGCTGATGGAGATGTCCAGCGTGTCAACGTCGATGGTCGCGTACGCCGACGCCGGGTCGATGATCGCCGTCACGTGTGTGGTCCCGGCCGTCGTCGAAGTGAAGACCGTCGTGAAACGACCGTTCGGATCGGTCGTGAGATTCGTCACGCTGAACCCGCCACCGGCGCCGAGCGCCGTCATGCTGACA
>CAZEXP010000086.1:2263-3820 GCA_964516845.1 uncultured bacterium
TCGAGCTTGGTCACCGAGAGCACCACCCCATCCTGCGCGTCGTCGTCCCAATAGGCGACGCGGTCGGCCGCATCGCGCGGCTCGACCCACGCGTCGGCGTAGTAGAAGATGCTGTCGGCGGGCAGACTAACCGTCGTGCCGACGCCGTATACCGTGACTCCCAGCGAATCGACGAACGAGTACTTCGTCGCCACAACCGCGGGGGATGAAAGCAGTCCTATGTCGACGGTGTCGCCGTCGGCGATCGTCGTCGTCTCGGAGACCGCGGCAACGTATCCTTTGGCCTCGGTCCTCACGAGCCAGTCGCCGTCGAGCACGGTCCCGATCGAAAAGGACCCGGTCCCGCCGGTCACGACATGGGAACCGTCACCACCCGGCGCACCCGTCGCGAGATTGTACGCGGTGACCGTCACATCCTGAGGAGGACCGCCGGTGAGCGCCACCTGGCCGTCGATACGGCCGGTGACCTTCATCAGCGAGAAGTCGATGTTCTCGAGCTCGGGCTCGCCGCTGAGCAGGACGTCCTCGATGGTCTCTGAGAGATAGGACGCCGCTGTCGCTACCACGTCGTACGTGCCGTCCGGCACGAGGTAGATCGTGTAGTCGCCGCCGCCCGGACCTGTCTGCCCGCTCTTGACGACCGTCGCGCCGTCGTACGCGGTGAGCGTAACGACGGTCGTATCGTCAAGCGGATCGTCGAGCGTCACGGTGCCGGAGATGGAGCCGCCCGGAGGGAAACCCCTGTCGGGAACACCGTCGCCGTTGGCGTCGACCGGAACCTCGTAGTAATTGTCGAGATCCGTGATGGCATCCCACGCCGTCGCGCCGTTCGATTCGATGCCGGTCGATGAGGTGGGCATCGCGTCGTACGCGCCCGAGCCGTCGCCGCCGACGATGGCGCCGATGAATCTCATGGTCGTGCCCGGGGGCACGACACCGTCGCCGAGACCGAAGAACCCGTCCCACGAGAATCGCGCCTCGAAGTGTTTCCAGCCCGGATTGCCCTGCGAGTAGACACCGACGAAGTCCGTCGTTGCCGTCGGGTCGGAGCAGTGCTTCACATCGAAGACACCCGGCAGATTCCAGCCTCCCATCACGACATCCGCGCCCATCGTGCTGAATGTGATCTGCCTCTGATAGAAATTGGCGCCCGTGAAGTCGGTCGCGCCCGTGATCCCGTTCTGGGCGTCCGTGTCGATGAACAGGAGGTATCCGTTGCCGTAGCTGCTCGGACCGTTCACGGTCGTCACGCCGATGTAGAGGCTGTCGGCGTCCCATGTGACGTAGAGGTCGACCATGTCCGCGTCGCTGGGGCCCCAACGGTTGTCGTTGTTCGGGTCCACCACACCCAGCTCGTCCGGCTCCCAGTCGTTGCCGCCCGGGTCGTCGGTGACGTACCCGTTGATGTACGGGCTGTTGTACGTCTTGGCGAACGCCCCGCTGCTCGCGAGGACGGCGGCCAGGACAAGAACCGCAATGAACAGGTTTCTTCGCATTCCAGACTCCTCAGACAGGCCACCATATGCGGCGGCGATGCGTCGAAACCGGAGTCAGAGC
>CAZEXP010000087.1:0-3652 GCA_964516845.1 uncultured bacterium
ATCCAACACACAAGAGAGCCGCCTGCGATGATCAGCTTCCTGCCGGTATCAACTTGAAGGTATGAAAAGACGTTGAAGAGCGAATGTGCTCCCGCCGCCACGAGTATTGACCTCGTGTCGTCTGTGAGTTTTCCGATGAACCAACTTCCGAGTACGAGTATGGCGATGAAGACCAATTGCGATACGAGGAAGTTCGTGCTCGCTTCGAATTCGAACAGCGAGAGATGCCAGAGATACCACAGCGCGGCTGTAATGAGAACCCGCTGCCATGTTCTGACATGTCTCAGAGCGTCCTGGAGGAATCCCCTCCAACCCACTTCTTCCAGGAAGCAGTAGGCAAGCAAGGTGAGCCCCACATAGAGACCTCCGAGACGAGAGCCGCCGCCACTACCATCAGTTCCGAAGCCTGCAGTGAGCAGAATCGGAACGGCGACGAACAGTCCGCTGAACAGAAGGCTCCTGCCGGCAACAGTGATCGTTCTCCGGTGCTCTCTCCGGAAGACGACCATCGCAATCACGGCTCCGATGGCCGGACCATAACCTTCCAGTATTGCCTTCGCGAAGACCGGCAGCGACTCGAACCAACCCGGACGCAACGCCTCTAATCTGAACGGGGCGACCAGAGCAACTGCAATCACGTAGTAGAGAGCTATACTTTTCCAGTTCGTCTTCACTGTCTACCTTCTCGCGTGCAGAGCCCCGTCGCCGGGCGCTACAGTTCTCGAAGCACCGCAACGAAGGCGTCCACTTCCCGCGCGAACGTGTCGCGCATCTCGCACTCCTCGCACCCTTCGAGCATCATGCGCTTCCACTCATACTTCTCAAGGCCGACGGGCATCGCCTTGTAGAAGCTCGTCCAATCGAACATCCAGCATGTGGTCTGCGCGGTGAAGACCGGGCACGCTGATTCGGCCGGGTCGGTGCCCTTGAACGGACAGCCCTTCTTGATGTTCCAGCAGTGCTTCATGGCTACTCCGCTCCTACCAGCCGCGGTCCCGTCTCGAAAGACAGAAGGTACGGCACGGCCGGGTGTCCGGCCGGATCCTGGAACGACTGGAAGTTGTCGACGTTGACCCAGATCGCGTAGGTCGTCGAGGGCTCGAGCGCGACGTGGAGCACGCAGGTCCGATGGTCATCAAGAAACTCGGACTCTCCGGTGAGCGTCGGGAATGTGTCCTCACGCACGTAGCACCACGACCAGCAGTGGCCCGTTGTTTTCATGTCCTTGCTGAAGGTCACCGAGATCTCGCCGAGAGCGGGATCGATATCGGTCGCACCGCACTGCGGCATGGTGCTCACCACGGACGGCGGAAGCGTCTCGAGCGTGATGGCCTCGAGTGTCTCGGCCGCCAGGGACTGCGGCGCGAAGGCCGCCACTACTAGAACGAGGCAGAGTACGAGCTTCATGCGACCTCCGATGCTGTCAGCGCATTGGGCCAGTATTCGACGATGGACTTCGTGAGGAACGCGCCAATTGCGAGCGCGGCCCAGAGGAACGCGTAGAGGAGCACCGACGCCTGCGTCGGATCAGCGCCCGGCGTGTTCTGCACGAGCATCACGAAGATGTCGTGCACGTAGTGGAAGATGATCGCGGGAAGAAGCGAACCGGTCTTGAGCACGATGTAGGTGAACGTGAGACCCATGAAGAAGATGCTGATGACGTCGACGACGTGCTCGGCAGTCAGGTTCATCGCGTTGAGATGCACGACCGCGAAGATGAAGCAGGACCACAGCACCGCACGCTTGAGTGAGTAGAGCCGGATCAGGACGGCGAGAATGATCCCGCGAAAGAAGACCTCTTCCCATACGCCGCGCGTGAGTCCCTTCACCCACCGCAGCGCGGGCACGAGGCTCCAGTCGAGGACGAAGTGCTTCGTGAGAATCGCCGCCAGCAGAATGCCGCCCAGGGTGAGAGCGGCCGCGATCAGACCGATGAGGATGTTCCTGCTGAGCGGCTGGACCGGCAGCAGGCGGATGTCGTAGCAATACTCACGGAACGGCTTGTGCCCGTGCGGGAGTCCCAGGACGCGCGGCGTGATGACGAGCGCCCAGATTCCGGCAGCGGCGAAGTAGAGCAGCGGCGGGAGATATGTCCCTTCCATCATCTCGAGAAGCCCGAGCAGCAGGAACGGCAGGACAGTCAGCAGGAGCGACGGCGCTCGGTGGTTCGCAATCCAGGACAGGTTCTCACTCGGGGTGTCGTTCGTCACGCAACGCTCCTCACTCCGGCTCCGCTCTCCAGCGTGCCGGCTCCGCGTAGTAGTCCATCGCAGCTGAGCCCGCGCAAATACGGGCCGAGTGCTCGACGCCCGCCGGGATCGTGTATGAGTCTCCCGTGGTGAGCGTGTGCACCACGCCATCGTAGGTCAGGTCGATCTGTCCCGCAAGGATAACGCCCCACTGCTCCGCGTGCGAGTGCGCCGGGAGATCGAGGTCGCGTTCGAACTCGAAGAACACGATCTGGTGGTCATCCCCCTGCGAGAGGTACCCGGTGACTCCATCGAACGGGATGGCGGCGCGCGGGAGACTCCGGATTGCCTTGGAGAAGATGCTCATTGCGGCTCCTGGCTCAGGATTCATGTGGCTGCTGCCCGCTTTCATCGCACAGCAGGTGTGTGACGATTCGCACGAGAACGTCCTTCTCCCGCGGATGGCTCTCCGAGATCATGAGCGTCGTCGCGACCAGCGCTGCGTCAGAGATGAGCTGCGCACCTCCGGTGCTGTAGAGGACGCCGTTTCGTTCGAGGAACCACAGGAAGAGCGCGGCGGCGATGCGCTTGTTCCCATCGATGAATGCATGGTTCTTCACGAGGAAGTAGAGGAGATGGGCCGCCTTTTCCTCGAGACTCGGATAGACATCTCGCCCGTCCGCCGTCTGCATCACCGCGCCCAGCGCGCTCTTGAGCCCCGCATCCTTTTCGACACCGAAGATGTCTGAACCACCGAAGCGCTGCCGGAGCTGGCCAACGACGTGCATGGCCTCATCGTGGTCCATCATGTACGCAGTCGCACCGCTGGTCTGTGGCGCACGCACGCGCTGATGATCGTAGTCGTCGAGCAACTCCAGCGCACGGCTGTACTCGCCCACTACTCTCAGGAGAGCGGTCGCCTCGTCGCCCGAGAGGTCCCGCCGCTCCACGATTCCCGAGATGAGCCTGACAGCTTGGTTCAGGTCGCGGAGACGCGTCTCGTTGACCGTGTACCCCTTCAGGATGTGGTCGCGGAGCACGCGCGTCGCCCAGATACGGAACTGCGTTCCGCGCTTGGAATTGATGCGATAGCCGACTGAAATGATGGCGTCGAGGTTGTAGAACCGCACGCTCCTCCGTACGCGGCGGTCGCCCTCCATCTGAACCACCGAGGATTCCTCGGTAGTTGCCACCTCGTCTAACTCGCCATCGTTGAAGATGTTGCGGAGATGCAGCCCAATCGTGTCGGTGTCTCGATCGAACAACACCGCCATCTGTCTCTGGTTGAGCCAGATGCTCTCCTTCTCGAGCCGGACCTGAAGCTCGACGCTGCCGTCCGGCGCCTGATAGAGAACGACCTCGCCACGCGCTGTTTCGCTACTCTGCTTGCTCATACCGCTGTCTCCACAGGGGAATCAACTGTCCGCAGCGAACGGCTACCCGACTATCGCAGCTCCTCCAGT
>CAZEXP010000088.1:0-3652 GCA_964516845.1 uncultured bacterium
CGCGCCGGCCGCAAACGCTAATCGTCGGCCCACTCCGGCATCGACTTCATGTAGTGCTCGGCACGCTTGAGGGCGGTGGCCTCGTCGATCTTCTGCCACTTCATCATG
This sequence comes from uncultured bacterium, assembly GCA_964516845.1. Lineage (GTDB taxonomy): Bacteria > Joyebacterota > Joyebacteria > Joyebacterales > Joyebacteraceae > JAPEKQ01. Next base: position 109 of record CAZEXP010000088.1, read on the forward strand.
TAGGCGGCCATGCCCTTCTTCACTTCCTCGCGCGTCTTGATGTCACCCTTCTCGTCGGTGCAGTGCACGCAGTACTGCTCCGAGAGGCCCTTCGCATCGGGGGCGTCCAGCGGCATGCCGCACGACGGACAGAATCCAGACGTATCCATTGCGTCCTCCCCTTCCCGGCCCATGGTGATGGTAGGCCGTGCTGGGCTCGAACCAGCGACTCCCTGCTTAAAAGGCAGGTGCTCTACCGACTGAGCTAACGGCCCGACCGATTGTTCTAGTCCGTTTTCAGTAGCACCTGCTGAAGAGCGGCGAGTCCGACACCAGGCTCGACCGTGTGGCCGAGCTTGGCCATCGCACGTTCGAGCGCACCGATGACCATCGGAAGGTCGCGCTCACGGATGCCGCCCATGTGGCCGATGCGGAATACGCGGCCAGAAAGATCGAGCTGCCCACCGGCGACGCGGACGCCGAAGTTGTCATCGAGAGTCCGGACTATCGCGTTCGCATCCATGCCGTCCGGGCAGACCGCGACCGTCACGCCGTTCGCGGGATGCTCGGGCAGCACACCGAATCCGAGTGCACTGACGGCCGCCCGCGTCGACTCGCCCATTCTGGCGTGGCGCGCGTAGACTTGGTCCCACCCCTCCCTCTCCATCATCTCAAGCGCCACCTCGAGACCGTAGATGAGAGAGACGGCCGGCGTGAACGGTGTCTGGCCCTTCTGCTGGAGCCGCTTCCAGGTCGTGGTGAAGTCGAAGTAAAACTTCGGGAGGTCGGACTGGTTCACGAGTGACCAGCCGTTCCCGTTGATAGCGACGAATGCGATGCCCGGAGGAGTCATCAAGGCCTTCTGCGTCCCCGCCACGAGCACGTCCACACCCCACTCATCCATGCGGATCTCGTGCACGCCGACGCTCGACGTCGCATCGACGACGATGGCGATCTCGTGCTTGGCGGCGACACGGGCGAGCGCTTCGATGTCGTTCAGCGCCCCGGTCGACGTCTCGCTGTGGATGACGAAGACGGCCTTCGCATCGGGATGCTGCGCGAGAAGCTCGTCAAGCTTCGCCGGGTCGTGGCTCTTCCCCCACTCGACCTCATACTCGACGGTCTCGACGCCGTACACCTGGCAGATGTCACGCCACCGAGTGCCGAACACGCCGTTCATCAGACACACGGCTTTCCCGCCGCGCGTCATCAGGTTCGCGACCGCGGCCTCCATCATGCCCGTCCCCGAACACGTGAACAGCAGCACGTCGTTGTGGGTCGTGAGCAGCCGGCCGATCTCGTCCTGTACGTGCCGGACCTTCTCGGAGAACTGCGGCGTGCGGTGATGAAGCACCTGCTTCCCCACCGCGTTGAGCACGCCGCCCGGGATCTTCGTCGGACCGGGCGTGAACAGCTTCGAGTTCGTCGGTGAATGCTTCCCCATGTCACCCTCCAAGCAACAGCGTTACCCTGCCTGGCGCGACCCCGCGGTCTCCCACATCCACGCGAGGACATCCTTCACACCGTCACCGGCAACGGCCGAGAACGGGACGATCGGTGTCGCGTCGTTGGGCTCGAGAGCCTTCCGTATCGTCGAAACGGCGGCCTGACGCCGCCCTCTTGGTATCTTATCAGCCTTTGTCGCCGCAATCAACGACAGCAACCCGAAGTGCTTGATCCATTCGTGCATCTGGACGTCTTCCTTCGACGGGGCGTGCCGGATGTCGACGAGATGGACGATACCCGCGAGTTCCTCCCGCTCATGCAGATAGGACTCGATGAGCCGCCCCCACTTCTCCTTGACCTTCAGCGGGACCTTCGCGAACCCGTAGCCCGGCAGATCGACGATGATGAACTTCTTCTCTATGAGATAGAGGTTGAGCTCCCGGGTCTTCCCGGGCGTCTGCGAGATCCGTGCGAGACTCTTGCGCCCCATGGCCTTGTTGAGGAGCGACGACTTCCCGACGTTGGACCGTCCCGCAAGGGCGATCTCAGGCAGACCCCCGTGAGGCAGCTGCGTGATACTGGCCGCACCGAGGATGAACTCGGCACTGTTGATCTTCATCGTCTCACCAATCGTTGCGGCGGTGCGTGTGCGCGTGCCGTATCGGAAGTGCCACGGCCCATCAAACCGGATGCTAATGATACCACGCGGTGCAAGAAAAAGAGGGCCCCGCTCTCGCGAGACCCCCTCCTCCGGCTTATCTGCTTCTGGACTAGTGCGGCGCGGCCGGCGTCAACGGGGGGTCTGGATGATGTTCATCCGGAACCTCCGCAGGTTTGGCGTCCTCGGTGACCCAGTTCTCGAACGCGACTGCCAGCACCTCGTCGAGACAACCGACGAGTCTGATGTCCAGGTCGCGCTTGACCTCCTTGGGCAGCTCCGCAACGTCCTTCTCGTTTCGCTTCGGGATGACGAGCGTCTTGATGCGCGCGCTGTGCGCGGCGACGGCCTTCTCGTTCAACCCGCCGATCGGCAGCACCTTGCCGCCGAGCGTGATCTCCCCGGTCATCGCGACGTCCGGCACGGTCGGGCGATTCGTCAGCGCGGAGATGAGCGCCGTCGCCATGGCAACACCGGCGGACGGTCCGTCCTTGGGGATCGCTCCCTCGGGAACGTGCACGTGGATGTCGGTGGTCGCGAGCGAGTCCTCGTCGATGCCGAGTTCAGTCGCGTGCGCCTTCGCGTATGACAGCGCCGCCTTCGCTGACTCCTGCATGACCTCACCAAGCTTGCCGGTGAGAGTCAAATGCCCGTCGCCCTTCATCGTGAGCACCTCGACCGTCAGGATCTCTCCACCGACACTGGTCCACGCCAGCCCGGTGGCGACGCCCACGCGATTCTCGATCTCCACCTCCTGCGAGAGGAAGCGAGCCATACCGAGGAATCGCCTCACGGCCTGCGGCGTGACGCGCTTCGTCACCCGCTTGCCGACGGCGTGCTCCTTCGCGATCTTCCGACAGATATTGGCGATCTCGCGCTCGAGGTTTCTCACGCCCGACTCGCGCGTGTAGTCCTCGATGATGCGAACCAGTGCGCCGTGCGAGAACGTCACACCGACGTCCTTCAGACCGTTCGCCTCGATCTGCTTCGGCACGAGGAACTTCTTGGCGATGTGCAGCTTCTCCTGCATCAGATACCCGGGGAGGCGAATGACTTCCATCCGGTCCTCGAGCGCCGGCGGGACCGTGTGCAGCACGTTCGCCGTCGTGATGAACATCACCTCGGACAGGTCGAAGTCGACGTCGAGGTAGTGATCGTTGAATGCGCAGTTCTGCTCCGGATCGAGGACCTCGAGGAGCGCGGCCGCCGGATCACCCCGGAAGTCCGAACTCATCTTGTCGATCTCGTCGAGAAGGAACACCGGGTTCTTCGAGCCGGCCTTCCTCAGTCCCTGAATGATGCGTCCCGGCATCGAACCGATATACGTGCGACGGTGGCCGCGAATCTCGGCCTCGTCCCGGACACCGCCGAGCGACACCCGGACGAACTTCCTGTCGAGAGCTCTGGCGACCGACTTGCCGAGCGAGGTCTTGCCGACGCCCGGAGGGCCGACGAGACACA
>CAZEXP010000089.1:0-3552 GCA_964516845.1 uncultured bacterium
CGCGCGTACGCCGCGAACAGCTGGTTGGCCAGGTTCGCGTGGTCCTCGCGCGTCCGCCCCTCGCCGATGCCCTTGTCCCTCAGTCGCGACAGCGACGGGAGCACGTTGATCGGCGGGTAGATGCCCTTCCGGTGCAGGCCACGGTCGAGGATGATCTGCCCCTCGGTGATGTAGCCGGTCAGGTCGGGGATCGGATGCGTCTTGTCATCGTCGGGCATCGAGATGACCGGGATCTGCGTGATCGAGCCGGCCTTGCCCTTGATGCGGCCCGCGCGCTCGTAGATCGTCGAGAGGTCCGTGTAGAGATAGCCCGGATACCCGCGCCGCCCCGGGACCTCCTTACGCGCCGCGCTGATCTCGCGGAGCGCCTCGCAGTAGTTCGTGAGGTCCGTCAGAATGACGAGCACGTGCATCTCGAGATCGAACGCCAGGTACTCGGCCGCCGTCAGCGCCATGCGCGGTGTCGCGATGCGCTCGATGGCCGGGTCGTTGGCGAGATTGACAAAGAGGACCGCGCGCTCGATGGCGCCCGTCCGCCGGAAGTCGGCGGTGAAGTACTCCGCCTCCTCGAACGTGATGCCCATCGCGGCGAACACGACGGCGAAGTCACCCTGGCCGCCAAGCACCGCGGCCTGACGCGCGATCTGCGCGACCAGCTCCGCGTGCGGCAGACCGAACCCCGAGAAGATCGGGAGCTTCTGGCCACGCACCAGCGTGTTGAGACCGTCGATCGACGACACGCCGGTCTGGATGAACTCATTCGGGTAGTCGCGCGCGGTCGGGTTGATCGGCGCGCCCGCGACGTCACGCTTCACGTCGGGGATGATCTGCGGTCCGCCGTCCTTCGGCTGGCCGAGACCGTCGAAGACTCTTCCGAGCATGTCGCGTGACAGCCCCAGCTCGAGCCCGCGCCCGAGGAATCTCACCTTCGCGCTGTCGACCGAGACACCCGTCGTGCCCTCGAACAGCTGCACGAGCGCGGTGTCCTCGTTGACCTCGAGCACCCTGCCCCGCCGCACGCCGCCGTCCGGCAGCTCCACCTCGACGAGCTCCTCGTACTTCACGCCGGAGACGCCGCCCACAAGGAGCAGCGGTCCCGCGATCTCCTGGACCGTTCTGTATTCCTTGACCATTAGGCTGCGACCTCCTCTACGCCGACCTTCTTCTCGACGAGTTCGCGGATCTGCGTCTCGATGTTCCGCGCGATGGTGTCGAAGTCGTCGAGCTGCGCCTCGGGTGTGTAGCGCGAGCGTGCGATCTCCTCATGCACGGGCAGAGCCGCCAGCTCCTCGGCGGTCACGCCCTGCTCGATCGCATCCCGCGCGAGCTTGTCGAACGTCAGGATGTTCTTGAGCATCTTGAACTGCTTCGGGAACGACGTGTAGGTATCAACGTCGTCGAACGCGTTCTGATGAAGGAAGTCCTCACGAAGCGCCTTCGCGGTCTCGAGCATCAGGCGGTCGCGGTTCGAAAGCGAGTCCACGCCGACCAGCCGCGCGATCTCCTTGAGCTCCGCCTCCTGCTGGAGGATGCGCATCGAGCCCGTCCGCATGTCGACCCACTCGTCGGAGACCTCGGTCCGGAAGTACTCGGCGAGGCTCTCGTGATAGAGCGAGTAGCTCGTCAGCCAGTTGATCGCCGGGAAGTGGCGCTCGTACGCCAGCCAGTCCTCGAGCGACCAGAAGACCTTCACGACCTTGAGCGTCGCCTGGACGACCGGGTCGGAGAGGTCGCCGCCCGGGGGCGAGACCGCGCCGACCGCGGAGAGCGCGCCGATGCGGTCCTCGGTGCCGATGCACTTGACGCGGCCCGCGCGCTCGTAGAACTGCGCGGCGCGCGCCGGGAGGTACGCCGGGTAGCCTTCCTCGCCCGGCATCTCCTCGAGTCGACCGGACATCTCGCGGAGCGCCTCGGCCCAGCGCGACGTCGAGTCGGCCATGAGCGCGACCGAGTAGCCCATGTCGCGGAAGTACTCGGCGATGGTGATGCCCGTATAGATAGAGGCCTCGCGCGCGGCCACCGGCATGTTCGAGGTGTTCGCCACGAGAACCGTCCGCTTCATGAGCGGCTCGCCCGAGCGGGGGTCCTGAAGCTCGGGGAACTCGGAGAGCACGTCGGTCATCTCGTTGCCGCGCTCGCCGCAGCCGATGTAGATGACGATCTCCGCGTCGGCCCACTTCGCGAGCTGATGCTGGATGACGGTCTTGCCCGCGCCGAACGGGCCCGGCACGCACGCCGTGCCGCCCTTGGCGATCGGGAAGAACGCATCGATGACGCGCTGCCCGGTGACCAGCGGCTCGACCGGTGTGAGCCTCTCCTTATAAGGACGGGCGAGGCGGACCGGCCAGCTGTGGAACATCGGGAGTTCCTTCGGGCCGTCCGGCGTATCGAGCACGGCCACGATGTCCTCGACGACGAAGCTGCCGCTCTGGATCTTCGTGATCTTGCCCTTCACCATCGGCGGCACCATGACGCGGTGCTCCACGAGCGCCGTCTCCCTGACCGTCCCGAGGATGTCACCACCCACCACCTCGTCGCCGACCTTGGCGGTCGCGACGAACTCCCACTTCCTCTCGCGGTCGAGTCCCGGGATGTTGATGCCGCGCGTGATGAGCGCGCCGGCGATCTCCTGGATCTTGTCGAGCGGACGCTGGATGCCGTCGTAGATGGACTCGATGAGTCCCGGCCCGAGCTCGACGGAGAGCGGCTTGCCTGTCGAGATGACCGGCTCCCCTGGTCCGAGGCCGCCCGTGTCTTCGTAGACCTGGATCGACGCGAGGTCGTCCTTCACCTCGATGATCTCGCCGATCAGGTTCTTGTCGCTGACGTGCACGACGTCGAACATCTTCGCCTTGCGCATCCCGTTCGCGACGACGAGCGGACCCGACACCTTCGTGATGGTCCCCTGAACCCTCGCTTCAGCCATGTGTGTTCTCCCGTGTGCGTCCCGCTACGTATTCTTACTGGAGTCCGTGAGAATGTCCGCGCCCACAGCCGCCGAGACGGCCTCGCGGATCTCGGTCGCCGCCAGCCCGCGCGAACCCTGAACGTTCGGGAGCACGGTGATGGTCGGCAGGGCCTGGTCCCGATACTCGGTGATCTGTTCGGCACAGGCCTCGTAGACGTCCTCGGTCACGAAGATGATCGACGTCCCGTCCCGCACGGTCGCGGCGAGAACCTCGCACGCGTGCTCATCGCTCGTGACGGGCAGCGCCTTGATCCCGAAGGCCCGGAAGCCCCACACGGAATCGCGGTCGCCGATGAATGCGATCTTAGACATGGGTTGACCTCAAACGTCCTTCGACCACGCTGCGCTCGACGCCGTCAAGCTTGGCGACGAAGGCCGCGCGGACGAGCTTGATCTCGATCGTCCTCATCAGAATGAAGGCCACGAGCGGCTCGATGCCGTAGGGAATCGTCTTCGCCTGCTCCGCGGTCTTCAGAAGCACATTGTCGCACGCGAGCTCGAGCGCGAACGCCCGCTCGCTGGACCACTCGCGCACCGACTCGGCAACGCCGCCGTAGCGGCCGTACTCGAGACTCCGCGCGAAC
>CAZEXP010000090.1:0-3550 GCA_964516845.1 uncultured bacterium
ACGCTGCCCGAGACCAGAAGCACGTCGGCGTGCTTGACGCTCCCGACGAGCTTGATGCCGAAGCGCTCCACGTCGAACTTCGGGCAGAGGCAATCCAGCACCTCGATGTCGCAATTGTTGCATGCGCCCGCGTTCAGGTGGAACACCCACAGCGATTTCTTGAATCCCCAACTTGTTGCGCTCATGATCTCCCCTGCTCAGTCACGTCCTAGAACCCCAGAATTGCGAGCACCATTCCGATGACCGCGATCAACGAGATCGGACCCCAGAAGAATCTGACGGCCTGATCGATCCTGACCCGCGGGTTCGTGTTCTTGATGAGGACGATGATCGTTACGATGATCAGGTACTTCACGATCGTGTAGAGGATGTTCCAGCCATGGAACTGAAGCCCGCCCCAGAAGAGCGTGATGAAGAAGATGGGCAGCGTGAAGAGCATCATCGCCTGCTGGAGCTTGATCACGGCGAGCGCCGCGCCCGAATACTCCATGTGCGTCCCGTCCATGATCTCAGTCTCCGCCTCCGGAATATCGAACGGCGGGTACGTGAGCTTCGCCTGCGCGACGAGGATGCAGACGATGAACGCGATGATGCAGGATGCGTTGCCGAGGAGAACGCCGTTCGCCTCCTGGTACGCGATGATGCTGTCGAGCCTGAGCGTCATCGGCGTGACCTTCGTGACCGCGGTGAAGATGGCGATGACGAACGGGAGTTCGTAAGCGAGCACGAGTTTCATCTCGCGGCTCGCGCCGATGCTGGAAAGCGGATTCGACGAAGCCGACGCGCCGAGAATGATGCCGAGCGACGGGATCGTCAGAAGATAGAGCACGCCGATGAGGTCACCAACGAAACCAACACCGCGGAGGTTGGTGAGCCAGAGGATCGTCGAGACGACGCCTATCGCTGCCAGCCCCGCGAGCGGCGCCAGGAAGAACCCGGCGCGTCTCGCCCCAACCGGAATGACGATCTCTTTCCCCAGCAGCTTGAGTATGTCCGCGAACGGCTGGAACCACGGCGGCCCCACTCTCCACTGCACCAGGGCGCTCACCTTCCGGTCCACCCACTGCGTGGCGAGACCGCCGACGGCAGTGAAGAGCAGACCGGGGAAGATGAGGAAGCTCAGAATCAACCCGAGTGTCGAAGCCATCCTGTTACCTCTCTCTTTGACTTACGTGTCTAGCGAGTTCCTCTGAACGTCGGCTACCTCTTCCGCCGCACCGTCTTCGCCACGGTCCGCGCTCCGCGCATCGGAACGCCGGCCTCGCGTTCGGTGTCGCCGATCTCTTCGAAGGTCCTGGCGCCGGAGACGCAGGTCCCCGCGCACATTGAATCCTTCCCCTCGAGCGTGCGCCAGTTGCACAGGTCACACTTGTCGAGGGTGTGGCGCGTCTTCAGGAGGTCGATGGCTCCGAAGGGGCACGCCTGGGCACACGACGTACAGCCGCTGCACTTCATGTTGCTGCGGACCACCAGTCCGTCGTCGCGCCGCTTGATCGCCTCCTGCGGACAGGCCGCTTCACAGAGCGGCTGCTCGCAGTGCCGGCAGTTCATCTGCAGCACGATGTTCGTAAGGACCGGCGATGCCTCGAGCTGGTTCTGCATGTTATGCGAATAGAAGCATGCCGCGAGGCAGCTCTTGCAGCTGATGCAGCGCCCATAGTCCAGGACGTTTCTACAGTTCATCCAGCTCTCCCGGGCTTGTCGCTGAGTCGCGCGATAAACCTTCGTCGCCGCGACACGGTGTTAACCTTCGGGCGTGACCTTCACGCCGGAGGTGGTGACGTCAAACCACTTGGTCTTGGGATTCAGGGTCCAGACCATCAGCCCGCGCGCGTCCGGAACGTAGCTCGGGATGGCGATGACGCCGCCCGGCATCCGGTCGGTCACGGTCGCGATGATCTGAGTCTCGCCGCGCTCGGTGGTCACGACCACGCTCGCGCCCTGCTCGATACCGTTCGCCGCCGCCCGCTCCTCGCCGATCCAGAGCTCGCAGTACGGGCTTTGTGCGGCGGGGAAGCTCATCCGTCCGGTCAGCGTTCCGTCCCAGCGGTGGAGCGGATGGATGCCCTCGACGAGCGTGAGCCCGTCGGTGCCGCGCATCCCGGCGAGAGCCTGCTCATCATCGATGGCAAGCTCCCCGTGCTCGGCTACGGCAGCGCCAGCTGCCGCGGGCGCAGTGATCGCGGCGCCCATGCCCTTCGCGATATCCGTGAGCATCTTGCCCGCGGCCATCCCGTCGCCCTGCGGCGCGATACAGGCCTCGATCTTCGTTGAGAACCCGAACGATGGATCGTACGTGCCCGGGTACTCGGTCCACACCGCAAGCGGGAGGCCGACGTCCGAGTGTTTCGTCGTGTCGTTCTCGAACGCGGCTCCTGCGGCGAGGAACTCGAGACCCTCGAGATCGTCGGCGCTCACCGCGCCCGGGTAGAGCTGGAGCACGTCGGGGCCGAGAATGAGAAGCGCCTTGATCTGCTTCTTCTCGACACCCTTGAGGATCTCCGCGGCGGTCTTCGTCGAGGCGACGCGTCTGAAGGCGCCGATGGCGTTGCCGCCCCGGAACAGCGGCGCGTACTTGCCGTGGACGACGCTCGCGATCTTCGCCGCGAGCTTGCCCGTCAGGTAGCCGCCCGCCGAATCGCCGAACCGCGACGAGACGACGACCACGACCTTCTTGAACTGACGCAGCCGCTTCGCGACGATATCGATGTCGGCCGGATCGATGCCGGCCGCCAACGCCGCCTTCGTGACGTCGACGGACGGAGCGCCCTGCGCGTTCATCGCCTTGAGGATGGCGGCGAGAACGAGCGACTCGGCGCCGACAGCCGGCTGCAGATGCGCGTCCGCGAACCAGTCGGTGTTCGACCGGTACGGGTTGACCGTGATGATGTGGTGCGCGCGGCTCTTGTGCCGGGCCGTGATGATGCGCTTCGCGACGCACGGGTGGCCCCAGAAGACGTCACCGACGAGCAGGAAACAGTCCGCGTCGTCGATGTCCTCGGGCACCGCGTCCCCGGTTCCTCCGCCCATCAGGAACGGGTAGTCGTTTCCGTCGTACGCCACACCGATGCTCTTTGTGCCAAGCACGCCCGAGGCGAACCCCACGGCCATCTCGTAGTCCTCATTAGAGAGCTCGGTCCCCAGGATGACGCCGATGGCGTCCGGGCCGTGCGTACTCTTGATCTCGGCCAGCTTCTCGCCGACCTTCGTGACCCCTGTGGTCCACGGCACCCTGCGGCGATTGACCGTCGCGGCAAGGAACCGCTTCGGATGCAGCAGGAGTTCGAGGTTGTAGTGCCCTCTGGCACAGAGCGACCCGTGGGCCAACGGAGAGTCCCCGTCGAAATCCACCCTCACGGGTACCCCCGCGTCCACCTCCATGGCGAAGCCGCACTGGAGGGAGCACATCAGACAAGACGCCTTCATAGTCTGTGGCATGTTGACTTCCCCTGAGAGTAGACGACTAGAACGGATCCTCGAACTTCGCGACCTGGGCTGCGGTCATGACGGCCCCGTCCTTACAGATGTAGTGCTCGCCCATCATGCAGTG
>CAZEXP010000091.1:0-3257 GCA_964516845.1 uncultured bacterium
AAACTCGCTGATCGGCGACCACGAGGACAATCTCTTCGTCGACCCGCTCCTGTGCAACTTCCCCGGCGGCGACCTCTCACTCTGCGCCGACTCGCCGTGCCTGCCCGACTCGCCCAACAGCGCGTGGGGCGAACTCATCGGCGCGCTCGATCAGGGCTGTGGCGACTGCTCAACGCCCGTCGAGCCCATGTCCTGGGGCGCCATCAAGGCGCTCTACCGCTAGCGACCAGCGCCCCGCCACGGGTTTACACTCCCCATCCCCTCTGATAGAATGACACCACTGTGCTCTGACCGACGTCGCGGCCCTCTCGCCGCGGCGTTTCATGCCGGATACGCCAGAGGGCCTGTGCCAGGGCCATCTCTGGACCTGCACCGCACTCTGGAGGACACCCCGATGAGCAAGAAGCGACTGATCATTGCCAGCGTCATCCTCTTCGGCTCCCTCTGGGGGCTGGCCGAGCTCGGCATCGGCGAACTCGCCTGGAATCTCGGCATCCCGCGGGCGGCATTTCTCACGGCCATCGGAGTCCTTTTCCTCGTGCTCGCTCGACGCGTCTGGAACGTCCCGGGGAGCTCCTTCGCGCTCGGCGCGCTCGCCGCGGCGTTCAAGTTCCTCCAGCATCCGTTCTGGGGCTGCAAAGTGGCCGCGGTCCTCATCGTCGCTCTGACGTTCGACATCACCTTCACGTTCTATGAAGCACGGCAGCGCGTCACGAACCGCGACATCACCGTCGGCGGCGTGGTGACGGCCAGCGCCATCGCGACACTTGCGTCGTTCCTCATCTTCGGCCCGTTCGCCAGGTACGTGCTTCACAATCCGTACTGGTCAATGACCGGCAAGATGGTCGACTACATGTTCGCGCAGGGTCCGATCGCCACCGCGCTCGCCATCCCTGCGGCCTGGGCGGGTCTCAAGCTCAGCGAGCGTCTCTCGCTCTCCTCGGAGAGCTGGACACACGCCAACTGGTTCGTCTACCGTCTCGCCGCGCTCGGCTCGGGCGTCGCCGGCATAGCCGCCGCCATGGCGCTCAAGTACTAGTCCCGGCGCGGAACGGCCAACCAAGCGAGGAATACACAGATGGCTCACACCTGGATCCAGATCGTCGGCGCGAAGAAGACGGGCAAGACCACGCTCATCGAAGCGCTGACATCCGAACTCGTCCGGCGCGGCCGCACCGTCTGCTACATCAAGCACACGCACTCCGAACCCGGGTACGACAACGAGGATACGGACACCGCGAAGCTCCGGGCAGTCGGCGCCACGACCGCCGTGCTCGCCGGGACGGACTCGACCATCGTCGTCCACCACGCGGGCAAGGAGAACATCGAGCGCCTTACGTTCCGTGACACCCTCCCCGACGAGATCGTTCTCGCGGAGGGATTCAAGAGCGCGCCCGGACGAAAGATCGTCATGGCGGGCGGCGACCTCGACATTGGAGCGCTCGTGGGAGTCGTGGCCGTCATCACTGATGGGCCGCGGAGCGGCGAAGCCCCGGCCACCGGGAGTTCCGATACGGAGCAGAAGGGCCTCCGCTTCACGAGCGACCAGACCAGCGAGATCTGCGATCTCATCGAGAAGCTCGCGACCGCCAGGACCGGGGAGAAGTGGGCGAGTCGCCTGTTCATCAACGGAGGAGAGATAGAGCTCAACGCCTTCGTTCAGGACGTCATGGCCTCGGCGCTCCTGGGCATGACCACATGTCTGAGAGGCGTGGACGGCGGAGACGAGCTCGAGTTTCGCTGCACGCGCACCGGGGCCGACGACGAGAGCTGACCACGGAGGAGTCGATGAAGATCAGGGTCACCAAGGAGAACTGCACGGGCTGCAAGCTCTGTCAGCAGATCTGCACGATCGAGCACTACGGCGAGGTCAACCCGAAGAAGGCGGCCATCCGGGTCTACGGCGAGTTCCCCGAGCCCGGCATCTTCGTCCCGAAGCTCTGCGTCCAGTGCGGGGCGTGCGCCCGGGCGTGCCCCTTCGACGCCATCAAACGGCGCGAGGACAGGGTCTACGTCATCAACCCGGAGATCTGCACCAATTGCGGCGTCTGCGTCGACGCCTGTCCGTTCGACGTGATGTTCGTCCACGCTGACGCCCCGACACCGATCAAGTGCGACATGTGCCTGAAGTGCACGGAGGTCTGCAACACCGGCGCGCTCACCGTCGTGGAAGATCACAAGCTCGAGGACGCTGCCGACAAGTCGACCAACTGAGAATCAATGAGAGGATGTCACGATGAACGGCTTCGGAGGAACTATCCTTCGCATCAATCTCGAGACCGGGGACGTCAAGCGGTCGCCGACGCCTGCGGACCTCGCGCGCGAGTGGATGGGCGCGAGAGGATTCGTCGCCAAAACGCTGTACGAGGAGGTCCCGCGCGACGCCGACCCGCTGGGTCCGGACAATATCTTCATCATGGCGCCGGGCGTCATGACGGGATCCTTCGCGCCGTGCGGTTCGAAGATCGGATTCGGGTGCATCTCCCCCGCGACCAACGGTCACGCCGATTCGAACATGGGCGGGATGCTCGGCGCCGAGGTGAAGTACGCCGGGTACGACATGGTAATCTTCGAGAAGATCTCACCCGAGCCGGTCTATCTCTACATAGACGACGACAAGGTCGAGATCCGTTCCGCCAGGGACTATTGGGGCATGGGTTCGCTCGACCTCGAGAAGGTGATGAAGAAGGACCTCGGCGAGGACTTCCAGATCGCCACGATCGGACCCGCCGGCGAGAACGGCGTGGTCTTCTCGTGTATCACCCACGACTTCGGTCGCCAGGCCGGACGCTGCGGCGTCGGCGCGGTGATGGGCTCGAAGAAGCTCAAGGCGATCGCGGTCCGCGGGACGAAGACGCTCCCGGTCCACGACGTCGCCGCCATGACGAAGTCGACCTACGACATCATCCAGCGCACGAAGACACACCCTCTCATGGAGCCGTGGCAGAAATACGGAACCGCTCTCTTCGTCGGCTGGGCCAACGAGCACGGCTGCTTCCCCACGAAGAACTTCCAGACGACCTACCACGAGCATTGGGAGGAGATCAGCGGCGAGAAGCTGGCCGAGGAGATCCTCGTCACGCACAAGGCCTGCTTCGGCTGCTGGATGAACTGCGGCAAGTACTCGGTCGCGAAGATCCCGGGCAAGCCCGACACGTACGTCGAGGGCCCGGAGTACGAGACCATCGCGCTCTGCGGCGGGAGCTGCGCGATGGAGAACATCCATCACGTCGCGTACGCCAACTGGCTCTGCGACA
>CAZEXP010000092.1:0-3074 GCA_964516845.1 uncultured bacterium
TCGTCGTGGCGACGTTCCTGCCGATCTTCACGATGGGCCAGGCGCTCAGGCAGGGTGGGGCTCGCTAGGATGATGCCCTTGTCGTGGGCGTTCGCGGCATCAGGAACGAAGGTTGCATAGGTGTAGACAGGGTGGAGCTCGCGCGGACGCAGGCGAGCGGTAGTGCAGAACGGCAACAGGCCAAATAGACACAACTGAGTCAGCAGGGACCGAAAGGGGGGAGTCGAACTACGAATCAGGTCGCCGGCCGCGGGCGCATCCGGGGAGCAGACCGGAGGCAGCAGCGGAACGGAAGCAAGGCCACGCGGGTGGGGCTTCCGGACAAGAGGAGAGAGGAATCGGCAGTTAACCGGCAGCATGTGAACTCATGGAGGTTCGAAGATGTTCAAGCTCAAGAACCGCAAGGGTTTCACGCTGATGGAGCTCATGGTGGTCGTCGTGATCGTCATGGTGCTCGCCGGCATCGGCGTGCCCGTCTACATGAACTACATCAAGGAAGGTAAGAAGTCCGAGTCGTACGCCATCATCGACGCCGTCAACGCCGGCGCGAAGGTCTACTTCCAGAGGAACGGGACCTATGTCGGTGGCACGTTGGACAACTTCCTGGCGTCCGACGATGTCGGCAACGCGACGTACTTCACGTATGCGCTCTCGGGTCTGGCCGCGACCGGTTACATCGTGACCGCGACGGAGGCCGGGGACTGGGCGCCTGCGAGCGCCAAGGTCATCTACACGGTGTCGGGCGCGAGCAACGCGAACAGCGATGCAGGTACCGGTGCCTTCTCGGAGACCGGTTGGTAGTAGTGACTCAGGTGCCGGGACCGCCTCCGTGCGGTCCCGGCACACCCCCCCCGCACGGGTGAGTGCGGGCTTGCCCAAAAGGAGCGAGGATCCGACGTGTTGAAGCGAATTCGCAATGAGCGCGGCACGAGCCTTATGGAGAACATGGTCGCACTGGTCGTCTTCTCCGTAGCCATCATCTTCCTCTACAACATGCTCTTCAGCGGCAGAATGCTGGTGGAGACGGGTGGAGAGAGACGGATGGCTCTGACGCTGGCCGAGCTCAAGGTCGAGGAGCTGAGGGATGCCGGGTACGATTCCGAGGGCAACGACGATGACTGGACAAGTCTGAACATGACCGTCGGAACCCATCCGAGTTCGGATACGAGCGTCCTGCTCGACGATCGCGGCAACGGCGATTCGGTTGACGACCTGATGGGCGATATGACATGGACGGTCCGTGATACGTCCTGGTCGGTCGGAGGTGGCGAGTACGCCGAGTGCAAGGTCGTCAGGGTCGTCGTGGGATGGACGCAGACCGACCCGAGGGATGAGGTGGTTCTCGTGACGATGGTGCCCGGCGAGTAATCCGCGTGTTGGCGACAGGGGTACAGAATGACTCTCTCAGAGGTTCTCATCGCGTCATTGGTCGCCGGATTCATCGTTGTTGCGGCCTTCACGATGTACATCACATCGATCGAGACGTGGCAACAGACAGCTGCCCGACTCGATGTGCAGCGTGATGCGAGCCTCGTCGTCGACATGATCCTCTCCGACATCAGGGCGGGCAGCCTGGTGACGATATCGAATGCGAACACGCGCATGGACATCTACCGGCGCACGGTCAGCGGGTCGGACAGTCTGACGAATGCGTATTTCCTCGACGGCAACGAGCTCAAGAATCTGGCTAACACGGTTCTGCTCGATAGGATCACGGATTTGAGTTTCACGAGCGGAAACGGCAGGAAGGTCGCGATCCAGATGCGTCTCGAGGATGACCTGGGGACTTCAGCGATATCAGAGGACGACGAGGGCATTCGCTACGAGGCCATCGCCGTCACAAGGAACCGGGGTTAGAGCGGACCCGAGGAGGCACAGTGGGACTTGGCTCAAATCAGATCGTCACCGGCATCGATGTCGGTTCGTCGAGCGTCAAGGCGGTGCGCATGGCGTATCGGCGCGGCCAGAGTGCAGTCGTGGGGGTCGCCCTGGCGGAGATCCGGCGGGACAACACCACGAACGGCACCGACATTCTCGATACCCGGGAGCGCGTCGTGGACGCGATCAACCAGGCGCTCTCCAGCACGGGGGTCGACCCGGGCCACGCCGGCGCGGTTGTGACCGCCGTCAGCGGGGCGGCTGTGAGCGTCAAGCACGTCGCCTTCCCCGAGATGACGGAAAAGGAACTGGCGGAGTCGGTGCGGTGGGAGGCGAAGAAGCATCTGCCGTTCGATACGGAGAACGTCGACCTGGACTATCAGAAGCTCGGACGCGATGACGTTGAGGCTGATGGGGAGAAGATGCAGGTGCTTCTCGGCGCCGCGCAGAGCGGAGTCCTGATCAATCATCTCGACGCGCTGGCGGATGCCGGGATCGAGCCGTCGATCGTGGATCTCACCGCGACGGCACTCATCAACGAGGTGGATGAGGAGGGGCTCCTCAACGGGCAGGCGGTGGCGGTGGCGGACCTCGGACACCAGAGTGCCAGCCTCACCGTCTATACGCGAGGCGGGCTCTTCTTCGCGCGTTCGATCCCGATCGTACCGAACCAGGAGAAGTGGCTGGAACACGTTCTGACCGAGGTCAGGTTCTCGCTGACCTTCTACAACAACGAGACCGGGAGAAAGGGCATCGAGTCGCTCTATCTGGCGGGTGGACGCTCGCTCGAGAGTGACGTCGTTGGGCGCTTCGCCGACACGCTCGGTGTGCCCACCGAACTCCTGGACCCGCTGGCCGCCGCAGGCGCGTTCGAGCTTGGCGGGGATCTCGAGGCCCAGAGTCCGCGGTTCGCGCTCGCGATGGGACTCGCAAGGAGGAGGTAGAAGGTGCTTTTCAGACTCAATCTCTACCGCCTCGGCGAGGAGCGTCGCCTTCAGGAGCGCAACCGAACGCGTGCTCTGGCGGTGGTCGTACTGCTGGTCGGGCTGAACTTCGTCACGATGGCGCTCTACGGACAGGCCCTCTGGAGTACGAGCCGAGGCGTGAGCGCAGCGAACGCCCGTCTGGCGGATGTGCAGAGTGTCCTCGACGAGGTCATCGGAGAGGGAGGCGGCATCACTGAGGAGCAGGTTCAG
>CAZEXP010000093.1:0-3066 GCA_964516845.1 uncultured bacterium
GACCCCCGAATTGGGGGCGGTTCTTGTTGAGCGTTTGGCCGCCGTGACGACGGCCTGCGCCCCCGACACCCCCTTCGAACAAGCCCTAACCGCGTTCGCGTTTGGGCTGCGAGGGCTGATAGGCTGAAACCGTGGTGCAGTCTGCTGACGGTTTCGCGCCTTGGAACGGCCTCACTCGTCGTCCAGATCGTCGAGTGGGCTACGCACGGCAAGCGCTTTCTTGTCCACGACGTGTGTGTAGATCATCGTGATCCGAATGTCGCGATGACCGAGTAGCTGCTGCACCGTCCGGATGTCGCACCCCGACTCCAGGAGGTGCGTTGCGAATGAGTGTCTGAGCGTGTGACAGGTCGCCCGCTTCGTGATCTGCGAACTCCGAACCGCTTCTGTCATCGCCCGCTGGACACCCGACGGGTGCATGTGGTTGCGCCGGGGCTCTCCCGTATCATCATCCAGGAACGTGCGCGACGACGGGAACACATACTGCCACGGCCAGTCCCTGCCCGCTCGCGGCAGCTTCCGCCTGAGCGACTCCGGGAGCGTCGCGCCGAAGCTCGGATCCTCGAGATCCGTCTCATGGCTCCGCCGCACGTGCTTCAGATGTCGCTCGAGTTCCCGCTTGACTGCCCGGGGCAGCATCACGGTGCGATCCTTGTCGCCCTTCCCGCTACGGACCGTGACCTGACCGCGCTCGAAGTCGACATCCTTCACGCGCAGCTGCAGACACTCGAGAAGCCGGAATCCGCACCCATACAGAAGCGTCGCCACGAGCCGGTTCGTCCCGCCGAGCTCTGCGAGCACCGCGCTGACTTCACGCTTCGACAGGACCACGGGCATCCGCTTCGGACCCTTCGCCCTGGCGATACCGTGAACCCATCCGATGTCCTTCTCGAGTACGAACTTGTACAGAAACAGAATGGCGCTCAGCGCCTGGTTCTGTGTCGATGCGCTCACTCTCCGCTCGTTCGCAAGGTGGTTCAGGAACTCGCGAACCTGCGCGGCACTCATCGTCTGCGGATGTCGGTTGCCGTGGAACCGGACGAACCGACGGATCCACCCAACGTAGGTCTCCTCGGTCCTCCGGCTGTAGTGTCGGGTCCGGATCTCAGTCCGGACGCGGTCGAGGAGTTTGGGCATGGTCGAATCCTCGTAGGGGAACGCCGCAGGGGTATACATGGCGATTCCAATGCCCACGCCACTATACCGCACTCAGAGTGGCAAGTCAAGTCAAGGCTTCGTATCAGGGGATTCCGTGTGGTGTGTCGTCTGAAGCGAGAAACGGTGTCGTGCGGACGAGTCCTGAGGAGTCGACCTGCTGGGGTGATTCTGGGGGAACAAGAACCGGGACGCCTCGGAAGACGCCCCGGCAGTGCTTCTGCTGCTAGCGGACGAACTCTACGAGCTTGCTGGCCCGGTCAACGCGCGACCTCATGTTGCTCAGCGCCTTGACGGCCTTCGCCTGAGCATTGGCCCACTCATCGACGTTGTCCTGGACCGCATCGAGTTCCAAACGGCAGGCGTTGACCTGTCCCTCGATACCGTCAAGCTCCACGTCCACCTCGGACGCCCGCTTGTGCCCGCGGATCTCCGAGATTCGCACCTCGCAGCTCGAAAGCTCTCGCTCGAGCTCCACCTTGCTCATTCTCTTGTATTCCATTTCATCATCCTCCGGAACGGGATAACCACGTTTCGCCTGTCTTCCATTTGGATGCATGGAGGATGCGGGGGTTCTCAGGGGGAAGAAACTAGATGAGCTTTCTGGTCTCTTCAAGCAGGCGCTCGATGAGTTCGGCCGCGTCGATCTTCGCGACGATGTCGCCCTTCCGGAAGAGAACGGCCTTCGTCCCTCCCCCGGCGACGCCGATGTCGGCCTCGCGGGCCTCTCCGGGGCCGTTCACGGCGCAGCCCATGACGGCGACGACGAGAGGCGTCCTCACGGCGGCCAGCGCCGCCTCGACCTCGGCCGCGATGCCGGGCACATCGATCTCCGTCCGTCCGCACGTCGGACAGGCGATCACGGTCACCCCGCCGTGGCGGAGACCGAGCGACGAGAGGATGGCCCGTGCCACCGGGATCTCGTCCTCCGGTGGACCGGCGAGCGACACGCGCACGGTATCGCCGATTCCCTCTGCCAGCAGCAGTCCGAGCCCGACGCCTGAGCGCGCAGCGCCCGCGGCGGGTGTCCCGGCCTCGGTGATCCCGATGTGGAGCGGAATATCCGTTTGCGATGCGAAGATGCGGTTCGCCTCTACGGTCATCGCGACATTCGACGATTTGATCGAGACGACGAGGTCCGCGAACCCGAGCCCGTCGATCAGTTCGACGCCGCGCATGGCGCTCTCCGCAAGACCCGCCGCTGTCGGGTGCCCGTCGCGTTCGAGAATATCCTTCTCAAGCGATCCGGCATTGACGCCGACGCGGATGGGGATGCCGCGTTCCGCCGCCGCCGCGACGACCTCGGCCGTCCGCGCAGCACCTCCGATGTTGCCTGGATTGATGCGAAGCGCGTGGACGCCCGCCTCGGCAGCGCCGATGGCGAGCCGGTGATCGAAGTGAATGTCCGCGACAACGGGGACGGGCGAACCGGCAACGATGTCCGGAAGCGCGGACAGCGCGTCTGCGCCGGGCACCGCCACGCGTACGATCTCGCACCCGAGACCCGCCAGCCGTGTGATCTGCGCGAGCGTCGCCGCGACGTCGTCGGTGCGCGTGTTCGTCATCGACTGGATGGAGATCGGTGCGCCCCCGCCAACCGGGACCGCGCCGAACCTCACCTGCCGCGTCATCCTGCGTGAACTGGTCAGCCCGGCCGTCATACGTCTCTTCCCCTTCCCTTCACGCGCACATCGCCCTGGCGAAGGGTCGTTCCCTCGCGGTCGAAGTGCTCGAGAAGCGGGATCGCGCTCTTCCGCGTCACACCCACGAGGTCCTTGAACGCCGGTACGCCGAGCTGGCTCTCACCCTCGAAGTGTTTCTCTATGATACCTCGAACACGCTCGATCGTCGCAGGGTGGAAGAAGAGCGTCGTCGTCACCTTGACGATGCGCCCCTCATCGGCCAGCAGCT
>CAZEXP010000094.1:0-3029 GCA_964516845.1 uncultured bacterium
GCCTCGTAGCCGTGCGCCTCGTCGATGGGGTCGAGGTCTTCGCGCTGGAGGTTCTCGACGAGCGCGATCTCGAGACCGACGGCCTCGTCGACGTCCCGAACGATCGCAGGGATCGTCTCGAGCCCGGCCAGACGCGCCGCGCGCAGCCGACGCTCCCCGGCGATGAGCCGGTAGCCGCCGCCCGGCATGGCGCGCACGACGACAGGCTGGATCACGCCGTGTCGCCCGAGCGATACCGCCAGCTCCTCGAGCCGGTCCTCATTGAACCTCGTACGCGGCTGCTCCGGATTCGCCTCGATGTGCTCGACCGGAAGCTCGCGGACGCCCGTCGGCGTCGAGATGGTCGCGCGATCGTCGGCGTCGGGGATGAGCGCACCCAGCCCCTTGCCGAGGGCTGTCCTGTTCTTCATCGCGCCACCCATTCAGAACCTCCATCTGACAGCTGTGTCCGACGGGCCTCGCTAGCTCTGCTGCACCTGCTTGACCAGGGGCGGGAGCTTCTCCGGGGCCGTGTCTTCCAGAATCTCCTTGGTCAGCGCAATGTATGCCTGTGCGCCGGCGGAGAGGATGTCGTAAAGTATTATCGGTTGACCAAAGCTGGGCGCCTCCCCCAGCCGCACGTTTCTGGGGATCATCGACTGGTAGACGCGGTCGCCGAAGTACCGGCGAGCCTCCTCGGCCACCTGTCGGGCCAGATTGAGCCGGCCGTCGTACATGGTCAGGAGAATGCCCTCGATACGGAGTTCCGGGTTCAGGTTACGCTGCACCAGGCGGATCGTGTTGAGGAGCTGCCCCAACCCCTCCAGCGCGTAGTACTCGCACTGGATCGGAACGATCACCGTATCAGCCGCCGTTAATGTGTTGACGGTGAGAAGCCCCAGCGAGGGCGGACAGTCGATGATGATGTGCTCGTACTCGGCCCGGCAGGTCTCGAGCGCCTTCTTGAGCTTGGTCTCACGCGCCATGACGTTGACGAGCTCAACCTCGGCACCAATGAGGCGCTGATGGGCCGGGAGTACGTGCAGATAGGGCAGATCAGGGGCCGACGTGATGGAGTCGTGGATATCGGCCTCGCCGATGAGAACCTCGTAGATGCTCCTCTGGATGTCGCCCTTCTCGATGCCTACACCGCTGGTGGCGTTCGCCTGAGGATCGATATCCAGAAGGAGGGTCTTCCGCTCAGCGACGGCCATGCAGGCAGCCACGTTCACTGCCGTCGTGGTCTTGCCGACGCCGCCCTTCTGGTTCGCAACTGCGATGATGCGCCCCATAGCCCCCTGCCTGTGGATAACTCCTGCGGATTCACGCGTGTTGAACCGCGTGGCGTGGGAAGTTGCCAGCATTCTACAGGAGCGGGCTGGGGTGTCAAGCTGAAATCTGGGAGGATGTGCAGTTATCCACCGATTTCTACATGCGGGGGCTGATATGGGGTGTTTCACGTGAAACGCCGCCCTTGAAGGCGGCGTTTGACGCGTCTTTGTGCAGTTGTGGATAGGTGGATAACTGTCCCGAAGGGTGCTCAGAGGCCTGCTCTATGTTTCACGTGAAACGTCCCACGACCAACGATGTTTCACGTGAAACATCTCAGACCTTGAACTCAACGAACGTCGTCGACCGGTCCTCCCCGCGGATCTCGATGTCACGCTCACCGACCAGTACAGCGCCGACTCCCGCGGCCATCTCCACGGCCTTCTCCCGCTCAACCTGCCACTTCGGGCCCTTGAACAGCACGAGAGAGCCGCCCGGCGCCACCACATCCAGACTCGGCACAAGGACGCTCTCCACCTTGCCAAGAGCTCGCGCCACGCAGAGCTCGAACCTCCGCTTCCCAGCCAGGTCCTCGATCCGCTCGTGGACGATCTCTACGTTCTCCAGACCCAGCTCGCGCTGCACGATCTTGAGGAACACGATGCGGCTCCGCCTCGAATCGACCAGTGCTATCTGGGCGTCCGGCCGCAGGATCGCCAGGACCACGCCTGGAAGACCTCCTCCGGTTCCCAGGTCCGCCGTCCATGCTTCAGGCCCCGTCGGAAGCTCCCGATACGCAAGAAGCGCAGCAGAGTCGAGCATATGGATGTGCAGCCGTGGCAATTCGTGCCGTGAGACCAGGCTCATCTGGGTGGCGTGCTCGAGCAGCAGATCGCCGTACTTCTGGAGCTTCGCGACCATCTCCTCTGTCGGTGGCCCCGCGAGATGCCCGATCCGGCCCTTCGGCACCGAGAACTTGAAGGACTCGACCGGTACCGCGCTCTTCTTCGCCGGCGCCCGCTGCGCCTCGGGAGTCCCACCGGCAGCTGGCTTCCGCTTGAGATCGGGCCTCGGTCTCGAGCCCAATGACCTCTTCGGAGCCGGCCTCGGCCCGGTGTCCTCTGCGTGCTCACCCGCGGGCTTCCGGCGTTTGCCCGTCAACCGCGTGGTGTCCCGCTTCCACCTCGTCTCCGCCTTCTTCCGCGGATCCCTCTTCTTCCTCGGGACCGCGGTCCATCCGCTACTCGACTGCCGCGTGCTCTCGGCCTTTGCTCCCGCGCGCGGCTTGGCCCCGGCTCTCGGCTTCGCCCGAGCAACCGACGTACGCCTGCCATCGGCCCTCGGTCCACTCTCAGACCTGGTCCGCGGCCCTGCCCTCCGGGCACCGGCCGGTCTCGGACGAGCATCCGACCTCGGCCTGCTGTCCGACCCTGTCCTCGGACCTGTGCTTCTGGCTCCGGACGGTCTCGGACGGGCGTCCGACCTGGGCCCGCCGCTGCGAGGCGTGCTCGGCCGCGTCTTGCTGTCCGATCTCGGACTACTGTCGGACCTGGTCCTCGGACCTGTGCTTCTGGCACCGGCCGGTCTCGGACGAGCATCCGACCTCGGTCTACTGTCGGACCTCGGCCTGCTGTCGGACCTGGCGGCGCTGCTGCGAGGCGTGCTCGGCCGCGTCCTGCTGTCGGACCTGGGCCCGCTGTCTGACCTTGTCCTCGGACCCGTGCTTCTGGGCCCGGCCGGTCTCGGCCGCGCATCCGATCTGGGCTTGCTGTCAGACCTGG
>CAZEXP010000095.1:0-2986 GCA_964516845.1 uncultured bacterium
CCGGCGCTCAGACAGTTCAAACAGAACGGGGGCCCACTGGGCCCCCGTTCTTGGTCTGAAAACTCGCGGCGGGGTGAGCCCGCCACCCGCGTCTCCATCCTCTGTGCTCCCGCCGTCGAGCCGACGGGGCCGCAACAGTCATTGACGAGTTGTGGAGGTTGGGTGTAGGATAGTGACTAGAACGCACTAACAAGTGCGGCCGCGCCCGGTCGCGGCGCGAGCCGCACGTCACGACTCACCGGGTCGCCGCCACGGCTCCCGTCCGGCGCTTCGCCGGGGAGGCACGGTCATGCAGTCTCGCCGCGTACCCGCATCCCGCCTGCTCTCCGCTTCACGTTCCATTCCCGTTGTCCTGCTTCTTGCGTGCGCGGTACTTGGTCTCGCGCTCCCGGCCGCGGCGGTCGGCATCTACGACATCCAGTTCACGACAGACCCGTCCGGCAACTCGCCCATGTCGGGGCAGACGGTCACCACCTCCGGCGTCGTGACGGCGACCCGAGTCGGCGGCTTCATCATCAGCGACGGCCCGGGTGCGTGGCACGGCGTGTCGGTCTTCACCTATCGGGGTGGGCCTGCTATCGGGGACTCGGTGCAGGTGACAGGGAGGGTTCAGGAGGTCTCGGGCATGACGCAGCTTGGAGCCATCACGTCCTACCAGCTTCTCTCGACCGGACACATCGTCGCTCCATTCGCCGTTGCCGTTGTCGATGCCGGGCAGGAGGCTTACGAATCCGTGCTCCTCTCGATCGGTCCGGTCATCGTCACCGAGGTCCCGACCGACGGAACGTGGGTCGTAGACAGTCTTCTTGTCTGCGACGACATGAGCGACTACGTCTACTTCCCCGATGTCGGCGACGAGCTGGACAGCGTCGTGGGTGTTCTCTTCTATGCGGGAGGGGTCTTCAAACTCGAGCCTCGGTGTACCAGCGACATCGCAGGGACGTCGATCCCTCACTACGCGCTCCGTGGTGATGTCGTCACGATGAATGATGCGCGCGACGTACTCTCGGATCACTACGTCGAAATCCAGGGCGACCGGATCATGTCGATCACGTCCACCCCGCCCCCAGGCGTGTCGACGGTCGAGACCGGCGGGCTGATCTTTCCCGGGCTCATCGACGCTCACAATCACCCATCATACAACATCCTCGATCTCATTCCCTTTGACGCGACATTCGAGCACCGTGACGAGTGGCGCGCGTCGGCGCTGTACGGCGAGTTCGGCAGCCAGTACTCCGGCATCCGCGACTACGGCGGCACGCAGGCGCAGCTCATCTCGATGTACAAGCTTGCGGAACTCCGCGCTCTCTGCTCGGGAACCACCACCATTCAGGGCGTCAACTGCAATGGAGACAGCTACTCACCGTATGCGCACCAGGGGATGGGGATCAACAACGCGGAACGGTTCCCGGCGCGCATTCTCTCATCGACTTTCCCACTCAATGAGAGCTCAGCGTACTGGGCAGGGAAGGATGCTGAGGGGTATTGGGATCGTTTCGTCATCCATCTCGCCGAGGGTACCAACGCCACGGCTCTGGATGAGTTCGCCGAGTGGCTATCGCTATGCACTCTCGATGAGCGCACCACGATCATTCACGGCGTGGCGCTCGGTGAGTCCGAGTGGGCGAGCCTGGCTGCGGCCGGGAGTCACCTCGTATGGTCGCCGCGGACGAACGTCGCGCTCTACGGGAGCACGGCCGACGCATCCGGTGCGCTGTCTGCGGGGGTCAACGTCGCGCTCGCGCCGGATTGGACCGAGAGCGGGTCTCGACACATCCTCGACGAGATGCAGTACGCGCGTTTCCTCAGCGACGCTCTGTGGGAAGGAGCCCTGTCGTCCCGGATGGTGGTGGAGATGGTGACCCGCAGCGCAGCTGATGCTCTTGGTTCCGCAGCCCGAATAGGCCAGATCGCCGTTGGCTACCAGGCGGACCTCATGGTGGTGCCGGGCAGTCAGGCGGTCCCCTATGATGAACTGCTTGCCGCCGAGCCGTCCGATGTCGTTGTCACCGTCGTGAGCGGACGGCCGATGTATGGAGATCCGTCGATCATCTCGCAGTTCGCCTTCCTGAGCGACACGGAGGACATCGTCATCGGCGGTGTGACGAAGCGGCTGGCCACGAGCATCGACGCGAACTGGATCACCGGCTCTGACATGACGATGGCGGACGTCATCGCTGACCTGGAGGCCGCGTACGACGCGGTCACTCCAAGGGTGTGCTGCTTCCTTGGAATCGAACCCGACGCGGCATGCGCCGGTGCGCCTCTCGGGTACGTTGAATCATATGAGGTCGGCCAGGGCGGCATCCTGACCGTCGCTGCGCCCGGCGTGCTCGCGAACGACTACGATGAGAACGGCGACGGCGTGACGTCAATCGTCGTCACCGATCCTGACCACGGCCTGCTCGATCTGGCGGCTAACGGTGGGTTCAGCTACGAGCACGATGGGACAGCCACATCCACCGATGCGTTCGTGTACCGCGCCAGTGACGGAGGGTCCACATCGAACCCGATCATGGTGAGCATCACGGTCCTGCCATGGGTAGATGTGGCTGACAACGAGACGGAGCTGAGCGGGCCTTCGATGCGGGTCCATCCCAACCCCTTCAATCCCGCGACATCGATCTACCTCGTTCTGCCGGAGCCGAATCCGGTCTTCGTCGCGGTATACGATCTGACCGGGCGAAGACTGGCGGTCCTCGCGGATCGACAGCTTGGGGCGGGTGAGCATGTCCTGGGCTGGAGCGGGAGAGACACGAATGGGGAAAGCGCAGCGTCCGGCGTCTATTTCATCCGCATGGTGACCGGGGAGTCCGAGATCGTCAGGAAGGTCGCGCTCGTCAAGTAGCGGGTTTGGAACGGTTTCAGAGACCTCGGCAGACGGCACAGCCGGGGTCTCTCTCTATCCGGGCACTATCGAAACTCATCGTGAGCCCGTCGACGACGAGAAGACGGCCGGCGAGCGTCTCGCCGATCCCGACGAGAT
>CAZEXP010000096.1:0-2938 GCA_964516845.1 uncultured bacterium
GTTGCCGAGGAGACCGCGCCGATCGCGGATATTCGGGCGAGCCGCGAGTACCGCGAGCACATGCTCCCGGTCATGCTCGAGCGCGGGATCCGGGCGGCCGTCGAACGGCGCGCCGGCGGAGGACCCGGGTACGGGACGCCGCACATCTAGCGAAGACCGTTGCACGACCGCGTCGCGGTCGATACTCGGAGACGATCATGAGACGAACCATCACATTCAGCGTGAACGGCGAGAGCCGGAGCGTTGACGTCGAGCCCAACGACACACTGCTTGAGGTCCTCAGGGAGAAGCTCGGGGTCAAGAGCCCGAAGGTCGGCTGCGAGCGGGGAGACTGCGGAAGCTGCACGGTCCTGCTCGATGGCCGGACCGTCAGGAGCTGTCTCATCCTCGCGGTCGAGGTGGAGGGTCACGAGGTCGTGACGGTCGAGGGGCTCTCGGCTGACGGGCCGACCGAACTCCAGCAGTCCTTCATCGACCACAACTCGTTCCAGTGCGGGTTCTGCGCCCCGGGCATCGTGCTCTCGGCGACGGAACTCCTGGCGAGGAACCCGAGTCCGACGGAGGGCGAGGTCCGGGAAGCGATCGCCGGGAACCTCTGCAGGTGCACGGGCTACGAGCCGATCGTCAGAGCAGTGCTGGACGTCGCGGACAGCAAATCCGGGAAGTAGCACGGCTTCGAGTCCGCGCGACGAGAGCACGGCGCGTTCGTCCTCGGGATCACTCAGAAGGATATCGCCATGGCGAAGCTCAAGTATGTCGGGAGGTCCACGACCCGGATCGACGGCGCCGAGAAGGTGACCGGCGCCACCCGGTACGTTGATGACCTCGATTTCGGGCCCGACCTCCTGCACGCGGTCATCGTCGAGAGCCCACACGCGCACGCCCGCATCGTTTCCATCGACACGTCTGAGGCCGCGGCCGTGCCGGGCGTGGTCAAGGTCATCACCGGGGAGGATTTCCCGTACCGGTTCGGTCTCTACATGAAGGACCGCTACATCCTCGCGCTCGACCGCGTCAGGTTCGTCGGCGAGCAGGTTGCCGCCGTCATCGCGCGCGATCCCAAGATCGCCCAGCGGGCGGCGGAACTCGTCAGGGTCACGTACGAGGAGCTTCCCCCCATCTTTGACCAGGCTGCTTCGCTGTCCGCCGACGCGGGCCTCGTTCATCCCGAACTCAATGACTACGAACGCGTGCCATGGTTCTTCCCGAAGAAGGACACGAACGTCGCACACTGGCGGAAGACGCGGAAGGGCGATGTTGACAGGGGGTTCGAGGAGGCGGACGTCGTCCTCGAGGACACCTACACCGTCCCACGCTACGCGCACTGCGCGATCGAACCGCACGTCGCGGTCGGGCTCTTCGACC
The DNA here is from genome assembly GCA_964516845.1 of uncultured bacterium. Taxonomy (GTDB): domain Bacteria; phylum Joyebacterota; class Joyebacteria; order Joyebacterales; family Joyebacteraceae; genus JAPEKQ01. Next base: position 1,366 of record CAZEXP010000096.1, read on the forward strand.
AGTCGGGGAGGCTGACCCTCTGGACGGCCTCACAGTCGCCGCATACGCAGCGGAACGTCTTCGCTGAGACGCTCGCGCCGCTCGGACTGTCGCACAAGGACATCCGGGTCGTTTCGCCACTCATCGGTGGCGGGTTCGGCGGGAAGGCCGGCGTGACGATGGAGATCCTCGTCGCCGCGTTCGCGATCGCTGTAAAGGGACACCCGATCAAGCTTCGGTGGACGCGCGAACAGGAGTTCTACAACACCTATCAGCGTCAGGGACTCCACGCGAAGCTCAAGATGGGCGCTGCGCGGGACGGAACGATCACCGCGATCGAGTACACGATGCACTGGGACGCCGGTGCGTACGTCGAATACGGGGCGAACGTCGTCAACGCGGTCGGACTCTCGGCGACGGGTCCGTACCGGATCCCGAACGTGAAGATCGACTCGCTCTGTCTCTATACGAACCTTCCCCCGGGTGGGCCGTATCGCGGCTTCGGCTACTCGGAGTTCCACTTTGGACTGGAGTCGCACATCGACAGGCTGGCGGCGAAGCTCGGGATCGATCCCGTCGAGTTCAGAAGGAAGAACGCGATCGTCGAGGGCGACACGCTCGCCTACGGAGCGAGCATGAACCCGAGCGGGCTCATCGAAGCGATCGATCGTGCCGCCGAGGCCATCGACTGGGGCAAGCCGCAGGAGCCCTCGAGTCCCGGGAAGGTCGTGGGGAAGGGATTCTCGCTGATGTGGAAGGCGCCCGCGATGCCGCCCAACGCCGGCTCGGCAGCGTTCCTCAAGTTCAGCGAGGACGGGAGCGTCAATATATCCGTCTCCGGAATGGAGATGGGGCAGGGCTATCTTACCGCGATCGCGCAGATCGCGGCGGAAGTGCTCAGCGTTCCTCCTGAGAAGATCCGGGTCGAGACGCCCGACACCGACCGCAGCGCGTACGAATGGCAGACGGTCGGCTCGCACGTGACGTGGGGCTGCGGGAACGCGGTCCGCGACGCGGCGATCGAGGCGCGCGACCGGATGTTCGATACCGTGCATCGCGCGCTCGGAGCCAACGTCGAGGATCTCTATCTGGAAGACGAGAAGATCAAGTCCCGGACCGAGCCCCTCTTCGAGCTGCCTCTCGCGGGATTCGTTATCTACGGCATCCAGATGGAGGATGGCACGTTCCGCGGCGGACCCGTCATGGGGAGCGGTGCGTTCATGCCGGAGTTCAGTTCCGCGCTGTCGGACCCCGAGACGAGCCAGGGCGGGCATCCGAACGTCCACTACACCGTCGGGGCCGCGGGCGTGATCCTCGAGATCGATCGTGAGACGGGAAAGATGGAGATCCTCAAGACCGCGCTCGCGGTCGATGTTGGTCAGGCGATCAATCCCGACCTCGTGAAGGGGCAGATCGTGGGAGGACTCCTGCAGGGATTCGCGACCGTTCTCTACGAGGACATGCGATTCGATGAGCGCGGCAAGCTCCTCAATCCGAACTTCACCGACTACAAGATCCCCACAGCTCTGGATGCTCCGCGCGAGGTCATCCCGATCATCGTTGAGACGGCCCAGCCCGACGGCCCGTTCGGCGC
>CAZEXP010000097.1:0-2869 GCA_964516845.1 uncultured bacterium
CCGTCGAGCGCCGCCTGCATCTCCGGGATGAACAGATTCTCGATCTCCGGATAGAACGGCGTCGGCGGCCGCGGGATGGCGGTGCGCATCTGCTCGACGAAGATCGAGAGATACGGGTGCTCCTCGGATGTGATGGCGTCCATCGCCTTCGTGTTCACGGGGATCTGACCGAGCGTGAGAGCCCAGTTCCGCTGGTTCTCTTCATTCGCGACGAACATGAGGAACTCGGCTGCGAGTTCGGGATGCTTCGACGAGCGGAAGACGACAAGGTTATTGCCGCCGACGTTCGTATGGGAGCCTGAAGGTCCGGCGGGAATGAGACCGACGCCAAAGTCGATGCCGGTCCGCTTGAGACTCTCGACGGCCCACGGACCGTTGAGGATCATCGCGTACTGGCCGTTCTGGAATCCGACATCGCCGGTGATGCCGCCGGCGCGCCACGCGCCGCCCTCGATGCCGTGCTTCGCGAACATGTCGACCTTGAGCTGGAAGGCCGCAATGGCCTCGGGCGAATTCAGCGTGCAGTGCAGGAGGTCATCGGAGAGCAGGTCGGCGCCGTATGTGTAGAAGAACGGGAGCGACCACCACAGCGAGTTCGTCAGCCCGACGCCGAAGACGCCCTTCTTGCGATTAGTGAGTCTGCGCCCGTATGAGATCAACTCGTCCCAGGTCGCGGGCGGCCTGTCCGGATCGAGCCCCGCCGCGCGGAACATCTCTCTATTGTAGAAGAGGCACAGGCCGTTGGTCTGGTCAGGGAGCCCGTAGAGCCCACCGCTGTACATGCAGCTCTGGAGCGCCACCGGGAAGATGTCGGCCCGGTATTCCGCCGGGATGTACTCGTCGAGCGCGAGAAGCGCGTTCTTGCTGGCGAGCTTCGGGAGGAACGAGACGTCGACGCGCGCGATGTCCGGCTCGGTGTGCGTCGTGAGCGCGGTCTGGATCTTCGGCTCCGCGCCGGCGAACGGCAGTCGGACGACGTCAATGGTCACGCCCGGATGCGACTCCTCGAACTGCCGCACCATCTCCTTGAAGACGGGGTGTTCCTCATCATTGTAGGTCTGCCAGATCGTGAGCGTGCCGCCCGTGTCGCCGCCACCACCGCAACCCCAGAGCACGAGTCCGGCGACCAGAAGCGAGCAGGCGATCGCAGTCATTCTCTTCACGTGTTCCCCCTTGTGTCTGCCTCCGGCTGCGCTACTCCTTCACCGCACCCATCGTCATTCCCTCGATGAAGTAGCGCTGCGCGAAGAAGAAGAGCACAGCAATAGGCAGGATCGAGATACACGACCCCGCCATCTTGAGCGTGTAGAGCTCCTCGTGAGCGCTCTTGAACATCGCGAGACCGACCGGCACCGTGTAGAGCCGCTCGACGTTCGTGACGATGAGCTGCCAGAGGAAATTGTTCCAGTGGAACTGGAATGTCAGCAGGAAGAGCGTCGCGATGATCGGGATCGAAAGCGGGATCATGACGGTCGTGAAGACCTGACGTTCGCTCGCGCCGTCCATCTCCGCCGCCTCGATGAGTTCGCTCGGGATCGTCAACATGTACTGCCGCATAAGGAAGAGCCCAAAGACGTTCGCCAGATGCGGGATGATCATCGCCTTGTACGTGTTCATCCATCCGAGCTTCGTGATGATGGCGAACTGCGGGACGACGTACATCATCCCCGGGATCATGAGCGACAGCAGCAGAAGTCCGAACAACCGGTCGCGCATGAAGAACTGCTTCTTCGCAAAGACGTATCCCGCCAGCGACGCGAAGAGCGTCGCGAACGCCGCCGCCGTCGTGGCGACGATGACACTGTTAAGGAAGTACCGGCCGAAGCCGAAGTCGCCGAGCACGCGCTTGAAGTTCGAGAGGGTGGGGCCCGAGGGAAAGAGCTCCGTGGAGAACGCCTGGCCCGGTTCCTTGAACGCCGTGACGACCATCCAGAAGAACGGGAACAGCACCACGACCGCCGCGGCAGTCAGCCCGACGTAGAGCGCGATGTTCTTCCAGACCGATGTCCTGTGTACCGTCACGGTCTCCCTTGCATTCGCTGCCCGCGGCCTGCGTACCGCGCGCTGCCTAGGTGTTGTCCGAACCGAGAAACTTCCTGTTCACCAGCGACACGATCACCGTCAGCGCCAGCAGCACGTACGACATCGCCGAGGCGTATCCGAGCCGCCACTGGTTGTAGAACGCGTCGAACACGTAGTACCCCGTCACCCAGGTCGCGCCGAGTGCGCGCCCGCCGACGTCGACGTTCGGGCCGCCGCTCGTCATCGCGTAGACCTCGACGAACGCGTTGAGCGCGGCGATGGTGCCGATAATGACCATGAAGAAGGTGATCGGTTTGACGAGCGGGAGCGTGATCCGGGTGAACCGCTGCCATGGTGTCGCCCCGTCGATCTCGGCCGCCTCGTAGAGCGACGGCGATATGTTCTGGATGGCCGAGAGATAGAGGATCATTCCGAAGCCGGCGCCCTTGAGAACGTTGGCGAACACGACCGACGGCATCGCCGACCCGGGCATTCCAAGGAAGCCTTTCTCGGTGAACGCGGTGATGCCGATGCTTTCGAAGAACCGCACGAGGATACCCACGTGCGGGCTGTAGATGAGCGTCCAGACGATACCCACGACGAGCATGTCCAGGACGTACGGCAGGAAGAACGCACTCCGATAGACGGCCACGGCCTTGAGCCGGTTGTTCAGGAGAAGCGCGAGGATGAGCGATGAGGCGATGCCCGCCGGGATGATGAGGGCCGCGTAGTAGAGCGTCATGGCGACCGACCACCAGAACTTCACATCCTTGAAGAGCCGGATGAAGTTCTTGAACCCGACGAACTGGAGCCCGCCGAACACGTCAAACGAGTCGGCGGGCACCTG
>CAZEXP010000098.1:0-2690 GCA_964516845.1 uncultured bacterium
CCGGGGAACAGGAGTCCCGGGGACGAAGACTTCCGGTGAGCGTAGCACGAGTGCGGTGCTGCGGTCCCCCACAACAGGAGACCGCAGCGATCGGAGTCAGACTATCGGTACAGTGCCTTGATGGCTCCCCAGCTCGAGTTCTCGACCGGGTTGCCAAGCTCGCAGAACCAGCAGTAGTCGTCGACGATCTCGTGCGGCTGGCCGAGGCCCGCGTTGTTCACGAGGCAGTACTGATACACATCGCTCGTGCCGGCTACGAACATCCGCGGGTAGTCGGGATGATCGAGAACCATCAGATACCCGGGCGCCATGTACAGCAGATCGATCCTGGCGACGGGAACCTGCGAGGTCGTAATCGGTTCTGTGGCGGCGAGCGTGATACCCGTCTCCCAGTCACCGGTGATGACAACGTTCGAGATAAGGCTCGTGTAGCCGGTCGCAACCATCGACCCCGGCGTGTAGCCGATCGCAAACGAGATCGCCGAGAGACTCGTGTACTCGTCTCCCAGTCCGCAGGTGACCATCAGGTAGGCTGAGTGTGTCGAATAGGGAGTATCGTAGAACTCCGGCTCGAACGTCCCGTTGTCAGTGAACGTCAGCGACACGGCGGGCCAATCCGGAAGCGGGTTGGCCACAGCTGCGGACACCAGCAGTACGAGGGACAGGACAGCGATAGCAAGACGCATGTTCGACCTCCCTTGTCGCAGTGCGCCCAGGTTGATTGCCCCTTTCGGGCCACGCTGTCATTATAGCACCTCTCGTGACATGACCGTAGGCCCTGTACGGGCGCTCCCTCAGATGGCCCCCGACGGGCAGTGCTCCTTTTCGTACCCGGGTGTATACTGAAACGACCACAGGGCAGCATCCTGGAGATAACATGGCTCGTCGCTCATATATCCTCGTCCTGGGCGTTTTCGCACTGACCGCCTTCCTGCCGTGCACAGCGCTCACCGCCGCAGTGTCTCCTGATGCGCCGGGGCAGCAGGCGTCGACCGACCATCACGAGCCCCGCGCAATATCGCGGGCGCCGCTGGCGATGCTTGCCGGTGATGTGCCGTGGCCGACGGCGCGCCGCCCGGCCGCGTTCGAGGAGATCGCCTCCGCCCGCACCGACGACGGCCCACCCCCGCGCGACGGCCTCCTCCCGCGCGTCCCGTCCGACGAGTTCCTCGCATCACTCATGGACTCGGTCAAGCTCGAGAATGTCACCGGCACCATCCAGCGGCTCCAGGATTTCTACACGCGCTACGTCGTCAGCGACTCGTGCTGGTCGTCGGCCGCGTGGCTCGTCAAGCAGCTCGAAAACTCCGGGCACACGAACGTCACGTACGACTCGTTCCGATGCTGGTCGTATCAGGACACCGTCGATGCAGCCAACGTGATCGCGGTCAAGACAGGGACGACGCGACCCGACGAGTACATCGTCATCGGCGGGCACTACGACTCCATATCGACGGAGAACTTCCACGACCTCGACGCGTACGCTCCCGGCGCGGACGACAATGCCACCGGTGTCGCCGGTGTGCTCGAGGCGGCGCGCATCCTCTCCCCTATCGCGCTGGAACGAAGCATCATCTTCGCGCTCTGGTCCGGCGAAGAGGTCGGACTCCGGGGAAGCCGTGCGTGGGTCGCCGACGCAGTCGCATCGGACATGAACATCGTTATCTATCTCAACATGGACGTCATCGGCTACTCCGATGAGGACCCACCCGTCGCCATCATCTACTCCGACTCGACATCACTCGCCGTCGGCGGGCTGATGCAGGACCTCATCATCGATCACACACCGTACGGCTGTGTCACGACGGTGCAGCCTGTCGGCGCCAGCGACCAGAACAGCTTCTGGGAGCGGGGGATCAACGTTCTCGACACATCGAGCGGAGCCGGCTGGTCTCCCTACCATCACACGCCCAACGACATCATCGACCACGTCGACCTCGAGCTCTGCCGCGCGCTCGCCGCCGTCAATGTCGCGACGGCCGCCGCGCTCGCGGGGGTCCCCGGGGATGATGCAAATCTCCCCCCTGAGACAATCCTTCTCGACAACTGCGCCTCGGCACACGACACGCTTGGCGTCTCACCGAGGTTCGAGTGGTACGGCGTCGACTTCGACGGGGATGTCGCGGCGTACGAGTACCGCGTCACGAGCGGCGCGGGAGAAACACGCACCGGGCGAACGTGGCTTCCACTGCCGTCGGACTCGACGGCAGTGTCGCTCAGCGGACTCGGCGACGGAGCCCACATGTTCGAAGTCAGGAGCATCGATGATGACGGTCTCATCGATGCGACGCCGGCGGCGCATGCGTTCACGGTCGACAGCAGTCTCGCGCCAAGGCTCACGGTCACACCACTGTTCGGTGAAGCGACATCGGTGTTCGAGAACGAACGCCTCGCGTTCGAAGTCCGGGCGTCGGCGGAGCATTACTGCGGCCGGATCGACGGCATCTCGTGGGCCATGGGTGATGGGGACTGGTCGGAGTGGGCCAACCCCGAGGGCGAGAGGGAACCGGAGGACGAGGGCGAATTCAAGGTCGTCGTCCGTCCGACGCTTGACGACACGACGGTCGTCTTCCGCGCGCGCGATGTCCACGGCTCCACGACCGTGGACACGGTCGCGTTCGATGTTGTCGCCGCACCGATGTCGTCTCCCCTTCTTCACGTGGATGACTGGCTCGCGCAGGAGATTCCCG
>CAZEXP010000099.1:0-2496 GCA_964516845.1 uncultured bacterium
CTCGGGGGCCTGGATGTAGACACCGCCGCCGGAACCGGCGCCGCCGCCATCCATGCTGGCGACGTCCTCACCGTCCTCGCCATCGCAATTGATGACGCCGGTGATCGAAACGTAGTTGGCGGTGCACTTGAACATGGCTCCGCCATTGCCGCCATCGCCGCCGCTCTGGTGTGCGCCGCCGGAGCCCATCTGGATGTCAGTGCCGAAGTCGGTCCCATAGACCGGGCCGCCCGGGTTGCCCCAACCGCTGGCCCCTCCAGCGCCGCCATAGCCACCGCCGCCACCGGGGTTGCTGCCTCCGCCGGGACCTTCGCCATCACCTCCGAGCGGTGGCGGGCTGCCGCGGTAGCCACGACCCTCACCATCGATCTTGCCATCGATGTTGATGATGGGGGCGGAGACCTCGAGGTAGCCCGTGTTCGCGGAGCCGTCGTACGCGGGGATGTAGAGCGTCCCCGTCGCCGCGATCTCCACGGCGACGTTGTAGCTGTGAACGCCGCCGAGCGTATACACCTCGCCAGAGCCGACGTAGAGATTGTCGGCGTCATCGATGACCGCCTGCGCGGTCGTCGTGCCAATGAGTAGCATGACCGCGACGAATAGTGCCGCGGTCGTGAACAGGGTGAGGCGACTTGCGTGCATAGCAGCCTCCTGTGGTTGTGGGTGCTCGGGCGAGAGGAGGAGAGCTCGAAGAGTTCCAAGTGAGCAAGTTACATTCTAACAAAGTGGATGAGCGGCGGTCAATAGTGGGTACGTGCTTAGAGCCTGTCACTGTCCAGAATGATGGCCCCGTTGTTCATCGTGGCCAACTTCGTCGAGCTGAGGCTCGTGGAAGAACCGGAGCTTGAACGTCGTCTCGGCGCGGCATACTCGGAGTACAGGTGCCGAGCCCCCATGTTCGTCCCACGTCCCCGCTGCCGCTCGGTTGAGCCTCCCTGACAAGGAAGCGTGGCCCATTCTCCCTTTCTCTTCTTGCAATCTCTGCTATTCTGCTGCTGTGGTGGCATCCTCCGGGGGGACGTCCTGTGCGGCGCTCGGCCTGACGCGCGCACGAAGTCGTCGCGGCCGGGAATCGGGAGTCCGAGGATGAAGAGCTACGACTACGCGAATCGCTCCGATGTCGAAGAGATCAACTGGGACGCGTTCGTCTCGCTGTCCAGAGGCCTCGCCGAGCAGTTGGCAGGTCTCGGCATCGATACGGTCGTCGGCATAGCCCGCGCGGGTCTGCTTCCGGCGACCGCAGTCGCGTGCAGTCTTCGATGCGAGATGTATCCCGTCCGGGTCACGCGACGGGTCAATGACACCGTCGTTCACGAGCATCCAATCTGGAAGGTAGGGGTCTCCCCGGAGGTTCGCGGCAGGCGCGTGGCCGTCATCGATGAAATGGCCGACACCGGAGAGACGCTGGCTCTTGTGGCGCGGGAGGCGCTGTCGCTGGGGGCTGAGAAGGTCGTGACTGCGGCACTCGTCGCTCACAGCTGGGCGGATCCGGCGCCCGATGTCGCGGGCATGGTCACCGACGCGCTCGTCGTGTTCCCATGGGATCGTGAGATTCTGAGTGACGGAACATGGAAGATGCATCCGGAACTCGCGGAGGCGATCCGTCTTCAGAAGGAGAGCCGGTAAGCCGCGGCGGAACGCATCGCCCACACGTGTCTGGAGAGAGCACAGAGTATGAGCAGGAGAACCCTCGGTTGTGCCGGTGTCCTCGTTGTGCTGGCCGGGTGTTTGGGGACACCTTCGACGTGCACGGCGACCGACACGATCGAAAGGGCTGGAGACGTGCTGCAGATCGCCATGCCCGTCCTCTCGGCGGGCGGGGCACTCGCTGACGGCGACCGTGACGGACTCAGGCAGTTCGCGCTCTCCGCGGCGGTCTCACTCGGCGCGACCCGGGGTCTCAAGTCCGTCATTGATTCGGAACGTCCGGACGGGGGAGACCACTCGTTCCCCTCGGGTCATGCGACGATCGCGTTCTGCTCCGCGGAGTTCGTGCGTGGGCGCTACGGGTGGAAGCTGGGTGTGCCCATGTACGCGGCTGCGTGTTTCGTCGGATACAGCCGCGTCGAGTCGGAGCGCCACCACGCCCGGGATGTGGTCGCGGGTGCGATGATCGGAGTCGTCTGCAGCATGGTGTTCGTGAGTCCGAGCGAGAGGGTCACCGTCGAAACATCAGTGTATGGTGACAGTCGTCGACTGGCGATCGTCTACAGATGGTAGAGGCTGCAACTACGCGCGGGAGAAGAGCGACGAACAGGGAGGATGGCGTGACATACAGATACGACGCTGTCTGCGGACTGTACTGCGGCGCCTGTCGTGTCGTGCAGTGCAACGAGGACGGCTCCATCGATGCCCTGGCGAAGGAATGGGGGAGAGATCCAGAGGGGCTCGTCTGCCGCGGCTGCAAGAGTGATGTCCTCGCGGCGTTCTGCCGTGACTGCGACTTCAAGTCCTGCGCTGCGTCGAAGGGCGTCGAGCACTGCTCCGAGTGCGGCG
>CAZEXP010000100.1:0-2443 GCA_964516845.1 uncultured bacterium
GAGACCTTGCCGCGGATATAGAGGACGTCGTCCTCCTCGGCCGCGCGCTGGTAGAACTCCTCGTAGCCCTTCCCGCCGGTGCGGACATCCATGTAAAAGAGATAGGCCTGACCGTCGTGCACGTTGTGCTTGTAGAGCATCGCGTGCTTGGTCAGATACATACAGCAGACCTTCGAGCAGTAGGCTTTGTGGCTCTCCGGGTCGCGCGAGCCGACGCACGTCAGGAAGACAACCTCCTTCGGCACCTTGCCGTCGGAGGGCCTGCGCACCTCGCCGCTCGTCGGACCCGACGCGGAGAGAAGCCGCTCGAACTGCAGGCTCGTCACGACGTCCTTGATCTTGCCGCCGCCGTACTCGCCGATATTGATGATCGGGTAGAGATCGTAGCCGGTCGCCACGACGATCGCGCCGACCTCGATGTCCACGAACTCGTCCTTCTGCGTATAGTCGACCGCGTCGACCGGGCAGATCTTCGCGCAGATACCGCACTTACCGGTCTTGAAGTAGATGCAGTGGTCGGCGTCGAGCACCGGCTTGTTCGGAACCGCCTGAGGGAACGGCGTGTAGATGGCCTTCCGCTTGGCGAGCCCCTCCTCGAACTCCGAGTCCGTCTTCGACGGGCACTTCTCGGAGCAGAGACCGCAGCCCGTGCAAACGTCGCGGTTGACGTACGCGGCCTTCTTCTTGATCTTGATCTTGAAGTTGCCGACGAAGCCCGTGACGCTCTCGACCTCGCAGTAGGTCATCAGCTTGATCCTGGGATGCTGCGCGGCGTCGACCATCTTCGGGGTCAGGATGCACTGCGAGCAGTCGAGCGTCGGGAACGTCTCCGACAGCTGCGCCATGTGACCGCCGATCGACGCCTCCTTCTCGACGAGGATGACCTCGTGTCCGGAGTTCGCGATGTCGAGCGCGGCCTGGATGCCCGCCACCCCACCACCCACGACGAGCGCGCGCTTCGTCACCGGAACCGCGATCGGACTCAATGCCTCGTCCTGCTTCACCTTCTCGATCATGGTCTTGATGATCTTGATCGCCTTCGCGGTCGCGCGCGGCTTGTCCTTCTGGTGGACCCAGCTGCACTGCTCGCGGATGTTGGCGATCTCGACCATGTACGGATTCAGATCGGCGCCAACACCGGCGCGCCGGAAGGTCGCTTCATGGAGCGTCGGGGAACACGCCGACACGACGACGCCGGTCAGCTTGTGCTCCTTGATCGCGTCCTTGACGAGATTCTGGCCGGGGTCCGAACACATGTACGTGTAGTCGGTCGAGAACGCGACTCCCGGATAGCTGGCCAGCTCCTCGGTGACCCGTTTCACGTCCACCACGCCGGCGATGTTCGAGCCACAGTGGCAGACGAAGACGCCTATGCGATGTTCCATCACTCCCCCCCTACACCAGACTCTTCTCGGCCAGCAGAGGCCGCGGGTCAACGTAGTTGTCGCTGAAGTCCAGATATTCCTCGTCGATACCGAGCGCGATGCCGAGAAGCTGCGTGAAGTAGATCACCGGGATCTTGCGGAAACCGGTCACGCTCTTCTCCATGTTCTTCTGAAGCTCGTCGAGGTTGTAGCGACAGAGCGGACACGTCGTGACAATGAGGTCCGCGCCGCGCCGCGACGCCGAGTTCACGACGGTCTGCGAACAGGCGACCGCGGTGTCCTCCTCCCGGACTATCTGGAACCCGCCGCAACACTCGGTCTTCATCGGAAAGTCGACGACGTCACAGCCAATGGCCCCGAGAAAATCCTCGAAGATCTGCGGCTGCTCCGGATCGTCGAACTTCATCTCCTTCTTCGGCCTGAGAAGCATGCATCCGTAGTACGGGGCGACCCTGAGGGCGGAGAGATCGATCTTGGTGCGCTCGCGGATCTTGTCGAAGCCGACGATGTCGCGGAGCATCTCGATGTAGTGAAGGACGTCGACCTGGCCGACATAGTCCTCCTTGAGATAGCTCTCGATGCCCTCCCGGACGTCGGTATCTGCCCTGAGGAACAGGTTGGCCTTCTCACGCTTCTCCGGATCGTCGCGCATGACCTTGTTCGTGCGCTTGAGCACGTTGTAGCAGAACGAGCAGAGCGTCACGACCTTGTCGCCGAGTCTGGAAGCGTAGGCGAGGTTCCTCACCCCTGCGAGGATGTCCATCACCGAATCGGTCGTGAGCGGGAACACGGCCCCACAGCACGTCCAGATCTCGAGCTCTTCGAGCTCAATGTCCAGAGCGCGCGCGCATTCCCTCGATGCCTTGTCGAAGTCGAGGGCTCGCTCGTGAAGCGTACAGCCGGGGTAGTAAGGTATCTTCATCTGTGCCTCCAACTCCCTATCCGTTGAGCTTTCTCAAGGCCCCGACCACACCCATCTGCGGCGCGTCCGACACCATGGTCCTGGTTACCTCGTCTGCGTCGACGACCGAGCCGCTGAGACGCTTGCGGAGCACGAT
>CAZEXP010000101.1:0-2435 GCA_964516845.1 uncultured bacterium
CGGGGCCGGCTTCCTCTCTAGCGTCGAGCCAGCATCAGTGCACGGAGGTTCTTGATGGGATTTGGCAGGATAGGACAGGGCGAGGGACGGCGCATCGCGCCGATCGGCAGGGCGCTCCTGTCGCTCGTTCTCGTGGCGCTCGTCGCGGCGACGCTGTGTTCGCTGTCGGACGATGCCAACGCGAGAATGGACGTCAACGACCGGGCGCGCTACGAGAAGGTGATGCGGAACCTCCAGAGCCGCATCTACATCTACTACGGATGGTATCACAACGTTGGACAGCTGCTCCTGCACGTGAGCAATCTCGGCTTCTTCGGCCGCTTTGGCGGGGACCTCAACAACCCGTCTGCCGAGTGGCCCGCGGGCAGCAACAATGAGTACCTGTATGCGGCGGGCCTCTGGGTGGGCGGTATCGTGGAGAATAGGGTGACGGGGAGGTCGGATACGCTTGTGACGGCAGCGGTCTATCAGCAGGAGTTCCGACCGGACCCCGAGGACCTTCTGGCCACGATCTACGAGGCGTGGGAGGGCGGCGCCAACAGCGGGCGTCTCTTCGACGACGACGGCGACTGCACGCAGCACGTCGCGTACGAGGACATGCCGTTCGAGTGGTATGACGAAGACCCCATCGACGGCGTCGACAACGACGGTGACGGTCGTATCGACGAGGACTTCGCGGCGATCTCGCAGCAGATGTTCCGCATGGTCTATGCGGACACGTACGAAGAGGATGTCAACGAGGGAGCTACGATCGATCTTCACAGGAGTCTTGGCCTGAAGGTCGTTCAGGAGAGCTACCAGTGGACGAGTGAGCAGACCGACGACTTCGTCGGCGTCAACTACCAGGTCATAAACGTTGGTGAGGACACGATCCGCATGGCGTACGTCGGATTCATGGTCGACGCGGACGCGGGTCCCGACAACAATGACCTGTTCTACTGGGCCGATGACCGCGGTGGATACATCGACACCGTCATCGTCAACCAGAACCCGAACAATCCGGCGGATTTCGACACGCTCGATATCTCGCTGTGCTACATGTTCGACGATCCGTACGGCCAGGACGGCAACGCGGCGCTTGGCTACTTCGGTTGCATGTTCCTTGGCCACCCGACGGCGGACCCGGACTGGAACCAGGGCGAGAATGCGCCTCAGTTCCCGCCGGCGCCCGAGAGAGTCCGTGTCCACGCGTTCCAGATCTGGGCGATCGGTCTCGATCCTGATCATGACATGGACAGGTATCGTCTGCTCCGCGGGTTCATCACGCCGGCGGGAGCCGGGACGCTTGGCTACAGCGCCGACTATCCAACGCTGGACGGTTACGACAACAACAACAACGGCCAGGTCGACGAAGACGAGGAGTGGAACGTCAACATCGGCCGGAACGCCGACGCGCCGCAGGACTACCGACTTCTCCTCTCGGCGGGACCGTTCGCGCGAATCGCCCCGGGCGACACGCTGGAGTTCCAGTACGCCTTCGTGATGGGGCGCGGATTCCAGGGCATGCTCGAGAACGCTGCGACGGCGCAGCAGATCTACAACGGTATCCATCAGGAGGTCTCTAACTGCGCAGGCGAGCCCGAGAGCGTGCTCATCCACTGGGTTGCGGATACGCCGCCACCGCCGCCGAATCAGGAGATGACGGTAGGCGACCGGCTCGTGCGTATTGAATGGGACGACTACCCGGAGGAGCTCGACGATCCGCTCACGGGTATTCGAGACTTCTACGGATATCAGGTCTGGAAGGCCGTCGGCTGGACACGAGAGTCGACCGAGCCTCGGGACCAGGACTGGCAGCTGATCCTCGATATCGACCGCAGCAACGGCGGGGCCGAACTCGATGATTGGGACACCGGCCTGGAGGGCATCGGCAAGTATGCCTTTGAGGACACGCTGGTGAAGAACGGGTTTGCCTACTGGTACTCCGTGACGGCCTACGACAGCACGGCCGAGGGATACCACTACGGCAAGTACTCGCAGAACAAGACGCTTCTGACACCGAACTCGTCCGTGCGGAGCACGCTCGACGATGTTCGCGTGGTCCCGAATCCGTATGTGAATCACGAGTTCATCTCGCGCTGGAACCTCGCGCCTGATGACGCGGATCCGACCGGCGAGAAGATCTGCTTCCAGAATCTGCCGCGCGATGCGATCGTTCGCATCTACTCGCTCGGCGGCGAGCTGGTGCAGACGCTGCATCCGAACGCGGAGGAGAGCGGGGGAGACGCCTGCTGGAACATGATCTCGAGGAACAACCAGATCATCGTCAGCGGCGTGTACATCTATCACATCGATTCGCCGGTTGGCGAGAAGATAGGCAAATTCGCGATCATCAAGTAGTTGATCAAGTGGTGCCGGCGGCGGAGACCGGACACGCCAGCCGACCGGCGGAAGGAGGATGTCCTTGACGAGGAAGCTTCTACTGGCCCTGCTCG
>CAZEXP010000102.1:0-2367 GCA_964516845.1 uncultured bacterium
CAGGAGCTGGATCTTCTTCATGCGGCTTACGGCCATGCGCGTCTACTCCCGGGCGGTCAGGCCGGCGAGACGGAGCCGAGGACCTTCGTCACTGCGTCCTTCACCTTCGACTCCGCGCGTGTCCGAACATCGTCGACACCGCTCTTGCTCTCCGCCACGATGCGCGCCGCCTCCGACTCCGCGGTCTTGCGCGCGCTCTCGACGAGCGACTTCTCCTCGTCACGCGCACTCGCACGCATCGCTTCCAGCAGCCGCGCCGCTTCCTCGTGAGCGTCGGCGATGGCCTTCTTACCCTCGGCTCGCGCCTGGCGGACGAGTTCCTCCGCCGCCTGCTCGGCGTCCTTGATCTGCTGGATCGCTTCAGACACCACTCGTGCCTCCTCGTCTGCCCCGCGCAACCTCGGAAGACACGCGTACTTGCGCGACTGCCGCCCGGTTGACACGCGCGAACAACGGTGGATAACCGCCGTTCTGCTGATTCGAGGCGAGTTGCTAAGTGCTTCTATTATAAGGAGATACGGCTCCGCTGGGCGGTTGTACACACTTGTCCACAAGGACACGTGCGGGAGGCCCGATCTGACGGTCCCGACAGGGTCCGCTAGACCGTAGCTTCGTCCTCCTCCAGCTCATCGATCAGGTCGTACTCGGGTTCGCGATCGTCGCGGCGCCGCACCGGGCCGCCGTCGACCTCACCCATCTGGCAGTTGCCCTGGAAGACGACGCCGTCCTCGATGACGAGGCCGCGCGTCTCGATGTCACCCAGGAGCTGCGAGCCACGCTGCAGCTCGATCTTGCCGGAGGCAAAGACGTTCCCGTACATCCGACCGCCGATGATGGCGTTCGAGACGTTCGCGTCGCCCTCGACCTTGCCCGTCTCGCCGATGATCAGGGTGTCGGTCGCATCGCACTTGCCCGTGTACTCACCGTCCACGCGGATGCTGCCCTCGACCTTGATGTCGCCGGTCAGGGTGGTCCCCGCACCGATCGTCGTGTTCACACCGCTCACGAGCTTTTCACCTTCCTTTGTGAACATCGCAACCCCCTGCGGTTGCGGTCCGGGGCGATTCGCGCCGAACCACTTGTTGTCTCTCACTCGGGGTGAGAGAGCCTGAAGCTAACAAACCCAATGCACAGAGTCAACACGTAACAGGGCTTATCTGGGACCGAGTGCGCCGATTCAACGTCTCCGCATCCCCATGTGCGCGGGTCGCCGCGGCGAGTGTCAACCGCTGTCCGCACTGAAACCAATCCGCTTCATCTTCGGAGGATCGTCTGGCCCCGCGAGCTTCCTTATGACCCGGATAAGAGCCTTGATGTTCTCATCATGATGTGCCAGGTGTGTCTCCAGCGCGGCAACTCGCCGGGCCAGCTCCCTATGCCCTGATACAACCTCGCGGACCATCACGAACGCGCGGATAACAAAGACGCTCGTCTCAACAGCTCTCGTAGTGCTCAGAACACTTGCGGCCATCAGCGCCCCGTGCTCCGTGAACGCATGCGGCAGTGCCTTTGAGAACCTCAGGTTCGACAGCTGGTCGCACTTTGCGACCAGCTCATCCTTCTCCCCCTGCTTGAGGACAAACATGAAGTCCTCGGGAAAACGAGCGCTATTCCGCTTCACCTGCTCGTTTAGGCGCTTCGTCTCGACTCCGTAGAAACCGGCCAGATCCGCGTCGATGATGACCTTTACGCCCCTAACCATGACAATCCGCTGCTGAATCGTGTCTACGCTGACGACCTGCCTCTTCTTCGCCATATCCCGTCACCTGAGGGGTGGCACAGGGGTGGTCGGGAATCCGAGTGTCTGAGCACGTGCGCGTCTTTGGCATCCCCAGCGCTACAGCCTGCCCGACGAGGACTCGAGCGACAGAAGCGTGTCCAGAAGCTGGTCCAATTCCTCCTGCGAATAGAACTCGATCCGGATGGTACCCTCAGCGCCCGCCTTGTCGATCCGCACGAGCGTCCCGAGCATCCGCTGCAAGCGCTCCTCGATATCCCTCAGGACCGGGTCCGTCTGGACTCGCCTCGCAGTGGACTTCTTGCGGCGTTTGAGGCTGCCCCGCGCCAGCGCCTCGGCTTCGCGGACCGACAGCCCGCGCTTCACGATGCGGTCCGCCAGCTTCCGCTGCGCATCCGCCGCGCCCGCCGCGAGGATCGCGCGGCCGTGCCCCGCCGTGAGCGTGCCGGCCGAGATCATCTCCTGGATCTCAAGCGAGAGGTCGAGGAGACGCAGCGCGTTCGACACCGTGCTCCGGTTCTTCCCGACGCGGTCGGCGACCTCCGCCTGCGACAGGCCGGATACCTCCATCAGCGCCTCGTAGCCGTGCGCCTCGTCGATGGGGTCGAGGTCTTCGCGCTGGAGGTTCT
>CAZEXP010000103.1:0-2331 GCA_964516845.1 uncultured bacterium
CCGCTCAAGGACAGGGTCGTCGTGCGCTATCGCGTCGATGGTGTTCTGTACGACGCCATCACGCCGCCGAGGCAGTTCAGCGACGCCATCGTCGTGCGTATCAAGATCCTGTCGAACATGGACGTGGCCGAGCGGAGAATCCCGCTCGACGGACGATTCACCGTGCGCCTGGACGGACACGACGTTGATGTCCGCGTCTCGACCATACCGACGGTCTACGGGGAGAAGATCGCGATGCGTCTCCTCGACAAGTCGGCTTTCAACGGGAATATCGAGCAGCTGGGGTTCGAAGAGGACACGCTCGCGATGTTCCGTAAGGGGCTGCGGAAGCCCTACGGAATGGTCCTTATCAGCGGTCCGACGGGTTCCGGCAAGACCACAAGCCTCTACGGGGGCCTGAGCGAACTGGACCGGACCACCAAGAACATCACGACGCTCGAGGACCCTGTCGAGTATTACCTCGACAGGATCAATCAGGTTCCGATCAACAACAAGGCCGGAATGACATTCGCGAACGGTCTGCGGGCGTTCCTGAGGCAGGACCCCGACATCATCATGATCGGCGAGATGCGTGACCTCGAGACGGCGGAGTTGGGAATCCGCGCCGCGCTGACGGGCCACCTTGTCCTCAGCACGGTGCACGCCAACGACGCTCCCTCGTCGCTGACGAGGCTCGTGGACATGGGAATCGAGCCTTATCTCGTGACGAGCTCCGTGCATCTGGTCATGGCGCAGCGTCTCGTGCGGAGACTCTGTCCGGAATGCAAGGAGGAGTACACGCCCGAGCCGAACGTCCTCGAGTCGGTCAAGAACGGCGAGCTCGACGGCGTGACGTTCTACAGGGGCGCAGGCTGCAAGGCATGCAAGGGACGCGGCTACCGAGGCCGCATGGGTGTCTACGAACTCATGGTCTCGTCGCCGGAGATCGTCCGGCTCGTGCTGGAGCGACGGTCGTCGGACGAGATGAAGCGCATGGCCGTCTCCCAGGGAATGAGGACGCTCCGGGATGGCGCACTGATGAAGGTTAGACAGGGACTGACGACCATCGAAGAAGCTCTCAGTATCGTCGCTGAGAGCGCCTGATCCGGGCCGACCGAGGAGGAACAGCGTGGGGCAGTTCGAGTATGTAGCCAAGAACATGAGCGGTTCGCGCACGAGCAACATCCTGTCGGCTGAGTCGGCTCAGGCCGCCGCCGACATTCTGCACGCGCGCGGGCTTGTCGTGCTCTCGGTACGCGAGGTCGGACAGAAGCTCGGCGCCAGGCTCATGGGCGGGAAGCCGATGTTCGGTGGAGACAAGGTGAAGGGGACGGACCTTGCGCTCGCGACACGTCAGCTTTCGACAATGCTCAAGGCGGGACTTCCTCTGATCAGGGCTCTCCATGCCCTGGCGAGCGACGGGAGCGGCGCGTTGTCAATTCTGCTGCGCGGCGTAGCCGACGATGTGGCGAACGGTGAAACGTTCTCAAAGGCCCTGTCCGGCCACCCGAGTGTCTTCTCGAATCTTTACGTGAGCCTCGTCCGTTCCGGTGAGGAGAGCGGAAGCCTCGACCTCATCACTCGACAGCTTGCCGACTATCTCGACAGGTCCGAGGAGGTCAAGCGGAAGGTCAAGTCGGCGCTCGCGTACCCGGTGCTGATGCTCGGATTCCTGATCGTCGTATCCGCCGTGATCTTCCTCAAGATCATCCCGATGATGGGCGAGACCTACTCGAAGCTCGGTGTCGACCTGCCAGGCATCACGCAGCTCGTGCTCAACATCAGCAACTTCGCGGTTTCGAAGCTCTGGTTGTTCCTCATCCTCGTCGTTGGCGGGATCGTCGCGTGGCGCACGCTCAGCGTCACCGAGCAAGGGCGTCTCTTCATTGATGGCGTCAAGCTGAGGATGCCGCTGTTCGGGAGCATCATGAAGAAGATCGTCATCTCCAAGTTCCTCCGGACACTTGGCGTACTCGTGGAGAGCGGTCTTCCCATTATCGAAGCGCTGTCGCTCGCGGGACGCACCTCGGGGAACGAGGTTATCGCGGCGGCGGTCAAGAGGATCGCGACGTCGGTGTCGCGCGGCGGAAACCTGTCGGATGGCTTCCGCGAGGTAAAGGTCTTCCCTGAACTGATCATTCAGATGGTCGCGACGGGCGAGGAGACGGGAAGTCTTGGCGACATGCTCAACGAAATCGCCGACTTCTATGACCAGCAGAGCGAGACGGCCATCAACACGCTCGCATCGGTCATCGAGCCGGTGATGATCATCCTGGTCGGAGGCATGGTGACGATCGTCGTCGTGGCGACGTTCCTGCCGATCTTCACGATGGGCCAGGCGCTCAGGCAGGG
>CAZEXP010000104.1:0-2294 GCA_964516845.1 uncultured bacterium
GTACATCGCCGAGAGCCGGTAGAGGCTCCCGATGCGCCGCTCGGCGAGCAGCGCCACGTCGACTCTGAGGTTGTCGGACTTGATACCGACGCCCGCCGTGATCCGGTCGCGGTTCATCCCCGCGCGGAGCGCGAACGCATCGTAGAACCAGACCTCGGTCCCGAGATTGAGCGACGACTTCTCATCGTAGAACTCCGGCGCCTCACGCGGGATCCGCCACTCGGCCGCCATGAGCATGACGCCGCGGAACAGATACGAGCCACCCACTCTCAGCTCGGCGTAGACCGGGTCGGTCGACTCGGTCGTATCGAGAATCTGGAGTTCGGGTTCACCGAGGTTCCGGAACGCGCCGCCGAGGGTCCAGTTGTCCCGCTTGTAGAGCCACCCGAGGTCGGCCGCGAACGCGGCGTCGCCGCCCTCGTTGAAGGCGGGGTCGTTGTAATAGTCATACCCCGGCGCGTCGATCGAGAAACGCTTGAGCGCGATGCCCGCGGAGAGTCCCTCCAGAAAGCACCCGTCATACCCGTACCCGGCTACGATGGTATCCTCGTAGTAGAGGTCCTGCGCACCGGTCCGCATCCACCCGACGGCGGCGCCGTACTTGCCGCTGCCGTACCCGACGATAGCGGCGTCCTCGGACACGCCATCGACTCCGTAGACGCTCGTGCGCATCCCGAACACCTCGACCCGCTCGAGCGACGAAAGGCCCGCCGGGTTCCAGTGAAGCGCCGTGACGTCGTCGGCCACCGCTACGAATGCGCCGCCCATGCCCATCGCCCGCGCGCCGACCTCGGTCTCAACGAAGTTGGCGGTAGCCGCGACCGGCACGAGCGCGAGCGCCGCGCAGAGGACGAGCGTTGCTGTTCTCTTCATGTGCGCTCCTTACTTGATGACGACCACGGGGGCGTTGACCCGTTCGTAGGTCGGCTGCTGCCTGAACTTGGCTTCGATTCGCATGATATAGATCCCATACGGGACGACCTCGCCGTGCATATCGGTCCCGTCCCATTCGATCTTGACGGGCGTCCGTCCCGTGTACTCCGTTGGCTGGTGCCAGATGAGACGCCTGGCGAGCTTGCCGGCAAGATCGTAGAACTCCACGTTGACGTGGTCGGCCTCGCGCGACAGGTAGAACGTGACGATCATCTCGTCGTACAGCCCGTCGCCGTTCGGCGAGAACGGGTTCGGCTCGGTCAGGACACCGGAGAGCCCGGCATTCTCGTCGAACCCGAGCGCGTCCCAGAAGAAGATGCCGAGTTCGCCGAGACGTTCGGTCTCCGCACGCACGGTGTTCCCGCGCGGCGAGTTGGCCGCGCCGGCGAGGATCCAGCGGTCGGTCAGCACGTTCCACTCGAAGAGCCCGAACTTCGCCTCCTCGAGCGAGCCGACGTCGTACTGCGGATAGTGGAGCGCCACGCCGATGGGGCCCGCCGCCGAGACCGGAACACCGCCCGACTCGAGCGAGACCTCACGCGCGGTTTCGATGTAGTCCATGTCGTCGCGGATGTTCGCGAGGTCGACCTCGGCCGGCGGGAGCGCGCGGAGGACGACCGACACATCGCTCCGGAGCGGCAGGTCGCCGTCGGTCAGCGAGACGATCGTGCCGTCCTGGAAGACCAGGTCGTAGGCGTCTTCGCCAAATGACATCGTGTCCGCCACCACGATCGTCTGCTCGGCCGCCCAGGGCTCCGGTACCGCCAGCTCGAACGGTCCCGCCGAGATCTCGTTCGCGTTCGGCGAGCCGTCCTTCGCATGGATCGTGGCGGAAACGACGCGCGCCTGACCGGTGACGTTGAGTTCCACCTCGTTCGTCACAGCGACGATGTCGCCACGGCTCACATCGGCGGCCCAGAGGTCGCCCCGCAGATTCACCATCGTCACCCAATGCTCGGTGATGTCGCCGAGCGAGCGCCACTTGAAGAGCGCCTCATCGACACCCGACACGTCCGTGATCGTCGTCCAGAACACGGCCGGCGCCTCGTTGAGAGCCACCCACGGGATGTGCTGGGTCAGCCCGTTGGATGTGAACGGGGTGATGACCGGCGGCGAGAAGTCCTCGGCGAAGCTCGCCTCGAGGACGCACGCGATCTTGTTCTCGGCAAACCGCTC
The DNA here is from genome assembly GCA_964516845.1 of uncultured bacterium. Taxonomy (GTDB): domain Bacteria; phylum Joyebacterota; class Joyebacteria; order Joyebacterales; family Joyebacteraceae; genus JAPEKQ01. The sequence goes on from CAZEXP010000104.1 coordinate 2,110, forward strand.
CTCGGCCTCGGCGGTGGTGTAGTCGAGCATCTCCTCCTGGCTGCGACCAGGCTCGTGACCGAGACCGTGGCTGACCGCCACGTCGATGATGTTCGCGTCCCGGTCGCGGCCGTCCTCGCTGTCCGCGCCCCCGCCGAACTGCCACTGTCCGGTGTTGGCGTTGATCCAGCGGATGCCGCCGAGGT
>CAZEXP010000105.1:0-2286 GCA_964516845.1 uncultured bacterium
AAGAAGGGGTAAGACGATGCGCCACATACATATCGAAGACCTTCGCCGGATGGCGGAGTCGATCGCGTTCGTCCCGAGCCGCACGAGCACGTCGAGCGGTACCGATGATCTGGTGGAGTCCGCCGGGCGCGACGAGGCAGTTGATCAGGACGCGGAGATCGATGCCGCGGTCGGCGAGCGCGGGTCATCGCTGGTGGCCGTGATGGCCGTGATGACGGCCGTGCTCCTCATTGGCACGGCGCTGTTCTTCTTCGGGGTAGCGGAACACGATCTCGTGACGTTCCAGGCGGAGGATACGCAGGCCTTCTATCTTGCGGAAGCGGGGCTCGCGCACGCGAAATCATACCTGGACGCGAAGCTCGACCGCGGGCAGTACCCGGGCTCGAAGAGCTTCGACGACCAGAGCCTCGGCGCCGGGACGTATTCGGTGTCGATGCAGAACACGGGAACATCAAACCCTTCGTACACCGAGTACGACGTCATCTCGACGGGAACGGTGAACGGCGTGCAGCGACGCGTCCATGCGACGATCAGCATGGAGACGTTCGGGAAGTACCTGTGGTTCGTGGACAACTCGAACTTCCTGAGGTGGTTCACCTCGAACGACCGGATGGACGGGTTGGTTCACTCGAACGACTGGGTACGCATCAACGGAGATCCGTGGTTCGGCGACAAGGTGACGACGTCCCGGCCGTATCTCGTAGTGCTGTGGTGGTGGAGCGACCCCGTGTTCGAGAAGGGCTACGAGGTCGACTGCGATGAGATCCCGCTTCCCAACCGAAACCATGTCAGGAACGCCATCCGCGACGCCGCTAACTCCGGCGGTCTCTCCCTTGGCAATCTGAGCGGCTCCGAAGCTCACTGGGAGGTCGTCCTGGGCAAGGACGGGAACGACGGCTTCCTGAGCTACCGGTCGTACAACTTCCATGCGGGAAGCTACAGCTACAGCGCCTGGACTGACGTGAACATCGCCACGCTCAACGGGACGCTCTACTCGCAGAAGGAACTCTGGATCGAGGGGACGCTGGACGGTCGGCTGACCATCTGCGGTCAGACGAACATCCACGTTCGCGACGATCTGCTCTACGCGGACTCGACTCCCGGGAGCGGGCCGAATCCGGGGTGTGACGACATGCTCGGGGTGATCTCGAGGGCGAACATCATCATTGACCGGACGACGGCGAACGAGAGCAACTGCGAGATCCACGGCGCGCTGATGGCTCTCGGCGAGGCCTTCGAGGTCGAGGATCCGTACTCAGGGTCTCCGCGCGGGGACCTCATCGTGTACGGCTCGATCACGCAGGCGGAGTGGGGCCGGATCTGCATGTTCGAGATCGCAGGCTGGATCGTCCACGGGTACAGCAGGAAGTACTACTACGACACACGCATGCTCACCGACGCGCCGCCCTACTACCCGCAGACGGGACGGTACTACGTCTCGCGATGGGATGAGGAACTGGTGAGCTGATACGCACTCCGGCGGCTCCGGCCGACGGCGCACAGGCACTGAATCGAATCGGAGCGAACTGATGCATCGAATGAAACGGACTACGGCTGTGAAGGAAGACACCCAAAGAGGGCAGGAATCGGTGCCACGCAAGGACAAACTCTCGTTCGGCAAGAAGCGTCTCGGCGACATCCTGATGGCTGCCGGCGTGCTGGACGAGGAGGGGCTGCAGTCGGCCCTCGAGCTTCAGAAAATGACGGGTGAGCGGCTTGGTGAGGCGCTGATGAACAGCGGCGCGGTGTCGGAGATCGACATCATCAACGCACTTGCGTCGCAGCTCGACATCAGGGTCTTCCACGCACCGGGCGCCGGGGCGGTCGAAGCGGAGACAACACTCCTTATCCCGGAACATATGGCGCGCAAGCACCGTGCACTGGCGGTCGCCCGTGATGGATCGACACTCACCATCGCGATGGAGGATCCTCTCGATATCGTCGCGATCGACGACATCCGTGTAGCGACAGGGATGACGATCGCGCTCCAGGTCGGCCGGAGCGAGGACATTGACAAGGCCATCTCGACGGCGTACACGAACGCGAACGCGGGACAGGATCTCGCAGAAGCGATCGAGGGCGCGAAGCTGGAACTGGGGAGTGGCAGCAAGAAGGAGACCCTGTCTGAGCAGGAGCTCAGAAACAAGGCCGAGGACGCGCCGATCGTCAGGTTCGTCGATCTCATCATGGGGCAGGCGATCGCCCAGCGTGCGACGGACGTGCACATCGAACCGCTCAAGGACAGGGTCGTCGTGCGCTATCGCGTCGATGGTGTTCTGTACGACG
>CAZEXP010000106.1:0-2275 GCA_964516845.1 uncultured bacterium
CTGCGGTCATGACGGCCCCGTCCTTACAGATGTAGTGCTCGCCCATCATGCAGTGCCCGCACTTGCCGACGCCGCAGCTCATGTTCCGCTCCATCGAGTGGTAGATCTGGTTCGGATCGAAGCCCTTCTCGAGGAGCGCCATGTTGACGAACTTGAGCATGATCGGAGGGCCGCAGACGCAGGCCACGGCGTTCTCGGATGTGAACGGCAGATCGTCGACGTTCGCGGTCGTCAGCAGCGGCAGGTCCTCGAGCAGGACCGTGACCACGCCGACCGTTCCCTGCCACCCGGGATAGGGTTCATCGATCGTGAGGTGAACGTCGACGTTCGGATGCTTCGCCCACTCCGGAAGCACGTCCGCATAGACAATGTCCATGGGGGTCCTTGCTCCGTAGCGGATCGAGATCGATTTGTACTTCTCGACGTTCTCGAAGAGCGCGAGGATGAGCGAGCGGAGCGGAGCAAGTCCGACGCCGCCGCCGATGATCAGGATGTTCTTGTCGTCGAAGTCCTCGAGGTTGTACGCGTTTCCGTACGGGCCCCGGATGCCGACCGTGTCCCCGACCTTCATCTTCGCAAGCGCTTCCGTCACGCACCCGACCTGCATGATGGTGATCTCCATCGTCTCGGTGACGGTCGGGTTCGACGAAGGCGTGAAGGGCGCCTCTCCAACACCAGGCACCGTCAGCTCAACGAACTGACCGGCCTTGAACGTGATCGGCTCCTTCGGACGGAACCGGTACGTCGTGATGTTGGGCGTCTCCTTCTTGATGTCTTCTATGACGCTCTCTATTGGCCTGTAAAGGTTCTTCATGCCTTCGCCATCTCCGTGACTACGTGCTTGATTGCTTCTCTCATATCGATCCGGCCCATGCAGACGTCGATGCATCTGCCGCAGCCGGTGCAGGTCACCAGCTTGTAGCGGTCGCGCGAGTACTCCATCTTGCAGCGGATGCGATTCTCCAGGCGCTGCGGCAAGTTCGCGCGCGAGTTTCCGCCGCCGCCCGTCCTGGCGTAGCCGATGGACAGGCAGGTGTCCCAGTTGCGCGTGCGCTCGTAGCCGCCGTCCGCCTTCTGGTCCCAGAGCAGGAAGCAGGTGCAGGTCGGACACGCGCGGTTGCAGGCGCCGCACCCAACGCAGTTGGCGGTCACGTGCGCCCAGGCTTCCTCGTCGCTTCCGAGCTCGTGCTTGTCGTAGGGGACGTCGACCTTGAACTGCGCGTTCTGCCTCTGGACGGCTTCGGTCACTGAACCGCGGATGCGCTTCCGCTCGTCGCGGTGGCCGTCGGTGATCTCGGAGGTGAGATCGTTGCTTCCGGCCATGAGCTTCTCGCCCTTCTCGGAGCCGACCGTCAGGATGTAGCCGCTCTCCACGGGCGAAATGTTGAGGTCGAAGTCCGCGTCGACGTACGGCTTGCCTCCTACCATCGTGCAGAAGCAGGTCTCCTTGGCGGCCGTGCAGTCGACCGAGACGATCGTCGCGTTCTCGCGCTTCTCAACGTAGAACGGGTCGTCGTACTCCTCGGTGAAGTGCTTCGTGCTCCAGTAGACCTTGTCGAACTTCTTGAGCCCCTCGAGGTCACACGCCCGCGGGCCGACGATGACGGTCGGCGGGGCCTCCACCTCTGCCTCGGGGTTGCTGTTGGGATACTTGGAGACGACCTCGCGGGAGTAGAAGAGGAACGACTTTGGGGTCTGCGCCGGGCACGCGCCGTGGAGCTCGAGCGACGCCGGCACCTCCTCCTTCACGAGCTCGTAATCGGGGGTCTCGGGATGGTTCATGATGTCGAAGGTGACCGGAACGTACACCCGGTGGTCCTTCGCCCAGCGCCCGATGAGCTTGAGAAGGTTCTCTCGACCGATGAAGACTTCTTTCATCCTGGCAAGCCCTCTCGCTTGAAAGTTCCCGCCGGCCGCTCCCAATCGCACGGAAACCCCGCGGCGCCACTCCTTATTAAGGAGGCGCTCCCGGGGTCCGCTATCGACCTACCACGACTGGGATGTGACTTCTCGGGCCAGCAAGTAACAGACAGTCCTTTCAACTGAATGTTCCTCGCGGGTCGAAATGGTCTGATCTCCGCCCGCGCTGCGGACATAGAAAAACGCCGTATAGCCCAAGAGAGTCTAGCTTTAGGCTCTTCGGAGTGTCAAGCGGAAAAGCCCCTGTTCGGGGCCATCCGGCAGTGACTCGGTGTCTGGTGAATGGGACGGTGGAATGGGCTACTGCCGCGTCTCCATGAAACGCAGATCGAAGTCGCCGCCGGGTTCGACGATG
>CAZEXP010000107.1:0-2075 GCA_964516845.1 uncultured bacterium
GGCCGAATGGAGCACTCACGCTGGTGTGCCGAGCGGCTCCTCGCCGGCTGGCTCCCGAGCCGCGACCGGTCGCCGTCCAAGAAAGAGACGCCATACCTTGTCGATTGGGGCGAACTCACCGACGAGGTGAAGCAGTACGACCGCGATGTGGTCGCGGGCATCCCGGCGTTTCTCGGCGCGATTGGCATGGGTGTGCATCGCGGTGGTTGATGCCGAAAGCACATCCCGCGAGCCATGACTTCAGGCGGATGAAAGGCGTGACTGTGGATATCAACTCGATGCTGAAGGTTCTTGACGCGGCGATAGCCATCAATCCGGAGGATGCGGAGTCGAGGATACACCGGGCGAAGGTACTACGGATGCTCGGGCGACGCGATGAGGCGCTTGAGGAAGTCGACCGCTACATCGCACTCGCTCCCGCTGGAGAGGTGGGACACGCGGAGCGAGGACTGATCCTCGGGCTTCTCGGACGCTCGGACGAGGCGCTGGCGGAGCTGGACCGGGCCGTCGCACTTGGGTCTCGGGATGCGAGTACCTATCAGAACATATTCACAGCGCTCACCAGCCTCGGAAGGTCGGAAGAGGCGGAGGCGGCGCTCTTGAGGGTGCTGGAAATCGACCCGGACTACTACGAGCGCGGACCGGATGGGACCGTGCCCCCATCCGCCTCCCGGGGGCGGCCGGACGCAGGGACGTTGAGCTATCCTTCGCCCAAGCGGAAAGACTGGTAGCTGTCGTCCGAAACCCCAAACACCACACCTGAGTCAAACTTCACGGCTGCACCAACAACAGCCGTTCGCTCAATCCTGCATCTCTCCGGCCCCTCCGGAGAGATGCGCCCATGCCCCGTGGAAGGAGCCACCGATGCCGCGTCGCACCACGATCGCGCTTGCTACCATCACGGTACTGGCCGCCACAGCCATGCTCACCACCACCGCCACCGCCTGCACATCCTTCATGCTCGAGACCGACGACGGGCTCTACTTCGCGCACAGCCTGAACCAGGGCGGCATGCCGCGTGTGAACGGCGGCGCGTATGTTAACCCGCGTGGACTCTGGAAGCGCGGGTACGACATGCCGACCATGATGGGGCAGACACCCGATGCGGACCCGACGCTCATGTGGCAGGCGCGCTACGGCTCCGTCACCTTCAGCCCGCTCGGCCGCGAGAACCCGGACGGCGGGATGAACGAGGTCGGGCTGTTCATCTATGAGATGGGGTACGACCCCGTGTACTCGACCGATCCGACGCTGCCCGTGCTCTTCCAGATGCAGTGGATGCAGTACCAGCTCGACAACTACACGACGGTCGCGGAGGTCGTTGCGAACGCCGACCGGATCGCGCTCGACGGGTGGGGATGGCACTACTTCGTCGCCGACGCCACGGGCGACGCGGCCATCATCGACTACGTTGACGGCAAGGCGAAAGTCTACACGGGCGACGACCTGCTGCTTCCGCTCTGCTGTAACTCGAACTACGATTTCGCGATGGAGTTCCTCTCGCAGCACGACGGGTTCGGCGGTGATATCCCCATCGTGCAGAACTTCAACGAAACGCCGCGATTCATCTACGGCGCGAAGCTCCTCACCGAGTACACCGACGAGGAGCCTGTGCAGTACTGCCTCGACATGCTCGATGCGATGAGTACCGGCGTGCGCTGGTCGGTAGTGTTCGATCTCGAACGCTCGACCGTGCACTTCAGCACGAACGTCAACAAGACGCCCCGCAGCTTCGAGTTCTCGCCGGTGGACTTCGACCCCGGCGCACCGACGCTCACGCTCGACATGAACGCCGAGGGTGAGGGTGACGTGCGGTCGATAGTTGCGCCATACGATCCAGCCGCCGATGGCGTCTTCCTGGAGGAGGTCCTCACGCTGTTCCTGGAGGATGAGGAACCCGCGCGGCAGGCGGCCGAGGCACATGTCGCGCGCCTCGAATACGTGGATCTCCGGGAGCAGTACGAGATCGCTGGAGTCTGGAGCGGCACGCTCACTGTTACCATCAAGGGAGAGGAGCAGTCGCTCCCGATCACCCTCAACCTCGAGCAGGACAAGGGCGTCTATACAGGCACGAT
>CAZEXP010000108.1:0-1995 GCA_964516845.1 uncultured bacterium
AGCTGCGCGATGGAGAACATCCATCACGTCGCGTACGCCAACTGGCTCTGCGACAACCTCGGTCTTGACACGATGAGTTCAGGCAACACCATCGGCTTCGCGATGGAGTGTTACGAGAAAGGCATTATCACGAAGGACGATCTCGAGGGCCACGAGCTCCGCTGGGGCAACATCGACGACTTCGAGCACGTCATCAGGATGATCGCCGACCGCCGCGGCATCGGCGAGACGCTCTCGTACGGAACAAAGGGCGCCGCCGAACGGCTCGGCCACGACTCCCTCGCCTTCGCGTCGCAGGCGAAGGGCATGGAGTTCTCGGGCTACGACACCCGCTGGTACTCCGCGCAGCTCCTCTCCTACTGTACGTCGGACATCGGCGCGCACCACAACCGGAGCTGGGCGATCACGGCCGACATCCAGATCGGGCAGGACACGCCGGTCGGCAAGGCACCGGTCGTCATCTACCTCCAGCACATCCGTCCGCTCTTCGACACGTGGTGCTGCTGCCGTCTCTTCTGGGGCGAGCTCGACATCACACCCGAGGAGCATGTCGATACGATCAAATACCTGACGGGCTGGGACGATGTGACCCTTGAGGAATGCATGCTGGTCTCGGAGAAGATCTGGAACCTGACGCGCGCGCACTACCTCGAGCGCAACGGCGGTCCCGGGCGGCAGTTCGACGTGGCCCCCGTTCGACACCTCGAGGAGAAGATCCCGAGCGGTCCGGCGAAGGGACACAAGGTCGGGCGTGAGAACTTCGAGTACATGCTCGACGACTACTACTACAACCGAGGCTGGGACAAGAAGGGACACCCGACACGCGAGGTGCTCGAGATCCTCGGTATCGGACACATCGCCGACAACCTCGAGAAGGCCGGCCTCCTCGGCGAGCCGTTCGATGGCGGCGTCCCGAAGGTCCGCGGCGAGAAGCTCAAGCCGAACGCGATGTAGGCAGGTAGCGCCGGACCGACCACATGCTCACTCGCTCACGATACGGGCGAGGCGAGCGCCACACGGCAGGGAGCGACCACCGTTGCGCCCCGTCAGGAGAGAGCGATGATCGTCTATCTCCGCTCAGGCGGAAAGCTCCGCGAACTCCTGAAACCCGATGTCGACCAGTACACGCGCAGGGTCGATGTCGACGCGGGGCTCTCGGTCGAGCAGATCCTCGTTGGGCTGGGGGTCGCCCCGGTCATGGTCGCATTCGCGTTCACCGACGGCAAGGTCAAGAGACTCGACTACGTCCCTACCGACGGCGAGACGGTCACACTCCAGTCGCCCGTCGCGGGCGGATAGCGAGGTCCGCGTGACGATCACTCCGGAGCGGCGCCTCACACCCGGCGACCGCGAACGCTTCTCACGCCAGCTCGAACTCCCGGATTGGGGTGACGCCGCCCAGGAGCGGCTCCGCGACTCGAACGCGTTCATCGCTGGAGCCGGCGGGCTCGGCTCGGCCGTCGCACTCTACCTGACCGCCGCGGGGGTGGGACACATCACTCTCTGCGACCCCGACATCGTCGAGCTCTCGAATCTCAATCGTCAGGTGCTCTACGCGACAAGCGACACCGGCCGCGACAAGGTCGGCGCTGCATCGGAACGCCTCGCTTCGCTCAATCCGTCGGTCGCGATCACGCCGCTCCGGAAACGCCTCGACGATGCGAACGCCCGCGAACTCCTGAGCGGCCATGACATCGCCGTCGACTGTCTCGATACGCTCGACTCCCGGTTCGTCCTGAACCGAGCCACGCTCGAACTCGGTATTCCGATGGTCTACGGCGCGGTCGCGGGCTTCACGGGATACGTCAGCCTGCTCAACCCGCCGGCCACGCCCTGCCTCGAGTGCTTCGTCCCGCACAAGGAGCCTCCCGCGCCGGCTCCCATCCTCGGATGCACGGCAGGACTCATTGGAACGCTCCAGGCCACCGAGGCAGTCAAGCATCTCGTCGGGATCGGCGAGACGCTCGCCGGCCGTCTTCTCGTCGTCGACGGGCT
>CAZEXP010000109.1:0-1879 GCA_964516845.1 uncultured bacterium
ATTCGCCCGTGCTTGCGTCGTACCGCGGCATCTTGAGCACGATGTAGAAGTAGTCCTCGAACTCCTCGAGCTTCGGCCTCTGGTGCGTATTGACGATGTCCTCGATCGTCAGCGGATGCAGCCCGAATATCTCGCCTATCCGCTCAATGATGTCGATGTCATGCACGCCGTCGACATCGATCCAGGACACGGTTTGCGAGTCGCGGAGGGGAAGGCACTCATCGGCCGATTGCGCCGGTCGTTCATCGAATGAGTCCTCGGAGTAGTCGAAGACCGATATCTTCACGGGCGTCTCGGAGACGGTCCCGATGTGCACGAGCTCTCCCGGAGGAAGCCCGCTCTTCAGCAATTGCCTCGGCACATAGCGGATCGCCATGGTCACCCCGCTCCTTCTGCGCTCGTAACAGCTCCGGTGGACCCTGGAGCAACGGACGCGGCCAGTTCATCGCGAGTTCTGATGCTGCAGGCTACATCGAGGCCGGGCTTACCGACAAGCACTATTCGCCCTGCCGCACGGTGTCCGCGCGTGGATCCGCGCTCAACCTCCCGGTGTCCCTCCGTGTCGAACCTTGGGAACGGTGACTCAGCCAAGGTTATTCGAGTGACAGTCTCGCTGCGTGGCGCCGGAACCGCGTGGCGATGCGCCGGAACAACACCCAGGAGACATGATGAACCGGATTGCTCAAGCACTGCTTGTGGCCGCGCTCGTCTGCGCCGCCCTTCTGATGCCGACTGCCAGTGGAGCCATCGAGCGCGAGGAGAAGATCCCCCAACGGGTTCCCCGCGTCTCGACGCCTTTCGTCATTGACGGTGACCTCAACGAGGCTGCCTGGGACCAGGCGCTGGTCATGGGCGTCAACAACGAGGTCCGCCCGGGGTACAACATCCCGGCGCCGGTCGAGACCGACATGCTGCTCGCATTTGACGACGACTACTTCTACGTCGGCTGGCGGGCGTACGACCCCGACCCGTCGCAGATCGTCGCGCACCTCTGCGACCACGACGGCATGTGGGATGACGAGTGGATCGTCATCGGCATTGATACGTACAACGACCAGCGCGGCGGATACGAATTCGCGTGCAACCCCCTGGGCATTCAGGGAGAGACTGCCAGCGGCGTTCACGGTGACGGAAACTCGTGGGATGCCATCTGGGACTCGGCTGGCAAGATCCACGACTGGGGCTACAGCGTGGAGATGGCCATTCCGTTCAATGCCATCCGCTTCCAGAACGTCGACGGCGACCAGATATGGGGCGTCGACGCCGTCCGGAGCTGGCCGCGCGACGTCCGCTATCACATCAGTCTCTATCCGCGCAACCGCGACGACAACTGCTACCGGTGTCAGATGGACAAGCTCATCGGGTTCGAGGGAGCCACCCCCGGTCGCGACATCGAGATCACGCCGACCGTCTCCGCGATCGCGACCCAGATACGTGAAGACTTCCCGGACGGGGAGTTCGGCGACATGGACGACGAGTACGAGGCGGGTGTGACCGGCAGCTGGGGCATCACACCGAACCTGACGTTCTCCGCCGCGGTCAATCCCGACTTCTCGCAGGTCGAGGCGGACGCGTTCCAGCTCGACGTCAATCGGCAGTACGCGCTCTACTACGAGGAGAAGCGTCCGTTCTTCCTCGAGAGCTCGGGCACATTCAGCGAATTCTACTCGCGTTCAATCGCGTCACCGAACTGGGGTGTGAAGCTGACGGGCAAGACCGGGAACGGTGCGTTCGGCGTGCTCGTTGCGGAAGATGACATCACGAACCTGATCCTCTCGGGTGCGCAGCGCTCGCGGTCGGTCCCGCTCGACATGCGTTCCACCGCGACGGCTTTCACCTATCAGCAGGAGGTAGGAGAGAGCTCGACCGTCGACGTCTA
>CAZEXP010000110.1:0-1863 GCA_964516845.1 uncultured bacterium
TCATGAGCAGCATCATCAGGCCCGGACCGATCGAGAAGATGTCCAGGCTGATCCTCGCGAGAAGATAGATGCCGAGGAGCTTGTCGATGGCCGCCGGGATGAGCGCCATCACCGGAGTGGGCGCACCCTTGGCCACCGCCGGGATCCAGGTGTGGAACGGCATCGCTCCGGCCTTCGTGAGCGCGCCGACCAGCATCAGGATGTAGACCCAGGTCGAGTAGGCGTCGCCGACGAAGATCGAGAGATCCTTCATCGAGAGCGAACCGTACTTCACCCAGATGAGGGCGACCGCGAGAAAGAGCGCCGCGTCGGAGAATCCGAGCATCACGAAGCTCTTCGCCGCGCCCTTCGCCGCCTCGTCCTTGTCCTTCCCGAGGTTGACGAAGAGGAACAGGATGGCGGTCAGCACCTCCCAGAAGATCAGGAGGACGAGAAGGCTGTTGGACAGCACGGCCCCGCAGGTCGCGGCGACCGCCCACAGCATGAACGCGTAGTACCGCCTCCCGTCGAACTTCTCCGAAAGCCACGACATCGAATAGAGCGTCACGCCCAGACCTATCAGCGTCGCGAACACGAGCACGAACGCGCTGAAGTGGTTGAGCATGAGATCGAACTGGACGTCGAGGCTCCCGAGCGTCACCCACGGCCTGGTGAACGCGAGCGGCCACTGGCTGAACAGCTGGATGGACGCGATGAGCGCCCACGCCATGCCGGCCAAAGCCAGCACCTCCCTGACGCCCTTCACTCGCCGCGGAACCAGATAGCAGAGTCCGCCGGCGATGGCTGGGACAACGATGGGAATGAGTATCTGTGGCATCTACTTCCCCCCGGGCCTCTAGAGGTTCTTCCTAAGCCATTCCGTCTTCTGATGACTGAGCTTGATCAGGTCGTGTCCGTTGGCTATCCGCTTCCCCGTCGGGTCGATCACCGCCATGCGCTCCGTGCAGCTGTAGCACGGGTCGATGATGGCGAAGATGACGGTCGCATCCGAGATCGTCTCACCCTTCACGCGGGGCCGATACGACGGGATGTTGACGAACGTCGGCGCCCTCATCTTGTGGCGCTCCGGCATGTTCGTCCCGTTCGTCCTGACGTAGTGGAAGGCCTCGCCGCGCGGCGCCTCGACGTGGCCGATGCCCTCGGCGCGCGGAATCTCCCGGATCTCGTTCTTGATCTCTCCGCCGGGCAGGTTCTTGATGCACTGCTTGACGATCTTGACCGATTCGAGCATCTCGAGCAGTCGCACGACCGAGACGGCGAGCAGGTCACCGTCCGGCTGGGTGATGACCTTCCAGTCGACCTCGTCATAGCAGCCGTACGTCTCGTCGCGCCTGACGTCGATGTCCACACCGGAACCTCTGGCCGTCGGGCCAAGGCAGCCGTAGTGGATCGCCTCTTCCTTGGTCAGGATGCCGACGCCCTTGAGCCGGCCGAGAATGACCGGGTCGTCGAGGATGGCGCCGATGAGCATGTTGGTGTTGTCGGCGAACTCATCCATCTGCTTCAGGACCTCCGGCCACAGCTCATCCGGCACATCGCGGCGGACGCCGCCCGGGCAATACCAGGCGTAGTTGTTCCGGTTGCCGGTGATGGCCTCGAGCGCGTCGAGGATCGGCTCGCGGTATTTCCAGCCCCACATATAGACGGTCCAGTAGCCGATGATGTGACCGGCCAGACCGACCCAGAGCATGTGGCTGTGCAGCCGCTCGAGTTCGTGCACGATGGTCCTGAGATACTTCGCCCGCGGCGGCGGCTCAATACCCACGGCATCCTCGTACGCCAGCGCCGTCGCCCAACTGTGCGAAGCCGAGCAGATACCGCAGATCCTCTCGACCAGGAAGCAGTCCTGGTCGAACGTCTTCT
>CAZEXP010000111.1:0-1861 GCA_964516845.1 uncultured bacterium
CGGCGTATTGGCGTACGACGTTACGAGAAGGAGTGGAGCGATGGCGAGAGTGATGACCACCGTGTTGGTCGCCTCGATCCTGGTACTGGCATGCGGGACCGCCGGGGCCAGTCTTCTGGGCACCTACTACAATCTCGAGATCGGGCATCCGGACATGCAGAACATCATCACCGGCTGGACGCCGGGGATGGTCGAGAACGCGTTGTCCGGTCCGAGGCCTACACTGACCGCGTACGGTCACACGCAGGTATCCCAGTTCGACTGGTGGGACGCGCAGTACGAGGCGTTCGCTCGTCTGGACAGCGAGACGGACCTCCAGAGCAACTTCAATAACGACTGGTTTCCGGTGAACGAGAACATGCCTGGTGATCCGTATCACTTCGCCGTCCATTGGGAGGGGCAGTTCTACGTGGACGACAACAAGTCGTACGAGTACTCGATGGGTTCGGATGATGACTCGTGGCTGTTCATCGACGGCGAGCTCGTGCTTGACCTCGGCGGCGTGCACGCCATCACGTTCGACCAGTACTCGATTGACCTGACCGAGGGCTACCACGACATCGACATCTTCTTCGCGGAGCGTCACACGGTCGATTCGGCGTTCCAGCTGAATTTCTTCTCGGACTTCGAGTCTGAGCCGCCGCCCGTGCCCGAGCCGAGCACGATGCTGCTGCTCGCAAGCGGCCTCGGTGGTCTGGCCCTGGTGCGCAGACGCAGATCGTAGGGGAGCGGGAGTCCCGTTTTCCCGAGGATGACAATTCAAGCCCGGCCCCTTCGGGGGTCGGGCTTCGTCATGGGATGAGCATGCTGGCGCGCGGGTCTCCGTCGTGCTATTCTACGAAGCGCTGACCCTCTCGCGGTATTTCCTTGACAATGTCCACCACGGCGTAGATGTATAGTGTCTGAAGCCGCAGCGGCAACACCACTGCCATAGACCACGAGCTTGCAGGAGGCGGCGCCATTCTGATCCGAACGAAAGACCGGGTCGTACCGGTCGCGGATGTCGAGCAGGCGATCACCGAGCTCACGCATGTCCGCTCGGCTGGTATCGTGATGGACGACAGGGGAGGCATTGCCGAGGTGCACGTCGTGGCAAGCGACGAGCATCCCGCCAAGCAGGTCGCGAGAGATGTCGGCTCGCTGCTGCTGGCGAAGCTGGGCATCCCCCTGGACCACAGGAAGATCAGCGTCGCCCAGGTCTCAGGCGACGAGCCTCTGCCTGAACTGCCGGGGGAGAGTGCGGATGCTCCCGCGACGGATCTGGTGGAGGCTCCGGTTCCGGCCGTGGACTCAGGACAGAGTCTGGTTTCGGAAGCGATCGGTCAGCCGGTCGTGGAGCCACCGATCAGGACGGGAAGCTGGCTCGATCCACTCGAGCAGCGCGTCCGGTTCGTCGGCGTCGGCGTCAAGCAGGCGCAGGACATGGCCGAGGTCCGCGTGGAACTCGAGATGGGCGGGCTGGAGAGCGTGGCGCTGGTGCGCGGCGCCGATACCCCCGCGTCGCTTCTCAGAACCGTCGCAGAGGCGGTGCTCGAAGCGACGCAGCAATTCTTTGAGCCGAACGGGATCTTCACGGTACACGGTGTGGAGATCTGTCACGCGGGCGGCGTGCCCGTGATGATCACGAACATCTGTCACGTGTCGGAGCGCAGCGAAACGGAACTCATCGGTGCGTGCGCCGTCGGGGGAGACCCGCCGCTGGCGGCAGCGCTGTCGACACTGGATGCGATCAATAGATATCTCCGGCGCCTTCGGAGGAAGGTGCCCACGGAATACGAAATCGGGCCGGCATCGGACTAGCGAACGACCAGTACATCAAGCGGAGCGAATCACACCTCATAGCGAAGCGTTCCCCTTTTGC
>CAZEXP010000112.1:0-1831 GCA_964516845.1 uncultured bacterium
TCACCTTCGCAATGAGCTCTTCCCTGTTCATCGTCTCTCCATGTCGATGATCTTCCTCACGCGTCTCTCGTGTCTTCCGCCGCCGAATCCGGTCGCCAGCCAGGCGCGCACCATCTGCCGCGCCAGCCCACGCGCGACGACGCCCGAGCCGAGCGTCAGGACGTTCGCCCCGTTGTGCTCGCGGCTGTTGACGACCGTGGCGACATCGTGGCAGCACGCCGCCAGAACGCCGGGCACGCGGTTGGCCGCCATTGAGGAACCGATGCCGGCTCCATCGATCATGATGCCGCGGACGCAGCTCCCGTCGGCGACCGCCTTCGCCACCTTGAGCGCGTAGTCCGGATAGTCGCAGGAGGAACCGTCGAGCACGCCGACATCCGTCACGGAGTAGCCCAGCTCCTCCTCCAGATAGCGTCTGAGCGTCTCCTTGAGTTCAAAGCCTCCGTGGTCGGATCCGATGGCGATACGGCCGTCAGCGGGTCTCACGGGGCCCTGAGGACCCGGCACCGCGGTCTCAGGTGCATCCGGGACCGAGGTCTCGACGACATCGCGCACGATCCGCTCGATCTCACGGCGCTCAATGGGCATGGTCACTCCTCAGCCACAGGGGCCGCTTGCGGCCCTGCGGCCCGCTTACTTGTAGGTTGTGAAAGGCTGCGGGAAGAGGTCCGCGATCGAGGTCCTGATGACCTCGTCACCCGAACCGACGACGAGGATCTCTATGTCGTGCCCAAACTCCCAGATGACCTGTCGACAGACGCCGCACGGCATCGTCGGCTCGGGCGAACCGGTCGCGACGGCCAGCTTCGTGAAGTTCCGCGCCCCCTCCGAGACAGCCTTCGCAATGGCATTGCGCTCCGCACAGACCGAGAGGCCGATGGACGCATTCTCCACGTTCACACCGGTGAAGACCCGACCGTCACCGGCGAGAAGCGCGACGCCGACGGCGAAGTCGGAGTACGGCGCGTAGGCGTTCCGTCGTGCCGCTCTCGCCATCTCGATCAGTTCAGCATCCGTCATCCTCGTCTCCTCCCACCGTTCCATCACCCGAAGAATTCACACGGGCATCGTAGCACGCCCGCCGCACCCCCATCAACGCCAAACCCGCCTGCGCCCCTCCCTCCCCGGCATGCGCGCCCGAGAACAACGCTCCCCGGCAAGCCGGGGCAACGCGCCCCGCCAGGCCGGGGCAACGCGCCCCAAAAAGAAAGAGCGTACCGCAAGCGGCACGCCCTTTCCCGGGATATCAGATGTCGTAGCGGGGGAGGCTAGTCCCCGAACGCCATCGTGAGTGAGATCCTGTGTGACGTCGTCAGATCCTCATAGTCAGCGTACGTGTAGTCGAGCTGGAAGTCGCTGTAGGCGAAGCCCGCGCCGTAGCTCAGGTTGCCCATCTCGGAACCGGTCTGATAACCGACTCTGAGAGCCAGCATGTCATACACCCAGAACTCCCCACCCACGCCGATCATGACGTCCTGGTCCTTCGGCATGATCGCATCCACACCGACGGTCAGGTCGAAATTCGGGATCTGCTCATCGAGCGTTGTGTAGGACAGACCGCCGACGTACGTCAACGTCTGGCTGTCCTCGTCATCCTCGAACTTGAACTTCGTGCCCATGTTCTTGACCACGAGACCAAGGTGAACCTGCTCGTCCATCATTCCATAGAGCAGTCCGAGGTTGATACCGATGGCCGTCGCGCCCGTGTCGTCCAGATTTGCCTGGATGACGTGGCCCGACACACCAGCCTTGAGCCCGCATACGTTCGGGAAGTCAAACCCGTAGCCGCCGATGAAGCCAAAGTTGTAGGCCTCAGCCGACATGTTCAGGT
>CAZEXP010000113.1:0-1719 GCA_964516845.1 uncultured bacterium
CCATCTTCGGTCTGACGATCGTCGTGTCGATGGCGTCGAAGAACATGCTCAAGGGAGCGGTGAGCACGCTGCTCGGACTGCTGCTGATGACGATCGGTCTCGATCCGATCACGGGGTTCATGCGCTACACGTTCAACAGGCCCGAGCTGATCGACGGCATCTCCTTCATCCCGGCTCTCATCGGTCTCTTCGCGGTGGGAGAGGTGCTGCTGAACATCGAGCGCATGGAGGTCGTGAAGACTGCACTGCAGACGTTCTCGAGCAAGATGCCGGGACGCAGGGAAGTGCTCGGGCTCAGGCGGAGCATCCTCCAGTCGTCCATTCTGGGGACCATCATCGGCGTCGTGCCCGGGGCGGGCGCCACCATCGCGGCCTTCATCGCGTACAACGAGGCCAAACGGGTCAGCAAGAAGCCCGAGGAGTTCGGCAACGGCAGTCTCGAGGGCATCGCCGCCCCGGCCGCGGCGGCCGGCGGGTCGGTCGGCGGGGCGCTCGTTCCCCTGCTGACGCTGGGCATCCCCGGGAGCGCGGCGACGGCCGTCTTGATCGGCGCGCTGATGCTTCACGGTGTGACGCCTGGTCCCGAGCTCTTCGCCGGGAAGAACTCGTATCTCGTCTACGGTCTCTTCGCGAGCCTCGTGCTGGGCAACTTCGTTCTGCTCGTACTGGGGGTGCTGGGGAACCGGCTGTGGGTGAAGATCATCTCCGCGCCGAAGGAGCTGCTCTATCCCGTCATTCTGATCATCGCGTTCGTCGGGAGCTACGGCGTCGCGAACTCGATGTTCGATGTGTTGATCTGCCTGATCTTCGGGGTCCTCGGCTGGATCCTGCGCCGCTACGGTTTCCCGACGGCGCCGCTGGTTCTGGCCCTCATCCTCGGCTATATGGCCGAGTCGAACTTCCGCCGCGCCCTGATCATGGGTGATCCGTCGATCTTCATCACGAGTCCGGTCAGCGCGATCATCCTCGTGTTGGCCGTCGCGTCCTTCGCGATGCCGTTCATTCGAGCGCGCATCGCCAGGCGTCGAGAAGCGAGCTAAGGAGCCGAATCCATGCCGAGAATCTTCGAACAGACCATCGAACTCACGACACAGATCGACGACTTTCTGGATGCGATCAGCGAGGGGGCGCTCGTGTTCGAGAAGGGCGTCGCCAACTACATGTCCGGGGACAGCAAGCGCTTCGAGGAGAGTTATGAGTTGATCAAAGCTCTCGAGAACCGCGCGGACGAACTGCGACGGACCATCGAGACGCAGCTCTATCGCCACTCCCTGATCCCCGAGTCGCGGGGCGACGTGCTGGACCTGCTCGAGAACATGGACAACGTCATCAACACGGCCAAGAGCACGCTGGGTCTGTTCCTGATCGAGTGCCCCGAGATGATCCCGGAGTTGTCGAAGGAGTGGCTCGACCTGTCCGAGGCGGCGGCGCGCACCTCCGAGGCGGTGGTCCTGGCCGCGCGCGCGTTCTTCCGCGACCCGCGCACGGTGAACGACCATCTTCACAAGGTACACTTCTACGAGAAAGAGGGCGACAGGATCGCGATGGACCTCAAGCGGAAGATCTTCAAGACGGACCTCGACCTGGCCCACAAGATCCACCTTCGCTACTTCGCATTGAACGTTGACCGTGTTTCCGACGCGGCCGAGGCTCTGGCCGATCGTCTCGCCATCTACGCCATCAAGAGGACCATCTAGTGCTGCTCTTCTTCCTCTCGAG
>CAZEXP010000114.1:0-1695 GCA_964516845.1 uncultured bacterium
TCGGCCCACGAGATCCTCCTGCCGTACTTCTGCTTGACCGGCCAGAGCAGACGGCGCGCCTTGTCGAGGTTCACGTTGTCCGGCCAGCTGTTGAGGGGCGCAAAGCGCTGGTTGCCGGACCCTCCACCACCGCGGCCGTCGCTGGTGCGGTAGGTGCCCGCGCTGTGCCACGCCATCCGGATGAAGAGCCCCCCGTAGTGACCGTAGTCGGCCGGCCACCAGTCCTGCGAGTCGGTCATCAGCGCGTAGAGGTCCTTCTTCAGGGCCTCGAGATCGAGCGTCTTGAATTCCTCGGCGTAGTTGAACGCCTCGCCCATCGGATTGCTCATCCCGGAGTGCTGATGGAGGATCCTGAGATTCAACTGGTTCGGCCACCAGTCCTGGTTCGATGTGCCACTGCTGGCAGTGGGCTTGTCAGTTCGGCCCGTCACCGGGCACCTGCTCTCCTTGTTCATCGCCGTTCTCCTTTCGGGATCGGATTCATCCGGGTAGGAGCTCACATATCAGCGGTGGGCGCTCCCCCAGAGAACTGTGAGGTCTTGCCCGAGTGTACCTCCGCCGGCATTCCTCGAACAGCACCTTTGCCCCGAATACGCCTGTGAACACGTTCAGTTTGAGAGGCTTGTCCCGGCGCTTCTCGCTGAACGACTGCTCAATGAAACCCCGCGATGTGGTCGCGTGTCCAGATGTGAAAAGCACGCCACGCGCACGCTGGTCCAAGCCGCGGTGGCGTGACCTGTCCGGAACACACCGCACACGCCCAATCCGACACCCTCCTTGCTCGGGCGCTCCTGATCGAGGACGTGAGACAGATGGCAGACATCATAGAGAGCGCGCATCCCGAGCCGTATGTGGGCGGAGGCGGGAAGATCGCCTTCAACCGACGTCTCCAACAGACTCTGGACTCCATCCCCGAGGGGGACATGACGGTCCCCGAGTTCTTCGGCCTGCTGTCGCCGCTCGTCGCATCCGTTCGCGACGCCCACACCGCGCTCGACCCCCTCCACTCACCCGACCCCTACGCTCCGGGCGGCATACCGCTCTACTTCACTGCGGTTGAGGAGCGGCTGTGGGTCCGCGGCGTACCTGACGAGGCGCGTCACGATCTCCTGGGTGCGACGCTGATCTCGGTCCAGGGAGTTCCGGTCGATGAGCTGCTCATGAGGGTGGGCCGCCTCCGCGGCGCCGACAACGAGTACACCGGACTGGCATCCCTCGGCAGGACCGGATACCTCTGGAACGCCGGCGGGCTCGCGCAACTGGTGCCGGAGTGGCAGGACCACGACAGCATCCGTATCCAGCTTGCTCTGCCGTCGGGCGAGGAGGTCGAGAGGACATTCGCTCTCCCCTGCACGATGACCTATCCACTGAAGGGTCCGGAAACATCCGTGGACATCCCCTCGACGGACAAGTGCGACTTCGTCTACGACTTCCTCGGCGCCGGCGACGACATCGCCTTCCTGCGCATCGACGGCATGACGGGCTTCCGCGAGGACTTCGAGCTGGAGGGAACGAGCACGAGCATGGAGGGCATGCAGTACGCCTGGGAGCGCTACCATGGGACGGAGTGTCCGGAGGATGCCTCCGAGGCGATCGCGGGCATTCCATCGGCGACCGAGACGTTCAGGGCGCTCGTGCAGGATATGCGGGCGCGCGGCACGAAGACGCTCATCGTCGACGTGACTCGCAACGGAG
>CAZEXP010000115.1:0-1648 GCA_964516845.1 uncultured bacterium
GGCAGCTCGGGCAGCTCGAACACTCGGAGTTCACCCTCCGGAAGTCCAAGCTCGTCGTCGCGGACCAACAGGTCGGGCGGCGTCACGCACACCGTCTGCAAGGGTGAGACGCTCTGGCGGATCTCGCAGACCTACAACGTCGAGCTCCACGAGATCGTCTCGGCCAACGGCCTCGACAGCTACACGATCTACCCCGGCCAGAAGCTCATCATCCCGGGAGCTTCCGGTGTCCGCCAGGTGCCGCCGGCCGTCGACAACGGTCCGCCGCCGGAACCCGGGGACGTCGTCATCATCTGGCCGCTGGCCGGCCGGGGACGGGGCTCCGTCACGAGCGGGTTCGGAACACGCACGCACCCGACGCATCGGACCCAGGAGTTCCACAAGGGCGTTGACATCGATGGCGCACGCGAGGAACGCGTCCTCGCGGCGGCCTCGGGTGAGATCGTCTTCGCGGGTCGCATGACGGGATACGGCACCGTCGTCATGATCGACCACGGCGACCGCCTCATCACGCTGTACGCGCATCTGAGCCGAGCGGCGGTCAAGCTCGAGGACAAGGTCGCGCAGGGACAGGCCATCGGCTACGTCGGTTCGAGCGGCGATGCCACGGGAACACATCTTCACTTCGAGATCAGGCACAAGGGTCGCGCTGTCGACCCGCTGGAATACTTGCCGTAGAAGGAGCACGCATGGACCTCAGATCACTTATTCGCGACGTACCCGATTTCCCGAAGCCGGGGATCATGTTCAAGGACATCACCACGCTCACGAAGAACCCGGACGGCTTCCGCCAGGCGGTCGACGAGATGGCCGCGCTCTACGAAGGACGGGACGTCGACGTCGTCGTCGGGATGGAGTCCCGCGGATTCATCTTCGGCGGCGCGGTCGCGTATCTGCTCGAAGCCGGGTTCGTCCCGGCGCGCAAGCCGGGGAAGCTTCCGGCGGGCGCCATCAGCGCGGAGTACGTGCTCGAGTACGGCACCGACAAGCTCGAGATGCACCAGGATGCGATCGAGAAGGGTCAGAACGTGCTGATCGTGGACGACCTGCTCGCCACGGGCGGGACGGCGACCGCGACGATCGAGCTGGTGGAGAAGCTCGGCGGCAACATCGTCGGCATCGTCTTCCTCATCGATCTGACGTTCCTGGGCGGCCGGGAGAAACTGGCTGACTACGATGTCAGCAGTCTGATAGAATACGACTCGGAGTAAGGGGCTGACGCTCTGCGAGCGTCAGCGAAGCCCTCGCTGCGCGAGGGCGATCCCGATTCGAAGACAGCAAGTGTGCCCCCGTAGCTCAGTCGGATAGAGCATCGGTTTCCTAAACCGGTGGCCGCAGGTTCGAATCCTGCCGGGGGTACCAGTACGATACGTCGAGTCCGGTCCATATGGACCGGGCTCGTTGCGTTCCGGGACCTCGAACTGTAACCACGGCCACGCCGCACACACAACGGTTGTAGACGCGCCAACACGCCATAAGCGAATGACTTGCACTAAACGCGAGCTATCGTGTAGAGTATTGGTGCGTGGCCGTATCAGTCGGATCGCGTGGGCCGACGGCCACTCCAGAGTGCGAGCCGGAGGCATGTCGCTCGAAACCTCGAACGAACCTCATGACAGTGCCAACGGCTCGGCGCGTTATGCGGCCG
>CAZEXP010000116.1:0-1592 GCA_964516845.1 uncultured bacterium
CGAGCGGCATGTAGCTCGGCCACGGCGGCGTGTGGATCGAGAGCGGCTGTGTCAGGTCGTAGACCCTGGTCTTGTCCATGAAATCGAGGAATTTCTTGATGTCCATGCTGCGCCTCCTGGTGAAGACCCTGCCATCCCTGTCTGTATTGATGTCCGCTCCGCCTACCGAGCAAGCCGGGCGGCCAATCCCTCGTATGCCTTCGTGAACGGTTCGGCCGACGCGCTCAGAACGCCCGCCCCGACCTGCCCAACGCCGGGTTCGCGATGCGCGACGCCCGTGTCGATGAACGGAAGGATGTTCTTCGCGACGACCTTGACCACATCGATACCGGTCGGCGTCCCCCGGAAGTTGAGATACGGGATCTGGTAGACGCTGTTCTCGGCCGACGCGATCTCATACATCTCGAGCGTGTACCTGATGGCATCCGACGTCACGCCGCCAACGAACTGGACGATCGCGGGTGACGCGGCGATCGCGAACCCACCGAGCCCGTTCGTCTCCGTGATCGAGCTGTCCCCAATGTCCGGATTCGCATCCTCTTTGGAGTAGCCCGGGAAGAACAGGGCGTCCGGAACGTCGGCCGGTCCCGTGAACCACTCGTCGCCGGTTCCCGCGAGCTGGATCCCGAAGTCCGTTCCGTTGCGCGTCATGGCGACGACGATGCTGCTGCCGGGAATGTCGCGCGCGGCGTCAAGCGTCACCTTGCACGCGGGCATCGAGAGATTGAGGAAGAAGTGGTCGTTCCCGTTGATGAACCCGAGGACGTCGGACGCCGTCCGGCTGTCACCGGCCGTGTTGACGATCGCCGGAGCCAGCGCGCGGTAGAACAGCGATGTCGCAGCCCGGTTCCGATTATGGACCTCGTCCCCCATGTGGAGCGCCTGCGCGATGATGTTCTTGAGGTCGACGGGTCCGTTCGAATCCAGAGCGCGCTCGAGCGCCGGGTAGAGGACGTCGTTCATCCAGCGCAGCTTCGTGATGACCTCCGGAGCATACGCCCCGTAGCGAAGGACCTTGCCCAGCCCCTCGTTCATCGTGCAGTAGGCGCTGTTCCCGAACTCCGCGTTCCTGAGAACGAACACAGGCATCGACGGCGTGACGATACCCGCCATCGGCCCGACCGTGCTGTGCTCGTGGCACGGCGCGTACCTGACCGCGCCGGAAGCTGCGAGTTTCTCGGCCTCCTCCGGCGTCGACGCCTTCCCCTCATAGATGAGTCCGCCGATGACCGCTCCGCGCATCGGTCCGCACATCCGGTCCCACGTGATGGGAGGTCCGGCGTGGAGGATAAGGTCCGGCGTCATACGCGGGATAACGTCGATGGCCCGCGCCAGACCGACCAGTTCGGGCATACCTCTGAGGATGATGTCCATAACACGGACGTTCGCCGTTTCGATGACGGACGCGTGCTCTGCGATGACGCGCTCCGACTCATCCGATACGTCCATCGGCGGCCGCCAGTCGACCTGCACCGAGACGGCGCCGACGTCATCCAGGCTCTCCTTGAATGAGGAGAGACCGATGTTGACGACCTTGAGCTCCTTCTTGAAGAGATCGCCTGCTGACATCACGCTCCTCCCAGGGCCAGGAC
>CAZEXP010000117.1:0-1525 GCA_964516845.1 uncultured bacterium
CTTACTGGTATATTCTCAGGGCTGTGCCACTTGTAGGCCCGGGACTCGGAAGAGTCCACCCGGGGCAGGGGATGTTTGTGCTCCGGTCAGGGTTGTGTTGGTTTCGTTTGCTTTGGGTTCGTGACCCTCTCTATTCGTCGTTGTCGCCTCGGTGTGCGGCCTCGGCGCGCGGATCCCGTGGGAAGGTTGGCGGCTGCGCATGTTCGATCAGCTTTCGGACCGTCTCCAGAGTGCGTTCAAGTCGTTGACCGGCCGCGGCAGACTGTCAGAGTCCAACATCGAAGAGGCCATGCGTGAGGTCAGGCGGGCGCTCCTCGAAGCCGATGTGAACTTCAAGGTCGCTCGGAAGTTCGTCGACGACGTCAGAGTTCGCGCGGTCGGCGAGGACGTGCTCAACAGCCTGACTCCGGGCCAGCAGGTGGTGAAGATCGTCCATGACGAGCTGGTGAAGCTCCTGGGCGACACGGGAGAGCCCTTCAGGATCCCGACAGGAACGCCCGCGGTCATCATGATCGTTGGACTGCAGGGGTCGGGTAAGACGACCTTCTGCGCGAAACTGGCGAGATACCTGAAGCAGCGCGGAAAGCACCCTCTCCTCGCGGCGGCCGATACGTACCGGCCGGCTGCACAGGATCAGCTCTCGACGCTGGCCTTGCAGCTGGATGTGCCGGTTCACAAGGGCCGCCCCGGCGCCGATCCGGTCGAGATCACGACCACGGCAGTCGAAGAGGCCGGTGTGCGCGGGGCCGATGTCGTTATTCTGGACACGGCGGGCCGTCTCCACGTGGACGAGGAGCTCATGCAGGAGCTCGAGCGGATCAAGGCGGCGACCATGCCGGCAGAGATCCTGCTCGTGCTCGACAGCATGACAGGTCAGGACGCCGTGAACGTGGCGCAGGAGTTCGTCGACCGGCTTGACTTCACAGGGGCCGTGCTGACGAAGATGGACGGTGATACGCGCGGAGGCGCGGCCGTTTCGCTGCGGGCGGTCACGGGTCGGCCGATCAAGTTCGCCAGCGTGGGCGAGAAACTGGATGCCCTGGAACCGTTCCACCCGGACCGCGTCGCATCGCGGATTCTCGGAATGGGTGACATCGTCACCCTGGTGGAGAAGGCCCAGGACGCCGCTGATGTCGAGCAGGCCGCAAGACTCGAGGAGAAGCTCAGGAAGCAGACGTTCACCCTCGAGGACTTCTACGAGCAGCTACAGGCGCTCAAGAAGATGGGGCCGATGGACCAGCTCATGTCGATGATACCGGGCATGGGCAAGGTCAGTCAGTCAGCGGTGGATGAGAACGCCCTCGACAGGGTCGAGGCCATCATCAACTCGATGACGCCGGAGGAGCGACGGAAGCCTGTCATCATCGACGGGAGCCGGAGGAAGCGGATCTCCGCGGGAAGCGGCACGACCGTCCAGGATGTCAATCGTCTGCTCAGGCAGTTCGAGTCGATGAAGAAGATGATGAAGCAGTTCGGGAAGCAGGGTCGCAGAGGCTTCCCGGGACTCACACCCTTCGGGGGATGA